>CAZJJZ010000011.1:0-5832 GCA_964546505.1 uncultured Candidatus Peribacteria bacterium
CGTCCCCAGCCGCCGCGCCTGCTCCGCGCGCCCCTCCTCATCCTCAAACCGCTGCCATTCTGTTCCCGGTGATCGACCAAACCGCTAAAGGACAGTTGGATGAGTATATTTTAGAAATTGACGAGGAACCCCCGCTTAGTGAAATACTTAATTTTTACAGTCAAAAAACTGCGTTATACTCGTTTTATCTACCCCTTGCTCTAGCCTGTTTACGTTGCAATCACGAAAATCGCCTACCCACAATTCAAAAACTTTCTAATCATTTGGGTCTGGCGTTCCAAGTAAATGACGACTTGATTGAATTTTCTTTACAAAAACTACGCAATAACAATGGACTTTCTGCGGATATCATGAGAGGCAAGGTAACTCCACTGCTGATTTGGATCTGGGAGAAAGCCAGTTCGGAACAACGTCAAAAATGGCTTCAGGAATGGCGCAGTGGCGCACTTTCTGTCTCCTCTCATCAAGATATCTTGGCCTTGGGCAAGGAGCAGGGTATTGTTGATCAAGCTCAGCAGCTAATCAAATCCGAATTACAAATGGCGCATTTAGATTTACAAGAATTACAACTTTACAACCTGCCAAGTGTGCAGGGTATAGTCAAAATGTTCGAATAATGATCTCTATTAATCGCTTAATCAAAATCAGCCGACCCAAATTTTGGCTCTACACGGCAGGGCCTTTTTTACTTGCCGCCGTCCCCTCGATGTTCTCTCCCTCAAATGCGCTTTGGTGGCTGGCTCTGGCCTTTTTCTGGTTTTTGTTTCCCGGTAATTTATTGGTCTATGGACTCAATGACTTGGCTGATCAAGACACTGACCAACACAATCACAAAAAAAACGATACGGACGAAGCACGATTGCGACAATCAGAACAAAAAACGCTTTTATGGGCTTTGTTTATTGCCTTTGCGACTGGTATTCCTTTGTTTTTGACGCAACAACTCAGCTTTATCTTTTGGCTGGCTTTTTTGGTCACCTCCTGGTGCTACAGCTTACCACCTGTGAGAGCTAAGGCCTGGCCCTTCCTCGACGGAATGTTCAATATACTCTATATACTTCCCGCTGGAGTAGCATTAGGGATGGTAAATGAAGTTTTGCCCTGGCCGATACTATTGGCCGGGACTTTTTGGGCTATGGCCATGCACGCTATTTCAGCCATCCCGGATATCGAGCCCGACCGCCGCGCCGGCCTCACCACCACGGCCGTTTTATTAGGTCGCAATGGGACTTTGTGGTATTGCCTCTGCTGTTACCTGGCAGGCGCGGCTTCATTATCGTTTTTTCTGACTGAATCAATCTCACAGCTGATTCTACCGGTTGTATTGCTTTTCGCTTATTCAGTGATCACCATCATTCTCTTGTGGCAAAAACACTTACCGATTGCAAAAATTTATCCCTACTATCCGATCATTAATACTATCGCTGGTAGCATACTCTTCTTCTGGATTCTCTACTGGCAATTTTAGTGACTGACAAAAGTGATAGCCTTTCCTTTTTGTTCAGCTCTACCGGTTCTACCAATACGATGAACATAATCCTCATAATTGGCTGGTAAATCAAAATTGATGACATGCGCGACATCACGGATATCCAAGCCTCTGGCTGCGATATCCGTTGCAATCAACACTTGTACTTCACCTTTTTTGAATTTTTCCAGAGTCTTTAAACGTTGATTCTGCTTTTTATCACCATGGATATAATCCACACGAATAGCTTTCCCCAGCAAAAATTTAGCGATTTTCTCTACCGCATGCTTGGTGCGTCCAAACACAATGGCCTTACCAAAGTCTGGTTGACTAACCAAATCCGCCAGTACCGCTGCTTTGGCTTTCAAATCTTTTGGTACCTCAATAATGTCTTGTTCAATTGTATGTGCGGTTTCACGAGTTTTGACCGATACTTTGATTGGATTACTCAAAAACTGCTGAATTAAATCTTCAATCTTTGCCTCCAAAGTTGCGGTATAGAAATAGGATTGGCGAGTTTTGGCCAATTTTCCTAAAATCAATTTCATATCATTAATGAATCCCATGTCTACCATTCTATCTGCCTCGTCCAACACTACATTCTGAAATCGGTCCAAATGTAACATTTTGCGTTCATAGAGATCAATAATTCTACCCGGAGTACCAACTAAAAAGTTAAATGGTGTTTTAATCATTCTGGCCTGCTGAAAAATACCTGCACCACCTATACACAAAACTGCCTGAATACCCAATCCTCGCACAAACTGAATTAATTCATCCATAATTTGCTGAGCTAATTCACGCGTAGGTGCCATTACCAGTACTTTTTGATTTCTGTCCAACAAGACCTTATTGATCAATGGGAGCAAAAAAGCTGCCGTTTTACCAGTACCGGTATTTGCTACGCCAATTACATCACGCCCCTCCAAACCCAAAGGGATTGACTGATCTTGAATTGGAGTGGGAGTAGTATATCCTTTATCTGTGATGTTTTTCAGCAATCTCTCGTCCAGGGCGAAATCACTGAATCGATGTTTAATCTCAATTTTCTGTTCTGCAAATTGTCTTTCGGCATCGACTTTATTGATTAATTGATCCACGCGAATAGTGGTTCCTGTCAGTCTTTTGCTTTTCTGCATCGGTCCACGTCTACCGCCAAAACCCGATCGACCTCCCCCAAAACCACCACGACGTCCAAACCCTGATCTTTCACCTCTGCGTTCCCCAAAACTACTTCTCTCTCTTCTTTCGCCTCCAAAGCCGTTTTTTTCACTGCTATTTTCAAAAGTCGAGGCTTCCTTCTTTGTCAAATCAGACTTTTCTCCCCCCATCACCTCAGCTCTTTCCACTCTTTTTGCAAAACCATAAGCGGATTTTTTGCTATCAGCACGACCAAAAGCAGGGCGATCATTTCGTCCGCCAAAGCCTCTGCTGCGGCCAAAACTGCTTCTTTCGCCGCTTTCTTCTCCAAAACGTGTTTTTTTCTTATAGCCGAAACCAGACTTGCTCTCATTTCTACCTTCAGCTCCGTAGCCAGGTCTTACTCGCTTTTCACCACCAAATTCAGCTCTCTCATTTCTGCCATAACCAGACTTTCCCTGGTGGCTAAAACTGCTACTTTTTCCCCCGCCAAAAGCGGGCTTTCCACTGCTTGCTCGGCGTTTAAAGCCGCCTTTAAAAGCGCCTTGTGGCTTGGCTTTTCTAAAGCCTCTTGCTTGATTTTCCATATTTAAATTGGGTCAAAGAAAATTTTCCTGGATGCTCATTGCCAAAGTTTTACGGCAGCGGCTAGAGCAATTTCTTTTTCCCTTGAATCCAAAAAGCTTACCCTAAAATCCGTTCCAATGTTCCAAATACAAAATATAATAAATTTACTAATAAGTCAAATTTTATCCTTGCGAACTTTCTTTTCTAAATCCCTCAGCCAAAACCTGAGCTGATAACATTACCATTGGCATGCCAATTCCCGGATGAGTACCGGCCCCCACATAGTACAACCCCTGCACTTTCGGTGATTTCTGCTTTGGTCTGAAATATGCAGTTTGCATCAAATTATGCGCCAATCCCAATGCCGTACCATTTTGACTGTTGAAAAAAGTACTGAAATCCTTCGCACTAAAGACTTTTTTCACCAAAATATTTTCCCGTATGCCCTGCATGTCAAATTGCTTTTCCAATTGATCCATAACGAGGTTTTCCATTGCCACTTCATCAACCTCAATTCCAGGGGCGATTGGCGTTAGAACAAACACATTTTCACAACCTGCCGGAGCTACTGTTGGATCGGTCACACTCGGTGCGCAGACATAAGTGGAGGGATTAGAGCCGATTCTTTTGTATTTAAAAATATCTTCAAAATTCTGATTCCAATCATTACAGAAGTACAAATTATGATGTTGCAGACTTGGAAAGCGCTTATTTAAGCCTAAATACATCATAAAGGCCGATGGCGCCAAAATACGACTATTCCAATATTTTTCTGAATAAGTGCGATCCTTCGCCTCCAACAATTTCCTTTCCGTAAAAGCGTAATCTGCGTTAGAAATCACTCTATCAGCAGCAAACACATTCCCCCCTTCCACTCTCACTCCCACGGTTTTACCCTGCTCCACCAAAATTTTTTCTACCGGAGTATTGAGGTGTATTTTGGCACCGTATTGCTCTGCAAGGCGAGTTAATGCCTTAGTCAATTCATAAATTCCACCTTTGGGATACCAAACGCCCAAACCAAAATCAACATAACTCATAATATTATACAAAGCCGGCGTATTAAATGGTGAAGAGCCCAAGAACACCAGATTATATTCCAGAATTTTCTTAATTCGCGGATTTTTGAAGAAGCGTTTGATATATCGATCCATATTCTCAAACACATGCAATTTTCGTCCTTCCGTCATCATCCGCCAGCTCAAAAAATCACTCAATTTATTGTATTGCAAAGGCAGAAAATCATTCACGGCAATTTTGTATTGATACTCGGCAATACGCATATATTCATCAAACTTGGCCCCAGCTCCGGGCTCCAGTGCTTCAAAATAAGCTCTTACTTGTTGCCAGTCGCTAATATCCACCTTTTCTGCTGGCCTCGTGATTCGACCACTTTGGTCCTTTTCCGCTTCAAAAAAAATCCGATAAGCCGGATTAAGACGTACCAAATCCAATTCTTTGTCCGCGGTAGTACCCATTTCGCTAAAAAATTTCTCAAAAATATCCGGCATTAAATACCAACTGGGACCTAAATCGAATTTGAAACCATCTTTTTCCCAGAGTCCGGCTCTTCCACCCAGATTGGCATTTTTCTCCAATACCGTTACCTCATAACCATCCTTCGCCAGTAGACCAGCGGCAGCCAATCCACCTAATCCCGAGCCGATAATGACAATTTTTTTGTTCATTGATGATTTTTTATTCTTTGGAGAAAATAGCATTTCTTTGCTGCTTCTGCCAATTCAAAAAAATCAACAGTGAGGCACCAATTGCCACAGGCAGCAAGAACCACCAGTTGGCAGTTTTCCAGGTGACCACCGCTGCAGCAGAAGTCCACAAAGCAACAAAACCACTGGTGCCATTAATCAGCATCTCGCTGGCCTTTCTAGACACTTTTAAGCTTTTTCTGGTTAGTCTCCACCACACCAAATTCATTACCACTCCGCTAATCATCCAGCCCAGAAAATTACTTAATGGTACGCCCAAGTACCAACCCTCTTCCGCGTATACCCACAAACCAAGGTGTACTGCCATGGGATCAAGCATTAGATCCAAAATCAGCATCCAAAGCCAGATCGTTGCAGGTCTTTGGCATAGCCAAGACAAGGTCCAAGCCGACAAAAACAGTGGCAAAAAACTGATAGGTAAAATGTAAGGCAGGAAGTTTTGCCAAAGTGGACCTATTCCAGGGAGATAACGAAACTCTCCATATGGCCAACCGGTCAATAATCCAAGCGACTCTACAAAAATTGCCAGTACACCGATCAACAAAGTGCTAACGACAGCTTTTTTCCAGCCTAACATCATCACCGTCCCCCAAACAAGCGGCGTGATTAATGTGATATTGACCAAATAGCCGATTAACCAAAAATCCCCCTGAATGCCAAAAAAGCCCATGCCCAGACCCAAGATCGCCCAAATAATTGCCCAAAAATGCATAGCGTTGAAATATTTTTTAGCAGCATAGCAAAATTTTGCCAAATCACGCCATTGACATTTTTTGAAATAAATTTAAAATCCACGTTCTGGCTTAGCTTATTGGACCTTTAGACAACAAGGAAGATATGATTTTCGTTACCTCGACCAGTTACGGCAACCGTGACACAGCTCAAAAAGGATATCTTGGCGAGTTGATTGCCCGTCAGGGAGCCAATTTT
>CAZJJZ010000011.1:5855-38834 GCA_964546505.1 uncultured Candidatus Peribacteria bacterium
GTTGATCCACGCCACGGAGAGGAGTCACAACTACAAACTTCGCGAGGAGGAAGTTCACCACTTGCTGGTGAGCGTCAAATCGCATCTGCGATTCTACGGGTACAAGGACGAGATGCTCCACGCCATCCCGGTGGAAACCAGGGCGCTCACTCCCGAAGAAGAGGATCGACTTTTCCCCAACTTCCGCATCACTCCCAACTACGACCTCTCGCTGATCTATCATGTTTATGAACATGAAGATCTGGTGGGGGAGCTGGTGGCTGGAGTCCTGCGTAAGGTCGGGCTGCAAATCTTCACGATGCCGCATCAGCAGACGTCGCACGTTCAAGCAAGTCAGATCAGTTTCTGAGCTGAAGCCATCGAGCTTTTGGCCCAGAACGACCTGCACCCGCCGCGCTCACCCCAACCCGAGCGCGGCGGGTTCTCACTTAATGATCAAACTCAACAGCTATCTTCTGCAAATCACATCAAACTTCAATAATACCACCATGCCCGCCAAATGGCTCTCGGAAACATACTAAAAGTCTTTTTAAAATTTTTCCGCCAAACCGCCAGCGGTTTTCGCGCTATTTTTTCCAAAACCTGTCTATATACAAAAATCGAAGTCAAAACAGCCAGTCTGGAATTTTTGGGAATAGCCTGAGCACCTTTAATAGCCACTTCATACTGGTCAAAAATTTCCCTAATCACTTTTTTCAACAAATTTTCCATCTCTGCACTTTGCCTCTCACTACCCCAATTTTCCACCTTCATCTGCAGTTTCTCCAGTTCAGCCACAGGTAAATAAATTCTCCCTCGTCCCCAATCCTCCTCAATATCGCGGACAAAATTTGTCATCTGCATCGCCCAACCCAATGCTCGAGCAGCTGCATTATTGGCCTTGTTATCTTCTACCCCCATAATTTTATTCATCATCAAACCAACCACTTCCGCACTGCCCAAAATGTAACGATTCAACTCCTCCCAATCATCATATTTTTTGACAGAAAGATCCCTTTCCATCGACCAGAAAAACGCTTCAATCCAGGCGGGATCAAACTTAAACTCCTCCAACAATTTAGCCATTTCTAGACAAATTTCAGTTTCAATTACTTTTAAATCGAAGCCACTTTTCTGCCATTTGTCCCAGGTTTTTTGCCAATCTACTGGAATATCTTTTTGATCATTTTCCAAAATCTGTAGCCAATTCTTGCGCAACTCCTTTAGGGCTGATCTTGGCTCCGCCACTGGATTATCAACCACTTCATCGCCGAGTCGTAAAAAGGCATAGAGTCTAAAGACATTTTGTCGTACTGGCTGGGGGAAAAGTTGAGATGACCAATAGTAAGTCACACTGTATTTCTTTACCAATTGTTGATAAAACTTCTCTTTCTCCACAAAAAATGCTATAATATTCAGATCAAATTATATCCAATGGCAGACACAAATACAGCACAAAAAACAGTTGAACGAAGTCTTGATGGAGCCATTGGCCAGGCTCTTGATCGTGAAGTAGGGAGGCAGGAAGCACGAAAACAAATTCTTGAAAAATCCAAAAATCAGCGTCGAGAAGTGGTTAATGTAGACACAAGTCAAGCCACCGCTGTCAGCAAATCAGAAAGAACTTCTTTAGCTAAGGAAGTAGCAAAATCTGCTTTCGAAAAAACTCCCGATCAATTTTTGGCTCTCGCTCAGGAAGTACAGTTGCAAGCCATAACTAATCTCAAAAATAGTGACCTGAAAGCAGGTGTCTCTGCTACAATTGATTTTGGTGGTAATAGTGCCATTCAGCATGCTGTCGGGCTGGCTTCCATTTTGCCAGCCGCTGTCAAAGAAGTCAGTGTGAATGGTCAAAAGGGAGTCAGAAAAGGCATACAAGGCAATTTTTATACTGCCGAAGGTCGCTACCTGGCAATCGTCTCCGGTGACTCTCTGGTAATAGAAAAAACCGCTGATCAACAAACTCTCATTAAAGAAGAAAAAACTTTAGAAAATTTAGTCAAAGAGTGGTTTCAAAAAATTACCAAAACCGCTATTGATAGCGAAAACAAGCCGCCCGAAACAGAAATTAATAAAATTTACCAAGAAGCTGCCCGTTTCGATTTGCAGCCGCAATTACTGCTTGCCATCAGATCGGTTTTTAAAGGACAATACGGTAACGATCTCAATGGTCTTCCGGAAGCTCAGATTGCCACCGCTTGCCGCTACTTGCAGTCCGCTCAAAGCCTTTATCAAAATGAGCATCCCAATGTCGCTATTCAAAAATCCGGTAATTACACTGCGGAATTTCTGCAATATCTGATGGAGCATTACGCGCTTTTTGGGCAGTATTCAGCCGGTGGAGCAGCCAAAGCCGCGGAAGTGATTCAAGCCTATGCGCAGTTAAAAGGCATTACTTTAAACATTCCCAACGCTACCGACGCTACGACTGCCAAAAACTCCCCATCTCAGCCCAGTCAGTCCAGACCAAGAGAATCAGCAGCCAAAAGCACTTCATCAAAAAACAAGGAACCCGAAATTGTCATCGAAGGAACCGATTCTACGGCTAATCTCCGTGGTATGGCCTTATTAGAAAATCGCGATTTTCGTGAAAAAGTTAAAAAAGTGGCCAACAATATTGGTTGTGCTCCCGAAGATTTAATTGCCATTTTCCAGTTGGAATGTGGACTCAATCCACAAGCGCAAAACTCTATTGGCGCGACAGGTTTGATTCAGTGGATTCCAACTACCGCACGTTCAACGTATCATTTGGAAGTTAATACAATTCGTCGAATGACGGCCTTGCAACAACTGGATTTGGTAGAAATCTACTTTAAGCGCAACGGCCGCAACAAGAGCATTGATGACTTATATTTAAGCGTACTCTATCCCGCCGCCAAAAACCGCCCAGACAGCTATGTCATTGGTTCAGAAAGAGGCCAAGAGTATGCCGAAAAATTTTCCAGTCAAAACCCCTTTGTTCGTGGCAGGCTTGTCACCAAGGGTGACATCCTCAAAAAAATTCGGAGCATACGCCAAAACGGTAAATTCGTTACTGCCTTTACTCGTCTGGAATCCGGTCAAAATTAATTTATTCATAATTCAAAAAAAAGCTGCGCATCAAAACTCGCAACTTTTTCAATCTGATTAATCAATTAATTAGTCAAAATCAACGGCAGAATCAACGGCTGACGATCAATTTTGGACACGGAATATTGATCAACGCTTTCACGAATATGCATTTTCATTTCTTCCAGGCCAAAATTGGGGTTGCTCTTAGCCATCTCATAAAATGCTTCCCGTGCCTTTTTAACTATGCCATTCAGAATTTCCTTTGATTCTTCCATGTAAATAAACCCACGGGTCTCCACATTGATTTCACCAATCAACTCCTGACTGCGTTTATCAATTCTCATAATCAAAATCACCACTCCATTCTCAGCCAAAATTTGTCTATCCATCATTACCTGTGAACCAATATCTCCGCCTCCCAGACCATCTACCAGAATATACTTGGTGGAAACTTTTTCATTAGTTACTTTCACTTCACCATTGCGCATTTCCAAAACATCACCATTTTCTACCATAATCATTTTGTCCGCGGGTAAATCCAGGTCTTTGACCATAATTTCGCCATGTGCTTTACGCATAAAAAATTCACCATGCACCGGCATAAAGTACTTTGGCCTCACCAATGCAAACATCAGTTTCAAATCTTCTTGCTGACCATGACCTGAAGCATGCACATCCATAATTTTGTTATGAATTATTCTTGCTCCCAAACGCGATAAATTGTTGATTACACGCACCACCGCCATTTCATTTCCGGGAATTGGCGAAGATGACAAAACTACCGTATCGCCTGGTCCAATTTGTACATGCGGATGCTCATCCAATGCCATGCGGGAAAGCGCCGCCACAGGCTCTCCCTGAGAACCGGTAGTCAAAATAATCGTTTTATTTGGTGGCGTTTTTTTAGCTTTTTTTACATCACTGATTAGTCCTTGTGGATATTTTAAATAGCCCAATTCAGCCGCCATCACACTGTTATCAATCAAGCTGCGGCCACTGAGAAAGATTTTTTTGTTATGCTTTACCGCTGCATCAATTATTTGCTGAATGCGGCCAATTTGTGAAGCGAATGAAGCGATAATGATTCTTCCTGGTGTATCCTTGATTAAATGTTCCAGAGTTTCGCCAATTTTCTTTTCTGAAATGGTAAATCCTGGCTTGGTAGCATTGGTGGAGTCGGACATCATCAGAGTGACCCCCTTTTCACCGAAAGCGGTGATTTTGGCGAAGTCCGGCGGGACCTGATTTCCGGCGGGACTTAAGTCGATTTTGAAGTCTCCGGTATGGAGGATGGAACCCGCCGGAGTTTCAATAAATAAACCTACTGAATCAGGAATAGAGTGCGTAATTCGATACATTGAAACCTTGATTTTGCCGAATTGAAAGGTTTCATCGGTTTTAAATACCCTCAAAGTAGCTTGATTCAAAAGCCCATGTTCTTCCAACTGTTTTTGAATTAAGCCCATGGTCAATTTTCCAGCAAAAATCGGCGGATAACCTAATTTTGGCAACAGATAGGGTATGCCACCAATATGGTCCAAATGTCCATGTGTCACCACAATGCCCTTGATTTTGTGAACTTTATCTTTCAAGTACGTAATATCCGGTATCACATAATCCACGCCCAACATATCCGCCTCCGGAAATTGAAAACCCAAGTCAATCAAAATTATAGAATCTTCATATTCCAAAATCATGGTATTCTTTCCCACTTCATCTAAACCGCCAATTGGAATGATGCGGAGTTTACCTCTAGGATCAAGTTGTGTAAAACCTTCCTGACGTTGTTTTTTGATGGCTACCTGGAATTTATGCCTCTGATTGAAATTGCCTTTAAAACTGGGATTATCCTTTTGATGGCGCCATTTAAACTTGTTTTTAATATTACCATATTGCCCCTTTTGAATTGCTTGAACAGGCTGCTGCCCCTTGGCAGGTGTCTGCTGTGTTCTGGATAGCTGAGGTTTTTTTTGATTGGCAGGTAAATTGCCGAGATTTCTCTGTGTCTGTTGTCCGTGATGCGCTGTCTGTTGTCCGTGATGCGCTGTCTGTTGCGGACGGGGAGCCGCTGCATGTGACTGTACCGTTGATTGTCCCGGCTGATTTTGCTGATTTGGCGTTTGCTGTGGTTGTTTATCAGGTTGACCTGAAAACATTTTGCCAATATTAAGCGTTTGTTTGAGCCACTGGTCCAGTATATCTAATTTTTTTTCTGGTTCTTCTTTTCGTAAATCGTCCATTTTTAATAAATAGTTATCGTGTTAATTCAACGGAATCGTCTCTGTTCACAAATTGAAAATTTTGTTTTGAGAATTACTACCGTCATTGTATCAGGAAAATAGATAATATCAACATTTCCTTGAAATTGCAAGTAAGCTTCTTTTTCAGTACATTATTTCTTTAACTCCGCCTCAATAAACCCATCCAAGCCACCCTCCAAAACCGCATTAACATCACGCTCCTCATAATCAGTCCGATGATCTTTGACCATAGTGTAAGGGTGTAACACATACGATCGTATCTGATTACCCCAACTCATTTCCACTCTTTCTCCTTTAATTTGTGAAAGTTCCGCGACCTGTTGTTTTTCTGCCAATTCAATTAGTTTGCCTTTAAGGATTTTCAAGGCTTGTTCTTTGTTTTGATGCTGACTGCGCTCACTTTGACAAGCCACTACCACCCCAGTAGGTAGGTGTGTGATGCGAATTGCAGAGTTGACTTTATTGACATTCTGTCCGCCAGCTCCACCAGCTCGAAAAGTATCTATCCGCAAATCTTCTGCTTTAATCAATACGTCATGATGTGTGTCTACATCCGGCATTACTTCCACCAATGCAAAAGAAGTTTCCCGTGAATTCTTGGCGTTAAAGGGTGAATTTCTAACTAGTCGATGCACACCTTTTTCACACTTCAAATAGCCATAAGCCATCAAGCCATTTATCAAGACTGTGACAGACTTGGTTCCCACCTCTTCCCCCGCAGACCTTTCCAGTATTTCCGCACTATAGCCCTTTTCCTCCGCATAGCGTAAATACATTCTTAACAAAAGATCCACAAAATCCATTGCGTCTTTACCACCTGTACCGGCATGAATACTCAAAATAGCCGGGCAGCTATCGTACTTGCCATTCAAAAAAGTCCTTATTTCCAGCTTGCGCCATTTTTTTTCTAAATCATCAATGATACCTTTTAGCTCTTCCCCCTCAGCAGGATTATCTTCATATTTTACCGTATTCATTAATTCATTCACCTCTTGCATTTCTTCACCAATTTTTACCCACTGCTCTTTCTCTTTTTGCAAGGCCGCCAATTCTTTACTTACTTGTTGTGCCCTTTCCGTATCATGCCAAAAACCCTCTGCTTGTGTCGCTGTGTTTAACTCCTCTATTTGTTTATTTAATGCGCCTAAATCGATTTTTTCCAAAGCCTTGTTGATTTCCGCCGAAATCCTTTCCAGCTTTTGTTTGTGCTCGTACATTCTTCAAATTGTTTAAAAGGCAGCTTCCCTCGTCCCAACTATTACCAGCTGCCCTTTTATTATACCTATTCTTGGCCTTTTCGCCTAGCTGTAGTTTTATTTTGCTCTCCCCTTTACGGCAAATTCTGCTAGAATGCCAGCCGTAAAATTAATGCAGATTATCAATGTCCAATGTCGCGCGTAAAATTCTCTTCAACACTTTTTCTCAAGTGGCAGCAAAATTAGTGTTGGCCGTTTTCGGTATCGTCACGCTCAAAATTCTGACTAACTTTTTGGACATTTCCGGTTATGGTTTTTACCGCTCCATTTACGAATATTTGGCACTTTTCGCAATAGTTTCTGATCTGGGTTTATATACCATCGGTGTGCGTGAGATGACCAAAGCACCGGAAAAAGAAGAGATTATTTTGGGCAACCTCTTCACCATTCGTACCATTATGATCATTTTGATCATTGGCATTGCCATTATCAGTACTTTGTTCATACCAGCTTTCAATGGTCCGCTCACCTGGCTGTTCCAAGGTCAAAGTAGCATGCCGGCTGGACCTGCGCCCTGGACAGTAGCTGCTTGGTCAATTCTGATCGCCGGGGTGACAACAGTTTTCGCTATTTTAACTGGTACAGTATCCACCACCCTACAAGTACATTTAAAAATGGAATGGAATGCACTCGGCTCAGTAATTGGTAAAATCGTGGCCTTAGCCTGGATGGTTTTTGTCACCTTCATCTGGTTTCCGCATTGTCAGGATGGTGAAACTCTAACTTTTCTAAATCAAGCCAGTAGCTGCAATATTAGCGAAAATTCATTTTATTTGCTCTTGTTCGCGGGAATTATTGGAAACATCGCCATGTTCCTGATTACCTTCTGGCCGGCCAACAAAATCACCAAAATCCGCTACCGTTTCGATTGGGCTATTTGGAAAGACGTGGTTTGGAAATCGCTCCCCTACGGCATAGCACTCATACTTAATCAAATTATTTTTCGTCTGGGCTCCATCTCGCTGCTGACCATGAAGAGCACCACTGAAGTTGGTTTATACGGTGCGCCCTTAACAATTTTGGAAGCGGCCGGGGTGGTGCCACTATACTTCATGAACGCTATTTTGCCGCTGCTTACCAAAAGTCTCAATACCAAGGACGGTAATCACCACAAAATCATTCAATACTCTTTTGATTTTCTGATGATGGCTTCATTACCGATTGCAGCTGGAACCTTTATCTTGGCATATCAAGTGATCGCCTTGGTAGCTTCTCCTTCTTTTTTGTCCAATCCTGCCACCGGTTTTTTTGGTTCAGACGGCGTTTTGCAAATTTTAATCGTCGCCATCGTATTCAGCTTCATGAACGGGCTTTTCGGCTACATCTTAATCGCCGCTAATCAACAGCAAAAAATGTTGTCCAGAAACGCCAGTGCTGTAGTTTTAACTATCATTCTGCACGCCTTTTTAATACCGGTTTACAGCATTCAAGGTGCCGCTTTTTCCAATATCATTACTGAAATTTACATCACCTTAGCCAGCTTTTGGCTAGCTAAACGTTTTGTAGATTTTAAGTTGTCTCTTTTGCCGTTCGCGAAAGTGATTTTTTGTACTGCCTTCATGTCAGTGGTCTTATATTTTGGCAAACTTTATTTCGTTGATTCCAACTTCACCAAAACGCCCTGGGCTCTCTTTCAGGCACTTCTCCCTTCAGTCAGTACGGAACGATTAATCGGCATTCAGCATCTTATTACTCTGCTTAGCTTGATAATTATCTCCGGTTTAATTTACCTGATCGGACTTTTCCTCACTCGTGTCCTGACTAAAGATATGGTAGCTATGGTTCTCAAACGCAAGCCGAAAGAGGCTCCAGCAGTAGCCACCGGTTTGACTGACAACAATTTAAATTAGTTGCCATCTTTCCCAAATCTGTTAATATTCGATTAGAATAGTTACGTTTTAATGAAATTTTTGCTTTATGGAGAATAATTCCAAAGTAACAACTTCTTCAGTTGCCTTTTCCGGGTTGCTCAAAAAAGGTATAGAGCCTCGGGTCTTATGGCAGATCGATGCACTGGAAGTTAGTTTGCACAGCCTGATTGAGGGTATCATGGAGATTTCGCGTTCGAAAATGGCACAAGAAATTCCGGACATACATGAAATAGACTTAAAGATTTTTTTGGGAGACGGTGAAGATCGACGAACGGTCACCAGAGCATTATCAGTTGCAGAATTACAGTCTCAAAACAAAATTCAGGATATTGCCACCAGAACCTATCAATTAGCTCAAGCAACAGGTATTTTTATCACAGGCGCGGCTTTGTATGAATGTCCACAACCATTCCATCATTCAAATCCAAACGGTTTAAGTAAAGAGCCATCTCCCTATTTAGTTGCTCAAAAAAAGAGAAGAGAAGCCAAAATTCAAGCTAGAGCTTATTTCGATCGCAATTATTTCTGCAGTCCCAACTCCGATCAGTACATCCTCCATGATTTGTTGCAGTTTTGTATCAAACTAGATTTGGATCCCAATTATCAAGGAATTCGCAAATTACCAGAACTATTGGAGGTGATGAAAAAAACAGCAATCATCGGTGCCAACGAAAAAACTGTACAAGGCTTGGATTATCTGATTGCCGCCCGAGACGCTTTCCGAAAAAAACAATACCATGATTTGGTTAGGCATTTGATTTCATTGGCATTTAAGCAGGAATAGTCTACAATCCGGGCAGAATTTACCCTCGGAAAAATGACAATCACTTCCAGCTACTTAGATCAATACCAACAAGCCTTGAACGGCCGTTTACCTGTAACCGCAGCCATCTCTTTTTATGCGGCACTGGACACGGTTGCTTCTGTATCACCGGAAATTGCTGCGGCCATACTGCAGGAATTAAAGGATCAAAGAAGGCATCTTAAATTAATTGCTTCAGAAAACTATTGTTCATTGGCGGTTCAGCAGGCTATGGGTAATTTATTAACCGATAAATATGCCGAAGGAATTCCGGGAAGTCGCTTTTATGCTGGCTGTGAAAATATCGACCTAATCGAAAGTAAAGCTGCCCAGTTAGCACGCCAACTGTTCCAAGCGGATCATGCTTATGTTCAGCCCCACTCAGGTGCGGACGCTAATTTGGTAGCTTTTTTGGCGGTTTTAGCGGCACGTGTGCAACCTCAATTTCTGCAAGAGCTTCACCTCACAGATCTTAAGTCGCTGTCCGAAGAGCAGTTTCAACAGCTGCGTACCCGCCTGGGTAATCAAAAACTTTTAGCCTTAGATATCGGCTCTGGTGGACACTTAACACATGGTTATCGACTCAATATTTCTGCGCAATTATTTGTCAGTCATCATTACAATGTCTCAAAATTAAGTGGACTTCTGGACTATGAACAGATACGACAATTGGCTTTGGAAGTGAAACCACTTATCCTTTTGGCGGGCTATAGTGCGTATCCGCGTAAAATAGATTTTGCCAGAATGCGCGCCATAGCCGACGAAGTTGGTGCTGTATTGATGGTTGATATGGCTCATTTTGCCGGACTGGTAGCTGGAAAAGTCTTTACTAATGAATTCAACCCCATTCCTTTTGCCGATATCATTACGTCTACCACTCACAAAACCCTCCGCGGCCCGCGTGGAGGTCTCATTCTGTGCCAGAAGTGGCTAGCTGAATATGTGGACAAAGGTTGCCCAATGGTACTAGGCGGGCCGCTACCTATGGTGATGGCCGCCAAAGCAATTGCTTTCCAAGAAGCGCTGCGACCACAATTTGCCGACTATGCCGCGCAAGTAGTGAAAAATGCCCAAGCTTTGGCATCAGAATTACAGAATAGAGGAGTCCGTGTACTTACCGGAGGTACAGACAATCATCTCTTACAAATCAATGTTTTTGAAAGTTTTGGCTTAACGGGTCGCCAAGCGGAACAAGCCTTGCGAGAATGTGGCTTAACAGTCAATAGAAATGCTCTACCATTTGATAGTAATGGTGTCTGGTACACTTCCGGCTTACGCCTGGGCACACCGGCCATCACCACACTGGGCATGACTGAGCCACAAATGGCTATCATCGCCGATATATTAGTCAAATCTTTGCAAAACACTAAGCCTCAACTTGCCGAAGATGGCTCCGCCAGCAAAGCGAAGTACCTATTAGAAGCCAGAATCCGCGACCAGTCCAAAGCACAAGTTGAAGAGTTGCTCAATCAGTTTAAATTATACCCGGAACTAATTCTGGAGTAGTGCGAGAAAATAGCTACAGTAAAACAAAAACCTGAGCTAAAAACTCAGGTTTTTTTATTTATCGTCCAGACTAGAATATATTGCCATGTAATAAATTGACAAAAAGTCAAATTAATGGTAAAGATAATAAAGATGAATTGAGGAAACTCAGTTACGTCAGCCGTAATCGGCTTAATTGTTCTTTAAAACCTTGGCTTAAGAAGTCTATGAAAGGAAGAAAACAAATGGCACGCAAGAACACCGCCGTGGTCGCCGACGCCCGAGACACCATTCCCACGCCCAGCCTTCGTCCCCAGTCGGGCATTTGGCAGCGCAAACAGCAGGCGATCGAGACTTACATCGACGCACTGCTGCAGAACCACGCTTTCGTGGTTCGCGGCTCGCCTGAATGGCTCGCCGAGCAGTTCGAGCAGTATCTGCTCCAGAGCCGTCACCAGCCCGACTGGGTGCTGAAGCTCAACCGGGCACTGGACGCGCTTTCTGAGCGCCTCCACGAGCGCAGCGCAGTCCGGCTGGAAAGGGCCCTCGTCATGGGGCTCGCCCTGTTCTGCCAGAAGTACGGCCGCATCTGGCCGGAAGTTGTGCAGCAGTTGCTCTTCGGCATCGGGCCGGAGAGGTTGATGCTCCTCGATAGCTTCAATCTCTTGGACACCATCAACGTCAGCTTGATGGAACCGAGAGTGCCGCACTTCGAGGAACAGAACCAGGGCAACGAAGACGCACTGCAGCAACTGTTGCAGAACTACCAACTGTACCCTACGGTACCGGAGCACTTGCGCGACAACCCTTTCCTCAGGGGCTAGCATGTCCAGCCCCAACGCGGCGGCCGCTTTCGGCGGCCGCCAAAAGCCAAGGAAATAGCCCCAGTGCCTAACCCGCATCGGGGCTTTTCCCTTTACAATCAGTCCCCCACGCCCCTCCACCGCTACAATCTCTGCTCATGCTGATCAACCTTCTTGGCCATTTTTCCGATCACTACCTTTTCCACCCGATCCACAAACAAAACTCCATCCAAATGGTCTATTTCATGCTGCACCACACGTGCGTTGAAGCCGCTCAATTTCAACATTTTTTCTTTACCGTTCAAATCCCAAAATTTTACCACCACCTCCCTACTGCGCCACACTTGATCAAACTGTTTTGGTACACTCAAACAGCCTTCTTCGTCCAATTCCTCCTCGCGAGATTTATAAATAATTTCTGGATTAATCAAAGCTACAATCTGCTCTTGTGCTGTGTTTAAATTAAAAGTCACCAATACCACTCTCACATTACTACCAACTTGCGGAGCCGCTATACCAACGCCATTTTCTGCTTTCATGGTTTCTTCCATATCTTTAATCAACTTCAAGGTTTCTTTGCCAACCTTTTTCACTGGCAAAGATTTTTGTCTGAGTATTAGATTGTCTGTACCCGTTTGTATAGTTAACTTGGACATTGCGTTCTCTCCTGTAAAATTTGTAGAAAGTTTATTATAAACCCTGAGAATAAAAAAGTAAAATCTTCAACAATTGGTGAAAAGAGTATTTTAGATTTATTAACTATAAAAAAGAAATCCCCCGCAGCGCACTGTTCGCACAGTAACCACAGGGGAATTTCCGGCCGGTAGGCTCTTGGAAAAACAGGAAGTTGAAGGAAGTTAAGGAAGACGATGTTGCCGCTTCAGTCCTGCTTGAACAGGCCGCGACGGAGACGGTTGTAGGTGTTGGCCAGCATGGTCACCAGCGTGGAGAAGAGCGCTCCCATCAGGAAGAGCCTCCACCACCCGACCTCTTTGCCAATCACCTGCAGATTGAGTTCACGCTTCATGATTCAGGACCTTTCTTCTGGCATCGAGTGTAATCACCCGATTGTTGTACTGGTTTTTCAACGTTTGCTGCCGATGCAAACGCCGAACTGAAAGCAGTTCAGTATTTGATCAGCTTTCAGTTCGGCTGCTGATCATCTACCGTTTTTGCCGATTGCTTAGGCTTTTCGAGACAGTCGGATGGCTCCTCCTGGGCTCGCAGCTCCTTGCGCACTGGCATTTTTGGTTCGAGGGCTTTCTTGCTTTGATCAATTTGTCCCAGGTAATAACCTCTCAGCTCCATACAGTAGTGGAGCAGTTCGTTGTTGTACTCGAGCGCTGCTTTCAGCTGAGCACGCTGCATAGGCAGCGTGGCCAGAAGATTTTTGTTGAAGGTGACCACATTCTGATTGATTTGACTCACCTTTTTCTCGAAGTGAGTGAACCATTCATTGTGGTTTTCCAGGTGTTTTTCCTGATAGGAGTGATCCTTGGCGAGGCTATTCACCAGCTGCTTGACTTGCTGCTGGAACTGCTGATTTTCCGTCAGCAGGCGCTGCGCTTTGCGCAGCGCCGCTCCCTGTCGCCACCATGACCAGACCATCAACACCCCGATCAAGGTCTGCCAGTGGTGACTGACCAACCGCCAGATCGCTTCGACGACATACCAGGTCATCCAAATTTCCATTCTTTACCTCTCTGTTTTTCAATGAGCACGTTTACACTTTAGAAAGAGGCTATTAAAACCTTTTAAAAATTTTCTAACTTTTTTCTGAAAAAAACTTATCCCAAACTTAAATAAAAAATAAAAATCGAATTTGACAACTATGAGATAGTGGCATATATTCACATCTTCTAATTTATTAATATGAAAGCTGTTAAAGTAATTATCTGGGTTTTGGTATTAGCAATTTTAAGCTGGTTAGGCATCTGGTTTTACAATAATTATACTACCAATCAAAATGCGAATCTCACGAGCAATGCTGCTAATTCCGCTGATCAGGGAAATGCGCCAGTTTCCACATCAACAGCCACAGAAACCGGCTCAGCAGCAGTAACTGCCACCACTGACACCAATGTCACTTCGGATAAACCTCAAGTAAGAACCATTCAGACGGCAACGGGTAGTCAAATTACACTCAATTTTTTAGGTACGGTTAAATCACTTTCTCAAGTTGAAATTTATCCCCAAACCGCTGCTGAGTTGAAACAAGTCTTCATCGCGCCAGGTTCCTTGGTCCAAAAAGGAGATGTGATAGCTGAACTAGGTGGTACCAATGGTCAGCCCCATCAGGCAGAAAAGCAGTATCAAATTGCTTTAACTAATTTTAATTCCGCTCAAAAAGCTCTCCAAACCACCAAAAAGCAAGTTGCTGTGGGGAAAAATTCAGCTGAATTGCAATTACAATCTGCCCAAAACCAATTTCAGGCAATCAGTACTGATTTAGCACAAATCGACAACAATTATCAAAATTTACAAAATTCTCTACGCACTCTCGGTTCAACCTGGAATACCACACAGCGCAAAAATCAACGAGATCTCAGCAAAGCGCAGTCAGATATCGATACTTTAATCTTTCAAATTAATGCTTTGCAGGATGAAAAACGTCGCCTAGTGGAGCAGGAACAAGATTTAGTAGATCAACAAAATTATCAGTCCGCCGGATCAGCTACTCCAACGCCAGAATCAGCCACACCTGATTCCGCCGCAGTACCAAGCAATGCAAACGGCAATGACTCATTGACAGCCTTAAAAACTCAACAAAACGCTTTAAATGAAACTTTGGAGCAACTTTATTCCAGCTTAAATAGCGCTCAATATGGTTATTCTTCAGCCCTCTCCGGTATCGATCTTGGAAACAATCAGCTCAGCAGTCAAACAGACCAATTGCAAACTCAAGCCGAAAATTTACAATTAAGCAGGCAATCCACTATCACCAAACTAGGCTATAACGGTGAAACCGCTGACAGCTTGGAATTAGCCAAGCAAAGCTATCAGAACACTCTACTCACTTTGGAAAACAGCTTGAACCAAGTAACTACACAAGCCAGTTTGTCCAAAACTAATTTGGAATTGGCTCAAATCGGTTTGAATAACCTCAAAATTTTTGCTCCAGCCAGCGGTATATTGGGGGAAATCAACGCAAATCCTGGCGATTTGGTCAGTCCTCAAACGCTTTTCAGTAATATTATCCAAAATGATCGTAATGAATTGGAAATTGCAGTTAACCTGGACACGGCTGATCGGCTTGTAGTCGGTACTCCCGCGAAAATCAGTTTTGCAAACCGTGAGATTGATAGTCGTGTAGTTCGCATCTCTCCATTGGCAGATAGTAAAACCAGATTGGTAGCTGTTTACTTGGCCCTCCCCAATATTCCCTTTCGTCCAAATCAAACACTCGATGCCCAGCTAATACTCCCTAACACTCAAACATCTGCCCAGAGCGACTCTCCAGCTTTATTTTTACCTCTCGATGCAGTTTTGATAGGTACGCAAGAAAGCTTTGTCTTCGTAGTGGAAGAGGGTCGGGCGGTCAAAAAGAATGTGGTATTGGGTGAAATCAATGGTGATGTGGTCGAGGTGCTTTCTGGACTTTCAGTTACAGATCAGGTCGTTGTGGACGGCGCCAAAGATTTAATCGAAGGTCAGTCAGTTGAAGTGGTAGAATAATTTAAATTTATGAATTCAAAGCAATCGCAAGAACATACCGATTCCGATTCCTTATACCTTTCTCAGCTGGAATACACCCCAGAGATAGGTAAAAGCTTTTTGAGCTTTTTTGTACACAACTTTCGTGTAGTCATTTTGATTATGATCTCCATCATGATTTGGGGAGTTGTGGCATTTAATCTACTGCCACTGGAATCTTCTCCGGAAGTCAAAATACCTTTTGGCACAGTTTCTGTTACTTTGGCCGGTGCCTCACCTTCTGACATCGAAGAATTAGTCATCGATAAATTGGAAGACAATATCGTTAATCTCTCTGGAGTCAAACAAGTAACCTCCACCGCCCTCAATTCAGTGGCAATTATTTCAGTCGAGTTCAGAGCCGAGGAAGACCTCAAAGATGCCATCAGACGACTCCGAGACGAAGTAGAGAACGCTAAGGCTGAATTACCTGCGGACGCCACAGATCCTAGAGTCAGTGAAGTTTCTTTTTCTGATACACCAGTTTGGACATTTGTCATTACAGGACCATATGACAATTTTACTTTGCGCAAATACGCAGAGGATATCGAAGCGGAACTCAAAAAAATCAGTGGTACCAATCGAGTAGACATCAGCGGTGGTGATGAAACCGAAATCAGCATTTCCTTTGCGCCACAAAAACTACAGCAATATGGCTTGAGTATGGATCAGGTTATCAATGTGATTAAAGCCAATAACCTGACTTTGCCATTAGGTACGATTGAGTTATCTAAATTTGAATATGGGCTGAGAGTGGATGGTAAAATAACGACAGCCCAGCAATTACGACAATTGGCTGTTTCTGGCAGTAATGGACAGGTTGTGCGTTTACAGGACATAGCCACAGTTGTAGAGAAAGCCATCAATCGCAAAGTAACTAATGCTTTTTCCTTTGAGGGAGCAAATCCTCAAAATGCTGTAACCATCAATGTGGTGAAAAAGACGGGTGCATCGATCATTGCTCTGATCGACCAGGGTAAAGCCGCGCTGGAAAAACTGCAGCAAGAACGTTTTCCGGCAGATTTGAAAATCGAGACCACCTTGGATTTTTCCAAGCAGATTCGTGACGATTTTACTCGCTTGGAACATGATGGTTTGTTGACAATTCTCCTGGTGGTAACCATCCTTTTCCTGTTTGTTGGACTGAAAGAAGCTTTTACTGCTGCACTCTCCATTCCTTTGGTATTTGCCGCTACTTTTGGTTTGATGCAATTGGCTGGTGTGACCATCAATTTTCTCTCTTTGTTCTCACTTATTCTAGCTTTGGGTATTTTGGTTGATGATGCCATAGTAGTAGTCCAAGCTACCAAGCAATATCTCAAAACCGGAAAATTCACCCCAGAACAAGCTGTCCTACTGGTATTTAACGATTTCAAAGCGGTCATCGTCACCACTTCACTCACCACTATTTTCGCCTTTTTCCCCTTAGTTCTGTCCACAGGTATTATTGGTGAATATATCCGTTCCATTCCGATTACAGTTTCACTCTGTCTAGTCGCCTCCACCTTAATAGCCATCACCATCAATCACCCCATCGCCGCCCCGCTAGAACGCTTCCGCTTAACCAAAGGCTATTTTTGGCTAATGATATTGGTTTTGGCTGTAATCGTGGCTGCTACTGTCATCGGGGCGGCCGCGGCAATCTCCGCAGTCGATACCTTCGGCATCATCTTTAATTTATTAATCGCCCTAGGCGCGCTCGCCTCCCTCGGCTATTTCTTGATCACTTACCGCAGTCGCTGGAAAAAGGTTTTGGCAAATAATGCCGAACTAAAAATTCAAGAAGAAGCCGATCCGGCAAAAATAATCACCAAAATCCGCGCTGATCACCCAGCTGATCCATCCCAACTGACTCCTTTCCAACGCTACACCAATGGACTGATCAAAATGGAAAAACTCTTTCCTGGGTATGAGCGTTTGCTGAATTTCTTTATCAATAGTAAATTACGCAGCTTTGTCTTTTTGGGTGTTATTTTTCTGGTTTTTCTGGGGTCCATTGCCATGCCTGTCACAGGTTTGCTTAAATCGGAATTTTTACCCCCTGCGGATAGTGAAATTCTCTATGTGAACATCGAGGGAGCTCCTGGATTGATCCAAAAAGAAACTCAGAAAGTGGTCGATCAAGTTGAGTCCTTGCTGTTACAAGAAAAAAATATCAAAAGTTTCGCTGTGGTTACCGGCTCTTCTGGTGTGAATACTTCTGGAGGATTTTCTTCAGCGTCCCAAAGTAATGGCAATCGAGCCCAATTTGCGATCAATTTATATCCAGAAGAAGAGCGACCTGAAAAAATCAAGTCCTACAATTACGCACCCATTCTTCGTCAGAAATTGGCAACAATCAAAGGAGCAACCATTGAATTAGTGGAACAGTCAGGTGGTCCGCCTTCAGGTGCTGATTTTGAAGCGCGTTTTTTGGGCGATGATTTGGAGAAACTGGAAGCTTTAGCTAATCAGTACAAAGAAATATTGGCCGCAATTCCCGGAACAGTAAACGAAAAAACTTCTCTCACGCTTTCTCCTGGTGAATTTACCTTTAAACTCAATCAGGATAAATTGCAATTGTATGGTTTGAATGCAGCTCAAGTTGGTTCCACTTTACGTACGGCGGTAAGTGGTACGGAAATTACCAAATTGTTGAATAATGGTGATGAGTTAGAGGTAAAGGCCGAATTCGATCCGGACAGTATTCAGGACATCAATGCTTTACATAACTTGGTGTTGATCAACAACCGTGGTGAATCAGTTCAACTTTCAGAAATTGCTGACTTGGAAATTGGCTCTTCCCTAACCTCCATCCGTCGTTTAAACCAAAAGCGTGTCATCACCCTTTCAGCCGGTGTAGAGGCCCCATATTTACCAAATGAAGTATTAACTCAATTTCAAGCGGAATTAGCGCAAAAACCTCTGCCGCCTGGATATGAGGCGCAGTTCGGTGGTCAAAATGAAACTAACAATGAATCCATCTATTCAATTCTCAGAGCCATGATAGTGGCTTTCATACTGATTATTTGTACTTTGGTAATTCAGTTTAATTCTTTCCGCAAAGCGGTCTTGGTGTTGGTAACCATACCTTTGGCAGTAACAGGTGTGTTCTATGGTTTCACCTTAATCGGCTTTACACTCAGCTTCCCCTCCTTGATAGGTATTTTGGCACTTTTTGGTATAGTGGTAAAAAATGCCATTATCTTAATCGATAAAATCAATCTCAATTTGCGAGTAGGCTTGAATTTTCATGATGCGATTATCGATGCGTCTAAATCTCGTCTGGAAGCCATTTTTCTCACAACAGCTTCCACGGTTATTGGTATGATTCCAATTACTTTGACAGACGAAACCTGGGAAGGACTCGGGGCTGCGCTGATTTTTGGACTCAGTGCTTCCACCATTCTAACTTTATTGGTTATCCCCATTTTGTTTAATTTACTATTTGCCCGCAGCGCCGCTCGCGATGCTCGCGTCAAAGCACTCCAACAGGAGTTAAAAGACCAGCAATTGCAAACCAAAACTATCTAAAAAACTGTTTCTCTAATTAGCCAGGCGGCTCCCCAGGAGCCGCCTTTTTGATGACATCAATTAACCCTTCAATTCTCTTCTACAATCTGCTATAATCTAGTGATATTACCATTTTTATGACTGAAAAACTGATTTTTACCAGAGAGGAGTTAATCGAAATGATTCGCAAGTCACCTGCTGCCAAAAGTCTCACACAGCAGCAGATTTTGAGTCTAATACATCAATGTCAGGACAGCAATTCGCCAATCGCACAGCGTATCTATTTGTCTTTAATTACCGAAAAAGAAAAATACAAAAATCTGCGTCAAGAATTTCTGATCTCTACAAATCGACTTTATTTAGAATATAACCAGAGCCTGGATCAATTGCGTACAACTGCCGTGCAAGATGCTCTTTCCGAAGTTGAACAAAAAACTCAAGCTGTCGAAGCGGTGGTGGCTCAAGAAATGCTCAAACAAATCAATAATCAACAATAAACATGTCTTCTCCAGAAATTTACCGCCAACCCGAAGCCTCCCAACCACCAAAAGACGCCTTGCCAGATCGTACTCAATCTCTCAGTACTCTCTTAAATCAGGAGCCCAAGCAGTTAGCCCTGGAAATTATTAATAGAATGACATCAACTTTGCATGACCAGCAACAAAAAGCTCGGATTTTGCCTAAGTTGGAAGCACAGATTCATGACTTGCAGGTACGATTTCGAGCTGATCAGCTCCAGAAAGAGCGACAATACCAAGACGCCTTAACAAAAATTACACAGCAAACTGCAGCAGAGTTAGGCAAACTAGCCGAAAGTTGATTATCTCTTCCAACGTTTTAGCCATTTTACAGCCAAAATAAGCCAGTACCAAATCGGGGCGTAAACTTTTTCCGTGGCCGGTAAATAATCCACCCGCTCACCGCCAAATTTCAATTTAAAATCGGTCACACCCGCCCAGGCGTGTTTATTAGTAGCATTTTCAGGTGCTACACCCAAAAAATCATACCATTGCAGGCCCCCTTTTTTTGCCTCCAAAATTGCGACCCACTGCAACAAATATGGTGCCATTAAATTGCGATGTTGATTACCTGATGCGCCAAAATAATAAATTGCCTCGTTGCCGAAAAAAGTGACTATAATTCCCGCGATCACCTCCCCATCATACTCGGCGAGGTATAATTGGACTTTTTCTTTGCCTAACTCCTTTATCATTGTTTGATAAAAACCCAAGTCATGACCTGAAAAACCATCTCTTTGTGTGGTTTGCTGAAGCAAACTGTAAAACTTTAGCACATCATCATTACTTTCCCCACTCCTGACCTGCACTCCCTTTTTTTCTGCCAATTTAATATTATATCTACCTTTTGGTTTCATCTGTGCCAATAACTCTGCTTCGCTGAGTTTTAGGTTTATTTTTAAAGTATTCTCTGGTTGATGATGAGCATGTGCTTTTCTAAAGCCAATTTTTTTCTGTATGCGCCAAACTCTCTCACCTTCCTTCAATGGTACGGCTGTTTCTACACGCCAAAACACCGCTTTTTCGGCGTTGGCCAGTTTTTCCACAGCTTGATTTAAAGACAGCCAAAATAATTCATCGGCCAAATTACCCACCGGTCCCCTGGGTGAAAACAGCCAGCTTAATTTTTGACTGATCACTTGTTGATAAATCAACGCTCCACCCACAATCTCGCCAGCAGGAGATTTTACCAACAACAGCCAAGACTTATTTCTTTTGCCACTTGCCTTTTGGAATTTTGCCCATTCTGTACTTTGATGAATGTCATTAAATCCAGCTAATACTGGTAAAACACAATTTAGCCCACAGCCCCCTCCACAGCACACCGCTCCGGCGCCGCCGGCGGCTCCTCGCAACTTCAAAAAATCTTCCCATTGTCTCATTTGCTCTGGCTTGTCAGCAATTTCCACCCGATAATTTAACTTTTTACTGTCGCGATTCATCGAAAATGATCAGAAATAACTTGGCCATAGTATAAACAGTCATGGTGATCAGGCAATCAATAATTATTCAAAGTCTCCTTGCCCATTTGCAAAATAGTCAGAATTTTGCTAAAATATACTCGAAAAAGAAAATATTTATTCAAATAAACATGAAAACAAACTTCAATAACCTCAAAAAAGCTCTTGCAGTAGCTGCAGGTACAGCATTGCAAACTGGTCACGCTTTTGCGCAGGGAACCGGCTTTATCTCAGCTACAGATAACCCAAATAGAATCTCTGCTGCTACTGGAGGTCAAACATCTGCCAGATTATTGGTTTTGACCATTGTCAACTACTTCCTGGGTTTCTTGGGATTAGTGGCCGTACTAATGATTATTTACGGTGGTTTTCTTGTTTTAACAGCTGGTCAAGATGATGGTAAAGCTAAAAAAGGTAAACAAATTTTGACACTGGCTATCACTGGTATTATCATTATCCTTCTTTCCTTCGCCTTGGTTACTACTATCCTTGGTGCAGGTTCCGGACAAGACGCGTAATTCACATCTTACAAATTGCAAAAACCCACCAGTCTTTTGGCTAGTGGGTTTTTCATTGACTTATCATACAATAGGTTGCAATATTCCAGCTAGCCTACTACAATCAATTGTATTCTTTTTGTCACCGTGCGCCAGAAAACATCCTTGAGACAACTAGGGGTAATCGGTAAATGTCGAGTCGCGGTCATTATTGAAACTGGTTGTGGCGTACTGCTGGTGCGGGACAAAAAAAACCCCCGTAAAGATGAGCGCATCAAAGAATTCTCGCACTCCTTTTTGTCGATTTTAGAGAATGTGAACAGCAAAATTAAAAAGCGTCTTAAACCGGTTGAATTAGAGGATACCACCTCCACAACAAAAGCCAAAATCAGTTATGAAGAACGAGTCAGGGAGATGATCACCGCTCAATTGGACGCGCGAGAAATTATTTCTGATGGCGTTTACGCTTTGCCTGGCGGATCAGTCAATCCTCAGGAAGAAAACGACGTCGAAGGCACCTTAATTCGAGAACTGAACGAGGAGATTAATCTTCAGGTTCATCATCTTTTGCCAATGCAGGTTTTTTACGCCGATGAAAACGATGATCGCACCCACATCATCTATTTAGCTCAAGTCAAAGGTGAGTTGCGAATCAATCCAGAAGATAGTGTCAATGGCATTGGTTTTGTGACGCCATATGAGCTTTTGCCCAGCAACTACGGCATTTTTTATCAAAAACATCTCCAAGGTATTTTCAAAAACTATCTTCGTGGTCCTCATCGAAAGCTTCGTTATGATCAAATTAATCATGAGGGATATAGTTTTTTTTCTGATATCAGTATCGGCAGAGACGACTTACAGGATTGGCTGGAAATCGAATCAATCGGACATCGCATCAAAAAAGTCATGGATGGAGAACATCCTCTGGTGGGGCCAGAAACCATGAGAGTTTGGGATCTTGCCGTCAACGAGGGTATCGTTCAATCCAGTATTCATCCCGCACGTAAATCCAACTATATTCATCATCCCAGCAAGTTCAGATATTTCACGCCAGCACTACCGGAGAATCAATTACCCATGCAAATTAGGCTTGATGACGCCAAATAAGTTCACAAAAAGTTTGACAAAAACTCAAAACCTATTAGATTCAAATTAATCAGTTTGGTAAACAAGTGATTTAACATGGTTATAAAAGATTTGGAAAAGACGCCAGAGCTGTCAACGGGATTGCCTGAAAAATATCGAAATTTAGGCTTTGTTTTACCCGAATCCCCAGCCAATATACTCGATTTACAAAAACATTTTGCCAAAAATCAACTGGCCACAGTTAATCAATGTGATGGTGAAACAAGACATTGTCAGGTTAACGAAATTCAGCAGGCTTACGCCGCGCTTATGCATGATCTGGGAAATACAGTACAGGCATTGGAATGCCACCTTAGTCTGGGATTAAACAGTCCTGAGGACTTGGACGACCTGAAGGCAATTACCGGTAGATTACGCAATTCTCTCAATCTGACACTAATAGGCACCGTACAAGATTTGCGTGGGCATTTAACCAAAGAACGCTTACCTATCACTAGCAAACTTAATTCTATTGCTAAACAAGCCAAACTCGCTGTCTTGATTCAAAACGCAAAATATTCGCCAAATTGCGGTTCATCCAGAGCATTTCACTCGCGTTCTGGAGAATCTCTTTTTTAATGCCCAAAAATATGCCACTCACAACGGCCTTCCTGTCATAGTGAATCTTACCAAAGGCAATCAAGTAGTGGAAATTTCGATTCGTGATTTTGGTCCGGGCTTGCCACTGGATTTCTTTGACATTAATCCCGGCAGACTTAGCGGCATCCGTCCCAAACAGAGCGGTTTTGGTATTGGTCTCAAGAACGCAACCCAAATTATTACCGCGCATCAAGGACGCTTATTGGCTTACAATAATTGTTTCATCGATCCCACGATACCCGGGACCACTTTTCTGATTCAATTACCTACCAAATAGTTACAGCCCGATTTTCCAGATCCCTCTTTCCCTAAACGCCGCAATTGTTTGTCTCTTAGCAGCATTCAAAATAGTTTGAGAGCTTTTGCCAACTTCTTTGGCATAATCCACCAGTGGAATGATTTTTAATCCCCTCAAGTAGGCAATCCTTTTGTGCAAAGACTCCATTAAGGCTAGACCAATCAACCTAGCTAGGCCCTTTTCATCTTGTCTTTGGTCAAATTGACGCAACACATCATAGTACTCCTCTTTATCTTTGTTACGAATGATAATAGGCGGAAAATTTAATTTCATCAGCATAAAATTAATAACCCCCCGCCCCATCCCGCCATTACCGTCATTGAAAGGATGAATATGTTCAAACTGTGCATGAAAGCGAGCTATTCTCTCCAAAAAATAGCGATTCAGTGAGCTATGGTATTCTGTGATTGCTTCGCGCATCAATCCCGGCACTTTCTCCGGCATGGCCGCCACATGTCTGCCAACTTTTACATATTCATCCTTTTCGCGATATCGCCCTGCTATATTTTCATTGATATTCATCATCAGCATTTGATGCCACAAGAGGATTTGCTCTTCAGAAAGCTCTTCTTTCAATGACTTTTGTCGAATGTAGTCCATTAATCGAGCCAAGTTTTTAGCCTCAAAAACCTCTCTGAGCGAAACATTTCTAGTCACCTCCATTTCTAACAAAATGCGCTCTGTTTCTTGTAAGGATAATGTATTATTTTCAATAGCATTGGAATTATAGACACCTTCCGGCATCTCTGTTTCTTCCAACATCAGTAAAAGTGAATCTTTGCCGCTTTTGTACAGCAAAAAATCCTTCTGCAAATCTCTTAACCGCAATTTTGCTTCTTCTGAAATAGGCATATGAAATAGGTGAATTGATGCTTGTATTGTAACAAATTCACGCCAAATAGTCAAAATCAAATGAATAGAATTGGAAAGAGGCTTAATTTCACTAAGCTTCTTCCGCTAATTCCATTCCCGAGTTGGCCAATACAACTGCTATTTTTGTTCTCATGTCCTGACCAATCTCTTCCCAAGGAGTCAAAACGCTATAGCAAAGGGTGGGCTGTCTTTCGTTCAATTCGCCGTACGCATCACAGTATTGAATTGCCCGGATAGTTCTCAGTACGCGGTTGCGATAGTTGAAGAAATAAGATTCAGAAGTCCATTTGATGTCATAAGGAATTACTGATTTTTCTTTTTTGGAGTTATGACCAATTAATATTTCATTTGCAGCTTGCATAGACAAAAAAATTATTGTTCAGTGGTATGTATCGCAATCTCCAACTCGTCGCCTCTGACATAGGCGGTATTATACGCTCGCCAAAAAAGCTCGGGGTAAAGGAAATTAGCTTCTTCAATCTCCATTGCCAGATTATCCAACTGTGCTCGTATTTTGTCCAATAGCTTCTTTCTTTCCAGCTCGGTCTTTTTAGTTCTGACTTCTTCTAATTGGGCTTTCAAGTTGTCATATTTTGCCTCCAGATCAACCAAAATCTGCTCATCTGCAAGCATTGCATTTGTTAAATTCATATCAACTAAATAGTAATTTCTAGCGCTGCAAAATTTATCGACTTATTTTCAATTAGTCAAATCCAATTAGGCGTCAGCTGAGTTATTTTCTGACGAACCACCAAGGGAACTTCTTCCAAATTTAAAATATGATTGTTGCTAGAATACTTAGTTTGCAAACGGCCTCTTTTAAAAGTTTCAGTTTCTATATTGGCCTGTTTTCGCACCAAGGTAGTGGAGGGATAATAAAAAAAATCACTATTAGTCCAGGTTTGTACATGCCCTCGATCATGTGTTTCCTTGATAGTATGTATTAATTGCCCCAGTGCCAAACGCTGAATGAACTGAATCTCTCGATAAATATTGGCAATCTCTCTATCTTGAAAGATTTGACGTTCTCCGTTAGCGAGTAAAATATAACTTTTCAATCGAAAATGATTGTCATCACAATCCAAAAATATCTCATTTGAAACCGGCTGATTCTGCTCGCTCAAAGTAAAGGTGGCAATTAACTTTTCCATATATTTCAAATATTGACTAATTTAGCACATTGTAATTTATTTTTTATTAATTTCCAGACCATCACACTATCAGCTGTTTTTTATTTTTATACTGAGCTAATTTACACTGCATGCCGCCCTCCGTTGCCGGAGGGCGGCCGAGGCTAAAGCCTCACTCTGTCAGCCAGTAGGCCATCCAACTTTGTAGCCATCTGGCAATTCCTGCACTCCCTCGAAATGCTTCTGCTTTCTTCACCTCCTTCAGAATCAATTCAACGGCCTTTTGCGTGCCATCGATCTGATCCGGATTGTCCGCTTTCCACTGCGCGATGGCAGCCTTGTAGTAACCCAGGTAATGCCAGAAGTCGGCAAAACCTTGTGGAGTCAGCCCTTTGGCAAAACTCCACTTACCTCCGCCTGTCAGCTGTAAAGCTTTGGCATTCAGCCACTGCTCCAGCTCTCCCGGCACTGGCACCGCCCAGATGGGCTTGCCATAGTAAATCGCTTCTGCCAGGAGTTGATTGCCACTGGTGCAAATCACCGCGGTACAAGTGCTCAGGCTCTCAATGAAGCCAATCGGGCTGGCTTCTTTGATCTCCATATTGGCAGGTAGCTTTTGGGCAGCCTGCCTGGAGGGAGCCTTTTTACTCCAGACCACGAATTGCCTTTCCGGGTTTGCAAGTGCGATCTTCTTGATCCGTTCAATCAAGTTTGCCGACTTCAGATAGACACAGATATGTCCATCATCTGCCACGCGGGCAGCCTTGACCTTATCAGAGATCAGGCAGCCGACAAATATCGCTCTACTTCCAAATCTAGCCGGAAAATGCGAGAAACTGGAAACAATCATGGTCTGGGCCCTGGGTGACAGGAAATTGACCATGATCATGTACAGGATCAGTTTGATCCAAGTACGCCAGTTGCTCACTTGCGGCAACTCTTCTTCCGTCAGGAAGTGTTGATGATCCAAGGTGACCAGCGGAACTCCATGTCGCCTCGCCCAGCGGGAAGTGAAAGGCTCAAAATCGGAAATAACTAGTTTTGGCATACCCTCGCGGGCAGCCAATTTATCCAGTCCAAGTCCGATCGGCCACGACGAAAGGTTGAGTAGTTCAAAAGCGTGCTCGGTAGCGGCCATGAACGTACTCATTTTGCTGATTCTGCCACCGGGCTTCCGGTGAAAAACCAACCCCGGGATGCGCCTCAGGTCTGGATCCGTAGCAAAATGCCTCAGCACCTCACCACTGCCAAACACCAAAACTCGATACCCGGCCGCTCTGAGCCGTTCTATCATCACACTGGAACGAATCGAATGACCCAGTCCTTCTCCAGCTACGCCGTACCAAACAACGGCTTTTTCCACTACTTTCCTTTCTTGGTTGTTGGGGGAATGCTGCTCTTTTCTAGCCCAAAAACTATTTCTGAAGCTAAAAAGAAGAGCAAGACCCACAACACTCCTCCCAAAATTGTCAAAGAACCCTGATATTTATACCCTTCCAGATTCTTCAACACAAGTCATGCTCTACTCTAGTCTGCTCGATTATATTGCGAAAGTCCCAAAATATTTCCCTCAGAATCTTTAATCCAAGCCAAATACCCCATACTAGCATTTTCCCCTAATGCAGTTTTGCCTCGCACCACCACTCCACCATTTGCCACAACTGCCTGTAAGGTTTGATCAATATTTTCTACCTCTACATAAAACATCGGGTGTGGCATTTGCTGATCCCTTTTGGCAGAACCGCCATTGATAAATCCCGGCTGAGTAGGTTGCATTTTTTCATCCACCGGACCTGTTTGCCAGCTGGTATAGCCAAACTGCTCCCATTCAAAAGGCTTCCAACCAAAAGTCTTTTCATAAAAGGACTTGGCCCGTTCTTTATCATCCCAAGGAAATTCAAAATGTGTAACTTTATTCATCATGTTGTTGGTTAGGATACTTCAACATAACACAAAAAAAATTCACAAACAATTTGGAAAAACGTACCTTCCAATGATCACTTGATATTTATTAGGCACTTTAAACTAAGCTGTTTTTCTCGCCTTCGCACCGCCCACGCTGCCATGATTAGCTGTTTCCGCAGCCGCAATCAATTGATGCATCAAATCATTTGGAGTATTAATGTCGGTATTCATAAACAACACTTTTTGATTATCCGCGGTGCCGATACTCTTCAATGTGTCCAAGTATTGAGTCAAAGTCAAAATTGCCAAAATTTCTTTGGAATCCTGATGTGTCGCTCCTTGCATAATTTCAAAAGAGTCTTTTAAACCTCGGGCAATTGCTTCTCTTTCCAATGCCATACCTTCACCCTGTAACTGCTTACGAACTTTATCAGCTTCTGCTTCCTTAACAGCTTGAACTTTAATAGCTTCACCTTTATTTTCCGCAGCCTTCCGCAATTGTTCAGAAGCTACCACTTCAGACATCGCCCTGGTTATCGTTTCCGGAAAATTGACATTAGTGATTTGATAACTGCGTATCAGAATGCCCCATTCCAACATCTGCTTCTCCAAGTCGCGTTTGATATGTTCAGCTAACTCTTCTTTTTTCTCCAAAATTCCTTCATGTGTTTCTTTGGCAATATAGGTACGCAGAGAATTTTCCACAATCGCGCCAATAGATTGATCTCTATTTTGTAATGCGTAAGTATAGCGTTGAATACCCTCAAGTGAAGAGTCAACCTCGTAAATCAAATTGGTAGAAATATCGACAATCACCTTGTCTTTTGAGGGGTAATGTCCATGAATGACAAAGTTTTGCTGCCGCAAAGAAATTTTAGCCGCGACATTTTCCAACAATGGTATCTTGAAATTCAACCCGGCCTTCATAATTCTTCTAAATCTTCCCAATAACTGAATTACGAATACCGTATTTTGATCGACTATACGAATATTCTTGATCAGAATAATCAAGATTATCAATCCTCCAATTAAACTAATCATCAACTGCGCGTCGTCCATGTTGGTATATTTAAATTTGTATCAGGTTATCACCACCGCAATAGCAAGTCAAAAAACTCACATTTATTTCAGTCTCTGAATTGTCTAAAATAGCAGCAAATTTATCATCAGCTATGCGATTTTGGATTATCTTCAAAGCCATTACCATCTCCTTCTTAACTTCTTTATTTGCCGGCCTGGTCATCCTCTCCATCGGTGTGGGCGCTCTTTTTCAGGCAGTTCACTTCCCCGGGCTGTGGTTGGCTGAGTATGAGTTTGCAACTGACGTCAATTTGCGCAAAGAGAACTATTCCTACAAGCCCGGCCAGTCAGGAACTACCCTGAACTACACTTTCATCAACGCCAGTGGTACAGAGCGAGATGTTACCTTGCGCGTTATTACGTATTCTGGTCTAATATACGCATTGGCATTCGACTTAGCAGCATTGTTGGCGGCTTCATTCACCAAAATCAGGCTCCACAATAATCACCTCAACTTGCTACAACAGTGGACGAGTTATGCTTTGAGTTTAGCCATTATAGTAAGCTTTGGCAGTATGGCGATTTTGATGGCCTGGAGCTTTGGTAGCCTAATCATGGTCTTGATTAAGGCGTGGTAATTTGTTATTTTGCGCCCTTCCTTGCCTTCCAAAACCCAATACTATATCTTAAACAAGGCTATTTCTTATTTTATGAAAGGAATCATTCTAGCAGGTGGCACCGGCTCCAGACTCTTTCCCATCACCAAGGCAGTAGTGAAGCAGCTTTTGCCCGTTTACGATAAGCCTCTCATCTACTATCCGCTTTCTGTATTAATGCAGGCCGGAATTAGAGAAATTTTAATCATTACCAACCCACGTGACTTACAGTCTTTTCAAGACCTTTTCGGCGATGGCAGTCAACTGGGTTTGTCTATTCAATACATTACCCAAGCTGCACCCAATGGTTTGGCGGAAGCCTTTATTCTGGGAGAAGATTTCATTGGTCAAGATGATGTTTGTTTGGTCTTAGGAGATAATATCTTTCATGGCAGTGGGCTCACCGAATTGTTATTGGAGACGGTTGAAGAACTTGATCAACAGGGCGGCGGAACCATTTTTGGCTATTATTTTCCCGATCCTTCCGCTTATGGTGTAGTGGAATTTGATGCCCAAGGAAAGGTAGTTTCCATTGAAGAAAAGCCCACGAAACCTAAGTCCAATTTTGCTATTCCCGGCCTCTATTTTTATGATCACACAGTGGTTGACAAGGCCAAAACTATCAAACCCTCTGCTCGGGGAGAGTTGGAAATTACTGACTTGCACAATCTCTATTTGCAAGCGGGTAATTTGCGGGTGAAAACTTTAGGTAGAGGTTACGTTTGGCTCGATACGGGTAATGCCGGGCATTTGCATGAAGCTGCCAGTTTCGTTGAAACCATTCAAAAGAGACAAGGACTATACCTGGCCTGTTTGGAAGAAATTGCCTGGCGACAAGGTTGGATCGATTCAGCACAATTACAAAAATTAGCCCAGACCATGAGCAAAACCGCTTATGGACAATATTTGCTAAATTTAGAACAATATGAACTATCAAAGCACCACTTTTCCGGGGGTGTTCATTCTGGAGCCAAAGATTTTCAGCGACAATCGCGGTCACTTTCTGGAAACCTTCAAGACCAGTCATTTTCAAGAAAAAGTCGGACCATTTGAAGTTGTACAGGAAAATGAATCCTTTTCCATTCAGCATGTTTTCCGGGGTTTTCATTATCAGCTTCCGCCTTTTGAACAAGCCAAATTAGTGAGGGTAGTCAGTGGTAGGGTGTTGGACATCATAATTGATTTGCGACCGGATTCAGCCACTTTTTTGCAACATTTAAGTGTGGAAATTTCCGCCGAAAATCACCGTCAATTATTTATACCAAAAGGTTTTGCTCACGGTTTTTTAACCCTTTCCGAGCAGGCTCTTTTTCAATACAAAGTGGATAACCTTTGGTCCAAAGAACATGAACGTTCCATCGCCTACAATTCCCCTGAACTAAAAATTGATTGGCCGGTGGAGTTGAATCGACTAATCATTTCGGAGAAAGACATTGCGGGTATGACTCTTACCGCTGCCACAGCTGAAATTTTGGCACTACAAAGACAAACCCTCCCGCGTGATTTGCAGCCAAAGAATATCGAACAACCCTCCATTCTTCGCGAAAAGTAAAATCTTGCTCCAGCATTGTCTCGCCCTGCTGAATCACTAAAAAAACTTAACTCCAACAAAAATGTCTAAATACCTCATCACTGGCGGTGCGGGCTTCATTGGAACAAATTATGTCAAATACCTCCTCAAGCACTCTCCGGAAGCCCAAATTTTGGTTCTCGATAAGCTTACCTACGCTGCGAATTTAAGCAATCTGCAGGCCGAAATCGATCAAATGGCTATTCAATTCCTCCGAGCCGACATTGCCGATGAGCAGGCGATTCAAAGCGCTTTTCAAACCTTTCAACCTGATTACATCATTCATTTTGCTGCTGAAAGTCATGTAGATAACAGTATCAAAGACCCTGGAATTTTTGTGCGCACCAATGTACTTGGCACGCAAATTCTGCTGGATCAAGCCAAAAAACTCTGGCAAAACGGCACGGACGAGCAAGGCTATCCCACTTATCGCCCCGGAGTAAAATTCCTCCACATTTCCACCGACGAAGTTTACGGCCATTTAGCCCCGCACGACCCTGCCTTCACAGAAGACCTGCCCCTCCACCCGCGCAGCCCTTATAGCGCTTCCAAGGCGGCTTCAGATTTGATTGTCTTGTCTTATCACTCCACTTTCCACCTACCCATCAATATCACTCGTTGTTCCAACAATTACGGCCCCTATCAGCATTCGGAAAAACTTATTCCGCTAATGATTTCCAAAGCACTACAGAATCAAAAACTACCGGTGTATGGAAAGGGTGAACAAATCCGCGATTGGCTTTTCGTGGAGGATCATTGCCGGGGGATTCAGCTGGTTTTGGAGCAGGGTAATTTGGGCGAGATTTACAATATTGGCGGCGGCCAGGAAATGGTAAATCTGGATTTGGTAAAAACACTTTTACAACAACTGGCAGCCAAAAAACCCGAGCTGACATTCATTGACGAAAACCTCATTTCCTTCGTTCCAGACCGCCTGGGCCACGATTTCCGCTACGCCATCAACATCCAAAAAATCCACACCGCGCTGGGCTATCAACCACAAACAGATTTCCCCACCGGCCTAGCCAAAACCATCGATTTTTATCTCCAGCAGCCCGGTTCAAGCAACTAAATTTTTTGAAGAGAATCCAGTTCTTTCCGAGAAATCAAGCAAGATAAAAAACAACCTAAAAACTATAAAATTTCCACCACAAGATTCAGATTCTAGTACAGCCTCTTGCTGTACTGGTCGGCCTGTCCAACCACGGTTCGAACCGATGACTACATGGTTCAATCAGATTATCGAGGAATCCGTGCTTGAAATCAAAGCCATTTTCAGGAACTATGATGTTTCTACGTTACAGCAACTTATTGCTCTATTAAAGTAGCCCGCCATACAGTAACCTGAATTTACGGTTTGTTACCCAAATCTTCTGCAATTCCTCAAAATTCTCATCAGGATCAAGCATTAATTTTGCCAATTCGTCCATTTCTGCCAATTCAGACTCAGTCAATTTCGGAAATTTTTTGAAAGTGCCATATTCTGGCATCTGAACATAAATTATCTCGTCATTCATCAAGGAGTGGAAGTCGTAAAATAGAGACCAAGCCACTACCATCGCGCCTTTGTCTCCGGAAGCATTTACAAAATGATTCTCATCAACTTTTTTATTCCGAATATCTAGCCAAGCCTTGGCAGGAAAATCGAACTTTCCTTCAGGAATATCGTACGGGTCAAATTCGGCATTCAAACTTAAGCTTCCGTCGACATCAATCGTAACCCAGCATTTCTGAGTCGCGTTCCAATATTGGTTAATCCAATGGTCAGTGCTTACTTTTCCCAGTTTTCCTAGATCAAAATAATCCGCATTGCCAGATCTAACCCTTGCAGGAATACCTTTGGTTTTCAAAATTGAAGCCATTAAAATCGCAACAAATCTGCAAGTCACAACCAATTTGTTTTCTGGTGTTCTGTCGGCAACAAATCCACGATTATCTCGGCGATACAGTTCAGCTAACATTGCAGCTACAGTCGGCAAAATGTCATCTTCTGGCTGCCTCCACCAAGGAACTCTTTTCATATCTCCAAAGCGCAAATCAGCGTTTGTTCCAATATTGCCAGCGGCAAGTGTGGTTCGGTGAATGATGTTTTTTCTTAAAAGCAATCCGAGTTCGCGAATATTATCAGGCAACTTCAAAAGATCCTCTCGATATAATCCAGGATTGGTGTAGACACCATATTCGAGAAAATGTTTCAAATTTTTTCCCATACTCCTGTTATCAAATTCATCTTTTTTTGTTTAGTCCATCCTTTAATTTGTTTTTCACGACGACGAGCCGACAAAAGCGAATCATGCGTTTCAAAATACACAAGTTTTACTGGTCGTCTCATCTTCGTCCAGACAGCAGCTTCGCCCGAGTTATGTTCTTTTAAACGGTTTTTCAAATTCTCAGTTGAACCACAATACAAGCTGCCATCACTACAATGTAAGAGATAAACACAGAACTGCCCTTCGACAAGCTCAGGGCACACGACTTCGTTCGGTATTTTAAGTGAAGTTTTTGCCATTTAAATTGTTGTTCGAAGACCATGAGCGAAGTGAGGCCTAAAAGGCCGAACGAAGTCGAATGGTCGGGGTGATAGGGCTCGAACCTACGACCTCCTGGTCCCAAACCAGGCGCGCTAGCCAACTG
>CAZJJZ010000011.1:38858-39125 GCA_964546505.1 uncultured Candidatus Peribacteria bacterium
ATAACCAATTTTCCTGTGCTGAAAGCGCATGCATATTAAGCCAAGCCTGCCGCTCAAGTCAAATTCATTTGGAATCTCACTGCTAACAGTAGTAAGATTTGGCTGAATAAAAACCCAAAATGCACTTAAAAGCCAGTCAAATAAAAGGTTTAGCCGTCATCGATTTCAGCAGAGTTTACTTGGGAGCACTCCACGCTGCCATTATTGATCCCGACTCCGGCCGTATTTTGGCTTATCAACTAAAAAAGCATCGAGAAAATTTAATTT
>CAZJJZ010000012.1:0-8607 GCA_964546505.1 uncultured Candidatus Peribacteria bacterium
TATTTTTTAAAGTACGAATTCAATGTAAACCTACGTTTATTTATCTTTCTTTATCCTAAAGCTTTTTACCATTTTACAATTTGCTTTTCAATAGTATTTTCTATTTTTCTTTGTTTTTCTATATTTTGTTAAACTTTTATACACTTTTTGAACATGTTTTAAACAATTTTAAACATTATGTTCTTTAAGTTTAATCAAGTTAATATTAAATTCTTTCATATTCTATTAAACTTTATTAAATTTTATTAAACATCTTAAATTAAGACAGCAAAAAATTACACATCAAAACTAAAGTTAATTAATCTTTAGCGATAAGGTGTATTTATTAGCTAAATTTCATAAATATCACTGCAATAACTTATCCAACCAGATAGCGGTATATGAATTTTTTACTTTGGCAACTTGCTCAGGAGTACCTTTAGCGATAATCATTCCCCCATTGTCACCACCATCCGGTCCTAAATCAACGATGTAATCAACAGATTTGATCACGTCCAGATTATGTTCAATGGTTAATACCGTATTACCTTTCTCTACCAACTTCTGCAAAACCTCCAACAACTTGCGTACGTCATCAAAGTGAAGTCCAGTGGTAGGCTCATCTAAAACATACAAAGTTTGGCCGGTAGATTTGCGAGAAAGCTCGGTGGCGAGTTTAATACGCTGAGCCTCACCTCCAGATAGAGTAGTGGCCGACTGACCCAATTTAATATAGGATAGACCCACTTGATGAAGAGTTTCCATTTTCACTTTAATATTGGGAATAGCATCAAAGAATTCCAAAGACTCCGCTACGGTCATTTCCAGCACATCAGCAATATTTTTTCCGCGATAAGTTACTTCCAGTGTTTCTGGATTATATCGCCTACCGTGACAACTTTCACATTGTACATAGATATCCGGCAAAAAATGCATCTCAATTTTTTTGATACCATCGCCCTGACAGGATTCACAGCGACCACCTTTGACATTGAAACTGAATCGACCAGATTTATAACCACGTAATTTAGCTTCGGGAGAATTCGCGAACAGATCTCTTATGTCAGTAAACACACCGGTATAGGTGGCTGGGTTGGAGCGTGGCGTCCTACCAATTGGTGATTGATCGATATTAATTATTTTATCTAAATGCTCAATACCCTCAATAGCGTCATGACTACCACCTACCGTTTTGGAACCGTAAATTTCTTTGGAAACTTCTTTTACCAAAATATCGTTGATCAAAGTAGACTTACCTGAGCCAGAAACTCCAGTGACAGCAATAAATGTTCCTAGAGGAAACTCCACACTGACATTTTTCAAATTATGCTCTTTGGCTCCCAAAATACGCAAATATTGACCATTGCCCTTGCGCCGCTTTTGGGGAACAGCGATTTCCAATTGACCGGAGAGGTATTTACCGGTGATGGAATTAGGATTCTTCATAATTTCCGCCGGAGTACCTGCCGCTACCAGTCTACCGCCCTCTTTACCCGCTCCTGGGCCGATATCTAAAATGTAATCACTGGCCAGCATGGTATCCACATCATGTTCTACAACTATAACTGTATTTCCCAAATCACGAAGAGAATGCAAAGTTTTGATCAATTTGGCATTATCATTTTGATGTAGACCGATAGACGGTTCATCCAGTACATAAATCACTCCGGATAACTTGGAACCAATTTGAGTGGCTAGACGGATACGCTGCGCTTCTCCGCCGGAAAGAGTATTGGCCGCGCGATCCAAAGTTAAATATGCCAGACCCACATCTTCCAAAAATTGAAGCCGATTTTGAATTTCCTGCAGAATTGGTTTGGATATTTCCTGATGAGTTTTTCCCAATTTCAAATCCGCAAAAAACTTCCTTGCTTTGCTAACTGAAATTTGAGTAGTTTCGATAATGGATTTGCCTTCGATTTTAATGGCCAAGACTTCTGGTTTAAGGCGATTACCCTGGCAGACAGGACAAATCAAAATTCGCATGTATTTTTCGATCTTTTTGCGAATATAGTCGGAGTCGGTTTCGTGATAACGTCTTTCCAGATTGGGGATAACTCCCTCAAAACGCGTGTTCATTTCGCCACTAAAGCCTCGTTCCTCTTCATCAAAACTATTACTTTTATACTTTACTTTAAATTTTCTCTCGCCTGAGCCGTATAAAATGACCTGCATGTGCTCCTTGCTAATTTTTTTGATGGGAGTATGCATTGAAAAACCATACACTTCAGCGACGGATTCTAAAATGCGATTATACCAGGTCAAATGTGAAGTAGTAGCAGACCAAGGCATGATTGCACCTTCAGCCAGTGTGAGGTTTTCATTGGGTATAATTAATTTGGGATCAATTTCCAGCTTAGTTCCCAAACCATGACAATGCTCACAGGCACCTTTGGGGCTGTTGAAAGAAAATAAACTGGGAGTTATTTCGGGAATGTTGAGACCACTTTCGGAGGCATATTGCTCGGAAAAGAGCATGGACTCTGCAGTATCGTGATCCACCAAAAGCATTCTACCTTCACCATGTTTCAAGCAAAGTTCCACTGAGTCTGCCAAACGAGTACGGTCAGGATTGGGTATTTCGAACACACTGCCGTCTGACATGGTCTGGGTATTTTTGGCTAAATTTTTCACCACCAACCGGTCAACGACAATTTCGATATGATGTTTTTTCTTTTCATCCAGAGGTTGTACATCAATTACGCTCATCACTTCACCATCCACACGTACACGCACGAAGCCATCTTTCTTGATTTTTTCAAAGACTTTTTGATGCCCTCCTTTTTTTCCATCAATCAGTGGCGCGAGTAGTAAAATCTTTTTTCCTTCAGGCAAATTGGCAATAATTTCGACAATTTCACTGGCGGTTTGGCGACTTAAAGGCTTGCCCGTGACAGGATCATAAGGCACACCTACTTTGGCGAATAAAAGACGTAAATAGTCATAGATCTCTGTTACGGTACCTACTGTAGACCTTGGATTGCGGGGAGCGGTTTTTTGATCGATGGAAATGGCAGGCGAAAGACCATCAATAGACTCCACTTCCGGTTTTTCCATTAATTGCAGAAACTGACGGGCATAAGTGGACAGACTTTCCACATAGCGTCTTTGACCTTCAGCGTAGATGGTATCAAAAGCCAAAGAGGACTTGCCAGAGCCAGATAAGCCAGTCATGACGGTAAGTTTTTCGCGCGGGATTTCCACGTTGAGGTTTTTCAGATTGTGGATTTTGGCACCTTTGACGATGATTTTATCTGATCCCATAGCAAAAAATACATAATAAATTTCCTGCGAGTATAGCAAGTAGAGTAAGGATAACACTAAACAAATCAAAAGCAAAAAAGTTTTTTCCAGAACAGTGAAGCAGTTCGGACATCAGTTCTCCACAAAGTCGTAGTCCTTGTCGATTCTTTTATTGTCGAAGAAATAACTGAGTGTGATAAAACCAAAAGCCAAATATGGAACAATCAAAAATGTCCAATTCATCTCTAACATGATATTGAAGACAGCATGCAGAAATACCGCAAGAAAAAGGCCTTTAGCGATATTCTCATGATGAAAGAGAATTTCTTTTTTGTAGCCGATGAGGCGGCTTACTGTCCTGAGTAGCGTCCATCGTTGACGATTGTACTTTTCATGCATTAACGGCGTAGCGAATTGAGCCATTCCGTAAAAATAACCTAATATTCCAGAGAACATCAGATGAGCAAAAGTAGAGAACAATGAGCGGAATACAAATGGCAGCAGGACACTTTCCACTCCCCTTACCTGCATAATGTTGGAAAAATAGATAATGTTTTCTACAAAGGCAAAGCCCAAACCGGCAATGATAAAAAATTCGATTGAGTCTGTGACACTATTCATTTCTTTGCGATGTACCATTTTGACAGCGGCAAATTTGGCAACCTCTTCGATCACGCCAACCAACATGAAAGTCAATAAGACTTGAGCCGGAACCTCGACGATATTACCAAAACCAATGACATTGTCCGCAAAGGCATTGGTATACAGAAAAGCATTAATCCAAGGGAAAAACTGCCAGAAATATTTGTAAATCAAAAGTGGCGCAACGGAAATCCCCCCCGCAACAAATAAACGAATCACATCATAACGTCTCTCCGGCTGCTTCTTGAGAAAAATATATCCCCAGAGCAGAGCCGGAATAGTAGCTAGTAGAGCAGCAATTGAGAGATTGATCACGGTTGTGCCGTTAGTGGATAAGTTGATTTCTAGATATTATAACACATTTTCTTAATATTTCTAAACTTGATTTTGCCATTAAAAATGGGAATACTCCTGTACTAAATCAATAAAATGCTGAAAAGAATTGAAATTTCGGGTTTTAGAAACTATGAGCAAGCAAGTTTGGATTTACCTTACCCGGGTATTACCTGTTTGGTAGGTAATAATGGAGAGGGAAAAACCAATATTCTGGAAGCAATACAAATTTTAGCCTTGGGTAAATCCTTTAGGACAGGCGATAAAAGTGCATTGATTGGCTGGGGACAGGACTTTGCTCGGATCAAAGGATGGCTAGCCGATGAGACGGAGCTGGAATATTTTATTTCCGTGGGAAGCTTCCCCAGTACCTTCAAGAAAAATGAGGCAAAAGTTGGTCTGAGAGACTTTATGGGGCAATTCAGAGTAATATTGTTTCATCCGGAAGATTTGAATTTGCTTTATCTGACACCTGATTTACGCAGAAGGTATTTGGATATTTGTGGGATTCAGATGGATGAATGGTATTTTGAAAAGCTGCGAAAATTTGACCAGATCCGCCGCCAACGGAATGCTCTACTGACCAGGCTGGTTGATAATCGACAGGATTTGGGGAGTTTGGCGGTTTGGGAGGAGCAGTTGGCGGCGGTAGCAGCGGATGTTTCGGCTTGGCGAAGCTGGTTTTGTCAATTCCTCAATCAAAACCTGATCAGCTATTATGAACAGATCAGCGGAAAAATTGAAAATATACGTGTAGTCTATAAGCACTCCTTGGGCCAAACTGACAGTCAGTTAGAAAAAAAAGTGTTTGAGGAGCAGTATTTAAGTAAACTGGCTAACAATTTGGAGCGCGATTTGTCTGCTGGATTTACCACAACCGGTCCGCATCGTGATGATTTGTTGTTTTACCTCAATGAGAAACCGATAGAAGAACATGCCTCGCGGGGAGAATTTAGAACTTTGCTATTGGCCATGAAATTAATTGAACTAGAATTCTACCAACAAAAAGGCGAAGAATGTATTGTGTTACTAGATGATGTGTTTTCTGAATTGGACGAGGAAAGACAAAAAAAATTGTTGGCACGACTGATTTCTACACAGACGATTATTACCACTACCCCAGACCATCTCTACGCACACAAAAGTTGGCTAGCGGACGTCAATGTCAAGGTGGTCAGTGTTCAGCGGGGAAATTTACTAACACATTCTAATGAGTTTGACGTTTGACTATTTTCGAATATTGGGTATAAAATCGAAATCTGGATTTAAAGTTGCCAAATGAACAAAACATTAACAGATGCAGTTACGGAGAAGGAGGAAATTACCAACCCGGCAGAGAGCCGATCAGGAAGAAAAAGAAGCCCACAGGAAATGGCAGAATATCAAGAATATCAACATTTATTAAGAACTCTTCTGCCCAGATTAGAACAAGAGCTGGAAAGATTAAAAATTGAATTAGAAGTGGTAAGGCCAAAGATTGGTAAGTGGGAGTTGCCAGTCGAATTGGCTCGCATTTTTTCTTTTGAATACAATAGGAAGTTGACCAGCAAGCAATTTCTGGAGGCGGAGTTGCGCAATTATCAAGCTAGATGTTTAAGTCTCTACAATCGACTGAAACACTTTTAGTTCACTAATAGATATTCACTGATTGTAAAACTGATTTTCAGCACCGCTGCTGACTGTTCCACTTTGACATCTTTGGCCTTGCCCGAGTCTTGCAAGTCTTCCAAGGCAGTTTTGGCCAACTGAAGAGCAGATATCAATTTTCCATACTGTTCTTGATCGTCATCGCGTAACAACACAGTTAAATCAAAACGAATCTTCTGTTCACTGAGACGGACAATAGTCATTTTTTCCAGTGAATTGGCAGCGCTTAAATCAGCCATTTGCTGAAAATCAGCCGCGAATTGATTGAATTCGGGAGTTTTGAAATCGGGATGAATCTTTTCCAGATAGGACCAGAAAGCCGTAGTTAAATCTTTTGAAGGCTTGGTGGAAATAGCGCTAAATAGAGTTTGCGGAGTGTAGTAAAATGAATTTTCATTGCTGAATGAATTATCCGCGAATTGACCAGACAGTCTGGTGGAAGGATCGGCGTTTTTTTGAATTTGCAAGAGTAGAACATTACCCAACTGACTGATTTGGATATTGGGGCTGCTTAATAATTGTTTGAGAGACGGTAAAATGGCCTCCACTTGAGAGGGGGTCGCATATTGTAAAATCATTAGTGAATCATACCCTTGCCCTTGATCTTCTCGATTTAATTCCAGCTGGTAAAAATCACTCACTTGATTGAGTGACATTAATTTAATTGCCGGTTCACCGAAAATCGCCTGCAAAGTTCTGGTGATGTCCAATCTAAAAACCGAATCATTAGCAAGAAAGACCAGTGAATTGGCGTTGGCACCAGGTATTTCCTCCGCCAATCGGGCGATGGCACTAAGCGAAAATTGATTGGGCTCAAGAGCTTGCCAGGATTTTTGGCAACTAGTAACCAATAATCCTGTCAACAAGAGCAATCCCATGATCAAGGTAGTGCGATTATGACGGACAAATCTTTTGAAATAGTATAGAAGCATTTTTATTGGTGTTTAACTATATTGTAAACGTTTTTGACTGGTATTTAAAGAAGTTTTTCGCTATATTTTGCGGGCATGGTTTTCAACCATGATATTCATTAACCCAAAAGATCATGTCGTCACAGGCAGAAATACAACATCGAGCATCCCTGTTAATTCAAGACAATCCGACGACGACGGAAGCAACTTTGGATAATATGCGCCACTCCTGTTCTCATGTCTTGGCTCAGGCGGTCATGCAAATGTTTCCTGACGCAAAATTAGGGATTGGACCCACCATCAAAGACGGTTTTTATTATGATGTCGATTTACCCAGAACTTTAATTCCGGAGGATTTGGCTTTATTGGAGGATAAAATGAAGGAGATTGTGAAGGCCAGACAAACTATTCACAGAGTGGAAGAACCAATTGATAAAGCAATTCAATTTTTGGAAGCCAGTGGTCAAAATTATAAAGCGGAAATGGCCAGGGATTTGAAATCCAATGGAGAAACTATCATATCTTTCTATGAAAATCGGGATAAAGAAGGAAAAATGGTTTTCTGGGATATGTGTGAAGGCGGACATGTTGGCAAAACCAATGAAATTGGAGCATTTAAATTGGTGAAAATCGCCGGCGCCTATTGGCGTGGAGACGAAAAAAGACCAATGTTGCAAAGAATTTACGGTTATTGTTTTGCCACCAAAGAAGAATTAAAGGCATATATCACTCTTCAGGAAGAAGCCAAAAAGCGTGATCATAAAGTACTGGGGCCGAAATTAAAACTATTTACCAGTTCACCTTTGGTTGGTTCAGGTTTGCCTTTATTGCAACCCAATGGGGCAATTATCAGAAGAGAAATTGAAGAATATTTATGGGAATTACATAAAACAAAAGGTTATACCAGAGTGTGGACTCCACATATTGCCAAAGAAGATTTATATGTTCAATCAGGCCACGCGGCCAAATTTGGCGATGAATTGTTTAAAGTTAGTGGGAAAGAGGAAAACTTCATCTTGAAGCCGATGAATTGCCCACATCATATGCAGATTTTTGCCGATAATCAGTTTTCTTACCGGGATTTACCGATCAGGTATTTTGAGCCGGCTACTGTTTATAGAGATGAAAAATCCGGGCAGCTGGGTGGTTTGACTAGGGTAAGAGCCATTACTCAGGATGATGGACATATTTTTTGCCGCATCAGCCAAATCAAAGAGGAAGTAACTACAGTCTGCAAGGTGATTGCCAAGTTTTACGCCACTATCGGGTTGGATAAGGATTATTGGGTTAGTTTGTCTGTAAGAGGAGAAGACCGATCCAATTACTTGGGTGAAGATAAAGTCTGGGAAGAAGCGGAAAAGGCTTTGGAAGAAGCGGCCAAGGCCAACAATTTGCCTTATAGAAGAGTGGAAGGTGAAGCCGCGTTTTACGGACCAAAATTGGATTTCATGTTCAAGGATTGCCTGGGGCGAGAATGGCAATTGGCTACCATACAATGTGATTTCAATTTACCAATGAGATTTCAATTGGAATACACCAATGAAGCAGGCGAAAAGGAAAGGCCGGTGGTGATTCACAGAGCCATCTCGGGTTCTTTGGAAAGATTTATGGGCATTATGATTGAGCATTTTAATGGCGCATTTCCGGTTTGGCTGGCGCCCGTGCAGGTGAAATTATTGCCGGTCGCGGAAGTGCATTTGGATTTCGCCCAGAAATTAATGGAGGAAATGCAGGCAGCCGGAATTAGAGTGCAGGTAGATTTTAGCAGCGACAGTTTGGGCAAAAAGATCCGCAATGCGGAAATGATGAAGATTCCTTACATGCTGGTGATTGGTGATAAAGAAGCCGCGGG
>CAZJJZ010000012.1:8706-10146 GCA_964546505.1 uncultured Candidatus Peribacteria bacterium
GTCTTTAAAAAAGCAGCCCGGAAAGAGTTTTCAATTGATTACTCTTTTCCGGGCAAAGTGTTGGGCCCTCAGCCGCGCCTTGACGGCGACTGATAGCACGACGAAGTTGGGCTAGTTGATACCAGCCAGATTGGACACAGTACTCTGCTGCTCCAGCTGCAGGTAGTACAGCTGCTCCACCACGTTCAGACGCAGGGAATCACCGTACAGTTGCTGCTGCAGCCGATCTCGACACTCGCGGACTTTGCGGCGCGACTTGACCAAAACGCGGCCATCGGTGGCAGTTTGAGCCTGTGAGTGCAGCTCGCAGGCATGGAGAAATTCCACCATCAACAAAAGCAACACCGCAGCTGCCGGGAGTTTCTGGGGCAAATTCTTCAGCCCTTGATGAAAGGCCGTTTCCGTCCCCGTCTCCACCGCAAAGCTCCACACTTGCTGCAGAAGCTCATCATCGAGCTGCTGCTCCAGTGCGTGGCTAGCCTTGAGCAGATACAAGCGCAACAACTCCAGCTTGAAAGTCACAGAATCCGTGAGTTGCTCAATCCGAAATCCCCAACCGAAAGAATACTGCTGCTGAGAATGCATAGTCCCCCCCTTACTGGTACCAATTTTCAAACAGCAACTTCGAACCACTGCATCTTAAAAGAAGTTTACAGTTTGTCAAGCACCCAGCCCGTATTGAAGCCATTTTGTCAGTAAAATGTTAATCGTCCGAATCTGTACTTTGGGACTCTCTGGCAGCTCTTTCCCGTTCCAGTTCCTGTTCACTTTTTCTAAAACCACTCATACCGATAAGGCTATTTTGTCTTTTGATGATGATTTTAGCTAATTGAGGCTTGATAGACTCATTAGTTGCCAATTCAGCAAAGAGAGAGCGAAGTTTCATTTCCGTTTCTTGTCCAAGGTAAACATCATCTGACGGCGTGAAAACTTGATCGGTGAGCGTGAGCAATTCGGGCTTGTTACAGACTTCAGCTAAATCTTTCAATACCCCGATGACAAAAGCACGTGAACTTCTGGCAAACTCAATGATTTTAGTTTTACCATCCACTTCTGAAGTATCATTGTAATCTGAAGCAGAGAATGTGATGTAGCCACGATTTTTGCCTTTTTCCATACGACCATCCAAATAACTGTCAAAAGTGATAAAGGTAGTGATCATGTTGATTAAAGGTCCGATTTCTTTATTCAGAGCTTCAGGGGAGTTGGCAACACTTAACTTGGCAGCTTTATACTTCATTTGATCATTGAGACCGGCGTGCATACAACGGATGCTTTCATTACTATATTCACCAAAAGAGTTGAGCAGTGACTTAATACGATTACTTTCTTTGATAAGCGGACCATAATACTGATATTGTTTGCGGTCATGACTAGTAGCTTTTTCAGATGCTTTTTTGGAAACTTTGGGAGTTTCGTACATCTTTTCGTAAACCCAGT
>CAZJJZ010000012.1:10184-11114 GCA_964546505.1 uncultured Candidatus Peribacteria bacterium
TAATGCCTTCGCCTTTAGGGGCAGTCAGGTTTAAGTGTTGAGAAAACTCTTGGTAAATGCGCTCGAAGTCTCGTTGAGTGATTCTACCCTTAACCTGCTCATTGGTGGTAGGATCGATGATGGGTTTACCTTCACGATCAAACTGTGGGAAATTACTGGTATTAAAGTACTCCAAAATGATATCATAGCCTTTCAAATCGTTAATGGCGGTTTTGAAACGAGTGAACTCCAGAAGTGATTTACCATTTTTATTCTTTGCCCCAAAAGCCATCACGAAGAAGAGAACCGTTTGATCGGTGGTAAAATCACGATCTCTGATAGCTTGAAACAAAACTCCTTCAAACTCACCTTCGTTTAAGCCTACTCCATTTATGTGATCATAGAGCATTCCTTGCAGATTTTTCATCAAACCTCCAGTTTCATACTCCATGCGAGTTTTGAGATCTTTGCCTCTACCCACCGCTTTGTTGAAACTGGCCAGATTATTCTCGGATATTTTTTCGTAAAAGCCTTTGCCAAAGCGTGGATCATCTTCCAGGCGATATTTGATTTGTTCATTAATGGTGGTAATTCCGCCGATGTGTTCACCCAAAATCACCGGCTTTTTCTCATCGGTAACGTCACGTGTTTTTTTAGCGTAAACGGTTGGTAGAAGCCATTTTTGCAAAGCAGCGACCAGCTTCTCATCATCAGTGAAACGCAAAACTCCTTTATCAGCGGCCTTTTCCAAGGCAGCTTTGAATTGATAAATATTGGCAGGATTATATATTATTTCCAGTATCTTGGAGCCAGACAGATTTTGATTGTCTATTTCTTTACCATATTCTTCTACTTGGCTTTTGATGAAAGCGGCCTCCTTTTCTGCACGCAAATCCTTACTCACCAAGCCATACACCCCAGACATTGATCCTTCCACCGTCTTGATTTTAT
>CAZJJZ010000012.1:11201-18317 GCA_964546505.1 uncultured Candidatus Peribacteria bacterium
GTTGTTGATTGGTAAAAATTCTTGGCGTCCTCAAAGGTTTTGCCTGCAGCTCCTTGAATCCATTTAATCAAGCCAGGCTTAGCCGCACCAGCTGGCACTGCTGCTAGAGGTGGACGAATGCGGTCCAAAAAGGTCGAGGCGGGAGCGTCATGACTGCCGGGTACTTTGGTGGGGGCGCTGCCGCTGGGCGGCAGCGCGGCTTCGTCTGAATTGGCCACTTCGATATCATTATTTTTGACATAGCGTAAAAACTCAGTAGGTGTAAAAGTATCACCTAAATGATTGACGATTTGGCCGTCTTTAACCTCAACAATATCCATGCGATTATCCGGATCCGGCCGATTATTCAACACCAATTTGATTGGCTTACTCCCATTGATATTGATGGGCGGCCGCCTTTCGTGTTCTTCCGGTCGCAAATCATTCATTTTTTGCTGATGTGTTTCCAAACTGTTTTGTAAATCAGCCAAATCGAATAATTGGGGTAAGACCTGCGCCTTACGGTACCAACGAGCAAATTCTCCAAAACTCAATTTAGCTTTAGTGCGATCGCTACGCAGTCCTTCCGCAGGATTGGCAGGATCGAGCAATACCGGTGGGTCAAGGGTGATTCCTTCCCCATCCAAAGAGCTAATTTTGGTGGTTTGGGTGAGGTCTTCAGCCGCTCCGTTCCCCCGGGTAACTTTTTGCGTATATTCCAAAATCAAACCTGGCTCCAAAGGTTTGGGACAATCAATTTTCCCCATCAGAGCAGATAAATCAGTAACTTTTTCATTAAAATTTCCACTTACCACCAAACGCAAAAACGCCTGGGCTGACATGGTCATCAATTGCGGTTCGGCATCAGGAGCATTGCGCATTTCAAAGACGATGTAGGGCATGTGGGGTGCAGAGGGATCATGTTCCAGTACTTTCTGCTGTTTACCGTTTTTGGTTATGGTGTGAACTGGATTGAAATTAACTTCTTGTATATTGATTGTCCTGGTGATATTGGGACTATTTGGGTCAAAGGCATCGGCTTTGGCCGTTGCTTCCAGCACAGTGCCGGCTTTCAAATCCACACCGGTAAGACTTTCCCATTGATGCAAAGTGAAAGCTTTACCGATTTTTTTGTCAATATGCCTCTCCAAATCCCGAAAATAGTTCTCCGCCGCGGCCACCAGTTGATTGTATTGACTTTCTTTTTGTGTAAAGCGCTCCACCAAGTCATCATGACGCAACACTAATTGCCGAAGACGTTCATGCAGTTGCGGGTTGATGTTTTGCAATTTTTGAATGAATTGACGACGGTTCTGGACTATTTGTTCCTCGGTTTTGGGGCCGATTTGCTGCAGATGACTCGCTTGCTTGGCAGTTATTTTGTTTTCGGTACGTAATCTTTGTACAATTGTGGGTAATTGATCCGCAGTACAGCGTTGTAATTGCAATAAATCGTCCGGTGCTAAATCGGTGATTTGCTCGTTATTTCGATTTAGAGAGTTGAGTGAGCGGGCGTATCTGTGATAAGGTTCGGCGTTGTATTGGCTGTAGAAAGCGAAAAACTCCTCACGATCAAAGGCTGGATGACCTTGCGCATCTTTTAAATGACGCAATTCACTAAAAAGTTGTTTTTCCTCCTGCGCGGTTTCAGTAAACTCCTGAAAGAGAGGCTCAAATTCAGCCTTAAAAGCACTTAAACGCTGTTGCACTTCTTCTCCATCCAGCACTCCACCACCCAAATGCGCAGACAAATTTTCGGTAAAACCGGTGATACCTTGCAAATCAGCTTTTAAACCGGAAAGAATGGACGGTAATTGATTGTCTTCTTCAGCGGCACGTTGATTCCGAGCGGCTTGTTCTGCCGCTTCTCTGGCACGAGCTTGCTCAGCAGCGGCTTGCGCCTCTTGTTGCTGCTCTTCATCATCTTCATCGAAAATGTTGGGGTCGAAGTTCATGTCTTATTTATAATGCTTATTGGGGTTTTGTAAAGGGTTAGGGGCTGGGGGGAGTACTGTTTCTTGCTTTTTCAAGATCTTGCTCAGCCGTGATTAGCGCAGCTCTGGCGGCGCTTATAGCCGCCTCCTTTCCTTCGTCAACTGCCGTTTTAAGTTTATTTGCTGCTTGTTCAAGGTTTCCCGCAGCTAATGTTACTTTTTGAACATTACTTTTTCTCGCTTCTTTAGCTTTACTTAGTGCACTTTCGGCCATTTCTAGCGCATGCTTATTCTCAGCACTTGGTATCTTCGCCTCTCTGATAAATGATTGGAATTGATCTGGACTAATTTCTCCTTTTTCTAATCTATCCAGGAAAGGTCCCCATTCTAGGTTAGTTGCACTCTTAGCAGCTCCTTTGAATGCACTAGTCATTTTTGGATCATTTCTGAGTTTGGCAGCAATTTTGGAACCCCATTCAGTTTTATTGCTATAATTGTAACTGGAAGCAATTTCACTTAGCGCTTGCTTCATCTTATCCACTCCACCTGTCTTAACTTGACTTAAAACTTCCTCAGCTGCAGCTGAAGTATTCCCATAAAGTTTTTGGTATTCCGTTTTTTGGCTACTGATATACTGTTCCGGCTTGTTCAAAGCCGCTCCAAGCGCTGCCACACCCACTTGCTTTCCGCCGGCTACCGGGATAATCGGGGCATATAGCGGTGTTTTGGCTAAATCCGTACCGAATTTCTCTACCTGACCCAACATATTTTTGATAATTCCGGCAGCGGCGCCTTTTTCGAAGGCCATTTTGACACCTTTCCAGATAAAGGCTGTCACTCCCAGGCCCACAATGATATCCTGGAAGAGATTCATGGTTGCAGAAACTCCGCCCAGTTCACCAACATTGAAGCCCAAAACTGAGCTACCCATTTGAATGTTTTTAAGCGAAGTTACCATGATAACACCCAGACTCAAAACTAGCGCCAATTTGATTGGCATCAAGGCGTTGTCGATAAAGACCTGACGAATAGATTCATTGCCTTCAGATAAATTCTTGGCTGCGGGTAAGGTCATGCCCAGGAATATCAGTGGTGAGGTGGCAATTGCTATCCAAAGCGCTACCACACGGGCCAGTAGAGCGATGAATAGAGCTACAAAGGCAGCCGCGTAAATCACAAAGAACACAACAGAATACATAATGCCAATGGTAAGTGTCTTGAGATCTTTAACTTGTTCCACATTCACTTGATCGATTTTGGTTAAATCCATCAATTGGACAGCCAAAATCAAGGCGATATTACGTTGGTTGAATCTGGCAAAGAGGTTTTTACCGGATTGAGTGAGTTGGAAGTTCAGCGTTTCGATATTCTGTGGCAAAGTTGAGAAGTCAACTGGTCCACCTCCAACTTTCTCACAAATTTGATTTAACTGAGTGTTAATGTTTTGACTTTCAGCGGGAGCGGGAGAGGGAGCGGCTGGGGCTGAGGGTTTTGCAGGCTTAGCAGGAGTAGCACTTTTTGCTGGTGTATATGCTGCCAATTTAGCAAAGCTTTTGCAGAGTTTGTCGCCAAAAGAACCAGGTTGATTTTGGTTTAAATCTTGCAAATCCTGACTTAAATTCACAGGGATAGCCAGAATGGCCGTGGTCATCACGTTAGTGATATCCAAAACCACTCGTCCTGCCAAAAAAGAGAAATTGACAGCAATTAAAGCAATAGCCATTTTGGGCAAAAAAGTCTTGATCAGATAAGCATCTTTGGCCATGCCGGAAATATTGTAAATCGCTACAAATACCAATGCGATGACCATAATGATATTGGTAAAATCGCGAACCACACTCCAGATACCCAATAAAGTCACACCCATGCCACCGCTAAACAATAAATCATTGCTAAAGAGCGCGCCAATGAGCAGCAGGATTGGCCAGAGTAAAATTTGCAGCAGACTCATTACCATACTTAACATTTGAAAGACGGTATTGACCGTGCTGTTCAAAGTATCAGTGATGGTGGCCGCTAAAGTTATCTGTGGTAGCAAGAGTAGGACAAGCGGTAAGCTGCCAAGTAAGATTTTGTGAATTTTATGGAGAACACTTTTCATTTTGATATTGGCATTTATAAAAATAGGTTGGGTGGCATTTGAGCAGGATCCTGACCGGGCAAATACACTAAATAAGTTTCTAAAAGATAATTGGTAAAGGGTAAGATGTTCTGTTGTATCAGTGAGTGATCAATCAAATTTTGCAGCACTTCTTGATCGCTTTGTGCGGTCAAAGCGGGACTGGGATTATTAGGAAAAAGAATAGTCGTAGCAGTGACGCCGCCACTGATCCCACCAAGAGGACCAACTGTCCAAAGCGCAGCTTTGAGTGCAAAACGGTCTTTTTGGGTTGAGGGAGGTGTAAACGTTGACGAGAGTATTTTTTGGCCGGTAGCGCGGGGATTTGGAGTTTGATATTCTCCGTCTTGTCCTGAGAAAGTCGTGTTGGCGGGCGTTGGACCGGAAGTATCTGTCCCCTCAGAAGGCCTGGTGGTAATTGATTTTGTTACTCGAGAATTTTGATTAAATGCGGATTTGGCAGCGCTTTGAGGTTGGCGGATAAATTCGATTGGTCGAATATTAGCAGGAATTAAATTAGCAGTTGCAGTAGCTTGTACTCCAGAACCACTAGTAATTATTGTCTGATCCCCGACGCTGGCTGTGCCGGCAGGAAAAACTGCAGAATTCAACGACGCAGGTCTAACTATGACGGGAGATTTGGTGGAAGACTCAGGAACGCGCACTCCTGTGGGCATTTCGCCTGCCAAATTGGTGGGCGTGCCGGGGGTTTTTGCTAAAACCGCCGGTGAAGATCCTTCCAAGACTCCGAGATTTTGACTATTTAACACCACACTTGCTCCCAGGACATTGCCATCTTGCAAAAAAATGCGAATTTTAAAATCTTTTTCAGAATAAGAATCCGGTAAATGAACAGTGACCAGATAATATTTTTGGTCGCGTTGGTCATAAATCAGAAAATAACCGTTACCAGCTCCTTTAATACCACCAGAAAGATCCTGATAAACCGATCCAGCTCCAATTGTCCGCAGTTTTTCTTCGCCGCGGGTAATTTCCAGGGTGTCTATTCCAGAATTATTTAGTTTCAAGGGAGCTATCTCGTGATTACTGGCATCTGAAAGCTGGTGTTGTACAAACAACAACTGACGATCACCCAAAACTTTAAAAATTTCTTCAAAAGAAACCGACTTGGGACCTTGTTCACCTTCATATTGAGTGAAAATAGTGGCGTTGTAGGGGAAACATTCGCCATTGGTAGTTAAGGCAATATTTTTGCCCTTTTCGCCAAGTGCAGCTCGGACTTCCGCTTCTGTGCGCAAAAGTCGTAATTTCTGAATTTCCTGATGTGTCAGCACTATGCTAAAATTTCCGGAAATGTCCTGAACGAGAATATTCCGACCCAAATCCTGATAGGAATTAGTAATTTTTTGCTCGGGAGCCGCACTTACTGATGAAGCGGTTTGTGCTTGAATTTTTTGAGCTTCAGAAGCGGCAAAATAACCACCCACCAAACTGACATTTACTTGAGTCTCCAAAATCGAGGAGAATTGAAAATTTACAGGCTCGGTAGCTGTCATAGCGGTATTTTCCGGCAAGAGCAGCGGCAAGTAGTCCGGATCACAGTTGCGAGTTAATCTTTGCGCGTTTTGGCGCAACTGATCGAAGAATAACAGCTGTTCTGGTCGATTATCGGCAGTAATCGATGTTTCCACATAATCAGGATTATTTTCCTTGGAAAAATATACATTGAGTAAATTTCCGGTGGCGGTGTTTTTGGAACTGATTAGTTGCTTAAAATCAGCTTTTTGATGTGAAAAAAGCGCATCCAAGAGCAGTTTTTTCTCCACACTTAAATCGTTTTTGGGCAAATATGTTTTGGCCTGATCAATGAGAATTTGTTTGACCAGTTTGAGCATTTGCTGCACTGATTGTTGGTTTATTTGAGCCATTTAAATTAATTGGTTGCAGGTTTTTCCGGTTGCTCAGTTGCCTTGGGAGCTGTACTGCCCGCAGCTTGTTTCCTTTTATCTTCTTCAATTGCCGCTTGTAGATCTAATAGCTGTTTAGTGGTTTTGATTCCTAATCCGTCACAGCCCTCCATAAATTTTTTGACAAAAATAAAAGCAGTTTGACGTTTTTCCTCATCGGTATTGCCTTCACAGTTGTTGGCTAAAATTTGGAATTTGGCTTTTTGATCTTCAGAAAGGTCTTTGTAGATATCTTCGAGTGTAAAATCCTGCAATTGATGATTGTTTACCGCATCAATTTTGGACTGAAAAATTTGGAAAACGGTTTGGTGATTTTCCTGGCTGTCTGCCAGTAAAGTGCGAATTAGAAAGGGATTGCTATCTATCGTATTGATTAAAAGCAATTCGATTTCCCCCCTTGCCTCCTCTCTAATTTTGGGCAATAAATCAGAACCAGTAAAAAAACGTTTAGCCGCTTCCCAACCTCTTTGTGCAAATTCCGGTGTACCGGCCAGCATCAATGTACCGATAGTAGCTGTAGCAGCTCCCATCGGCCCATAACCGGTTTGCATAAATTTTTTCAGTGACTCCACAGGATGAGCTGGATCAAAAACAACCATAGCATTCAAAATCGCTGTTAAGCCGCCAAGTCCGATCATTCCCAAAGCGGCCATAGTGGTGTTGTCGCTAAAAATACTACCCGCTCCCCTACCTTCATTGGCATGTGCCGTACTAGCCAATAGTTTTTCATATTCTCGGATGCCGGCACTAAAATTTCCATTTTCTAAGGCCTGTTTGAGTCGTTGCTGTTCAGCAGGTTTCACCCCTTCCTGGTTTGACAAGGTTTCCGCCTGCTGCAAAGTTAAAACCTTAGCATAAATCAGAGCATCAACAAAATCTTGAGCTTCTGCCGCTGGTTTGAGCTGATAAAATGCTTTGACCAGCTCTAGACGCTGCTCTGGTGACATGGCGGCAATCAGCAAGCCACTTTCTGAGGCTTCAAAAAGCTTATTGGCATCGCCTTGTATAGTGCGTAGATCGGCGGGGTGAAGAAAAGAGACGATTTTTTGATAGTCTTGAGGTTCTAATGTGGATTTAGCAAGAATCTTCTGCAAAAGAGCCAATTTTTCAGGATTTAATTTCAATATCCACGCCGCTGGGCAGATCAAGACGCATC
>CAZJJZ010000012.1:18327-18962 GCA_964546505.1 uncultured Candidatus Peribacteria bacterium
ATTTTATCCATTTGTCGGCTGAGCTGGTTCAAAATCTCGATATTTTGATCGGTAATTTTGCCATCTTTTTTGGCAATATTGACAATGGTTTCAAACTCCAGATGAATATTGGTCATCGCCACAGTGGCTTCCTGCTCCATAATAGCGGCCCTTTGGGCTTTGATTTCATTTTGTAAAGTTTTATAACGATCCTGATAAGTTTTTTTGGCTTTTTCCACACCCACAACGTATTTATCCACAATTACCGCGGATTTATTAACTGCTAAGCCACCTTTAACTTCAATGTTGTTTTTGGCATATTCCTGAATTTTGGCCGTAAATTCAGCTGCTTTGTCCTCAATTTTTTGTTCAAAGCTTTTGCCAGCATCAGCAGAATTTCCAGTTGATTCAGTAGATTTCTGGGCTTCAGGTGGTTGAAAGGCTCCTTTCTCTGGTTGTGTTGGTGCCTGACTCATGTTGTTTTATAATTTTAAAATTCTCAGAATAATATCGCTGAGGTGTTCCTTGAAATCTTCGTGTTCGGGTAAGTGAGTGCGGAGAAACTGCTTGATGGCCTTGGGATCCTGCCCCTCCAATTCGATAGCAATATCAGCCAATAAACCTTGCTTCAGTTCAAAATGCAGTCTTTTGACAAA
>CAZJJZ010000012.1:19024-24350 GCA_964546505.1 uncultured Candidatus Peribacteria bacterium
CCGATGCGCACACCCGCGTCAGAAAGTATAATTTTGGTATGCTTTGGTGGATGATACTGATGTATAAGCCAATAAACCACACCATACACAACAGTCGCCAATAACATCGACCAATTACCACTGATCGCCTCAGCTATGACTGCAAACAGAAACACCAAACCGGCAATTACCCACCAAGACATGGTTTTATAATATTGGTGATATTCTGGAGCTATCCAGCAAAAAACAGCCCTCATAAAGGCATAATCAGGATGATCTAAATTTTCATAGTTGGCTTCAAATACAGACTCATGCACTTGCTTGCGGTGCAGAAGCTTATGCGGCATTGCTGGATGGTCGCTTTCGATAATCAGGTAATTATGCTCTTCTCCTTCAGGAATCAAGCCTGCGGGTATTTCCAGCTCGAGGTTAGAATTAGTGGAATTGGTTTTTATTTTGGTGGTCATTGGAAGATAACTATATCCCGCTATTTTAGCATAAAATGAGGCCGAAAAGTAGCCGCTAGGTCTTTCGACCAGGGAGTTTCTATTGCATTAAGTGATGATTGTTTTGAAATATACCTGCATCCGTACTTCAGCTTGACATTTTAGCGCCCTTAGCTTAAATTTCGCACGCTTCTTTGTGCCTGACACCTTGAGTGCTTAGGCTTAAATATTTTTTAACCCGTACAAAGAATGAAAATGGAAGACAACAAATATGAATTGATGGTCATCATCAGTTCAGAAATCGGCTCTGATGCTGTAAACAAGCGTTTGGAGGCCATTAAGAAGACCCTGGAAAAGCATGGTGAAATCTTCTTTGAAGATATCTGGGGAGAAAGAGACCTTGCTTATGCTATCAAAAAGCAAAACAAAGGTCATTATGCTGTTTTTGACTTCGAATATAAAGCAGAAAAGATTGTTGATTTGGAAACAATGCTCAGACTTGAGCCCGAGGTTTTGCGTCACTTGATTGTGAAACTACCGATCAAATATCAACCTAAAACCGCCTCTCAATTGCGAAAAAGCTCAGAAACCGCAGAAGCCTTAGAAGAAGCTAAAGAATAAGGCAATCTCCTATTAACTAATTTAAATTTACCATGGCCAAAAATAAGTACAACAAGGCTTGCCCCTTCACTAAAGACCAAGTTCCATATATCGACTATAAAGATGTGGAATTACTGAAAAAGTATGTTTCCAAATACGGTAAAATCGTTCCAAGATATTATTCTGGTGTGAATTTGAAGTATCAAAAAATGCTGACAACTGCGATAAAAAGAGCCAGACAGATGGCACTTTTGAAATTTGTCCGTTAATTTATCTGATCTACAAGCCTAAAAAGGCCACTTACTTGCAAAATGATTTTTTCCTGCTATAATCCGGTTGAGGCTGGCAAAAAAGTGGCCTTAATGAAAATGAAAATACAGGATTTATCTGCGTAACCCATTTCAATCTAACCTATCTTGGCGATTGAAAGTTAGTTTTCTGCAATACGGGAAGCGCAACAAAATCTTAATTAAAACGTCATCAACAATTTCGTACAACAATCAGGTGAAGTTGCGGTAGATACGGTAGAGACAGGTTTGAATACGATTGCCAGAAGGCTAAGGCATAAAAAAGTGTTTGCAGGTTTGGAATCAGCATCCAAGTCCGGAATTTTGAAAGTCTTATCGGCAAGTACCTGGAATAAAAAGTCAACTTTAAGCAGATCAAGGTCTGCCAATCATCTATTCAAAGTATATTCAGTGGGAGTGATTGGCTTTTTTACTGTTATGTCCTTTACCCCTTCCAACGCTCAATATAACATTGCCGATGCTTCTCCTGTATTAATGGAGGATATCACCCAAAACTACTCGGAAGTAAATAATGCTTTGTTTTTTGATCAGGACGGTTACATACCGAAGGTATCTCTTCAGACTCAACAATCGGATCGAAGTACCATGAATGGGAAATTAGTACATGAAGTGGCGGATGGAGAGACATTATCGACTATTGCGGAAGAATATGGCTTAAAAACCGAGACTTTAATGTGGGAGAACGGTATTAGTAATGCAGCCAAAATTAAAGTAGGTCAAAGCTTGGTAATTCCTCCAGTAAATGGAGTAACTCATGTGGTGGAAAAAGGCCAGGATCTGGCAAAAATCGCCAAAGCCTACAATGTCAATGCCGATAATATCGTGAAACAGAATCAACTGATTGCAGATAGTCCGCTGCTAACCGGTCAAGAATTGTTCATACCTGATGCCAAACCATTGCCAGCTCCGGCAACGCCTGCCAGAAATGCCAATGCCAGAATTGCCAGTTCCAGCCGTGTAAATGCCAAGGCCGGTACTGCTGCCTTGACTTCAGGTAGTAAAATTGGCAGCAGCAGCACTGCTACGCCAGCAAGTGGTAAGATTTTGATCAAACCTACCAGAGGAGCCAAGACTCAGGGCTATCATCCGGGACATTATGCAATTGACCTCGCCGACGCCAGCAAGCCGCCAATTTGGGCTGCTGACTCTGGAACTGTAGTAAAAGTTTCCACTGGTACTTATGGTGGAGGTTATGGCAATCATGTGATTATTGACCATGGTAATGGCATCAAGACCCTGTACGCGCATATGGAAACAGTTGCAGTTTCGACTGGCGACACAGTCAGCCAAGGTGATGTGATCGGTAAAATGGGCAGAACCGGTAGAGTATTTGGTAGAACAGGAATTCACCTGCATTTTGAAGTGATTAAGAATGGTATCAAACAAAATCCGCAAAATTACTTCTAGTTGGCAGAATAGTAGTTGGTGGCAGAAACCGCTGTGGCTTCCACGTTATTTGGTGTTGCTGTTGATAACACTGTATCAACAGACAATTTCACCTGACCATGGACCACTGAAACACCTCTTTAAGTACGGCTACTGTCGCTTTCATCCCACTTGCTCTGACTACGGATTCGAGGCCGTCTTGAAGTATGGAGTGATTTTGGGTAGTATGAAGGCTATCTACCGGATCATTCGCTGCAACCCTTGGAATCCAGGTGGACATGATCCATTAAAATAATTTATGTCTGAGGAGAATTTCGCTCAATTATTTGAAGAGCAGTTCAAAAAAAGCCGCTTGAAAGATGTCGACAAAGGTCAAAAACAGTTCGGCGATCCCGATCAGGCCTATTTGGATAGTAAACAAACATTTACGCCCAAAGAAGTGCAGGGAGTACTGGATTTGCATGGTTTAACTGTGGAAAGAAGCCAATGGGCTGTCAGAAATTTTATTGATGAGTGCCGCAAATCCAATTGGAAAAAAGTGAGAATAATTTGTGGCATGGGTAGAAATTCAGCTGACGGAAAATCCAAATTAAGACCGGCTGCAGTAGCCATTCTAAATGAATTGAGAGAAAAAAGCCTAATTAAAGACTATCAGAGCGCAGAACCAAGAAATGGTGGATACGGTGCCTTGGAGGTAATGATCAAGTAGATTAACTTTGCTTATTTTTTACCGTATTTCCGCTTCAAGTATTCGATGATAACCGTGGATTCGACCACAATTTTACCGTGATCATCCAAAACCGGCACCAATCCCCCGTTTTCCTCCATTACCACTTGCGGTTTATGACGTGGATCAACCTCGATGGCCTGATATTTGAGGCCCAACTGACGCAATACAGCACGTACATTAGCGCAGTAGGGACAATATTCAAACTGATATAATTTTATCATGGCTTTGTGTCATTTTTTTGGTAGAATCGCGGCGTTACTGTAACAAAAAATTTTCTTCATGTCATTAGTGGAATCAATGGTATTGGGCGCGGTCCAGGGAATTACTGAGTTTTTACCAATCTCGTCTTCCGGTCATCTGATTTTGGGCGAGTCTTTGCTACATTTAAATGTCGAAGAGTTGAAAGCCTTTGATATTGCTGTTCATTTTGGTACTTTACTTGCCATTTTGGTGGCTTTTAGAAAGGACTACTGGCGCTTAATAGGCAGTTTTTGGCAATGGGTGATGACCAGTCTGAAGAGAAGTAAGGTGTTGCAAGCTGAAACCAAGCAAGATCTGGCAAAAATTCGCTATTTAATTATCGGTACCATACCGGCAATAATCTTTGGGCTAGGGTGGGGAGACTGGCTGGATGAAAATGTCAGAAATCCGGTTTCCGTGGCAGTTTTACTGATTGTAGTTGGTGTGTTGTTTTTGGTAGTGGAGAAAATTCATCAGCGAATCCCCAAAAAGCATTTAAATCAACAAAACACCTTGCTGATAGGCTTTGCTCAAGCGTTGGCCTTGATACCGGGAGTTTCGCGCTCGGGAGCAACTATTTGCGCCGGATTACTCAGTGGTATAAAACGGGATGAAGCAGCCAGATTTTCTTTTCTACTAGGTAGCATTGCCATGTTTGCGGCGACAGCCTTGGCAACCTGGAAAGTCACTAAAGGCGAGTATACTCTGCCAGACAGTCAGATTCTGATTGTGGGAATAACAAGCTCTTTTTTGACCGGTTGGTGGGCGATTAATTTTTTGATTAGCTTTTTGAAAAAACATAGTTTGGCTACATTTGCTTATTATCGCATTGTAGCGGGCCTATTATTTTTAATTTTAACTTTCTGGAGATGGTAAAAGTAGTACTTTTGGCTGGTGGTAAGAGTGAGAGAATTTGGCCTTTAGAAGAGAAACCGCTGCTTAAATTGGTGGGTGAGAGATTGATAGTACATCAAATTGATCTGATGTATAAAGTCGGATTACGAGATTTTTTAATCATTGGTAATGAAGTCAATATTCCAATTTTACAGGAAGAGTCTTTTTATTGGGGTGAACGCTTTACGAATGCCTCTTTTGACTTTGCCATACAGCAATATCCACAGGGCTCAGCCGGTGCGTTAAAAAGCGCGGTGGACAAATTAGTGAATCACTCCCTGTTGATTGTGAGCGCCAATGATGTTTTGGAAATTTCCGCATATCAACAAATGTTAACGACTGTCGCCGAAAATCCTTCCGAAGGAGCCATTCTGGCCAAGAAGGTGCAAAATTATTTTCCAGGAGGCTATCTGATGGTAGATGCGGATGGCTACCTGATGGATATCAAGGAAAAACCCGGCGAAGGCAATGAGCCTTCAGATTTGATGAATATAGTTGTGCATTATTTACCGTCAGGAAGACAATTGATGGAAAGGATTTTAGCACTGGAAAGTATATCAAATGGGGATCTCTATCAAAGTGCGGTTTTGGAATTGGCTACCATGGGCCAAAAAATGCGAATTGTTCAGTATCAAGGCGCGTGGCAAGCCATCAAATACCCTTGGCATATTTATGAAGAAGCACAATTGTTATTTGCCAAGCAACTAGGAAAACAGGCAAAAATGATTAGTAGTGAAGCTGAA
>CAZJJZ010000012.1:24369-38302 GCA_964546505.1 uncultured Candidatus Peribacteria bacterium
GGCAGTAATTGAGGGTCCGGTGATTATCGAAGATGGAGTAGTAGTGAAGGAGTTTGCAGTATTAAAAGGCCCACTCTATCTGGGCAAAAATACCATGGTGGGAAATCACTCTTTACTCCGGGAAAGTTTTATTGAAGCGAATTCTTTGGTGGGAAGTTACAGCGAAATTACTCGTTCGTATTTAGGAGAAGGTGTAAAGACTCACCAAAACTATATAGGTGACAGTGTGATTGGGGATTATGTAGAATTTGGCGCCGGCAGTAAAACAGCTAATTGGCGATTGGATCGGCAGCAGGTTACGATGAAGATTAAAGACAAGGAAGTGACGACAGGTAAAGAAAAAATGGGGGCAATTATCGGTGAGCGAGTCAAGACAGGAATGAATGTAGCCTTGATGCCTGGCGTGAGAATTGGAAAACATAGCTCGATCTGGCCAAATTTAACAGTCAAAAAGGACATTCCCGCAAATAGCATGCTTAAGGTAGAATAATACGCATTTAGATGGTATTCCCCGGATTCTGAACGGTGTTTGGCACTACATTAGCTATATCGCTATTGGTAGTTGTAGTTAAAGTGGAAAAGGCAATTTCCGGAGCGGGCGCCACTGCAGTTTGGGGGAAAGTTGTGGTTGGTGGCTGTTCTATGGCTACCATTACCGGTGCTGTTGGCAGTGGCGCTGGAGCCATGGAGATGTTCTGTACTTGTTGAGCTGCTTGTTGAAGTTCAATCAGTCCCTGACTGGCTGTTTGCTGTAAATTTTGAACACCTTGTTGGGCACTTGCCATTCCTTGACCGGCAAACTGTTTGACCTGATTGACTTGCTGCTGCAAGGCATTTGCAAGCCAGTTGGGAGCTGCTTCTGATCCAAGAGCCGCGTTGGCATTAGTTGCTGCCAGTGCTTTGGCTTCTCTTTCCTGTCTTTTGGTCTTGAGTTGAGCGATTAATTGATCCGTTTTGTTTTTCGTTTCATTTTCATCATAGTTACCTTCAAAATTGATAGTTTGAATTGGATAAGGGATATTCACGCCCGCTTGATTGTAGGCCTTGGTAAGTCTCATGATCACTTGATTTTTTACTTTAATCGCTTTACCTCCTCTGGATTCAATCCAAACATGAATCAGAAAATTAATCGTTGAATCTCCCCATTCTGTGAGTACCACAGATGGTTTGGGCTTTTTGGTAATATGAGGAACTTGCTTAACCACTTCCAAGGTGAGATCCAGGACTCTGCGTAAATCAGCTTCATAACCAACTCCCATCGAAAAAGTTAAACGACGGAAAGGATTTGATGTCTTACTGATCACTGTGTTTTTGAAAAGTACGGAATTAGGAACAACGATTTTGGTACCATCAAAAGCCTTGATGATGGTGGCGCGCATTTGAATTTCTTCAATTTTTCCCATTACTCCGTCGACTTTGATAATGTCACCGATTGTGTAATGTCGGGAAATCAAAATCATCATTCCTGCCATAAAATTCATGATCAAGTCCTGAGAAGCGAAACCCACACCAAAAGCTCCGGCAGCGACGATTGGTTTGAGGTCTATACCCACAATGCTCAAAGCAATGGTAACACCAATAGTGATCACACCAATGCTGGATATTCTACCCGCCACAATCTGCACTTCCTTATGTTCTTCCTCCACACCTTTTTCAGCAAGTTTGTTTTCTACCAGACTTTTGACAATTCTAGAAACACCGAATGTCAAAACCAACACTAATAGAGCAGTTAACCAGAGCGGAATCTGGGTAATTACTTGGGTAATCAAATTGCCAATTTGGCTACTGGTTTGCTCACTAACCTGGTTGACAGTCTTGCTAGCAGTCTGGGCAAAAGCCGCTGGTATGAACATAAAGAAACAAATTAATCTAGATATTATACCAAAAATAGGCCTGAACAGCAATGAGATTAATTAGCTTTTTCCTTGGATAGACACATAATAGTGATGTTTTAATAACCAAAACACAATATGGAAATAATTGTTGTTATCGTAGTGGGTGTATTCCTACTGATGATGATAAGACAGATTAATCAATATGAAAGAGGAATTGTCTTGACTATGGGACGATACTCATCCACTAAACAACCTGGATGGCGTTTGCTGATTCCAATATTCCAAACTATGACGAAAGTGGATATCAGAATTAAAGCGGTTGATGTACCAGAACAGGAAGCAATTACTAAAGATAATATTCCAGTGGGAATTAATGCCGTAATTTATTACCGTGTTATTTTGCCAGAAAAAGCCGTTTTGGATGTTGAGAATTTTTACTACGCGGTGAGCCAATTGGCACAAATTACCATGAGAAATGTGGTTGGTGAAGTCAGTCTGGATGAATTACTAAAAAATCGAGACGGTATTTCCAATAAAATTCAAGAAATTGTGGATAAAGCCACAGATCCATGGGGAATACAGGTGAGTAATGTCGACTTGAAAGATATTGCTATCCCGGCTGATCTCAAGAGAGTTATTGCCAGAGAAGCAGAAGCGGAAAGAGAAAAAAGAGCGCAAATCATTCGTGCCGAAGGTGAGTTGGTAGCTGCCGATAATATCAGTAAAGCTGCCAATATGTTGAGTGCCACTACCGGTGCTCTGCATTTGAGAACTTTACAGTCAATCAATGATATTTCAGCTGACCAATCCAATACAACAATTTGGATGGTACCTTTGGAAGTGTTAAGAGCGGTGGAAAATTTGGGCGAAGCCGCAAAACACTTTCAGTCATCGCAGATAACTCAGAAACACAAATAGTTGGTAAAGGGGCCGTTGATGGCCCCTTTTTTGAACACTTTAACTTTTAAAGAAGTCGCCTCCGGATTTATCTTCCGGTAGTTTCTCTGCCTCCTCTTCTTCTTCGATTTCAGCAGATTGATTGGCATATTCGGTACCATAATTTTGATAATTCGCCAGGAAATCATTTCCCCAATTAGTGTAATACCAATAATAGAAAATGGCGCCGGCTGCTTGGAAAAAACCAATCATCCCCCAAATGATAGGCAAGGCTGCGAAAAGCAAGACTGTAGGACTACTCATCAATTTGTAAAGCACCAAATTTAAAGCCACGGCGATTAAAACACCGATAATAGAGGTATAAACCGCCAACAAAGGGTATTTTTGATCATTCATAATTTCCATGATCAGGGCTGAAGCCAAAGATACCAAGACAATTTGCAAGCCAGCCGCGTAAGCAGCGAATTCTAAAGTGCCAACTGTGGTAGAGAGATAAATTGGTAAACTAAACAGTACTACCACCACATTAAGAATAAAAATTTGCAATAATGAGGTGTTGATGCGCAGATAACGGTCTCTTTCGGTATAGGAAAGCAGTAGCGGCGTGACAATACTGGCAACCAAAGTGGTGCCAAAAATCATGGCAATGATAATAAAAATGAAAATCGGGTTGATTTGCTCAATTGTACTTTCCAAAGGACTGAGAACCGGCTGCAACACTGACGCCGCAGCCAAAAAAATCAATAATAAAATAACAGAGCCGATTGAACCTCCAGCCACACCCAAGAAAGTTTTCAAAATCAAAGTGAAGAAACTAACACGTCTTGGACCAAAATCAAGATTGCTATCCAAAGCTGGTTGATAAGCAGGATAACTATCTTGTGTCTGCGGAAAATTATTATTAACGTAGTTTTGGTTTTCTGGATTTGAGAAATTATCCATGTTGTTTTTTCTTTAGCTTTCTGAATATTTTATCATAAAAAAGGATGATTAGGAAGACGCTGATGGTAATATAACTATCCGCGAAGTTAAAAATAGGAAAAGTGCCGATAGAGATAAAGTCCACGACCTTACCAATTCGCAGTCGATCAAGCAAATTACCGATGGCACCGGCCAGCAAACCACCAAAGGAAATAGCAGAAATCAAATTATGCGGAATTTTTTGCGCGCGCATTACCAAAAATATGACTATGGTTAAGGAAATGCCCAAAAGTAAAGAAAAAACTGGTCCAAGTGGTACACTAAAAGCAATATTAGGATTGTAACTGAGCTGAATTTTAAGCCACTCGAAGCCAAGTTGAAAAGGAGCCTGCCAAGTAATTTGCACCAAATATTTAGAGAATTGATCCAAAAAAAGGAGGAAAGCAAAAATTATCACAAAATAAATTAAATTTTTGTGATGCCGAAGCGCAGAAATCACTTTTTTGCAACTTGCTTTTAACATACGGCTTTGATAGTATCGAACGGACTCGGAAAAAGCAAAAATAATGAACACCGCGACCAAAAAAAGACAGAGAGGCAAATGGCGGGAAATTTTCCGCGGCAGCGACCGCAAAGCTGACCCAATTTTGCTGTTAACGATCACCGCGTTATGCATTTTCGGACTGATTATGATCACCAGTATCGGAGTGCCAAAATCTATTCAACTTTCCGCTCCTACATTACTCTATCCAAATTGCGATGACAAAGACGTGGATTGTTATTTATTATTCAAAAATCACTTAACCAGACTAATGATTGGTTTTGTGGCCATGATCATTGCAGCTAAAATCCCCTATCGTTTTTGGAAAAAAACCGCCGGATTTTGGTTTATCGCCACTACAATCGTGTTGGCAGCAGTGCTATTTGCCGGATCAAGATATACCACCTTTGCCAGGAGTTGGTTGGTAATTTTTAATACCTCTTTGCAACCGACCGAGTTTGCCAAACTATTCATGTCGATCTATTTGGCTGCGTGGATGGAAAAGAAAAAAGGACAACTTGGAAGCTTTCAAAGTGGCTTTTTGCCATTCGTTGTGGTGGCGGGGATAATGATTTTGCCAGTTTTGATACAACCTGATCTGGGCAGTACCCTGGTCTTGGCGGTGATTGCCAGTGCAATTTACTTTGTTGCTGGTGCGAAAATCAGACATTTGTTAGTGGGTGGAGCAGTGGTTGTGCTAGCCTCTATAGTGATTGTTTCCAGCGTCAGTCATGTCCAGCAAAGGTTTTCGGCTTTTTGGCACAATTCTACCGATTGTAGAGAAGATTACTGTTGGCAAATGGAACAAGCCAAAATTGCGATTGGAAGTGGTGGTTTTTTTGGTAAAGGCCTTACCCAGGGAGTGCAGAAATCTTATTGGCTACCACAGGCAACTGATGATTTTATTTTTGCCGCTTCGGCAGAAGAACTGGGCTTTGTCAGGACCAGCTTTGTGGTTTTGGCTTTCATGGTAATAGGCTGGCGTGGTTATTTGATTGCAAGAGGGGCACCCAATGCTTTTGCCAAGTTAACTGCCACAGGTATCACCAGCTGGATTGTCTTTCAGGCCTTTGTAAATATTGCTGTGAATACCGGTTTAATGCCAATTACTGGTATCACTCTGCCCTTCATCAGCTATGGCGGATCGTCTTTGATTGCTTTGTTGTTTGGTAGCGGCGTCTTATTACAACTTTCTAAATATTCGGATTATGCGAATTATTCTAGCGGGCGGGGGTACAGGAGGTCATATCATCCCCAACTTGGCAATTCTTGAGGAATTAAAAACAATTAGGCATTTGGAGGTACTGTATGTTGGCTCAAAAAAGGGCATGGAGGCCAGCTTGGTGCCAGAATCTGGATGGCCATTTAAAGCAATTTCCTGCGGCAAAATGAGGCGCTATATCGATTGGCAAAATGTGCTGGACATCTTCCGGACATTGGCAGGTATTTGGCAGAGCTTCTGGATCATTAAACGTTTTAATCCTGATGTGGTTTTTTGCAAAGGTGGATATGTAGCTTTTCCGGTGGCAGTAGGGGCCTGGTTGAATCGACGGCCGGTAATTCTGCATGAATCGGATTTAGTTCCGGGATTGGCTAATAAATTATCGGCAAAATTCGCCCAAATTATTTGTGTTTCTTTCACAGAAAGTAAACGTTTTTTCAACGGCAAAAGAGTGGAAATGACTGGCAATCCGGTACGCCAAGAAATGCTGAGTGGTTCATCAATTGCGGCTCGCAAAATGACAGCTTTAGAAGGTCACAAGCCGGTGATGCTGGTGATGGGTGGAAGCCAGGGGGCACAGCGCATTAATGATTTTATTGTAGAAAATTTAGAAAAATTACTGGAACAATTTCAAATTATCCATTTGACCGGTGTGGGGAAAAGTTCCGGCAAGCAAATTAAAGGATATTTTGCTCAAGAATATGCGAAAAATGAATTAAAGGATTTTTATGCTTTGACCGATATAATGGTTTGCCGTGCCGGGGCCAATTCGTTGGCGGAAATTGAAGCTTTGGGCAAACCCGCCATCTTGATACCTTTGGAAATCGGCAGCAGAGGTGATCAGGTTGCTAACGCTGCCGCTTTTGTGAAAGAAAACAAAGCAGTAATAGTGAATGAAGGTGGTTTGAATTGGCAGAGTTTCAGTGAAGCTATCTTGAGGCTGGAGAATATGCCGGCGAGCGAGGTAAAAAAAACCGCAGCGGCCAAGAAAATCGCGGAGTTGATTAAATCCTTATGTCAAAAATGATTGTTGCCATCAATGGGAGATTTTTAAGTAAACCAAATACTGGAATAGGTTATTATACTATCAACTTACTGCAGCAGTTGGCCAAAACCGCTCCAGATAACACGGAGCTGCTTGTCATTTGTGATCAACAAATCGAGCTCAAGGAGATACCACGATCTTGGAAATTGGTAATCAGGCCAGAGCATAAGCTGCTAAAAAGAATTCATGCCGGATTATCAAAAGCCTGGTGGGAATGGTGGACAATACCCCGCACTGCGCGTCAGTTTGGGGCGAAACTCTTACATTCACCTTATCCTGCACTCAGTAAATTTCCTGTCGAAGTAATGACAGTACATGACGCGATTCCCTGGCAAGATCAAGCCTATCAACCAACTTTGGCCAGCAAGGTATTACACTGGTTTTTGCGCTTTAGGATACGCAGCGTGGTCAATATCTTAACAGTTTCTGCCACCGCCAAAAAACAGCTGGTGGAGGTTTTGGGATTAACAGAGCAGAACATCACGGTAATCCATAACGGCGCAGAGCTTCCGAAAGCCACAAAGCTCGATTATTTAACAAAGTTTGGCTTGAAGCAGAATGATTATTTATTGTATTTTGGTGGTTTTGATCCTCGAAAAAATGTACAGCGCATAGTGGAGATATGCCAAAAATATTTAGCTCATCAATTGGATTTGACTTTGGTGGTTGCTGGTGGAGCGGCTTTGTCCAGTGACTTGTATGCGGACTATAATAAAGTTAAGGGTAGCAAAATCGTTAGAACGGGCTTTGTAGACGAAGCTGAACTAGCCTGTTTAATCAAAAATTGTTGGGCATTGATCAGTTTAAGTAAAAATGAAGGCTTTAATTTACCTCTTGCGCAAACTCTCCAGGCTCATAAAATGGCGATTTATTCAGCTATTCCGGTTCATCTGGAAATTAGTCAAGGTTGCGGATTGGCGGTGGATTTGCGGCTAAAAGATCAAGAAATTGCAAATTTGATTGCCGATCTACATCAAGATCAAGAGCTTTGGGATCAGAAATTGGCCCAAATTAAAACGCAGAAATGGTCCTACTCATGGGAGAAAAATGCTCATAAAACCTGGGAGATTTACCTAAGTTGTGTTAAACTTAACTCAAGATAAAAATTAATGTATGGAATTTCTTAGTTGGATCAATATTTTGCTGGCGATACTGATATTGGATGGTTTGGCAATTGCGTTACTGCTGAAATATGTACAGATGTTGGCAGAACAGTGCAGGATGAACTGGCGAGAGCTATTGGCGGCAATACGCAAAAGAAATGACTTAATACCTTTGTTACATTGGCGAACGCCACAGTCGATGTTAAATGATGAGTGGCAAGTTTTGTTGAAATTAAGAGCTCAAAGCATGCCCTTGTCGGAGTGTAATGGTAAAAAAGTAGAAGCTGAGTGGGAGTTATCTGCCAGTCTTAAGGAATTGCTGAGTAAAATAGAAGAAATTACACCGATCAATCAAATATATCTGATCAATGAAGTTAAACAAGATATTTTGGAGCAGGGGCAGAAAGTTGAGCAGTTAACGGAAAAATACAATCAAACAGTGAGAAAATTAAATGCTCTACTACGTAATCCGCTTTTAAAAATATTTTTAAAATATAGCAAGATTAAATCGCAACATGTTTTCGAGTTTGAAGGCTAATTTGGTCTATTGCTAGCTATTTTTCCAGCTTTTATCCTTTACTCTTGACGGTGAGTGTTCACTCACCTATATTGTGAATGTAATTATTCACCCCAGAAGCAATGAGCGAAATATTAACAGAAAAACAGGAAGCCTTGCTAAATTATATCGAACAATATCAGTTAGAAAACGGAGGGTCCCCAACAATACGAGAAATGAGAGAGTATTTTGGAGTAAGTTCAGATAATAGCATCTTGAAGCATTTAACCGCTCTTGAAGAAAAAGGTAAAATTCGAAGAAGTGAAGGCAAAGTGCAATTACTCTCTTCCATCAAAGCTAAATTGCAAAAAGAAACAGTTAAATTACCCTTGCTTGGCTATGTACCAGCCGGCAATCCGGTAGACAATCAAGAAGCGATTGAAAAATGGTTAGAAGTTGGCGAAGATGTAATTTACCGCAACAAACAATCATTTTTACTGAGAGTGACAGGCAATAGCATGATTAACGCTGGTATTAATGACGGTGATATAGTGGTTGTTTGCTCTGAATTAGAACCGAAGGCGGGAGATATTGTGGTGGCACTGGTAGATAATCAAAGCACAGTTAAACGTTACATGACACAAGCGGGAAAAGTTTATCTCAAACCAGAAAATCCCGAATTCGAAAACATTTATCCACAAAATGATTTATGTGTTCAAGGTGTAGTGACGGGATTAATAAGATACTATAAGCGCTAAACACAGTGGAGAGAAAAAGCGTCTTCGTATGCCCCTTTTTAAACATGTCAAAATTAAATATATAACCCTAAAACAATGATTAAAATAGTAATTAAAACCAGTCCTCTACAAAGATTATACCCCCGGATGCCATTGCCAAGAGTGAATCGACCGAAACCGCAAAGAATAAACTACTGGCAAGACAACAGCCAATTCGTACGCAAGATTTCCAAAATCGCTTGATTAAAAAATTAGAAAAAATTTATCATAACTACTTTCAATCATGAAAACTAACAACATCATTAAAACCAGAAGCATTAAGCAAAAAATGTATAATTACCTAATGCAATTGGAGCAGCTAGAAAAAGCCTTGCGAATTAAAAAGTTAGAAATGGCTTTGAAGTCTATGCAAATTTGTAGGACTAGTGAATTTTGAAGTTAAATTATTCGATTCAACAATTTGACTATTCACTCAAGTTTGATTAGTCAAAAAAACTGGGATAGCTGGGGCAATTTAGTTATGATGTCGCTTGCAAAAGCGACTTTTTTAAAATCTTGAATATGGCCGCAGAAACACCAATGATGAAGCAATATCGGCAGTTAAAAAGTCAATACCAGGACGCGATTCTGTTTTTTAGATTGGGTGATTTTTATGAAATGTTTGAACAGGACGCGTTGATGGCTGTGGAAATTTTGGGAATTACTTTGACTGCTCGCAGTAAAGGAGAAGATAAAATACCGATGTGCGGTATCCCCTATCATTCAGCTGCCAGGTATATTGCCCTGCTAAATAAAGCGGGAAAAAGAGTGGCAATCTGTGAACAAGTTAGCGATCCAAATTTAAAAGGCATAGTTGAAAGACAGGTAGTGAGAGTGATTACGCCTGGAACAACTTTAGATGACAATTTATTGAATCAAAAAGCCGCAAACTATTTGTGCGCCTGGAAAGGGCTCACTTTGGCCTTTGCAGATATCAGTACTGGCGATTTGCAGGTGATTAGTTTGGATAGTCAAAAAGAGGTTGAAGCTGAACTAAGTAAAATCCAACCGATTGAATTGCTTCATTGGGAAATGGAAGAGAAGATGCAGAGAAAAATCAAAGGCCGTTTTGCGGATATCAATTTTTATGCAATGCCAGTTTTGAACGATGAAGAAGTGCGGAGTATTTGCGGTACTTTACCAAATTTGCTGGAGGGTAATTGGCAGAAAGAACAGTTGGTAGCTTTGGCTATGTTACTAAAATATGTCCAAGACACGCAAAAAACCGACATCAGTCATGTTCAGGAAGTCAAATTAATCAATAAACAAAATTTACTGCCACTGGATGAAGCAACTATACGTAATCTGGAGTTAATTGAAAGCCTGCGTGAAAAGAATCAAGAAGGATCACTGTTGCAAGTCTTGGACAAAACTGTCACCAGTACTGGAGCACGATTATTGAAACAGGTGTTAGTGTCACCCTTAAAAACAATTACGGAAATTGAAAAACGTCAACAAGTGATTGGCTTTTTTCTGAAGGAACAAAATTTACTATTGGATTTGCGAGAACAGCTGAGAATGATGGGTGACTTGGAAAGGATGATAGGTAGATTGAGTTTAGCCAGTGGTAATGCACGCGATTTACGTGGTGTGGCTAAAGCACAGAGAACTATTCAAAAAGTGTTCGCCATGCTTTTTCCTTTAAATCACCCTCAAATCACGGAAATCCTCTCTGGGGTCGAGTTGTTGAATGACATTGTGGAATTGATTGAAAAGGTCATTGTGGAGGAGCCGCCGTTTAGTATCAAAGACGGTGGCATGATTGCCAAAGGCTATCATAGTGAATTGGACGAATTGAAAGCAATTAGTAGTAGTGGCAAAAATTTTATTATCGAGATGCAAGCCAGGGAAATCGCCAGAACCGGTATTAGCTCACTGAAAATCAAATACAATAAAGTTTTTGGTTATTATATTGAAATCAGTAATGCGAATTTGAAGCAAGTACCTGAGGATTATGTCAGAAAACAGACTTTGGTGAATGCTGAGAGGTTTTCAACACCTGAATTGAAAGAATATGAAAGCAAGGTTTTGGGTGCGGAAGAGAAAATTGTTGTTTTGGAAGAACAAATTTTCGAAGCAGTTAAACAGCTGGTTTTGGCCAAAAGCAGAGAATTAAAAAATAATGCGCAAGCGATTGCCTGGCTGGATGTGCTATCCACACAATCCTTGGTAGCCTGGGAGAACCACTATGTCAAACCTGAGATAGGCTTGAATGATGAGTTGAAAATCAGTCAGGGAAGACATCCGGTGATTGAGAAGTTGAATCCAACTGATCGCTTTATAGCGAATGATTTGGAATTAAATGACAATGAACATCTCATGCTCATCACCGGTCCAAATATGGGCGGAAAATCTACCTATTTAAGACAAACTGCCATCATTGTATTGATGGCCCACTTGGGCTTTTTTGTACCTGCTGAATCTGCAAAAATACCGCTGACTGATCGCATTTTTTCCCGAGTGGGTGCCAGTGATAATCTGGTGCGAGGTCAAAGTACTTTCTGGCTGGAAATGGAGGAAACTGCCTATATTCTTGCCAATGCAACGCCAAAGAGTCTCGTGATACTGGATGAAATTGGCCGTGGAACTTCCACTTTTGATGGCGTTAGTTTAGCTTGGGGTATCATGGAATACTTGCATAATCAGATTCAGGCTAAAACCCTGTTTGCCAGCCACTATCATGAATTGATTAATTTGGCTGAGGAATTGCCGCGCGCGGCCAACTATAGTGTACAGGTTCAGGAAAGCGAGCAGGGAGTGGTATTTTTGTACCAGATCGCGCGCGGCGGCATTAATAAAAGTTATGGCCTAGAAGTTGCTAAATTAGCCGGTATTCCAGCAATAGTTTTGCAGAGAGCAAAAGAAATTTTGGCTGATTTGGAGGCTGAGAAAATTGGTATTGAGAAAGAATATTCACTGGCAAAGCTGACTGGATCTGAAGATATCGCCACCAAAAATAGACCAGTGAGTGAGAACTACATCAATTCAACTGATCCTGATCTGGAAAAACTGCAGCAAGAATATGATCAATTACAGAGGAAACAACAGCGTATCACTAGCGATCTCGCTGCGATTGACATCAATCAATTGACGCCGCTGCAAGCTATGCAAAAGTTGCAGTCACTGATTGAAGAAAACCATAAATTCGCCCCCAATGACTAAAATCAAAATACTTTCAGAACAGTTAATCAATCAAATTGCCGCTGGGGAAGTGGTGGAAAGACCGGCCTCCGCACTCAAGGAAATGCTGGAAAATGCTATTGATGCAGGGGCCACCAATCTTGCCGTGGAGATTGCCGGTGGAGGCGTGGAATTAATTCGGGTGACAGATAATGGCTGTGGAATGAGCCGTCAGGATGCAATTTTATGCTTGGAAAGACATGCCACTTCCAAAATTGCTACTTTGGCCGATCTGGAAAAAATTGCCACCATGGGCTTTAGGGGTGAAGCTTTGGCGGCGATCGCTTCGGTTGCCAAGTTCAAAATTCAAACACGTTTAGCTAATGAGCCAGCTGGAACTGAGGTGTTGGGGGAAGGTGGATTGATTGCTGCAGTAAATGATTGCGGTTGCCCCAAAGGGACTATGGTGGAGGTCAGAGATTTGTTTTTTAATGTACCAGCCAGAAGAAAATTTCTCAAAAGTACTAATACTGAGGTGGAGAATTTGGTTGATGTAACTGTAAACTGCGCTTTGGTTTTTCCTCAGATCTCTTTCAGAATGATTGTTGATGGAAAAGTAGTATTGGATTTACCAGCAACTTCCGATCAGCTGGTTAGAGTACGCAATCTCTTTGGCAAAAATTTCAGTGATAACTTAGTAGAGGTTTTTAATGGCGCGCTTAATCTAAATCTGTCAGGTTGGATTGGAAAGCCGGAAATTGCCAGATCTTCCAAAAGTAATCAGTATTTGTTTGTGAATAATAGGCCGATTAAATCCGCGGTGTTAAGTTATGCTGTTAAACAAGCTTTCAACTCTTTGATTCCGAAAGAAAAAAATCCTGCCTTTGTCTTATTTTTGCAAATACCGGCCGATTTGGTGGATGTAAATGTACATCCGCGTAAAACGGAAGTGAAGTTCAAGGATGAAAGGGAAGTGTTTCGGGTTTTGCTACAGGCGACCGAAAAAGCCTTAGAAAAAGCCATTTTGGTGCCTAAATGGGATGGAGAACAGGCCAATTACTATTTGGCCGCGGAACAAACTGAGAGAAAATTGGAGACATCAACCACCAGTACTTGGTCGGAGCAATTACCTCTGCTCACTGCAAACGAGAATTCAGTGACGCCAAGACAACATCAGGAGATAAATACTGCAGAGCTTGATCTTCAGCAAAATACCAGTTCAACTCAAGTTGTACACAGCTCAGAATCGCTGGCCACAACTCCGAATTGGCAACAGGAAAGAGTAGAGGTAAAACCCGATAATACATTAGTTTTAGCTGATTTTACAATTCTTGGCCAGCATGCCAATTCCTTTATCGTCATTTCGCTAGGAGAAGATATTTTACTACTGGACCAACATGCTGCGCATGAAAGGATACGTTATGAAGAGCTGATGCGAGAAAGCGAGAAACAAGAAAAATCGATACAAACATTACTAACTCCCCTAACGATTGAGTTACAACCGGCGGATGTGGTGATTTTGAATGGTAATAAAGATTTTTTTGACGCTATGGGAATGGAAATCGAACATTTTGGAGGAAATAGTTTTGCTATTCAAACTGTGCCAACTTTGCTGGCAAATGAAAATTTGGAAAATTTATTGCTGGGACTAATTGATGATTGCAAAAGTCACGGTTACAGAGGAGATTTATTTAGTCGTAAAGAGAAAATTCTGACTTATATAGCTTGTCGTACTGCCGTTAAGTTTGGTGATCAATTGGATGTTTTGGAAATGGAGTCTCTGGTGAAAAAATGGCTTGCTTCACCTGCAAGATTTACTTGCCCGCATGGTCGTCCAGCGATGATTGTGCTAGAAAAGGGAGAACTTTGGAAACGCTTTGGGCGCGACTATGCAGGCATGCATAAAAATTTAAGCTTTAAGGAATTGGGGTGTTAGCTGTTTGAATGGGAAAGCGCCCCGCCGCCGCTGGGGCCGCG
>CAZJJZ010000013.1:0-292 GCA_964546505.1 uncultured Candidatus Peribacteria bacterium
TTTAAAAGTATAATTTTCAAAAGCGGGCGTCCAGGTTTTGATTTCTGGGCTATCATAGTCCTCAATACCATTTTTGATTAGTCCTAAATGCTCAATCGAAACAAATTCCGCGGGCACACTTTTTCTAATCATACTGACCATGCCTTCCTCTTCTCCAGCTTCATTTTGGCCGACAAATTTGATTTTGCTCCCCTCTTCCCAGGAACCGACAAAGCGTGAAGTTGGATTGAAGGCTTTAGTCCATTCGCTGTAGGTTTTGGCGCCCAACATGATTTCCCAGACTTGATTTCGT
>CAZJJZ010000013.1:302-6755 GCA_964546505.1 uncultured Candidatus Peribacteria bacterium
GACTGGAGTTCAGACGTGTGGAGCGTGGATGATGGTGGAAAGTTGCAATTTTACCATAAAAGAGGTGGTTAAGATATTCCATTATGGCAGAAACAATTAACCTTGCAAAGGAAGTTGATGGCAATGATTTCAACTACTTGAAATATTTTGCCGCTTTGGCATTCCGATGAGGGCAACCAGGCCAACAGCAAGGACGCCTTTTACCTTCCAAAAGATCATTTTGTAAACGTTCTAGATGTTCCAGTCTGGTTTCGGCTTTTTTGACGATTGTGACCCAACAAATCCATTCATTACGGGCAAGTGGAGTCAGCTGATTCCATTTCTCCAGAAGCTGTGCATTTTTCAGGAGAATTTCAGTGATGTCTGATGGAATTTCGTGCAAGGCGCCAGCTTTGACTTCGGTCATAGGTAAGTGCTAAATCATTCATTATTGGATCATACAATAAAGATCTGGCTAGAGCAAACCGGTACTGTGAATTTGTGGAAATTACTTACTTTCTTGCATTTTGCGAACCATCTTTAAAAGCACTTTTTTGGGCAGAAAGGGAATCAATAACAGTAGAATTTTCTGGCTAAATCTCAAACCAGAAAGTTGATTTAACTGGCCCTGCAACATTGCCGAATAGCCGTCATTGGCCACTGCTGAGGCAGTGGCGGTTTTTTGGAAGAGATTGGTATTTTCTAGGCCTGAGGTTTTGGCAAATTCGGTGGCGGTGGCACCAGGTAATAAGGCTGTAACAGTTACTTTGGTATCGGTCAGTTCCTCGGCGAGGGCATTGCTAAAAGAAGTGACAAATGCTTTGGTAGCAAAATAAATGGCCTGCAGTGGGCCAGGCAGCAAAGAAGCGGTAGAAGAAAGATTAAGTATTTTACCGCTATTTCTGGCAATCATCTCGGGTAGGAACAGATAAGTTAACTCAGTCAAAGCAATAATGTTTAAATTAATCATTTCCAGCTGTTTTTCCCAACTCAACTGATAAAACTTACCTAGTAAGCCAAAGCCGGCATTATTTATCAAATAGTCGACTTTCAAATGCAGTTTTTTTTTTTTTTTGTAAAGTTCTTTTGCTGCCCCGGGTTGACTTAAATCAGAGGAGATAATCTGGACTTTAACTGAATACTCTTTTTCCAATTCAGCTTTCAGCTCTTGAAGTTTATCTACTCTCCTAGCCACTATAATCAAATCACCACCATTTTTTGCATGAATTTTAGCTAATTCCAGTCCAATTCCACTGCTAGCACCGGTGATTAACGCAAGTTTTTTCATGGGAAATTTCTTAAGAGTATCTACTTAATACGAATGTTAACTTCTGAACCTTCCATGGTACTATTTTGTTCGCTCATGGCAGTGTGATGGAAATGGCGGAGAGAGAGGGATTCGAACCCTCGCTAGGAGAAAAAACTCCTACTACAGGATTAGCAATCCCGCCCCTTCAGCCTCTTGGGTACCTCTCCGTGCTGTTTTGGCTTTCTGATGCCGGCAAATGACAGGGGTGTCTATTTGCTTGGGAATTCTAATATGGAGGCCTTGAAAATGCAAACGGATTTCCTTTGATTAATCAAAATATTTTAGGAATTTTTTACATGCTGACGCTATAATCCGACCATGAAAAAATGGTATCTGATAATTTGTTTGATCGCACTGGCAGTGATGATTCTGGGATGGTGGCAAAGTCATCAGAGGCAAAATATGTTTTGTTTTTTGGATGTGGGACAAGGTGATGCTGCTTTGGCTTGGCCAAAGGACGGGCCTAAAGTATTAATTGATGGTGGACCAGGTGGAACTTTGATGGATGATTTGAGCACTTTAATTCCCTTTTCGGATAGAAAAATCGACTGGATTGTATTGAGTCATCCCCACGCAGATCATATAAATGGCTTATTGGAAGTCTTGGAGAAGTTTCAGGTTGATTACGTGGTAATGGACCATTATCACGAGGTGAAAAGTTATCAAAGATTGATCAAGGCAGTGAAAGCGGAAGGTAGTCATGTTTATGTTGCTGATGCTGAAGAGGATTTTCAGTTGCCGGGAATAACTTTGGATATTGTTTATCCCTTGAAGGAAGGCCATTGGCTGAATGATAATTTGAATGATCGATCAGTGAGTTTGCGCGTAATAATGGGTGAGCGAAGTTTCTTTTTGAGTGGAGATTTAGAAAAGCCAGCGGAGCTGGCTTTGGCACGTAGCGGTCAGGATTTGCGAGCGAAAGTAATGAAAGCGGGTCATCACGGAAGTAAGACTAGCAATTCGGTAGAATTGATCAGCGCTGTTCAGCCTCAAGAAGTAGTCGTATCAGTGGGTAAAAAAAATAAATATAAACATCCCAGTCCGGAAGTCTTGGAAAGATGGCGAAAATTGGGCTTGAAGGTAAGGAGAACAGACTCGGAGGGAACAATATGCTATGTCTGGCAATAGATTATAAATCAACACGGCTGATTTTGGCACCGAGAGCTTTCAATTTGCCATCGAGGTTTTCGTAACCACGATCGATGTATTTAATATTGGAAATTTCGGTGTTTCCTTCAGCTGCTAGGGCGGCAAGTACCATGGCCGCGCCGGCACGTATATCGATCGAGGCAATAGGTACACCCTTTAAACGACTCGGGCCGCTGATCTTGGCCTGATGTGTATTGAGCATTTGAATTTTGGCACCCATTTTCTCTAGTTCAAAAAGGTAGTTGAGGCGTCCTTCGAATAGCGTTTCAAAAATCGTACTTTCACCTTCCGCCATGGTCATTAGAACCGAGAAAGGGGCTTGCAGATCTGTTGCGAAGCTGGGGTGAACTGCAGTGCGTAAAGTGGTGGCCTGTAGTCTTGGTGTAGGCAACACTCGGAAGGAGTTTTCCTTGAGCTGATAGTTAGCCCCCATTTCGGTGAGTTTTTGCCAAAAAGGATCCAGTTGAGCGGTGTTGATGCCTGTAACTTCCAAATCTCCCCCCGTAACCAATCCAGCAATGGCAAAGGTTCCCGCCTCCAAATAATCACCGGTAATGGTATATTCACCACCGTGTAATTCACTGACGCCTTCTATTTCCAGATAATGTGTACCAATGCCGCTTATTTTGGCGCCCAGCTGATTGAGAAAGTGACACAAGTCTTGAACATGCGGTTCTGCAGCCACCAGTTTGAGAATGCTTTTACCGGGTGTGAGAGCCGCGAGGGTGATGGCGTTTTCGGTGGCGGTGACGGACATTTCTGGCATCAATACTTGAGCAGCTTGAGCTTTTTGCATTTTGAGGTGAATGCGGGTATCGCTTTGAATGATTTGCGCTCCAAGACATTCAAAGGCATATGTATGCGAATGAACAGAGCGTTTACCTAGCACGCAGCCACCTGGAAAGGGAATGTTTAACTCCCCTAACCTGGCTAAAACCGGGCCGAATAGCAAAATAGAACCTCGCATTTTGCCAATCATAGTTTCATCCAAACCAGTATTAGTGAGGCTGGAGGCATCAATGGTGGCTGTAGATCCTTGAAAGGTGGTTTTAACCCCCATTGAAGTGAAAATTTTTAACAGTTCGACAACATCTGAAATTTTGGGAACATTGTGCAGTGTGATTGGCTTGCTGCTAAGTAATGCAGCGCATAGAATGGGAAGGGTGGCATTTTTGGAACCACTGACTTGCACACTGCCATGCAATTGGTGTTTTCCTTCAATAATATACATGCAATAGAATTAGGTTTTTGATCCGTGTGAGTATAAAGAAGGCGTCGCTGTCTGCAAGTCTGCTTTGATTGACATTGGGCGTTTTTATGCCTTTTTAGCATTTAGCCACTTGGCGCGTGCGCGCCCCGGGCTTTCCCTTATTGCTTGGTTCTAAATTGCAGGGCTTCCGCCAATTCTAGATTGGTGGTTTTGCTTAGTCCTTTGAGGTCTGTGATGGTGAGGGCGGTTTTGAGTAAATGCACCATGGCACGAGGACTTAATTGCATTTTCTGTTCGATAATTTTCAAATAGGCTTCTGCCTCAGAAGTTAAGCGGACATAGCGGGAAAGATTCTGGGAATTCAAATGTACGTTAAATAAGTTCAGGGAGCGATGTGAGCGATTAGTTGCTGAATCTGTCTGAAATCGTTTGGACTGTAGCTCTTGGGCAATTTGGATGGAATCACTAGCTGATTGCCAACTTTGCCATTGTGGCGGCGATTGTTCAACTTTGAAAAACTTGTCAAAGGTGATTTTTTCTCGTTGGAGATGGACTTGCAGGTCGAAGCGATCAAGTAATGGTCCGGATAATTTTTTGCGATAATTGTGAATTTGGTTTAATGAACAGCAACAGTTGTTTTGTGGGTCACCGGCAAAGCCACAAGGACAGGGATTACAAGCTGCAACCAGTTGAAAGTCAGCAGGGAAAATTTGCTTTTCGTGCTCACGGCTGAGGTGAATTTGCTTGTCTTCCAAAGGTTGACGAAGGACTTCCAAGTGCGCCCGCGGAAATTCCGCGATTTCGTCAAGAAATAATACTCCCTGATGCGCTAGACTGATTTCACCGGGCTTGAGCGGTCGACCGCCACCGGTGAGACTAATTTTACTGGCGGTGTGATGAATTTCGCGGAAGGGTGGCTGGATGATGAGAGGTTGTTGAGGGGAAAGCTGGCCAGCGGCGGAGTAAATGGTACTGACTTCCAAAATTTGCCTGCGGCTGAATCTGGGAAGTAAGTCAACCAAAGAACGAGCCAAGAGCGTTTTTCCTACTCCGGGACTACCTGAGAGTAATATGTTGTGCCTTCCAGCCGCGGCGATGACAACTGCTCTTTTAGCCTCTACTTGACCGTGAATCAGGTCGAATAATTTACCGTATTCACGGTGTGGCTGCGCTTGATGCAGGTGGGCGGATAATTCTTGATCGGAAAATGGCTGAAGACTTTCCTTGACCAACTCTCCTCGAAGAAATCGTAAAAGCTCTTCCAGATGGGTAAATGTGAAAATTTCCAGACCAGTTACCAGACGCGCTTCCAAACTGTTACCTTGAGGAATAATCACTTTTTGAATCCCCTTTTCTTGTGCTGTGAGTAGAATGGGGAGCAGCCCATTAACGGCTTTAATTTCACCATTAAGGGATAGTTCGCCCAAGAAGATGGTTTCCGCGAATTGCTCCAGGAGATTTAATTGTCCAGAAGCCTGTAATAAACCAAGAGTAATGGCCACTTCCAATACTGATCCAGATTTTTTGAGATTGGCCGGCGCTAAATTAACAATTTTCTTTTGTTGTGGATAATCAGCACCAAGACTTTTGATGGATGAACGGATTCTTTCTTTGGATTCTTGAATTGCAGTGTCCGCCAAGCCCACTATGGTAAAACTGGGAAGGCCAGGAGAAAGTTGCACTTCCACCTCAATAATTCTGGCTTGCAGACCGTAATTTACCGCTGAAAGGAGTTTGATGGCCATTGTTTATTTGTCAAATTCCTCTGAATTGTAGAAGCCGGAAATGAAAAGAATGTTAAATTTTTCTAAAAAAACTCATTTGACAGTACATAGGTAATATTCTATAAGTAATTCCTCCCTAATTTTTTGACCTTCAAATGCCTAATTTTGCCATTAACCCCAAAAACCTGCCCTCCGAGGCAGCTAATTCACCAGAAAATACCGATCCTAAAAAAATTGTCCGGACTTTGTTGGAACATCCTGAACTCAATTACTTTCAACTTACTGAAGTAGCAAGAGTCCGCGAAAGACAAAAGAATTGGCTGGGCAGATTGATGGACAGATCTTTTGACGTGAGAAGAGAGATCAAAGAAGAAGCTTTTCAAGCATTAATTGGTGATGAACAGGTATTAGTAAAGTTAATACAGAGCGAAAGCAGAATGCAAATACAGGAAATCGCAAATGAATTTTTGACTTCACGGGACAATCCTTTGTTTAGAGAATTTGCGGAATTTTATCAAAATAAGGCCATTCAGAGGCTAAAAAGACATCAAAGAAGTTATAAAACCTGGGCTAGTGTGGCGAGTAAACTTTTGGAGGAATGTTCACGTGGTTGGCCAAAAGAAAACCCTGAATATCTGAAACAGGTCTTTGCTTTTCTAGAGCCCGACTTATTAAATTTGTGGCAACAAGTCTTGCATGAACACGATGTGGACTTGGTACCAACATATTTGAATTTAGCGGCGCAAATTGGTTTGGCTGACAATTGTTTCGTGCCTGTGTCGTGCTGATTGGGCTGAAAAACTGCTCCAACAGCCGTATAAAGATTCGGTAGTACTTTGTATGGTTAAAGTCTTGGAGAAAGTTGGCGCCAGTCTGGTGGGAATCAATAAAGATAAGAAATTGAGAGATCGAGAATTACTGGAAAAATTAAACATTTTGTTCCAGAAAAATTTGCCTAATTTAAAGGCTTTACATCTGATGTTACAAAATAATTGTGTCTGGCCGCAAAGTGATGCATTGAAAGCATTTACCAGCTTAATCGAATATTTGTACCAGGATTTTTGCAGACAATTTTTTGGTGT
>CAZJJZ010000013.1:6793-23384 GCA_964546505.1 uncultured Candidatus Peribacteria bacterium
GCAATGGATAAAATGGAGGTATTACAAAAGTACTTCACTAATATTAACGCCCATATGAAACCACCGTTGGATCCCAACGAAGTGCTGCGCAATTTTGATTATTTGCTGGAGTTGAGAGACTTGTTGGCGCCTTATATGTCAGATAGAAGCAAACGAGATTTTACTAATGCCATCCGTATTCTCTACCCTTAGTCGGATTCTTTGGCCAGTTTGATGATTTGATTAACCTCCTTGATCAGAATTTGCAAATTCTTCTTTAACTTGGCTGGATCCTGTAAGAAACTGATCATAAAGTAATCTTTTCCTGGTGCATTGTAGTAACTGCCAGGATGGAGGTAGATTTGTCTTTTTTTGATCAAATGAAGCACGAATTTACCATCCGGCAGAGAAGGTATGCGAACTAAACAGGTAAAGCCCCCTTGAATGGGACTGAGCTGGAAATTGGGTTCTTTGCTGAACATTTTGGTAGTCAAACGAGCGTTGCTTTCGACACGGTGAAAGAAACGTGTTTGGAATTTGGCACTATGTTGAAGAATTTCGGGAAGAATTTCCATCGAAAATTGATTGGTGGTCATAAAAGTGTCTTCCAGTTTTTCAATGTTGTCCATCGCATCTTGGACGTGCTTGTCTTTGCCATGAAAAGTGAACCAGGTGAGTTTGGCGCCTGGTAAAGCTAAAAAATTGGCTACGGTATTGATGGTAATGATTAAGCCTTTATGTTGATCATCAGCAAGGGAGAAATAGGGTTGATTATCAAATACCAATTCGGAAAAACATTCATTTGTGATCAACGGAACTTGATACTGTTCCGCTAATTTTAGTAATTGATGTGATGTTGACTCTGGTATTACTGAACCCGTAGGCAAATGTGGAGACATCAAATACATGGCCGCGCAGCCCTTCTTGAATTGTTTTTCCACTTCCTGCAAATCGATTTCCCAGTTGTTTTCCGGATCAAGATGGTAATCAATCGCTTTGGCACCGACAAAATTAATGACTTCCTGAACATGAGGACTGCGTGGAGCGGGCAGTAAAATTGGTTTTTTGGTTAGCGAAAAGAGTTTGAATACTAGCGACAAAGCATGGTTCTGGGTGGAAGTAATGATGATTTGTTCGGCAGTAAGAGGTTGACCTTGTTTTTGATAATATTTGGCAATTGCTTGACGAGCATGCGCCGATCCCAGAGCATTGGGATGATAATGCGGGTATTTAAAAATGTTGATAAATGATCTTTGGATGCGTTTCTCTTCGATTAGGCTGGGCCATGAGCCAAAGTCCTGGTAAGAGAGGTTGAATACTTTTTTTCTTTTGTGCAACAATTCATTCAGGATTTTTTTTAGCTCAATGATTGGCATATGTTAGAGGTTATTTGGCTAGATGATTGATTTGATAAATTTGTGATTCAATTTTGACAAGTAGATTGCCATCCGGTGACAATTCCAGGCGGCCGGGTAAAGCTAAATTGTCGTTTTGATAAAGTGTCGTGATTTGTTCGGTTTGCAGATCATAAGCGTTGAGTAAAAATCCCAAACTATTGACCCTTGGTTCCACAAAGACAATTTGCTGAGACTTGATTTGAGCGATTTGCGGAAGCTCCAAGTTGAAAGGAAGAATTTTGCCAATCCCTTGTTGCTGGAGAGTGTCCAGAATCCAGATTTCGGATTTCAAAGTGACAGCATTGCGCTTTTGGTAAATCAGTAAATTGGGATTTTGGGGAAGAAATTGAATAGCCACCAAGCCTCTTTCCTGTAAGACTTGCCGACGGGTTTTGTTTTTTAAATCAAATAAGTAAAGTGTTGGGGGTTGACCAGGTGATTGGTCAATGAGGGCGGCACTGCTTTGCTCAGAATTAATGACCAATTGACCTGCTGTAATACTACGACCCAAATAAATTTGCGGTTTCAGTTGACTGATATTGCTCATATTTGTGGCCAAAAAAAGCGCTTGTGAAGCGCCCGAATCAGCCTTGGCAAGCATGAAGAGAGGTGTCACAGAGCCAATCACAAAGGGCTGGGTAAATTCAGGGAGTGGTGTTAGCTGTTGGTTTTGCTGAAGTTGCAAAGCAGCATTTTGCCAAATTAATAGTTGTTGATTCCAGATATTGAAAGCTAATATTTGTCCACCTTCAACTTTGCTTAACTCTTGATTTAACCTCGCCCAATCCGCTGACTTGGAAAAAAGTGGTAATTGATTTTCAAATAGCTGCAGAAAATCGGCAGGTAGATATTTTTGTGGCTGCCATTCGGATAAGAGGGCTATAGAGGGTAATGGCATCCAGGATACAGCGACCTGCTGATTGCCAAATAAAGGTAAATCCAAAGTTTGGAGGTGATTTTGGTAGCCGGATTTGGAAAATGTTAGGGTTTTGAGTCCGGAAGGAACACTTATTTGACAAGGACTAGTTGGACATTCCAATAACTTGAAGTTCGGTACATCAACCACAAAAGGTGCTTCGGCAGTGATAGTCAAGGTGGTGCGGTTGAAGAAAAAGATATAAGCGAAAGCGGCCAAAGCTAAAATTGCGCCAATCAGAGCGATACTAAAACTGTATTTAGCGAAATTCGGCAATTTCATATTTATTTTGATCTAAGTAACGTGCCGAATTATTTTGATCCCGGCACGTCTATGAGCGTACAAGTTTAAATCTATAATAATTAGGCAAATTTGCAAGGCTTTTTGTTTTATAGACTGGATTTTTTCGGGATTCTGTTGACAGAACTCTTTAAAGGTTTTGCGCATGCGCTTGATTTTTACCGCTGTGAGCAATCCTTCTAATTCTTCTAGGTTTGACCTGCTTTTGACTTCTACCAGTAAGGTCTCTTGAGAGTTTTGAACGATTAAATCGATTTCGCCGCCGCGGATGGTGAAATTCTGGGCGAGTATGCGGTAGCCCTGGGACTGTAAATAGTCGGCGGCGAGTTGTTCTCCCAAGTAACCGAATTGTTTGGGCTGGATGCGCATGGGTAAAAGATCATGAAGCGGCCGGTGTGACTAGTCCAAAATAGTCGAAGTCGATGAAAAGACTTTAAAAAAAAGCTAAATTTTGTTTAAATTCTGGTACTTCAACGGCTAAGCGTTGTAAAGTGGTTTTGCTAAGGCGATTTTTATTGATTAATCTCAGATAAATGGCTGATGGACTACTCAAAATTCCTCCTAATTCTCAAGATGCTGAGAAAGCCGTTCTAGGATCGTTACTAATTGATAAGGATGCAATCATTAAAGTTGCTGATTTGGTAGCTGCTGACGATTTCTATTTCGATATTCACGGAATGATATACGCAGCAGTAATGGAATTATATGAAAAACGCATACCGATTGACCTCTTGACCATGCGTCAAATATTGGAAGACAGAAAGCAATTGGAAGTGGTCGGTGGCGCAAGCTATTTGGTTCAACTAACGAATGAAGTACATACTGCAACGCATATATTTAATTATGCTCTGATTGTAAAACAAAAATCCACCTTGCGGCGACTGATCAGGGCAGGTGATTTCATCACCGGTTTGGGTTATAATCAAGACACCCCACTGGAAGTATTATTGGAACAAGCGGAGAAAACTTTGTTTGGCGTTACACAAAGTACTATCAAAGACAAATTTGTACATATCAAAGAAGTACTGAATGCCACTTATGACAAAATCACTGAATTGCACGATCCGGTAAGTAGGGAAAAATATCGTGGTGTGCCAACCGGTTTTGTTGATTTGGATCATATCTTGACTGGCTTTCAGCCTTCCGATTTAGCGATTTTGGCGGCCCGTCCAGCTATGGGAAAAACCGCTTTCGCCTTGAATATCGCCCAGAATGTGGCAAGAACGGGCCGCAGTGTGGGAATAATCAGTCTGGAAATGAGCAAAGAACAGTTGGTGGAGCGTATGTTTAGTTCTTTGTTGGAAGTAGATTCTTGGAAAATCAAAAATGGAAAATTGACCGAAGAGGATTTTATGCGAATTGGCAATGTAATGGATCAACTCTACGCGATGAAAATTTTCATTGACGATTCAGTCGGTAACTCTATCAGCGAACTGCGGTCCAAAGCTCGCCGCCTGCAGATGGAACATGGCTTGGACTTCCTAATCATCGACTATTTACAATTAATGACTGTAGGCGGCTCAGGCAAAGCAGCGCCGATCAATCGGGTGAATGAAATTTCAGAAATTTCACGCAGTTTGAAAAACTTAGCCCGCGAATTAAAATGTCCTATTTTAGCTCTGTCTCAACTTTCCAGAGCGGTGGAATTACGTCCTGTTAAAATTCCTCAGCTTTCCGACTTGCGTGAATCCGGTTCCATAGAACAAGATGCAGACGTGGTGATGATGATGTATCGCGAAGATTATTATGAGGAAGATTCAGATCGAGTTGGCATTACAGATATTTATGTTCGCAAACACAGAAGCGGGCCGGTGGGAAGAGTAGAATTGTCATACAAAAAAGAACAAATGAAATTCTTCACTTTAGAAAGGCGACGTAAAATGGATGAAGCCTTTGCTATGGATTAAAAGTAGTTAAGTATGTTATAATTTTTTGAATTAATCAGTTTAATAAAATCAGTTTAATAATGACTAATCGTAAAACTTTCGACAGTTCGGCTGAAATAGATATTGATACTCCTTCCACAAGACCAATAGAATCGGCTGTGGTAAGGGTGACAGACGCCATAGTGTCCGAACACAATAAGCAGCTCAACACACAATTGGCAAAGTTTGATATAAGTCGTGTTCAGAGTTTGTATCGGGAATGGGAGAAGATGATGAATTTTGAGGATGCATTGGAAGTATTGAAAAAAATTCCAGAGATTGTGATTGTGGAAGATAGAATAGATGTTTTAAAGCCGATTTTGAGGATACTTAAATCTTATTTTGGTGAACATAATCTGCAATTGATTCACGATTTACCAGGATTTCAAGATAAATTAAAACAATTAAATGGGGAAACATTGATATTGTCTGACAACCATTTACATGATTTATCCGCAGCTGATTGGCTCAGGGCGAATAAGCAATTCTTACAGAAACCGGATTTGTATGTGCAATCTTTTTCGGGGCAAAATAATGAGCCATTCGAAGATTTGGTGAGAGAAGGTCTGGTGGGCTGGCGAGAATTTCCTAAGAATGGGAAAAGCATCAATCCAGCTAATATTATTGATATAACTTGTTCTTATCTGGCCGCTAAAGAATATCGTTTGAAGTTTACTTCACCCTCTGAACCACGGTAATTTCTCTTTGAGTGAGAATATTACCATGTGTATCGCGTAGATTTTTTAAGGTAACGCCGTAACGCTCTTCGGGCTGCTGGGTTTGACCACTTAAATAAAGTGTAATGTCTTTGGAAGTTGTTTCCACTTTTTTGATTTTGAGCTGATCAGTTTGACTGGAATTGATAATATCAAGGTCACGGATTTCATAACTAAAAGGATCCGCCGCGTAATCTTGATTGAGGTCTTCGTTGAAATGCAGGTTGATTTGGTTGAGGCGTTGGTTGGTTTGCAAGACCAGGCGCGGCGGAGTTTGATCAGGCAAAATCTGGAAGGCCAATTTTAAATCTCGATTTAATTGTCCTTGGAAATAAGCGAAGTTTTCTCTGCTCTCAAACCCTTCAACGCTTTTTGCCAAATAGCCCCTGGGTAATTCGATAATGACAGTATAATGGTCTGATAATGTGCCGGACTGCTTGGGAATTGCCAATTGGTAAAGCCAATCTTCATTAACTTTTTCCAAAACAGAGAAAGGAATATTGTATCGCTTAACGATTTCAGTACTTTGTCCTGGCTGTAATTTGACAATTTCTGATTGAGGATTTTGCTCATCTGGCTGAGAATAAAAGCGGAAATACCCAGTGTAAGGACCGGATAAGGGAATATTTTCTATGCCAAAATGATGTAGAGAAGTGGTTAAGGTAGCTTCCAAAGGAGTTTTTTGAGCCAAATTTTCTTCCGAGATACGTAGATGGTAAGTGATATCCCGTTGAATGTATCTATTGGACTTCATCCCTCCAAGATTTGCCTCCACCACAGCTAAAAAGTCTCCGCTAACCTCCTGTGGCCACTCACCTGTCCAGCCTAAACGGTTCAAATCCCGGGCCAGCCACGAACTATTGAAGAGATAAAGCTGTATTTCTTTTTCTGTAAATGAGGCCGTGATGACATCCGAGGCGGTGCGGGTGAGAAAAGGGTTACTGATCAGTTTATAAATTAGACTATAGGCCAGCGGTTTAAAAATGGATTTACGCTCTGCTAAAGCCTTCTCGTTGTGCCTATCGACATCATTGACACTTGCTGTAATCGCTTCAAAAAGATTATCTCCGTCCAAGATCTGACCGTTTACTTCAATTTGGCCCAGAGCAGCCACCAGCTTCTGCAGGACAGAAAAATTGATAGCAATCACTCCATCGATTTTTTGCTGGGGCCTGGTAAGCTGATACAGACGCACTAATTCTGCGGCAGAATGAGCAAAGTTAGCATCAAAATTACCATCGCGGAAGCTGTAACCCTTGTACCATTCGTTTTGCAGCAGTTTGGTCATAGGGTAAGGGCCTTCTTGATAGGGATGATCATCAATAGAGCCATAGACATCTTCTATTTCAAACTTGGTGGGTAGTCCCCAGGAAAATTGCAGAGTGGCGAAGGAAGAAATGAAGCCACCTGCGGGGCGTAACTCAGCATTGTTTTGAAAAACCAATAGATAAGTCTTAGTGCCGAAGGGAAAACCAGTTAACTCGGGTAAATAAGGTAAAAAAAAGCGTAAACCACCGGCAACAGAGATGACGAAAACCACCAGAAAGCCGAATATAGCAAAGAAAAACAGCCAAAATTGCTTGGTCAGTTTTATACGAAAATTAGAGCGTTTAGGGCGCATTTATTGATTTTCTAATGGTCTTAAGTTGGGAAATAAAACCACATCTTTCAAATTGGTTTGTTTAGTGAGTAAGGCGACAATACGATCAATGCCCATACCCCAGCCAGACATTGGCGGCATACCGTGCTCCATCGCAAATAAAAAGTCCTCATCCATCGGCATTGCTTCTTCATCACCAGCCGCTTTTGCTTCTGCTTGCTGCTCTAATCGCGCTCGTTGATCTTCCGGATCAACTAATTCGGAATAGGCATTAACCACTTCCCAGGTGTTCAACAATAATTGAAAGGAATCCGCCAGTCGAGCATCCTGGTCGTTTCGGCGCGCCAATGGCTTGGTTTGTACAGGATGCTTAGTTACAAAGCAGGGCTGAATTAATTTTGGTCTGGAAACTTTCTTGTATAGATGGTCGCAAAGATTGCCATAACCCATGGTTTCTGCTTTCTCAATCACTATTCCTTGAGCTTTAATTGCCTCTAAAAGTCCGTTGATGTCATTGGTGTAGGCCAAAATATCAATACCACAATCATTTTTGATCAGCTCTGCAAATTGATATCGAGGCCAATTGCCACTAAAATCGATAGTCACCGGTTGGCCGAGACGATCCAAAATTTCCACTGTGAGTGTTCCACAAAGTTTTTGGATAGTATGTTGTAGCAATTGTTGAGTGAAATCCATATTGTCTTCGAAATTCCAATAGGAAGCGTAAAATTCCAGCATGGTAAATTCCTGCAAATGGCTTGGATCGATACCTTCATTGCGGAAACAGCGAGCAAACTCATATACTTTTTCATAGCCGCCAACAATACAGCGTTTGAGGTAGGTTTCAGGAGCAATACGCAAGAACATCGGTATATCCAAAGCATTGTGATGAGTAGAGAAGGGAGTCGCGGTTGCGCCGGAAGCAGTATTGTTGAGTACGGGCGTTTCTACTTCTTCAAACTGGTTTTCATCCAAAAATTGGCGCACCGTTTTGATAAAATTTTGACGAAAGCGGAAGCGCCGCATGGCTTCTGGGTCTGTCAGTAATTCCAAATATCGATAGCGATAAATGGATTCTTGATCTTTGAGACCATGAAATTTGTCCGGGAGTGGGCGGAGAGTCTTGGATAAAAGCTGGAATTCTTTGACCAGCAAGGTCAATTCCCCGTGTTTGGTGAGGAATAGGTCGCCCTTTACTCCCAAAAAATCTCCTAGGTCAATTTTTTTGAGCAGCTTGTAGGTTTCTGCTCCAAGTAAATCTTGCATAAAACAGAGCTGCAGCCGGCCGCTGACGTCTTGTAATTGAGCGAAAGTCAGTTTGCCATGTGGACGTAGGAGCATGAGGCGGCCGGCGATTGCGTATGGAGCTGGACTTTGATCCTGCTGTATTTCTTCAGCAGTTTTGAGAGTTAAGTTGCTTTGCAGATTTTTCAGTTCTTGAGTGAGATGTGTGCGAGCAAACTTTTCTGGGTAGGGATGGATATTTTGGGCGCGCAAATCCAGTACTTTTTGTTTCCTTTCCGCAAATTCCGCAGCGGGATTAGAGGCAACAGTTGCTGCAGTGGTGTTGGGGGACTCTTTGAAATCAGAATTTCGATGATTATTGGGGTTTGAAAAACTTTCTTGGTCTGGCTGATTTGAACTCATGTTGTTGTAATTAAGCGAAAAGAATATAAAGAAATTTGGCACTTTCGACAAGTTATTCATTCTGGTTGATGAGCGGTACAGCATTAGCACTATTCCAGCTCTGCAAGGTGATTGAAATTGTATGCGGAGTAGAAGGGGCTGTCTATTGAACTGTTTTTAAAACAGCTGCAATAAGATTCCGGCCAGCAAAGTGATGAGCAGATTATCGTCCAAATAGCGGGCGATTTTGGCAGGATATAGAGCTTCCAGGGTCATAAGGATGGCGGAAGTGATTAGTGCTGGCCAAAAGTCCACGAAATAGATCGCTGTGCAGGTGGCCAACAATGCGGCGACTAGATTTCCTTCCAATTTTTTTGCACCGGTCAAGGATGATTCGGTTTTTCCAAAATAGCGACCAATTAAATGCGAGGTACTGTCCCCTACCCCCATGATACTAATCGCCGCAAGGGCAATTTCCGCAGGGAAAATGGCCGCAGCTAAAGTCGCACCTAGAAAAAGGAAAAAAGCTCCTTTCCCCGGAAAAAAATCCGCATGTTCGGGCCGTTCAAATCGGTTTAAAAAATAGCTAATTAGTCTTTGGGGATACTGCTTCTGCAATAAAATCAAGATGCCGCCGATGCCAGTAATAAACGCCAATACTTGCCAGTTGATGAGACCGATTTTGAGTCCAAAGACTATCAATAAGGAGATGGCCAGATGAAAAAGCTGGCGGCGCAGCTCTAAATGATCATGATAGTGCACTATAAAGCGTTGGTAGATTTGGAAGCGATTTTCCAAATGCACCAGCAGCTGCGCCGATGCCAAGCCGATGAGTGCTCCGGCAATGATATCTGACAAATAATGCACTCCAAGGTAAAAACGGCTATAGGCTATTAATATCAACAAAAATAAATACAAATATTTAAGGCGACGCTGTTGAAAATCATGAAAAATAATTGGTAAGATGCTAAAACAAATTGCCGCATGTAAACTGGGAAAGGAAAAACCGGAGACGCGTGTGAGAGGCGCACGAACAATTTCCGCTGCGAAAAAAGGCCGAGGAGTTTGAAAAACGAACTTGAACAGCATGACCAATTGAACAGTAAACAAGATGGTTAAAATCAGTAAGAAAAGGGCGCGTTTTCGCCCCGAAAAATATTGCCAAAAAATCATCGTGACAAGTAGGTAAAGTAAGCCAAAATCAGTGATGAACAACATTAAGGAGTTCAGCCATAGTGGCGTGAATTGACTGGAACGATTGAGTAAAAATTGATCTACAAAAAAGGCTAAAAGCAGTATGAAAAAGCCAATAAAATAGAGCAATCGTTGTTGATTCAGGAAGGTTCTAAACATGCAGGTTATTTGGGATTTCTGAAACATTTAAATTGATTTGCCCAGAAAGATCAATCTAGCTAGTATAATTTAGTGGAATTTATAATCGCAGCGTATGACGACAATTGTTAACGATTTGGATCTGGGTCAATTGATCAATTCCGAGCCAGATGATCTCAAAAAAGCTCCCTTTAGCCGTTTTGACAGTTTCAATTTTGAAGAATTTGAACTAGATGAGCAAACGGCACTGCTGAAAATGCGCTTTTCTGTCAGTAACGCCGTCGAAAAAATTGATTTTGAAGAAAAGATTCAATTTGACAATCAAGAAATTGATTGGCTGAGCGTGAATAGGGCGGCTTTGAAATTAGCATTGGAGAGTTATTTTTTGATGGCAGGAGTGAGTTATTACAAAGCCTATTTACCGGCCAAGATCAATACTGGAAAGATCAACTTAAACTATGATCAGGCGGTTTACTGGAACAGAGTGTATCAGAGAGGTCTGGGTGAATTTTTCTTTCGTAACAAGATTGATTTTCGAGGATTGATTCAATTTCCAATTACTGCGGAAGATGGTTTTGGAGCTGTGGAAACTCATTTACAGGATAGATCATTTGTACCAATTGGCGGTGGCAAAGATTCATTGGTGACGGCAGAAATTTTGCACGCTGCAGCTGAAGATTTTAGTTATTTCAGCTTGAGAGACGCTCTACCAATCCGAGAGACAGCTGCAGTATTGAATAAAAAACGCTTGATTATTGGCAGAGAAATTGCGCCAACTTTACTCAAATGCAATCAAGAAGGAGCCTTTAATGGCCATGTTCCAATTACCGGCCAAATTTCTTTTTTACTGATTGTTACGGCAATTCTGTATGATTATCGCAATATTATTATGTCCTTGGAAAAGTCTGCTGATTTCGGACAATTGATGTTTTTGGAGGAGGATATTAATCACCAGTATTCTAAAAGCAATGAATTTGAAACAGATTTTGTGGCTTATATCAAAAAATACATTAGTCCGGATTTGAATTTCTTCAGTTTATTACGCGGCTTCTATGAACTAAAAATAGTGCAATTGTTCGTGGAATTCAGCAATTTCGCCAAATATGCGGGAATATTTACCAGCTGCAATGGTAATTTCAAACTCAACGCACAGGAAAAACCACCAAAATGGTGTTGCCATTGTCCCAAATGTGCTTTCATTTTTTTGGTTTTTGCCGCCTATTTAAACAAAGCTCAAATGATGGAAATATTTGGTCAAAACCTCTTTGAAAGAGAGGATTTGCTCGATTTATACAGAGAAATTTTGGGCTATAAGGATTTCAAGCCTTTCGAATGCGTGGGTACACCAGAAGAGAGTTTAGTGGCAGCTTATTTGGCCTGGGAGAAGGGTGATTTTGCAGGAACTGCCTTTATGAATATGTTGGAGAAAGAAATCTTGCCTGATTTGAAGAGTATCGACAAAATGGAAGAAGAAGTTTTGAAATTTCACAAATACCCTACATTACCTAATAAGTACTGGAAAATACTTGAACAATACGTATGAAAATAAAAGAATTGAATAATAAGAAGATCGTGATTTTGGGATTGGGCTTGGAAGGCCTAGCTGCTTTGCGCTGGATCCGGAAATATTTGCCTAATCAAATGATCGCTTTAGCCGATCAACACAGTTTAGATAAATTAAGTGAACAATTTCAGGAGGTCATCGCCAAAGATGGCAACCTGGTGTTACATTTGGGAACGAATTATTTAGACGCCATGGTGAATTATGAAGTGATTATCCGTTCGCCTGGTATCAATCCCCGCTTTTATGGCATTGAACACGCCTTGGAGAGGGGCGCGATCCTAACTTCCGGAAGTAAATTATTTTTTGATAATGTGAAAGGCAAAACTATAGCCATCACTGGCAGTAAGGGTAAAAGTACAACAGCTACTTTAATCTGTGAAATGCTCAAAGCTGGCGGTTTCAAGTCTTATTTAATTGGCAATATCGGTAATAGCGCATTGGATTACTTGGAGTATGACACGCCGGAAACCTATTTTGTGGTGGAAATGTCCAGCTATCAATTGGATGATTTTCGGGGAGCACCTGATGTGGCGGTATTTTTGAGTTTTTTCCCCGAGCATTTGGATTATCATCGTTCTGTAGAAAATTATTTTGAGGCTAAATCTCACCTCTTTCAATATCAAGGGCCAAATAGTTTGATGGTTTATAATGGCAATAATCATGTGATTGCAAAATTTGCTGAAAATGCCAAAGCTCGTAAAGTAGATTATCTAAACATGACGGAAAACAAAATACTCCCCCAGATCATGGACAAAAAAACACCCTTCATTGAGCTTGATGATAATCTAGTCATCAAGAAAGCTGCGGTCAAAGTATTGGGTAATCATAATTTGGAAAATATTGTCTGCGCAGCCACAGTTGCGAAAGCTGTGGGCGTGCCAAATACCGCCATTTTGGAAGCGATTGAACATTTTGCCGGCTTGAGACATCGTTTGGAGTTAGTTGGAGAATACAAGGGGATCAGTTTTTATGACGATGCCATTTCAACCACTCCAGAATCAACTATTGCCGCTATTGATTGTTTTGATAGTAGAATCGGTACATTAATTGTTGGAGGCTTGGATCGGGGTTATGATTTTGAAGAATTAGCCAGAAAAATTATTCATAATGAAATTGAGAATTTGATTTGCTTTCCCGGTTCCGGCGAAAAAATCGCTCAAACTGTGCGAAAATTAGCCTTAGATGAACCAACAAAACAGCCAACAAAGGTCTTTTATGTACAGGATATGAAGGCGGCGGTAGAACAGGCTTATCGTATAACCGCCAAAGGGAAAATCTGTTTACTTTCTACTGCTTCTCCCAGTTATAATCTCTTCAAGAATTTTGAGGAAAAAGGTGAAAAATTCGCTCAGTTCGTTAAACAAATGGCATGACCGAAAAACTGTTCTCCAAAAATAGCTTAATAATCTACTTCATTATCGCAGGAGTGTTGATTGGGGCATTATTGGCAGCGCAATTGAAAAGTTCCGTGGTTTCCAATTCGTATATTGTGGATGAAATCAATGCCCAGAAGGATTTATTAACTAGCTTTGATGAAGATAGAACGGTTTTGAAAAATAAAATTACCGCATTGAGAAATCAAATCGAAGCCAAAAGAACGGAATTGGCCAGTCAAGGAAATAGCACCACATTGAGCGAATTGGAGAGATTAAAAGCAGAGAATGATTTAGCGGTAGTCAGAGGTGAAGGTTTAGAGATAACACTGAGTGATGGGAACGTGAATAAGTACAAAGATGCAGGCACAATTCACGCTGCAGATTTACGCGACTTGATTAATGTTATTCGCACTACTAAAAGCAAAGCTATTGCTATTAATGGCCAAAGGGTGACCGTGAATACAACTATAAATACTGTTGGGAATGTCATTATGGTCAATAAATCACGTATTAATCAGCCATATGTCATTTCCGCCATTGGCGATCCACAATTAATCACCAGCAGACTTTCCGATTCCGATTCTTATCCTGATTTGTATCAAAGAATTAAAGACGAGAAAGTAGAATTTGACACCAAGAAGCTGAGCGATATGGTGATCAGCCCAGCTGATGTTGAGTATTCCTTAAAATTCACCAGTGAACAATCTAGTGGTTAAAAATTGGTTTTTTGGAGCAACAGGTATCTTGATGGGGTTATGGATAGCCTGGCAGTTGAATGCCGTTGATCAGGCAAATTTAGCTTATAATCGAGAAAGTCGTTTAAGTATTTTTAAGGAAATTCAAATCGTCAAAAAAAGTAATCAAACTCTGAATGAAACAGTAGTTGATTTGGAAAGGGAGCTGGCAAATTCCAATGACAAAGCGAAAGCATTGGAAAATTTAAAAAATGATATCAAGAAAAATCAGATAATTGCCGGCGAAGTGGCGGTACAGGGCGCCGGCGTAGAAGTTAGAATTGAACAGAATGTCGCTGCTTTATGGTTTACCGATGCGGTAAATGATTTATTTACGGCCGGCGCGGAAGTGATCAGCATTAATGGCATCAGATATGCTGGTGATTTTCAGGGTTTTGACAAGATGCCTAATGGAAAGATTTTGTTTGGCAGTGAAATTCTGACTGAGCCTTACATAATACAAGCCATTGGTGATCAAGCCGTTTTAATGGATTCTTTAGAGCAAAAGGGTGGTTTTTTGGATAGAATTACGCTTTCTATCCCTGGTGTAAAGGTTAGCGGTAAAAAGGTTGATGAGATTAAGATCAACTCCTTACCTCTAGCGTATTAACCGGCGGCCGGTCTGATCCAACTGTGATATTATGATGAAGTTGACTCACCCGCTTTCTAATACATCAAGCTAAAGACCTGGTGCTGATGGCAAAAGTAGCCAAAGTGGCTGCAAAAGGAACAAAATCACCAATAAAATGAGGAAAATCCTCTTGATAACACGCTCTTCAGAGAGTCTTTTGGCAACTTGGCCAACTTCATTAATCTTAGCCTCCAAAGAGTTCTGCAATTGCTGATTGGAGCTTTCAAATTGGTCCAGCATCTTTTCCAGCTCTTGAGTTTTACTGGCCGACTCGGCCAGGGCTTTTTTGTAGTCAATCAAGGGAATAGACTCCTTCAAGAGCCCCTCGAGTTGTCCTACACGATAATTTGCCCCTTCTAGACGTTCTTGTTTTTGCTTGAGTTCTTCCTGAAGTTCCTCAAAAAGTTTCTTATACACTGATATCTTTTCCTCCTCTACCTTACTAGAAAAGACTGTCGCAGCTTGATTGGCGGATTCACCAACCGAGTGCTGATCGAGTGAATGATTTGTTTCAGGCTCTGCGGATTGACGAGTACCCTGGTGATTGATCACTTCTTGCTCTGGGTGACGATATTCTTGAGTTTGATGTAACTGAACCAGATCGGCCGGTCTAAAGACCGAAAATTTATTAACTTCTTTGAGAGGAATAAAAATTCTACCAGCAATCTCCTGCTTGTTCAATTTCCCTGAATTTAGATAACGATCGATTGTACGAACAGAAACCGCCAGGATTTCGGCTGCGGTTTTTCGATCGACTAGCTTAGCGTGTTGAGTATTTATCTCTTTGATCATTGTATCCGTAATCGTATGATAGACATTGTCTATAGACATTCCCAGAAGCTTCTTGTCTATAGACTAGCCATAGCATACATTGTACTCCTCTTACTTTCAAGCTCATTTGACACCCAGTTGACAATGTCTCTACATGTCTATAGTCACCTATAGCCAATGTCTATAGACATACCTCTAAAGTAATTGACACTAGTAGACAACTCCTAAATCACCAAACATGGCTCTTAAAGCACTTATTCTTCATTGCAGTTGTCTTGTAGACATAAGCTGTCGCGTCCTGTCTGTAGACAATTGTAGACATGTCTAGTGGTGTCGTGTCGATGTCGATGTAGACAGGTGTGGACAGAATTTATAAAGCTTATTAGTTAGCGGAAAATGGGCTGACAGTTGTCGGTGGCTTGTCTGTTGCGCAAGTGTATTTAAGTAAAAATTAAGGATAATTTAATGCGTCTCACTTAACATGCTACAGATATACAATAACGATTAAGATGGAAAAGCATATAATTGGCTGGTGGCAGATACCCTATATGTCACAAAGAAATTTAGCTATTTTGCAGGACAAATTTGGCGATTTTGCCACAGCTTGGAATATTGAAAACAAAGCGGAACTTTGGCGTGCAGGTCTGCCGCTTGCTTTGGTGGACGAGTTCTGGCGCATCAGACCGCAATTGGATCTGGACAAATTATACGCAGAACTGATTGAAAAAGGCGTAAAGATAATTACTAAAAGCCATCCAGATTATCCACCACTACTAAAAGAGATCGATGACGCACCTTTTGCCCTGTTTGTGTTGGGTAATTTAAAGTTGGAAAAACCGGTATTGGCTGTTGTGGGAACCAGAAAGCCGAGCGATTACGGACTGGAAACCACCAGGGTGGCTGTGGAATGCGTCGCTCAGGCGGGAGTCCCGGTAATCAGTGGATTGGCATTCGGTATCGATGCTGCCGCTCATCAGACTTGCCTAAAAATGAATGCTCCAACTATTGGCGTTTTAGCAAGCGGCATTCTGGATATTACACCCAGAGCGCATCAGGGCCTGGCCAGAGAAATTTTGGCAAAAAATGGAGCCATTATCAGTGAATATCCGCATACTTTGAGTGAACAAATACGCTATCGTTTCATAGAACGCAATCGACTAATCGCCGGGATAGCCAAAGTGACATTTGTGGCAGAGGCTCCAATTAAATCGGGGGCTATACACACTGCGGAATATGCTTTGGAAAGTGGCAGGACGGTAATTGCAGTGCCTGGAGAGTGGACAAGGCTCATGAGTCAAGGCTGCAATCGGTTAGTCAATCATGGGGCGAAAATTTTTGAGGATACCCAGGATTTGATTTTAGCCTTGGGAATAGCTAAAAAGCGGCAAAAATTGCCGAATCTGCAAATTACACACCGTTTAATTTGGGAAAAGATCAAAGCCGGGGCGAGATCGGCCGAAGAAGTATCTTTGAACAGTGGAATTAGTATTGCAGAAGCTACTCTTGGCTTAATTGATTTAGAAATTTTGGGTTTGTTGAAAAAGGATTTAACGGGCTGGGAAGTGATCGAAAAGTAACGTTCCGGTAAATGCGATGTTGCCGATTTTTCCTCTGTTTATTTTATCTAATTAAATCGGCATAAGGGCAAAAAAGATAGTGTTGTCGAATATGCCGTGTTATATGATGTAAATTTATCTTTTTCCTCTTCGCTCTTTCATTTTTCT
>CAZJJZ010000013.1:23398-37460 GCA_964546505.1 uncultured Candidatus Peribacteria bacterium
GCACTTCTGGCAAACTATCGTAATACTTTTTTTCAGCAACTATATATACAACATCATCTAATAATTGCAAAAAAGAGAGAAGATAATTTTGATCAATTTCATATTGAGTTGGTCTTTCATCTTTTACTTTATCTGGGATCCTTTTTTCCTCTTGCGGTATGCGGTCAAATTCTTCTTGAGATTTTATTGCATAAGCTCCTATCTCTAGTTTTGCTCTTTGAAATTCCTCCAATCTTCTATTTCCATTATAACAAAGGAGCAGAGGGTGTTGACCTAAAATTTCTCTCAAAATATCAGACTCATTATCATAGTACCGACCACCTTCTCTTGGACATGCTTTAGTAAATTTTTGATACGCTTGTATAGCTGCTTCCATAGAATTGAATGGGGATTGAAAAACAACTATTGGAGGAATTTCACTTTCTCTACCAGCTTCTATTACACTTCTGACACTTCTGAATGTGTCACCGAAAAGATCTTTATCCCCACGTTTATGAGTTTTATGTTCGGTAATCATAACACTTGCTGGATCAAGTGTTATAACATCTAAAGGATGAGTTTCTCTTCTTTCAAATTGATCAAAATTACCTGGTGTTTTCATTATTTACTGATAAAAAGATATTTATTTTAGATAACTCGTGATTAGGCGATGGTGGTGACTCGATGAACTTCTTCCAAAGTGGTAATGCCCTTGATTACTTTAATTATCCCGTCTTCTCGCATGGTTATCATCCCTTTGCGACGCGCAGATTCAATCATTTTGGTTGTCGATGCCTTATTGAGAATGAGGTCCTTCATCTCAAAATCTACTTCCAGCATTTCCACAAGACAAACTCGCCCTTTATAGCCTGAATGACTGCACTGATCACAGCCAGGCGCTTCCGGTAGCTCGGCGGGGATAGTGAGGTCTTCTGAAGGTCTAATTTTCTTGATACTTTCCACTACTTGAGCAATTTCGTCGTAGGTTGATTTGGGAATTGCTTTGTTGACTTGACAATGAGGACAAATTTTTCGAGCTAAACGTTGAGCGATGATGGCATGTAATGCTGGAGCTACCATAAATGGAGGCAAACCAATATTAATCAAACGGGGTATTGTTTCGATGGCTGAATTGGTGTGGAGTGTTGATAATAGAACGTGACCGGTTAAGGCGGCCTGCGCTGCAGTTTCGGCGGTTTCTTTGTCTCTTATTTCACCAATCATAATTACTTCAGGGTCTTGACGGAGGATGGCGCGCAGGCCACTAGCAAAAGTATAGCCATGTTTCTCCTGAATCTGACTTTGAGAAATGCCTTCTAGATGATACTCGATGGGGTCTTCCAAAGTGATGATTTTGGCATCAGGTTTATTGAATTTGCTGAGCATCGTATATAGAGAAGTGGTTTTACCTGAACCGGTTGGCCCAGTCATTAGCACCATACCATGTGAAATCTTGGTGAGACGCTCAATTTTGGCCAGATATTGTCCACTATAGCCAAGTTCTTCAAAACTCACCAAATGACGACCGCTGTCTAAAAGTCTCATGACAAAAGTTTCTCCATACTCCGTGGGCAAGACAGAAACTCTGACATCGATTTTGCGATTATTTACTTCAAAAAAGAAACGTCCGTCCTGAGGTACATTATTGACGTTCAAGCGCATTTTACATTGATATTTAAACTGATTTGCCAGGTTTTCGAAGGTGGTTTTATCGATTCGAAAAACTTCGTGCAATAAGCCATCGATGCGAAAGCGAGCACGGACAAAATTTTCCTCTGTTTCCAGATGAATATCAGATGAACCGGCTTTGAGGGCGCTTTGACAAATTAAGTAAGTGCCTTCCTCTGAATTGATATGCTTGAGTTTGTCTGCCAATTCAGACATATTGGCAATTTCCTTTTCATAGGTTTGAATTTTGCTTTCGTCAAAATGAGTGTCAATTTGCTTTTTGACGATGTATTGATCAGTTTGATATAGCTTGAGCGCATCTTCTAAATCATCGACAGCGGAAATGTTGGTATTGATCAGATAACCTTGATTTTTGAGATTATTGATTATATTGCGGGTTTCTGGATCAGTGGGATGCACTACTGTGACACGCAGCTTTTTGCCAAGACGATAAAAGGGGATGATTAGCCCTTTTTGTGCGTCTTCAGGACTAATTATTTTCAACAAGTCGGGATTGATAGGCGTCACTGATAAATCGATGTAATTCATACCCATCTTTTGAGCTTTCTCCATAGCCTCTTTGGCACGCGCTTCACGAGCAATTTTATTGAGACTTTTGGAAACTTCTCCTTCGGCAAGTGTGGGTACGGTAGATGGAGAGGGTTCGGAGGCTTGAATATTTGCGGTAGAAGAAGCCTCTGAAGCTGATGTTGCAGATGAGGAAGAAGTAGGCGCGGTGGTGGGGGTGGAAGTCGTGCTGCTGGAAGTTTGGCTGCCTGCATTCGAGGTGGAGCCGTTGGGGGGTTGGGGAGCGCCTGGATTGTTTAAATTTTGATTTTCAGACATGCAAATACAGTAATTCATTCAATTATAGCATTTTTGGGGCGTTTTGAAAAAGCAATCTGCTAGAAATATTTTACAGATCAATCAAAATTGGAAAAACGAAATGAGCAATATATTGATTCCCTAAGCTTTCTGGTTGGATTGTTGTTCTCGATATAAAACAGCAAATCGCCGATAATCCCAGTTGATATCTTTGAGTTTATTCGCCAGAGCAGGATGATCTATCAACAAATCATCAATTAATTCATCAAAACTCACACCAGAGGAAATCATACTAGAACCGTCAATCATCTCATAATAAACATCAGAATACATATCCATTTCTGTTGAGTAATTCTTTTTGTAGCTGAAGATAGCTTCTTTCTGCTCTTTAGTAAAAGGAATTTCCGGATTTTGCTCGGCAAGTAATAAGATGATTTTTTTGATGATGATACGGTACCGTGAATAAGACTGAACTTTTTGTGACAATTCAGCAATTTTTTGCTCAAGTTTTTGCAAAACGGGTAAATCAGCGTCGGTAAGTTGATGGACCATTTCCGGAATAAACTGATCCTGCTGCGAAATTTGCCGAATAACAAATTTCCTTTCTTGTGGAGTAAGATCACTTTGTAAATCTTCCAACCAGGCGAGCCAGTTAATGCGTTGTTGCGGCGCTTTTTCCATAATTTCTTTGAATGAATGTTTTTGTAGATTTTACACCATTTTATCAGATACAGTCAACGTTAATGAGTCAAATTCTGAACTTTCAGGGATAATTTTTGAACGAAATTATGTTAAAATATGGAGATTTATTAAAAAGACCAATGGCGGAAGAAGGAAAAGTAGATCAAAAAACGGCTATTGATGACGCCCAGAAAAGACTGGACGCTCTGGTTGGACAAAAAGAAACTCCTGATCAGTTGAAGCAAAAATTGCAAAGCTATCGGGCGACTTATTTGAGTTCTGTCGACATTGCTCAAAAAGAACTAGAGAGTTGGGGTGGAAAATTTAAGAGTGAGGAGGCCAAGAGATTTTTGGCAGAATCTGCGGATAAGCTGAAGGAGAACGTGGTGGATTTGGCAAGAGAGGGGGAAAAGTTAGCTAATGCAAAAAAAGCTGAAAATACGACAAGTATCAAGGATTCAGAATTAGTCACTCTGGAGGCGATAAAAATGGCTTTGAAGTCGGAACTGGCTCAGGAGGCTAAAGAGTTGGCGACTTTTAGGAAGTTGGAGGAGATGCAGGCAAAGACTAGTTTATTGATGGAAAAAAGACAAAAATCTGACTTGGGAATTACGGCTAACAATTTGCAGCAAAAGTGGCAGGAGAAGGTGCAAATTCAGAATCAGGCAAAACTTTTGAAGCAAAATTTGGCGGCGATAAATGTTGCTGGGTGGGGGGGGGTAACAAAGGAAGAAATTTCAGGAGATCTGCGGATAATGCAAGAAAAATTTGAGCAGGACGAGAAAGTGATGCAGGAAAATAACGAAAGAAACAAAAATTTAAATACAGAATTTGGTAAAGCCAGTGCAATTGATAACGAAATGAAAGTTGCGGCAGCTTTAAATAAGGAACAAGCAGAAAAAATGTCTGGTAGGATTCGTGCTTGTTGGGAGACGGCTACCGGGATTATCAAAGAAACTCAGTTTGCTGGTAGTGAATTGGCTTTATCTTGGCGGACTTTGTTTGCTCAGAAAAATGAGGGAATTTTGGCCAAATTGGGCAAAGCTGATGAAAATTTAAAGAAAAAATATCAGCCAAAGGAAAATGAAGAGGTTTTGGACAAAAATAAAGATTTAATGGTTCTAGCTAAAACTAGTGAAAGTTATGACTTTTATCGCAAGCTTATTGAGGCAACTAAAAAGGTTTTAGTCGGGAAAAAGCAACCTTCAAGGACTGATTTAGACAAAGCTCAACACGATTTTCAATATGCCGTAGCCGCATTGCAAATCGAAACTGTAAATAATGGCTTTAACTCATTGAGACTCAGCAATGATGCTACTGTTAAACAAACTTTTGAAGCAATTACAATCAACAGAATTGCTCCTTTTGAAAAGTTGAGAGAGGCTTTTGCTGTTGATTTGCAAAATTTGGATCAAAAATTGGCAAAAAATACGAATGAAAAGTCCAAAGAGGCGCAAGATGCTTTGGGTATTGCCGAAATAGGACAATTGACAACTTCCGCCTCAAAAATTGCAGATGATATTAATCAAAAAGGTGAAGTCTACCTAAACTTGAAACCCATCCCTCTGGAAAAGCCAGAATGGCAAAATGAACTGAAAAAAGGTATGGCGGACATCGGACAAATTTATGGAAAATTAACTACGGCAAAAGCTAATTTAGCCAATAAAAGTGAAGTAGAAGTTGATGCTGTTAAAATTGAGTTATTGACAAAAGCCCTGGGGGCTGTGGACAAATTTTTTCAAAAAATCAAAAATATAAATTTAGAATTAGATCGAGCTAAATTTATCAAAGATTTAAATAGTGGTTCATTTGAAGAAGAAAAATATGGCAAAGATGGCAAACCATTAAAACCGGATTGGAAAGAATACATTAAGTTGGAGGTTGAAGAAAAAAATGGCTTGCAGATTAGAAAATATGTCTTTACCGAGGAGTTCAAGAAATTGACTGAAGAGAAAAAACAAGCAATTATCCAAGCTTTTAAGGCCTTGGAAGCGAACATGGAAATTGAAACGACGGCAATGTTGAGTTTGCCGGAGGATCAAGGCTGGGCAGAAGGAATGAGATTGTTTAATTCTGGAGAACTTGGTTTAGCAAAGAAAAAATTATTAGAATACTTAAGTACAAACCGAGAAAATCCTGAAAAATCAACTCAAGTGCAAGCTGCTGAAGGTACATTGAAAGGAATTTTAAAAAGAGAAGTGGACGAGATGAAATCCCGTATGGCTGTGATGGTAGAAATTCACGAAGAAAGTCCTTACATAAAAGAAGAAAGCGGCGTTTTGAGTAGAGAAGCACGTTTGGGATCTTTGATTCAAATGCAAAGATATTTGGATCAAATTGAAGAACAACTGAATTCGGGTAAATATCTGACCCTTGAAGAGCTTTTAAAGAATGTTAAAAAACCGGAAGTTACTGATTTGGTGGTTGATGGCATTGCTTTTTTGGATCCGACTGTTCAACACAATATGTTAGCAGAAGCTGATCCCAAAATCAGAAAAGAAAATATTTTGAAATTAGCTCGCGCTGCACATAAAGCCGGTATGACACCATATGCTCAGATGTATTTTGAAATGTACTTTAAAGAACAAATTGAGCAAAAAAAACAATCCATCACCAGAGAAAAAGTAGCGGAAGCGGTGAATTCGCGGCCGACATTGGAAGAAGAAATAAAATCGGGTATTGAGGCAGAAAAAGCTAAAGCCAGGGACAGATATATACGGGAAATGAATAGAAAACATGGTAAAGTATATTTAACAGAAGCAGAAGCCAAGGCAGATCCGTTCACGGGTGATGAAGCTATGAAAAAGTGGGAGGTTTCTTATGAAGCAAACAAGGGGCGTATCTATGAAAGAATTAAAGAGGGATTGATCGATGATTTGTGGAATCGAGAATGTAAGAATAGTCTTCACGAAAATTTAGCCAATACTAATGATACAGACCCTAATTCTACGGCAAGCGTATGGAAAGAAGCCTATGTGGCAGGGACAAAACATTGGTCTGTAGCGGAAAATATTACTGGCTCAAGCTTGGTGTTTACTGCTGACGATATTAGAAATACTGCTGCACAAGTAGCGGTAGGCATTTTGGTGATGGAGATGGCGGCTGCAATGGGTGCAATTAGTGGTGGAGCAGCTACTGCATTAGTGATGGGAGGGGCAGTGGAGGTGGGAATGGGCACGTATTTGGCAGCACATGCAATCGGCTTTGCTGCTGAAGGTTTGGCCATGCATTCGACAAGCGTATTCTTGGAAGAGGGTACAGAAGGATTTAAAGATACGGATAAGTTCACAACCGGACTACTCAACGCCTATGCCACCATGGGAATTATGAAAGGTTCAGGGGCAATTTTGGGTAGATTGGGAAGAATTGGTAATTCTGCGGAAGCTGCTAAGTCAATCGAACAATTAGCACAAGAAAGTTTGGGTCAAGGTAGATTAAGCAAAACAGCCTATGAAGTACTAAAAAAATCTCTCCAGTTTTCGGGTAAAGTTGCGTTAGACTCAGCAATAATGACTACCTACAGCGCTTTGACAGCTGCTGATAGAATGACTTTGGATCAATTAATCAGAGCTTTTGGGGATAATGTACTGACTTTTGGCGTGATTGGTGCTGTACATGGCGTGGCTGAGATCGGAGCACATGAACAACATGCCAGTGCGGATCATCCAGGTAGCAAACAAAGTTTCCAAGAAGTGTTCGGTTTCAAGTCAATGAAGGAGCAGTTCATGAGATGGCGGGAAAACAAGCAAAATACATTACAGACTCAGGAATTGGCCAATGCGATGATTGAAGCCGATAAGGCCATTGTGGTTGCTGAAAAAGCGCAAAAAAATGGCGCTAAGAATGCTCCTGATCTCGCACAAAAAGCTTTGGATATGGTGAATAAAGCTATGGAAATGAAAAAAAACCTGGATCAGGCGGACACAGCACAGTTGAGGCAAATTACATTACATTCTTTACTTAAACAAGGAATCACTAATATAGAGGATGTTAAGGAGGTGAAATATTTAGGTGAAGGACATTTCTCTATTAATGGTCAAATTTATTCTGCGAAGGCTTTGGAGGTGATTAGTACAGAAGTGGGTGAACCTCTTAGACAAAAAGCTGTTCAAGCCATGCAGAAAGCCGCTCAAGAAGCTTTTGAGCGTCAAAATCGTGATGTCAAACAGGCCCCTTCTGGTGATGGCGCAGCGAAGACGGAATGGTCTCGATTTGATGAAAAAGTGAGTACTCTAGGAGAAGTGTTGAAGTTTAGTCGTAGTAATCCTACGGAAGTGGATGGTTTTACTCCCGTGGAAAGAGCTGCTGGAAAGAGTGCAGTGGATTTGGGTAAAAGAGTGAGTTTTGAAACTTTTAAGGACCAATCAGGAAATCTGATGATGTATAATCATCTGGATGGTAAGTTTTATGATTCAAATAATAGAGAGGTATCCAGTGACAATCCTGCCGTAGTGAAGTATTTAAAGGAGAAAGCAACTAGGGAAAGGAACAATAAAAATAAGGCGGTAGCTACTTCGAATAAAACTGAGGGTTATGGAACTCCGGCTGAAGCTACACCACAACCGCAGCGCGCGGCAGAAACGGCTCCGGATAGATATATGCCGGCTGTTTTTAGGCAAGATCCAATTACTGGTAACGTGGTGAGTGTTTGGTATGATAAGGCCTTTAATACTTATGTTGATGCTCAGGGTAGACGCGTGGAGCCACCAACTTTGAAAGAGTTACAAATGATGGACGGTGTCAAGAATGCAAAGTTGGATCCTAGTAGAACAATCAACTGGGTTCCAGCTTATAAAAAGGGGGAAGCTTTGGTATTTTTTGATGCGGCTAGTGGAAAATTCTTTAATTTGGAGGGTAGGGAAATGCCTTCCACAGATTCAGAGGCGGTGAAGTTCTTGTTGCATCGGGCTGAAGAAAACGCCAACTTGGTGAGAACTGAAGCGGAAAAGGCTAAAGCTGCGGCAGAGGCTAAAACCGCACCGTCTCCTACCGCACCTCTGCCAGTTGAGAGGGTCAAAAATTTAAGTCCTGCTTTTGAACGAGTTGGTCCAAATGGTGAAATCATACAGATTTATAGTGACTTGAGATCTGGTAAATATTATGGCCCGGATGGAAAAATGGTTGCACCACCGACACCGGCTGAGGTGGCCGTCATGATGAGGGCGATGAGAGAAAAGAAAGCGGCTTTGCCGGCGGCCAGGGGAGCAACGGGCAATCTTGAAGCAGATGGATTACCAATTGAGCAAGACTCTGGTGATCATTCTGGAACTAATTCTGCACCTGTTAAAAGTGATTTACCAAGTACAGCTCTACCCGAAACTGTAGCTAAAGCCAAACCGCAAGCAGGTGAAACACATGAAAGTGTACTAAATGCTGCTAAGAAGTTAGTTGACGAATTTGAATCTCTGGAAAAGTTGATTGCTGATTTGACAAAAAATGAAGCAAAATATGTATTCGAACCTACAGGACAATGGCAAGTACTGAAAAATTTCACAACAGAAGAAGCAGTAGTGCTTCTAAGTCCAGAAGGCAAGGTGGTCGCCTTCAAAGATACTTCAAGAGATTTCGATTTTGACGCTCAATCTAAAAAATATAAGCAAGTATTGCTAGACCTAAAAAAAATGACAGCTTCTGAGAGAGAGGCGGAACTTGCACGACATTTTGATCAGATAAAAAAGTTGTTGAGTAATACCAATTTGAGCACAACTGAAAAACTCGAGCTACAGCGCAAGATCTCGAAGTTATCACCTCAGATACAGGAGGTGCTGAATTCAAATCATACCAAGTATGGTGATCTGGATCTAGGCAAGGCATTGGAAGGTTTAATGACACTACATAACCAGTTTTTACGCTTCGAGAGAAACAAAAAAATGGCGGTTGCTGAAAAAACCATTCACTTGCTTGAAGGATTTGATAAAACAGTGACAGAGCTTCTACAAAATGGTCATGACTTGAGTGTAAAAGCTGTGTTAGAGAAACTCGGCATTGAAAATCTTGATAACCTCAGAAATGAGGGCTTTTCTGAAGCCGATATCTTGAAAATTCGGATGGCTGTTGATGGAGTTATCCAAAAACAGAGTGCTGTTGTGAAATTTCATGAAAAATTCAAAAACAACCCCAAAGGTTTTTGTAAAGAGGCGTTTGGTTTTGAGCCAATTGGTGAGGTTAAATTGGTCATGAAAAAGTACCAGTTGGCAGTGGTTTTCGAAAACGCACTGGACTCAGCTAAATTAGCCAGAGATACTGCGGTTTTAGGGCTGGCATTAAAAGAATATCAAGTTAATGTGCCCGAGGTAGCTGGTTTTGTAACAATCATCAATGCCGAGGGGTTGCACAGATACGCAGCAGCAAGAGGAGAGTCATACGAAACTGTGGAAAATAGAGTAACGGATCATGAAGGGCGACATAGTTTAAACAAATATTTACTTGGGGTAATTCATCCAAATTCCTTGAATCCTGACATTCTTTCACTTGTAATAACCCCTGAAGAATTCATTGGCAATGTAGCTGAACAGCAAAGTAGAATTGATAAAAAGCTAAAAAATTTATTTGATGAATATTTAAAAAAGGCCAAGGATGAAATTTTAGCTTTTGCAGTTGGGGGAACTGGATATAATTCAACGAAGGCGAAAATGGTAGGTGAGGGAGCATCTTATGATTATTGGAAGCGAGAAAGGTCTAATTTTGAAGCTAATGGAGAATTGAATGCATTGTTAAATAAAGCAGATCCAGCACTGAGAAAAAGATTTTGGGAAAATGTGGAAAAGTATAGCAATGAACATAATAAGATTATAAGTGCTGCCATTGATGCTGCTTCAAAACACGAAAATTTAGCTTTGATGACCATCACTGATCCACGTCTGTGGCCAAAGGTATTGGAACGAGATGCTGTTGAAAAGAAGCGTACAGCTCTGACAAAAGAGGAAGCGCGCAATTTAGAAAGGTATAAAAAAGAATTGAGGCCCTTTGACGATGACGACTTGCAGGGGCTATTAGAACCTCCGCTTGGCTCCAAACATTCTCTAGAAACAATACCTAGTAAAAATCAACTTGATGTCCAATACCTGGAAAATGGAAAATACCGGGTAAATGGTGAGGAAATTGGTGCGGAGGTGATCGCTGAATTGGAATCACCAATTGGGAAGATTATTAAGGAGCGAGCGGCGGCTGAGAAGGCGAGATTTGGGTTGGAGCAAGCTCAAAAATTGGAAGCTGAATTGGCTAAATTGCCGAAAACTGCTGACGATTTGACTGCAGTACAACAAGCCAAACTGGATGATTTGGCCAGACAATTAGGAATGAAGCCAAAAACAAATCCAGAAAATGGAAAAAGAATACCCTTCACTCCAGCAGAAGTGGCTACAGAAGTGGCAAGTAATGTAGAATTCCACAAGTCTTTAAACGGCTTATATAATGAGAAAACTGTTCTAGTGGCGGAAAATAAAACCGTTACCAGGGTGGTGATGAAAGATGGAAAACCGGTTGTTGATGAGCAAGGTAGTTTAGTCACAGAAAAAGTTAACTTGTTTTCTGCTTATGAAAGTAAATCCAGTATGTTCCGCGCCGAAACTATTCAGCAGCTGTCTCCAGAGGCTTTGCGAGCTGAAGGTGGCTCTAAAATTATTAAATTTGGTGGTGATGAAATAGTGATTTATCACCTGGGCCCAAATAACGAGGTACAAATGTTATTTATGGATATTTCCAATATGGGTCCGGCCAATACTTTAGCTACCAATTTAAAAGGCAGCAAAATTAATCTGGTGGATATTTATCTGCATGAAATTGGTGTTCGAAGTAAGGAGATTTTAGAAAAAAATGTTGGGAAAAATATTCCGGCGGAAGAATACAACAAAATGATCACGACAGTTGTTGATGAATTATTTAATTTGGACAAATTAGGTGAGGTGGCAGGTAAAAAAGCATTTGATGCTTTAGCAGATAAATGGCAATTGGAAGGTGATTATGCCGCCTACATCAAACAAATGCAGCAAATGCGTACTTTGGCGGAATACCGCTCAGATGCAAGAACGCTTAAAGAAACTTTCAAAAATAGCAAAGGAAAGAGTTTTGGCGAACATGTTGCCAGTGAAATTGAAAATTTGACCGGAATGAAGCTGGTAGATTTACAGAAATTAGCGGAGTCAGATAAGTTGCGGGCAGTAGTAGAAAAACGAAATTTGGGTGTGGATTTTGAGCACGTCAAGGCGGCCTTGGCAAAGGCCTCTAAAGCGAGCAGTGAAGTGGATTTGATCACATTATATAGTTTGTTTTGTAGAGGAGAGTTATCTGGAACGGAATTTGGTAAATTAGGAGAAAATTTGGCTGGCAAGAGAGCGGAATTGATTGGCGAGCCGCCACATCCAAGAGTGGGTGCGCCAAGAATTATGGATGCTAAAGCTGCAGATACTCGCCTGAGTCCGGAATTGGTGAAAGCTCTACAAGGCTTGCCAGCAGAGCAAGCACAGGCGATTTTAACAGCTGCCAGAACGTATAGTGAAAAACTGCTGGATGTCCAGAAATATGCTCAAACTCAAGATGGCGATTTTTCAGCCTTGGAATTGGGTAAATACTTGGAGGTGAAAAATGGTAAGGTGGAATTTAAAAATGCTGAATTTAAAAAATTAGTGGAAGAATATGCTACGGATCCAAAAATCAAACGTTTAGCAGATTTGGAGGCTAAATTAGAAACAGCAATCAAAGCCTTGGAAAAAGCCAAAGCGGATTTTGGAAAAGATGGCGATTTAGCAGCACGGGCGCAGAAAAAACGTGATCTGGAGGAGTTGATTGCCGATATTTCCAAACAAATTCAAGTAGATCCTGATACTGGTGCGTATAGTCAGAGATACATGGATGTGAAACCGACTAAAATGTATGAATTCGGGGCAAAAGAAAGTGTCGATCCTGAATTTAGAATTTGGAATAGTTACCAGGTGGAAGTTGCCCATTCTGGAGCGATAAATACAGCTTATGGCATGCCGGAAAATGATTTGATGATGGGTAAATTAAAAAAAGTGCTGGAAAGAGGTTTGAGAGAGGCTATCCCCGATCCCACTTTGCAACATTTTAAAATGATTAGAAGCGGTGGTAGTTTTGAAATCGTGTTTTTGGATATTCGCACTTTGAATTTACTTAAGAGTAGGGGAATTGAACCAGGTAAGCTGGTGGAAACGATTATGCGTGGTGAAGGCCAAAAAGTTGTAAATGAATTTTTGCAGGCCAATGCAGATGCGGTATCAAAAAGTAAGGTGGAAGAAATTATTAGAAATGCCACAAATGGGCCAGGCACTCCAAGAAAAGGTGAAAAAGTGGAATTACGAGAAGTTGGTGAGTTATATGTTTCTGGGTCAACTAAATATTCGCCAGTGGAGATCAAAAACGCCAGCGTGGGAAATCCAGAAGGTTCAATGAGAGAAATTTTGGGGAGAGCTAAGGAGGGGACGAAAGACGGTTGGAAAGGAGATGGGCCTGGCAATGCGGATAGGAAGGCCGTGAAAGGTGTTGTAGAAAACGCCGGTGGAGGCACTGAGGTAAGGATTAATCCAACTGTTGTGGATGGTGAACCAGGATCACCTATTGAGGTTGGACATAATAAAGGTCCCTTTAAACGTGGTGAGTTGAGAACTGAAACGGTTGAGCAACAGGCGGCTAAAGCAGTGGATGCTTTGCTTGTAATAGAAACAAAAAATGGTGGTAATCAAGATACTCTAATTAAAAAAATTCAAGAGCGTCTGAACAGTGCTACTGAAAACTTGCGCAGAATAACTGAATGGCAAAAATTTGCCGGAAAATCTTCCACACCTGAGGAGGCTGCAATAAGGGCAGAAGCAAGATTAAGGAGCAGGAGAGTGACGGAACCAAATTTACCCGAAGGTTTATTGCGACCAACAGACTTGAATGTGATTGGTGATACTCATGGTAATTTAGAAGCTTTATATAAACAATTAGAGGCACAAAAGGTGGTGAAACTCAAAGTGGGTCGTTCGTTGGAAGAATTAATGGATGGTAATGTAAAAGCTTCTGATGTGATTGAATGGACTGGAGGTGAGAGAGTCACTTTACAATTAGGTGATGTACTTGGTGACAGAAATATTGGCAGCATTGCTTCGCTGAGAATGTTGGGAGAATTGAGAAGACAAGCTCGTTTAGCTGGAGGTGATATTGTTACATTGCACGGTAATCATGAAGAATTTTTACTTAGCTGGTTGAAAGGTAAGTTCTCAGTCACCGGGCAAGACGCGGGATTTAATGTGGGCGTTAGACAAGCTGATGGTATTGTGGAATTTTTCTTGAAATGGGGTGATGCGACAGAGGTAAAAGACATTAAAGTTTTATATGATAAAGCTCAAAAACTACCCTACAACTCACCATTGGCTCAAGGAATTTATATGGAAATTGGTAGAAGAATTAATGATAAGGGACCGGAAATTTTGAAAAAGATGCAAACTGATCCTATGGGTAAAGAAATTATCGGTGAAATTAGAAATGCCAAATTGGTAGAACAAGTTGATGATACTTTGTTTTCGCATGGTCCGCCTTCAAAAGGCATGTATGAGTTGTTGATGAAATATGGAGAAGGAAATCTGCAGAAAGGTATTGATAAAATCAATGAAATTTATCAAAACCGCTTAAAACATGATTTGCTGGGCGAAGTCAATTTGGCAGATGACGCAGCATATCAGAAAATTGCTGAAGAATTTTTACATACAATGCTTGGAGATCGTTACACGAAAATGCGAGGAGCAGATAGAGAGAGTAAAGGTCCGATGAGCAAAGAACAGGTAGATACATTGAAGAAACAAGGTATTGCTGCAGTTGTTCATGGTCATCAAGAAGGTCCTGTAGATTTAGTAGACTCTTTTGGAAAACCATTACGGACGGCTTCCACAGACAGCATGTATGGTAAAGGAGG
>CAZJJZ010000013.1:37476-37785 GCA_964546505.1 uncultured Candidatus Peribacteria bacterium
TTGGAAAAGATGAAAAAGTTCCTGGTTTGGCGATCGCTGCGCAAAAAGGAAAAATGATATATTTGGGAGGGGAAGAATATAAAGTAGTTAGCCCAGATCTAGAAAAAGCCAAAGGAAGCGCTCTAGGGCAAGAAGAAAAGGCAGCGGCGGCATTGAGAGAATTATTTAAGAGAAGTCAGATTAAGAGTGCCGAAGAGGTGAAATCTGATGTTGGGGCGGTAGAGATTGATCAATTTGGGGAGCCAGTTTTTGCTTTGAATCCCAAAAAACGTGTTTTGAGTCAAGTAGAGCTTGATCCAAATGGAGAAC
>CAZJJZ010000014.1:0-3985 GCA_964546505.1 uncultured Candidatus Peribacteria bacterium
CGTTGATCACCGGTGTTGCTTGTTCGGTTTTGGAGACAGAGTCTCCGCTATTAATATTTTTGGCGTTGATGTGGGTTCGATTCCTACTGGGCCTGCCAGTTTCTTGTGCTGTTCGTTGATCACCGGTGTTGCTTGTTCGGTTTTGGAGACAGAGTCTCCGCTATTAATTACTCTACAATGTATCTACAGCCGTAACCGCTGAAGTTGGAGCCAAAATTGATGGTTTTGAGGTTTAATTGGGTGCGTTGATTGAAACCAAAGGCTAGGGTGGTTGGTGGAACTAAGGAGTCGGCGACAAAATACTGTGGGTAAAAAAAAGATTTTTGATAGTCCGGGAATAACTCTCGGGCGAAATTGGAATGTGGAATAGCTCCCAGGAGTTTGCGATATTCAGTCTCATTTAGTTGCTCAAATTCAGTCTTGCCCAGTAATAATTGCAGGTAAGTGTCCAGCTGCATTCTCAGACGAACAAAGTCGACAGCCGGTGGTACGATTTTTTTATTGCAATAGACAGCATCTTCAAACAGAGCTATTGCAGATTCATGTTCATTTCGCACTTCCATCTCGTCTTCAACAAAATACCAGCGTGGCGCTACTTCACTCACATCCTGACAATTTTTGTAGTAATGCTGGAACAGCTCCTTTTCATACTCCAATACTTCAATAATCTCCTGATACACCTTTTTCTGATTACTGGTTGATTGCAAATACCGAGGCTGGCTGTGGGTCAAAAAATGGAAAAACTGCTTCTTGTCAAAATATCTCAATTTGCCAATCACTGACTCCAGCTCCTGAGACTCCACGCATGTAATTCCACTACGTTTTAAAAGACATTGATAGGCTTCAGCTAAAGCTAGATTTCCCAAGTCGAAAATTGGCATTACCTTTTTCCCCTGCTTCAAGAGAGCTTTAACTGCTAGAATGGCCTGCTCACTGATTGGCGTGGACTGCATCATTTGCCGATACTCTGCTGGTGAACTGATTTTACCCTCTCTTTGTAAACTATTCAAAAAACCCCACTTTTGCTGACTGTTGAAAAGTAAGTTAGTGGCTTGTTCAAAACTAAATCCTTGGTCCTTGCCAAATGTAAATTCCAAACCTCTGAAATGTTCTTTGGCCTTCTCAAAATCAAGCAATTTACCGCTTTCCTCCTCCAAAGAGATGGTTAGCTCACGATTAGTGTTTTCTACCAAAGTTTCAGGAGTCATTTCCTGTCCAATAAATTGCCTTTCAGTATTTACTTGTGACTCCGGAATAACCTGACGATCCGTATCAATCATTTCCGACTCCGGCCCCTCTGGATGATGAAATACTGACATTTGAAAATTTATGACCCTTGACTTATACTATTTTTCAGTTCGTAGGTCTAAAAGTTCAGGTTTACAATTTCGGTACTTTCTTTTAGGATAGCTTATCCAATTTTCTTAAGATCATGATCAATTTTAGCAAACCAGAAATTATGGCCCCAGCTGGCTCCTTCGAGTCCTTGAGCGCGGCCATCAATGCCGGTTGTGACAGCGTTTATTTGGGTGTTACTCAATTGAATATGCGAGCACGCTCTGCATACAACTTCGAGATAGCGGATTTGCCTGAAGTATCCAAAATGGCCAAAGCTGCAGGTATTAAGGTTTATGTCACTATGAATACTCTGCTCTATCAACACGACCTCAATTTAATGCGCAAAATTATTGATGCTGTTCAGGAAAATAATTTAGATGCCATTATCGCTCAGGATTTTGCAGCTATTCAATACGCGCGTGAAAAAGGAGTGCATGTGCATGCTTCAACACAACTTTCCATTTCCAATTTTGAAAGCGTTAAATTTTTCGCACAATTTGCCGACACTATTGTTTTAGCTAGAGAGTTGGATTTACCCATGATTGAAAATATCATTAAAAGAGTTCATGAAGAAGATGTTCGCGGGCCAGCTGGAAATCTAGTCAGAATAGAGTGTTTCGTGCATGGTGCTTTATGCATTGCCCAAAGTGGTCGTTGCCAAATGAGTTTAATCACTAATAATACTTCAGCGCAAAGAGGTGCTTGCCTACAGGAGTGTAGAAAAAAATACCGCTTGATCGATGAAGAAAATGGCAATGAATTGGTTGTGGAAAATGATGGATACATCATGAGCCCGAAAGATCTTTGCACAATCCCTTTTTTAGACCAGCTTTATCATTCCGGAATTAGTGTTTTCAAAATTGAAGGCCGGGCGCGTGCTCCAGAATATGTGGATACGGTGATTAAGGTTTATCGGGAAGCAGTAGATGCAATTGAGGCGGGAAATTTCAATCAAGAAAAAGTGACGCTTTGGATGGAAAGATTAGGAAAGGTCTATAATCGTGGTTTTAGCGATGGTTACTTTTTGGGCAAGAAATTACCGGATTGGGCCAAGGTGGGAGGTAGTGTTGCTACTGAAGAAAAAGTGTTTGTAGGATTAGTCAAACATTATTTTGAAAAAGCCAAAGTGGCGGAAGTTCAAGTGCAAGCACACCCATTAAAAGTGGGAGAGAAAATTTTGGTAATGGGCAAACATACAGGTGTCATACATGGTGAGGTAACCTCCATGCGCAAGGACGACTCGGAAATAGTAGAAACTGGCAGTAAAGACCTGATTACAATCTCCTTTCCAGAAAAAGTCAGAGAAAATGATAAGTTATATATTCTAAAACCACGTACAGCTCAAAATGTCAGACATTAAGGTAATACATTATCGGGATAAGTGTATCGGCTGCCATGCCTGCGTTTGTGTTGCGAAGAATAATTGGAAAATCAATGATAGCGATGGTAAAAGCGATTTAATTGGCGCAGTTAAAAAAGGCAATGCGCATGTAGTGAAAATTTTGGATGAAGAAGTTTATGAAAATATTTCTGCCGCTAAATCTTGTCCGGTAAATATTATTCAGGTGCATAAGGATGGACGCGATATTGCCAAAGACTATTAAAAAGCCACCGGCCTCGCGGCCGGTGGCCTTCACTAATTGCTTCGTTACTTAATAAAAACGATCAATATACTGAGGGAGATAATAGACAGTAGAGTGGAAACCACTACAGTAGAAGCCACAATATTTTCGTGGTTCTTGTATTTTTGGGCAATTACAAAAGTGGTTGCTGCCAAGGGCAAAGATGCTTCCATTAATGAAACATTAAAGGCTAAACCTGAAAGTCCAAAACCTTTACCAATCAAAAAAATCATAACTGGCAAGATCACCATGTTGCAAAGTATTAGGAATGCGATTTTTCCGGATTGGGCAACTAACTTTTGACCAACAATAAACATACAGATTGAGAAAAGCGCCACTGGACTGGCAGAGTTTTTGACCAATGTCAGAAAACTCTCCAAAAATGCGGGAATTGGCAGTTTAATTAAACTGGCAATGATTCCCAGAACAATTGAAATAATTAATGGATTTTTAGCTAATCCCAGCAGTATTTTCCCTAGATGCACTTTCCGTTGATCATCAAAAATTTCCAAAACTAATACTCCGATCGATAGACAGAAAGCTGTTGTGATACCAACAACGATAGGCGTAAATCCTGCTGCTGATTTGCCATACAGTAAATCCATAATCGGAATTCCCATGTATGCCACATTGCCAAAAGTCCCCGCAACCGCCGCAATACCGATAAATTTTTTAGGTAATTTGAATAGATAACCCAAAACAATTATGGCGACCAAAGTAGCGGATAAGCCAAGGATATTAGTTAATAAAAATTGCCAGCTGCCAACAACAGTAAAGTCAGTATGGAAGAGAGTCAGAAACATCAAAATCGGAAAGGCAAAATAATAGTCATATCTGGTGAACACAGTTGTATCTTCTTGCTTAAAGACTTTTAAAAGCACTGACAAAGCACCCAAGCCCATAGTCAAAAAGACAGGGATTAAAATGTTAACAATCTCCATTTGTTTTGATGGTTAAAAAATCCAGATGATTCTAGACTTGACTCCGAAATTGTAAAGGCGAAATTTTATCATTTGAAATAATCT
>CAZJJZ010000014.1:4027-9764 GCA_964546505.1 uncultured Candidatus Peribacteria bacterium
AACCCCCAAAACTATGCAGGATAATTCAAAAGTGATTAATTACTTTGAGGTCAGGCAAAGTCTGGTGGTACTCTTTGCAAAAATACTGGCCTGTGAGATGATCATGACCACTATCTACCTGATCACCAAAGGACTTATCAATTGGACAAGCGGAGCTAATATGGACTCTCTCGGATGGGGTCCATTTTTGTTTCATTTGGGATTACAAGCACTTGATGCTTTGGTTTTGATTACAGTTACTTTGCTTTGGGCCAGTAAATATTACCGGATTAATGCCGATTCAATTTCTGCATTTGAAGGTTTTTTTCATAAAAATACAGAAATTATTACTACCAATAATATCAGCGCCATTCATTTACATCAGAGTGTTCCAGGAAGGATTTTCAATTATGGCACAATCAAAATCGAGTGCAAATTTTCTCGGCAAGTCATTACATTACACAAAATTTCCAAGCCACATTTTTACCGAAAAGCCCTGCTCAACCTAATGACTATTGCCAATAGTGACCGACAAAATATGCCAAATTTTCAAAATCCCGGCATGCAGCAGGAAGAAATTTTCCAACTAAATACCAGGATTAGAAACGAAGACTTGAGAGAAAGTTTGGTGGGAAATTAGCTTTGAGAAAATTTTCGTTGATAGACTTCTAGTGCTTCTTGAATGATTTTATATGCCTCTTCCGGACCTTTAAACTCGCCAACTTTGACACTGTCCCTACCGGTTTGGGCAATTTTGTAGATTTCCATGAAAGTTTTGAGGTCTTTCTTTTCATAAGGAGTTAAATCATCAACGTGTTTCACGTGCTCAAAACGAGGATCTTTTTTGTTCACACACACAATTTTATGATCTATTTCACCGTTGTCTTCCATCTCCATAACGCCGATTACTCGTCCAGTAGCTAAAACTCCTGGTTGTACCGGACCGGTGGAAAATAACACTGCATCCAAGGGATCGTTATCACCGTCATTCCAAGTATTAGGTACATCACAATAATTTACTGGATAAAATGTTGGACCATAAAGAACGCGATCTAATTCCAAAACACCATATTCCTTATTAAACTCATATTTATTGAAGTCACCTTTAGCAATTTCAACAATTAACTTCAATTCAGCTGGCGCTTTCTCCTGTTTGACCAAATGAAAAAGAGAGTATGGATTCATGTTTTTTGTGATTTAAATTATGCTAAAACAGATTTAGCACAAAATATTTTGTTTGTGAATGATGATTTTGTTATGATAATTCCGTTATAACTAATAACAATGAGCAAGGTTTTGGAAAAAGATATCGCTTTGAAGCATTCTCCTAAAGCCAAATATCTCAAGCAGAAGCAGCATAATGTAGATAGGATAAAGGGAGTGATTCAAAGTGATTTTCGTTTACTATTGAGACGTTTGATACCCGAAATGGTCCTAGAAGAATTGGCTGACGGCTATGCCAAAACAGAGCGCTGGCAAAATATGGAGTTTTCAGATCAGTTTAAACCGCAAGACTTTCAGGAAAATGATTTAGATCATATTCATTACGTTCTAAAAACCACATCAGAGATCAAAACCAAATGTCCTAAGATGTGGCAAGAGCTGACTCAAGGCAAACACTCAGCTGAAAATAGACTTCTTACTATGCTTTTGGTTCATGATTTGGGAGAAATCGTTGTTGGGGACATGATTGCCGGTCATAATGACCCAGAGGTCAAAGCACAGCATAAAGCCAAGGAAAAACAGGCGGCACTGGATTATATCAATAATAATTCTCACGTTTCTGCCGCTGTTCGCTATGCCCTCCATAAGCTATATTTGCGTTTTGAAGAAAAACATGATGGTGATTGCTTAGTGTTTTTGGGCCAATTTGTCGATAAGTTGAATGCCATAGAAGTATTAACCGATACTATCTGGCCTGAAAGTCGCAGAAGGAATCAACACTATCGCATGTTATCCAACGTGCAAAATAATTTGGAGCGCTGCTGGAAGCTTGCTCAACAAGCTCTGAAAAATTGCTCTCAGGAAGCGAAGGAAGAATTACAGCAGTTTTTTCAAAAGAAAGTTTTGGGTAAATTGGCCCAATATCCAGAAGCTGATGTTCAAGAATATATCAAAAATTTTAACTATTAACTTAAAAAAATGAAGAACAAAATTATCCTCGGAATTGTTTTACTAACCACATTGACTGGTTGTCAGTTTTTGACAATGGATCCTAATGAAGCAGGTAGTAGACTGGCAGAGAAATTGATTGAATCCAGCACAGGAGAAAAAGTGAAAATCAGCGGCTTAGAGACTGGTAATGTGAGTCTAGAAACAGCACAGGGCAAGATAGAGATTGCCGGAGACGGAGCGAATGGCGGCGTTGGCAAAATAACCGAGAAGGAAACCGGTAAAGAAGTAACTATCGAAGGCGATGGCAATTCTGGGACAGTAACTACCAGTGATGGAGAAGTTTACCAAGGCAATAGCAATCAAAAGCCCAACGATTTACCAACTGATTTGCCAATTGTTGAAGGAGGTAAAGACTATTTGTATATCAAGGCAGCCAATAACGTCACTTTGGGTTTTTCTTTGGAAAGCAAAGAACCCGCCAAAATTTGTAGTGATCAGAACGCCATGTTAGTGGCTGCAGGCTGGACAAAAAGCACTGAGAACAAAACAGAAAAAATTAACAATGTCAGCTACACCAATGCAAAGGATGATACTTTGAATTTTCAATGTGTTGAGCAAGAATACATGTATTTGAATTTTGTTTTGAATAGAAAAATGTAGACCGAACTGGGGTGATTGCAGATAAAGGCGGGTTGCAAATTTTAGTTTGAAGAAGTCGATCGAATATACTAGAATTCACCCGCCTTTGTAATTGACTGGACTCGAGTGAAATAGCGGAAGTGAGGGCGAACTTTGAAAAATGGGCCTGTAGCTCAGTGGTTAGAGCAGTCGGCTCATAACCGATTGGTCGCTGGTTCGAACCCAGCCAGGCCCACCATTCTACGCTCTGCGTAGAATGCCCTTCGTAGCTTCAGTGAAGAAGGGCCAGTTTATAGTTTTGTATTGTGCCATTAGTGTTGGCAGAGCTGTGAATGGCACGGCCATTTTTTCTATTATCTTTTACGAGATTGGCTGTAGAATGAGTAAGTAAGTGCCATTAGCATAGTTTGAAGATTAATAGGCACAGCTTTAATCAAGTAAAGTATGTTCTACGTTTACATCATACAAAGCATTAATTACCCAAAACAGTTCTACACTGGCTTTTCCGAAAACATTGACAATAGATTATCCGATCATAATAGCGGGAAATCACCACATACAAATAGATTTAAGCCTTGGAAGATGATTTACTATTGTGCTTTTACTGAAAAAAACAAGGCTCTAGATTTTGAGCATTATTTAAAGACAGCATCTGGGATAGCTTTTAGAAACAAAAGATTTATATCATAAATATCAACTTCATTCCTTATACCCCTGCATATTTTGATTTTATTTTTGAGTTAAACAAGAAAGAAACAAGTGAGTTTCGAAGTGACGTCATATGGGATAAAATCGCTTATCAAAAAAATATAGATTCAGGTGTCTATGGAGAAATTTTTGTTATTCTAGAAAATAAAATTCCGGTTGGCTTTTACTCAATTCATAAAAACGCCGAAAGCATTTATTTGCATAAAATCTTCATTGCAAAAAAATATCAACGACTTGGCTTTGGAAGTAATGTTATTAAGATTCTTAAATCACAATTCAAAAATATAGAGTGCCAGGCAAATGTACAAAATCAAAAATCTATTAGCTTTTTTATAAGTCAGGGATTTCAAATCAAAGAGGAAAAGAAAGCTGACATAAGGCTTGTTTGGAAGATTTAACTATGCAAGATTTTCAGAAATGTCCTTGTTTAAATCCACCACTTTCTCTACACTTACGGACGACAGGTACCCCTTTAAATCGCTTATTACCTTGTTAAAGATGGGGTCGAACCGTTTGGCAGCCGGTTTAATGTATGCATTGGCGTCCCACCATTCTTCGCTCTGCGTAGAATGCCCTTTGTAGCTTCAGCGAAGAAGGGCTATTTCATTGTCTTGTATTGAGACATTAGCTGAATTATTTCAACTCCTGGAAATCATAAAAATGATTTGTATGGTGCTCCGTGCCGGGGCGAGGGTATTGGTATTTGATGGCGCAGCTGTAGATTTCAGTGCAGTTGATGACCGTTTTGATGTAGGCGATAACGCCGTTGGCGTATTCACAGTAGAGGCAATTAATTTTTTGAAATACAGTTAATTTACTCAGGTTGAGTCGATCGAAGCGGACAAAATCAGCACGTTTAACTTTGGGAAAATCAAAATAGCCGAAATATGACCAATGATAAAACATGGTATACAAGTCCAGTAAAACTAATGGTAAAGCCAAAAACCAAGAAATCGTCAGCATTATCGCGCCCATCACTAATGGCGTGTTTCGGTAATAATAATCCTGCCTCGGGATAACTACTGGGTTAGCTTGCAGGTGAGTTATTTTTTTAGTCATGAAGTAATGATATTTTTGTGATTTTGTTCCGTAATAAAATTTTTGTAAAGGCTTAAAGATTGACTTTAATTTGCCCCAGTTTTGCAATTGACTTTCGGATATTCGAAAGATAAATTCTTTACTGTCTTCAAAATTGTTTTTTAACATCTAGAAAGGAGCGTGAAGTCCATGTCGCATCAAGGATATGAGAGTATGATGGCTGTGCTGTCTCACGGTAGTGATGTGATTGTCATTTTTGGCGAAAGCATCAAGCAGGCCGTGAAGGATCTGGCCGATGCGAAAATCTTGAAAGCTGATCCCATTTTTGGGAGCACTGACGCCACACTCAGTGAGGAACAAATCAAGCGGATGATGATGATTTGCGTCCCCTACCTCAATGTGGGTGATTTCCTGGAGGAGTTCAAGCTGCAGAATGTTCGCCTGGACGCGAGCAACTCCATTGTGAAGTTGTCGGAACGAAAAAATCGTGAAACCAAGCGAATCAACAGAGATTCAAGCCTTCAGTCTGCTCAAAAGAAGGAGCAGATTGAGGAGTTGCACTCTAATATTGAGCTGCAGCTGTCTGAGCAGCAATACAAGCGCCACAAGGCGGAAGAGAGAATCAATCAGTTGCGGGAAAGGAGGACTCGCCTCTTCCAGAAATTGCTGATTTATTACCAGCAGTTGATTCAGGAAGAAACACTCCACTCCTTTGAAGACTAGAGTAACTTTAGCTGCCCAGAGCGGCTATGTTCCTAAGCGGTCAGATGGCGACACGTATTCGTGTCGCTGTTTGCTTAAATTCACTTGCTACAGCAAAAACAAAAAATTACAATTTCATATTCCTAACAATTTTTTTTGGAACTGTTTGAAAATAGAAAATTAGTAATCGCCACCAAACATCAGAAAGAAGATATATTAGCGCCAATTCTAGAAAAAGAACTAAAGGTTAAATGCTTTGTTCCGCAACATTTTGATACGGATCAGTTTGGCACTTTCAGCGGTAAAATCAAGCGGGTAGGAAGTCAGTTGGGGGCGGCCAGAAGAAAAGCTTTGGCAGCGCAAAAAGTAACCGGGGCCGATTTGGTCATTGCCAGCGAAGGAAGTTTTGGCCCTCATCCAGAAAACCCATTGGCAAAATCAAATTTAGAACTACTAGTGCTGATTGATCTAAAAAACCACTTAGAAATTATTGGGGCCTTTCAAACATTTCAGACAGCAGCTTTCAGCCGGATGGCTAGTAATGCTGAGGAAATCA
>CAZJJZ010000014.1:9804-12885 GCA_964546505.1 uncultured Candidatus Peribacteria bacterium
AGCCACAGAAAATGATTTCCCTACTCAAGGATTGATTTTGAAATGGGGCTGGCGTCAGCAAAAAATTGAACAGGAGATCTGCAGTTGGGAAGATCTTCATTCATTTACAAAGAAGCTGTTTCGCTTACCTTGGCAGCAGGTTTTAGTAGAAAGTGATTTGCGTGCTCATCGTAACCCCACTAGACGAGAATCCATTCGCCAGGCAGCGTGGGACCTCGTTAAAAATGTGAAAAGCTTATGTCCTTCCTGTAATTTTCCGGGTTTTTCTGTTCAAGAAAAAATGAAAGGTTTGATTTGCGCCTATTGTGGACGAGAAACCTCTTTAATTAAAGCCGAAAAATTGCACTGTCAGAATTGCTCGTTTAGCAAGATACAAGAAATAGCTAAATTCGCAGATCCAGCCTATTGTGACTTCTGTAATCCATAAACTTGACTTTGGGCGCTATATGTGGTTTTGTTAAGTCTTAATTATCTCATTTATGCCAGCAGCATTACTTTCGTCCTTTGGGTCGGACTATCAAAGATATTTAAATGAAACCTTCACAGATGGAGAAATAAGGTACTTGGAGGCACTTTTGAGTTCTGTAAATTACAGGGTACTGGAACAGGATGACTTTACTTCATCGATAAACACTAAAGAAGATTGCGATAGCTGCTTGCAGCATGTTTGCAGAATTATTGGTGATGTCAGAACGGATATTCAAAAATATCCTTGTTTGATGGACGAAACTTTGCGGTACCAAAGTAATGATTTTATCTTGCGGCAACTGCTGATTGCTGTGGTCATTCATGATCTCGGTAGGTGTCTGGCTAATGACGAAAGAGAAGTGGGCAGATTTTTGCTAGAGCAGGATACAAATGCGGCTGAGAAACGAAAAAAACAAGAGCGACAGATGACACTTAATAAATTATCCCAGTTTACCTTACCAAATGCGCCAGAAAGGCTAAAAGCAATTTATGAACATTTTGCCGACCAAAATTCTGTTTTTCACTGGGTACAGTACGGGATTTTATTGGACAAAGGCGATAAAATTAGAAGCATCGCCCAGAACATCGGGCCTGTAATAGAAGAAAATCCAGATTTTAAACCCAGAAAATTGCTGGATCATAATTTCAAGAAGTTGATAATACCAGTTGGGAAACTCGGTAAAAACCTCAAAAGATTTAAGAGTAAGACAGAATTGAAAGAACTGATAGAAATGAAGTATTTGGCAAATTTTGATGCTTGCCAAAGTGCTGCAGTTACTGAAAAAATTGATTCAGTACATAAACAGGTTACTCAGGCCATCTTTGAAGACTAAAATATTTTACTGACAGCTTCCGCAACACCTTTCTGGAAAGGGTCCGGGATAAACTTTGCTGCTGTTGGTTTTTTGACCAAACTGGCGATGGCTTGTGCTGCCGCTAATTTGTGATCATCAGTAATACGTCTTGTACCGGACGCCAAGGCACCTTTAAAAATTCCCGGGAATGCCAACAGGTTATTCACCTGGTTTGCATAGTCGGAGCGGCCAGTGGCGAGGTATTTGATACCAGCCAATTGCGCGTCTTCAGGTGTAATTTCTGGATCAGGATTGGCAAGTGCGAAAACTGCCGCGTCTGGAGCCATACTTTTGGCCATTTCGATTGTTAGGGCACCCTTGGCTGAAACACCTATGAATAGATCAGCGCCAATAACAGCCTCTGTAAGAGTACCTTTTTTGTGATTTGTATTAGTGATCAGTGCTAGCTCGGATTTGAAGCTATTCATATTCTCCTGCCTACCAGCATATAGAATCCCTGAGCGGTCACAAAGCACAGTATTCTCAGCCTTTACACCAAATTTAAAGAGCAACTTGGCGATGGCTACTCCAGCTGCACCGATACCATTAATAACCACCTTGAGATCTTGAGCCTTTTTTGCGGTAATTTTCAAGATATTAATCAAACCTGCCACCACTACGATCGCAGTTCCGTGTTGATCATCGTGAAACACAGGAATATTTAACTTTTCTTTGAGCTTCTCCTCAATTTCAAAACAGCGTGGAGCAGAAATGTCCTCCAAATTTACTCCTCCATAGGCAGGCGCGATACGCACCACAGTGTCAACAATTTCTTGCACATCTTTAGTTGCCAAACAAATCGGAACACAATTTAAACCACCGAATTGTTTGAATAACACAGACTTTCCTTCCATCACTGGTAGTGCTGCGGCCGGGCCTAAATCCCCCAGCCCCAAAATAGCAGTTCCATCTGTGACAATGAGAATCGTGTTGTTTCTCCAGGTTAATTCGTTAATTTTTTCTGGTTTTTGAGAAATAACTTTACAAGCTTCAGCCACACCCGGTGAATAAAGCAATGAAAGATCTTTCTTGTTTCTGATAATTTTTTTGGCTTTAACTTCTATTTTTCCTCGTAACTTCTGATGCAAAATAATCGACTGATGATTGTAGTTCATGCTCTTTGGTTATTCTTTGTTGCCTTATAGTTTTAGCTCATTCTAGCTTGCACTACAACCATTTTTGATTAAAATAAGTGGGCAGTCGGGCGAGTGGCGAAACTGGCAGACGCGCTACGTTCAGGTCGTAGTGATAGCAATATCATGGAGGTTCAAGTCCTCTCTCGCCCACCATTCTTCGCTCATGAAGAGCTTTAGATGGCAAGCCAGTTTAGACTCAAGCGACAGAGAGAATTGGAGAAATTGGATTAGTAGAGTTTTGTTTAGGAGGCTGAGGAAAATTCGTATGTCGGAGTGTGGCGCAGATGGTAGCGCGCACCCATGGGGTGGGTGAGGTCGCACGTTCGAATCGTGTCACTCCGACCAGTTTACAGCTTCTATCATGGAAGCATGATACAAAAATTCGCTATTTTGATTAACCAATATTAGAATAAAAGCTTAGTGTGAGGGGATATTTGACTTTGTCTGAAAATTTGCTAACATTTTGCATCAACTACTTCGCTCTGCTGCAGACAAGCACTTTTCTGTAGTGAGGGATGTGGTTAAGACGTCCTCCGATTTTGTCTGTCTTTCAAGACACACCAGGAGCAATCAATGAAAGTTGAAGAATACGTCAGGGGCATTCTGGCTGGACAGGGTGAGTG
>CAZJJZ010000014.1:12899-14082 GCA_964546505.1 uncultured Candidatus Peribacteria bacterium
ACTCGTGATCGAGAGATCAAGGCCAAGCCAGAAGTTGGTTCAGAACCTGTGGACGAAGAAGCTCGCGAGTCCGTGAGGTCTTTGATTCGTCAACAGGACGACTAAGTCGCTAAGCCAGGCTTAGGACATCTACCACAGGCGCCAAGCGAAGTGCGCCATATCCTGGGGCTGCCCCCAGGATAGTTTCAGCCGTGATGGCCTTCGCCCAGCGCGCCTTCGGCGCGCTGGGCTTTTTCATCAAAATAAACTTTTCAATTAAAGGGATTGATGCTAATTTTAGATAATAATCGTAACCCCCAATCAGATGAAAAAAGGTTATGTTGAAAACATTGAAAAAATTACTCTGCAGAATACGGATTATCGTCGGGTGCTATATACCAGCAAGCATACTCAATTGGTAGTAATGAACTTGAAGCCAGGTGAGGAAGTTGGTGAGGAGGTTCATCACTTGGATCAATTTATTCGAATCGAACAAGGAAAGGCCAAAATAATTATCAATGCAACTGAATATTTGGCCGAAGATGATTATGCCATCATTATACCAGAAGGTTGCAGGCATAACGTGATTAATATTGGCAATAATGATTTGAAGTTATATTCCTTGTACTCTCCACCAGAACATTTGATCGATACGGTACACCCAACCAAGGCCGATGACGAAGAAGATCATTGGGATGGTAAAACTTCTGAATAAAGTTAGGTAAAATTCACACTGTTGTATTAAAATACCAATTGTCTTGATAATTAATTATGAAAATAGCAGTTGGTAGCCTTAATAAAGGCAAAATTGAGGCATGCAAAAATGCATTTCAGGTATATAGTGATTTTAAGGAGGCACTGGTGTGGGGGCTCGATGTGGAGTCTGGTGTGGCCGAGCAGCCCATTGGTTTGGAGGTAATCATCAATGGCGCCAAAAATAGAGCCAGAGCCGCTAGAGATCAAACTGGAGCTGATTTTGGAGTTGGATTAGAATCAGGTATTTTTCCTGTTCAGCAAACCAAATCTGATTACATGGATACTACTGCTTGTGCGATTTATGATGGTAAAGAGTTTCATCTCGGTCTTTCCTGTTGCTTTGAATATCCCAAAAAAATGATTGAAAAAGTTCTGACAGAAAACAAATCAATTGGTGAAACCGCGGTAGAAATGGGCTTTGCCGAACACTTGAGTTTTAGAGAGAGTC
>CAZJJZ010000014.1:14092-17992 GCA_964546505.1 uncultured Candidatus Peribacteria bacterium
ATGTTGGGTGTCTTGACTGGAGGAGTGGTAACTCGAATTGATTACACCACGCAAGCAGTACAAATGGCACTCATTCATTTAATTAATCCTGAGCATTATTAACATTATTATGCTTCTGACTTGCTTTGCTGTAATTTATATTGCATTCTAATTCTGAAAGTAAAATAAATTACAATGAAAAAATGTTTCCTGCTGCTGACGCTATTTTGTACTTTAAGCTTTTTGAGCAGTACAGCAAAGGCGGTATTTAGAGATGTGGCCAGTAATTATCCGTATAAGACAGCGATTGAGGCCTTACAAAAAGACGGTATAGTACAAGGTTACGCAGATGGGACTTTTAAACCTGATCAAGCCATTAATCGAGCGGAATTTTTGAAAATCGTGATGACAGCCGCTCAGAAAGGTACAACTTCTGGAAATTGTTTTACAGATGTACAAAATCAATGGTTCGCCAAGTACGTTTGTCAGGCAAAATTTTTGGGCGTAGCAAAAGGCTATCCAGATGGAAAGTTCCATCCTGAAAAGCAGATCAATCAGGTGGAAGCTTGGAAAATCATTTATCTTAGCAACGGAATAAGCGGAAATACAACTGCACAAAGCCATTGGTATTCACCTTATTATGAAGATGCACAGGCCAATAATTTGTTGATTAACTCTTGGACGGTGGATAAATTGATGTCCAGAGGAGAAATGGCAGAAATGATTTGGCGTTTCAAATTAAAATATCTCACTGCTGCGAATTTAGAGAATATGACGAATAGCACCCAGACTAATAGCACTGGCGAAACAGGACATGCCAGCAACAGCAGTTCGGTTAATTCCGATGCACCAAGTGATTTATATATCTCTCCCCTCAACCAAGATGATACGTTGAAAAATGAGGTTCTTACTAAGACAAATTCCTTGGACGATTATTTCCCAGGATATAAATTAAGCAAATCAAAGGTAAATAATACAGCTGATCCCAGCAATTCAATTTACGTACAGGCCAGCGGCGCTACCGGAGGAGATGGCACTATAGACCGCCCTTACAATTCCATACAAGAGGCAGTGGATCAGGCAGAGAGCGGTCAAACCATAGTTTTATTGAGAGGAACATATAATTTAAGTGAGGAAATTGATATTGAAAAGCCAAATTTAACATTCAAATCCAAGCAAGGTGAATGGGCAATTGTAAAACTCTCGGAAAAATCAGAAGACGCCGTTTTCAATCTGGATGTTGGCTCTGATGGCACAGTGATTGATGGTTTGGAAGTGGTTGGTGGTTTTTATGGTATTGCTACTCAAACGAAATGGGACTGGGGAGAAGATGATCGGAGTGGGGCAAGTAATATTATTATCAAGAATTCAGTTATCCATGGCAGCGGTCGTGATGCGATCAAAATTAAGCCGAATTCTGATGGTGTAATCATCAAAAACAACGAGATATTCGACACTGGCAAAACTGAAAGTGCTGACGATTGCAATGCTGAGGGAATTGATAATGTCAATGCGGACAAGATGTTGGTGGAAGGTAACTATATTCACAATATCTGTTCTACTGGGGTGTATTGCAAAGGAGGAGCACAAAATTGCGTCATCAAAAACAATTATATCACCAATACCGGCGAGGCGGGTTTGATTTTGGGCGGCGATACCAGCGTTGACTATTTTGATTTGAAGGAAAATCCAAATTGGTTTGAGAATATCAACGGTCAAGCGGTCGGTAATTTGATTGTAAACACTGGTAGTGGCGGCATTGAATTTTGGGCAGCAAAATCACCAATTGTGGAGAAAAACACTATCATAAATAGCGCGCAGAAATACCATTCACCAGTGTATTTCAATATTTCCCTTCAGGATTGGGAAGATGTTGCCGGTAGGCCGGCTTCAGAAAATGTAACTTTCCAAAAAAACTTAATTTGGCAACCCAACAATGCCAAAACTGGAAACTTGATGGTGGCCATTCGGGTGATGGATGAATTAGGTGGACTGATTGGCCTAAAAGGTTGGCCAAAGATGTCGGATAATTGTTATTTTCAAGAAGATAACAATAGTGTGACCTTTAAGGATAATCGCCAAAGTGATAAAGACATTAGTCTGGAACAATGGCAAAAAAACAGTGCAGCCGACTCTGATAGCGTGAATCTTGATCCAAAATTAAATGACTTGTTTCAGCCAAATAATAAAAGTTGCAGTAAATCAGGCTATCAATTACACTTTTAGCAAATTCATAACTTCTTGAAACATGAATGTGAAAAATTTACTTGGAGCCGGTGTACTTGCTTTGACTACTGGTGCCTGTACTGTTGAGCACGATGAATATGCCTCTAGCAGTGTGATTCCAGGAAATGTAAATCTACCCAATGGTCGCTTCGAGAATTGCGATATTTATACTGACTCATTTCAGTCAGGAGAAATTTATTCAGATCAAGAATTAGCAGATTTGTGCAATTATACTTCTGAGCAAGTGGTTTCTTGTGTTTATACAGACAGTTTAGATGGAGGAAATCAAATTTTCCAAGACGACTTAACTTGTCAGGAGCTATACAACGGAACTCGCAGCATAGATTATGAATACGCTAAAAATAGAAATGTTTATAATTTCGTGTGCGTTCCAGGTTGGCTAGAGGAAATGCTTTGCCGATAAATGATTTGAGTTTTTTCAAAAAATGGCATAGCTTAAAGGTGTATTGTCTATCGCCCTGGTGGCGGTGAAGATAATCGCACTTTTACAACAGGAGAATCGAGTAAATGAAAATTGTTTTCCAGCTTTTGCTGATGGTTGTTTTGCTGGCGGCAAGTAGTTGTACGGTGTCGGCCGGAGGCTATGTGAGAGGCGGTGGAGACGTCTACTATCAACGCAGAGTAGTGACTGAAGAGTATCACACTCAACCGTGTTGCCGTCACTACAGGACTGCACCACCCTATCGTCGACCACCTCCTGACCTGTATTATACACGGACACCTGCCCGGCCCAGGCCAGGCTATACACGCAGTCCGCGTGACTACCCGCGCAGCTATCAGCAACCGCGTCATCAGGAGTATCGCTCTCGGACGCGTGTGCGCTTTGGCAGGTAATAAGCTTGTTGCCTGACATTGCACTTGCTTTCCAGCCCTTGGACACCAAGCCTGGAAGGTCAGTTTCTGTGGGTGTCACTTCCCGCCCCCGGCTTCGCCGGGGGCGGGACATCGCCAAACAATATTCTGCTAGCTTGATTTTCCTGTTTTACTTTTTTATAAAATTATTGTAAATTGTTATAAATCGTTAGCTTTTTGGATGAGAGAAATGATTTACAACTCAAATGACTTTGCAGAAAATTTGGAAGCTTGTTTGCTTGATGAGGAGAAAACTCAAGAGATTCGCCTTAAGCAAGAAAGCTCTCTGAAAAACGTCGTATCAATACAAAAAGCGCGGATTCTGAACGCCTTAATGCCAGTGAGTTTTGATCGTATTGAATACGAAGACTTTGCGCGTCGCAATGATCCAAAATATCTTGCCAATTTAGTACAGGCAGTCTTACAAAGCCTGGACATGTTGATCTGTAGGCCTGCTCAGGCAGATGAGCGAATGTATTTGAAACAAGTGGTGGAAAGTCTGGAAAAAGCTCATCTGCAGACTCAGATAGCCAATGATGTATTTGATCCGATTATTGATCTGGATGCAGGTTTTTTGACCCAAATTTTGCAAGCCAAGCCAGAATTGCGATCAAAGCTTGGATTGGTGATCAATACGGTAAAAAGAAGTTTGAATTAAAAGTCGAAATCGATAATCAATTGATTAAAGCCAACTTTACGCGCGAATCCCTGATAACGCGTAATTTCTTCTTGATCGGTACTTCTTTCCAGCGCCGATTCGGACAATAAAACCGTTGAAATTAGATGACTGTTTACTTCATCTTCACTCATTGTTCCTTCGTT
>CAZJJZ010000014.1:18022-25946 GCA_964546505.1 uncultured Candidatus Peribacteria bacterium
GAATTGTTGTTCGGCATAATCAGCTAAACCATCTTTGAAAGCACTGGATTTGCCATGTAATTGACTTAATAATCTCAAAGCTAAACCACGATAAACTCTTCTTACCAATTTTAACATTTTTTGATGATTGATTTCACCATTGTATTCTTTGGAATATTCTGCCGCTTTTCTGAGCATCAATTCCAAATCAACACCGGTACAAAGAAGCGAGTAAGTTATGGGAGTCAAATGATGATACAAAAATTGAGCGGTGTATTTGAAGCTGTGATTATCTTTGATGGCAGCGCTCACAATTGGCAAATTAATATTGGGCGTGACACCGTCAAGTTGCTGTCTGGTATCGACAGTTAATTGATCAATACTAGTATCAATATCCGCCAATAACTTACCACAGACCGATTTCAATTCTGGGCTTGTTTTTGCCTCCGCAAAAAGTTGAACTACCACTGCTTCATCTGGCAGTCTGGCTTCTTCAGACTCCTGTGCCTGATCAATAATCCAATCTCCATTGGCGACTTTTTGGCGAAGAACCAAGTCTTTAGATAGTAATTTGTGTAAACTGCTTAAACCTTGGCTATCCAATTTTGCCGATTTCTCCAATTCCCGGGTAATTGCCGGAGTGACAACAAATTGCTGTGGTTTGGGTTTTAATTCTGCTGGAAAATCTCTTCGTTGATTCATAACGAGTTAATAAATTGCTATTTTCCAGGGTAGATTAAACTACTGTTAGCTTTTTGGTAAAGTAGAAATGGAATTGAGCATTATCAGCATGTTATCCAGCTGTTCCTGCGTTCCAATTAGTCGATAGACCCGATTTTGGTCAATTTTTCTAGTTAAAATAATCAGGTCACCGGAGACTTCTTTTAAGAGCTTGATGTCCTGATATCCATAGTTTGGCTCGAAGCTGGTAGCCAGAGGCCATAATTCAAGTTTTACCTGAGGCTCATTATCAGTCAATTCTTTACTGCCAAAACCATAAGTTCTAATTACTCCTTCCGCGTTGGTCGGGAGAGCCGAATAGAACCATTTTTTTGGATAATTAATAGTGAAGAAATAAGAATCGCTACTAAACACCGCGTAAGATTCTGAAACCGGTTTTTGTTCAGTGGTTGAGGTGTCCTCCTTCACGGGATCAAGGTTATTTTGCAGATTTTCTTGATATTTTCGGTAGCGGAAAATAATCTCCGCCGCTTTGGCTCTAGTCATTAATTGGCTTGGATTGATTTTGTTTTCTTGATCAGCATCAATCAATTTGGCCGCATGAGCAAACCAAAGATACTTCATATACCATTGTGACGGATCAACATCGGTATATGGGATTTGAGTCATATTTAACTTGGTAAAGTCAGCTTTTTGGGCCTTCAAGAGAATTTTTAGAAATTCTACCAGATTGATGGTTTGCGCCGGTTTGAAGGTACCATCTGGATAACCGCTGACAACTTCCTCAAAAACTGCACGGTTTAAATAAGGAAGATACCAGGCATTTTTTTCAGTATCGAGAAAATTTGCCATTCCCACTGGTTTGACTTCAAACTTCCCTACTTCAAAGATCATTTTCAGTGCTTCTACTCTATTGATCGGTTGTTCCGGTCTAAAGGAATTGTCAGCATAACCATCGATTACTCCATAGTAACGTAAAAGACTAATGGCATTGTAGTTGGGGTGTTCTGGTGGAACATCAGTAAACTCTTGAAAAGCGTTACTTTGCGCCAGAGCTTGATTTGCTATCAATGTGCAGAGGAACAGTGAGAAGGCAAATTTTTTAAACATATTTATTTTGGCTAACTGTTAGTATTTGTTCTTGAACAATAGTCTATCAAGAGATACTACCTGCGCGCCAGAGAAAAACATCTGAAAAAGACCAAGTGTGATGATAATGACGTAAAATGAAGATTTATCGGTAAAACCATCTTTTGGTCCATGTACTGCAAATAAAGCAACGAGCATTGCGAAAATGAGCGGTAAGCTGATCCAACGTGTGAATAAACCTAAAACCAACATAATACCACCGACGAATTCAGACAAAATTAATGCCCAAGCGAAAAAGCTGGCTACTGGGAAACCTAAGCTAGTTACCATACCAGTTACCATTGCGGGGTTTTGCAATTTCATGTATCCGGCCATAATGAAGATTACTCCGATGAATACACGTAAAGTTACCAACCAGTAAGGCGCGAGAGAATTGAGATTTTTATTCATAATTTTGTGATTTAAAAATTAAAAATTATTGGATATATTGAAGATATTTTTGTAGATTTTCCGTTACGGCCAAAAAAACGTCTGGTTTGGTGAAATCTACTCCGATTTGAAGCAGTTGATTATTTGGAAAATCATTACCGCCACTGCTGAGAAAATGCAAGTATTGTTGTTGAGTTTTGGTGCTATTTTGACGATAGTCTTGCAGCAGTTTTTGAGAAAGGTAATAAGCGGCCGCGATACCAGTAGCGTATTGGTAAACGTAGAAGTTATAATAGAAATGTGGTATCCTGGCCCATTCAAATTGGATGAAAGGATCTTTGGCTAATGCTGGACCATAATATAGTTGATTGAGCTGCTGATACTCATTGCAGAGAAAATCTTTGGTCAGAGGCAATCCTTTTTCTATCTGCTGATGAATTTTCAACTCGAATTCAGCGAACATGGCCTGTCTGAAATAAGTCGCACGAATAGCATCGATTTCAGAGGTGATGATGACCTGACGTTGGTCTCCGCTATACTTTTGTAGTAAATAATCGGTTAACAGTCGCTCATTGACGGTAGAAGCGATTTCAGCGGTAAAAATGGAATAATCCGCAGTATTATATGGTTGAGTGGTTCTGGCCAGATAAGAATGCATGGAATGTCCGGCTTCATGAATCAAGGTATAAACATCATTCAGTGTTCCACTAAAATTCATCAAGATATAGGGATCACTATCATAACATCCACCGGAGAAAGCTCCCCCTCTTTTTCCTTTACTTTCATATTTATCGACCCAGCCATTAAGCAGTCCTGTACGCAAAGTGTCGCAATAGGACTCTCCCAAAGGTTTCAATGCCTCCAAGCAAACCTCGACTGCTTCCGAAAAAGTAAATTTCAACGGATCTGGTTCAAATAATGACACTCGTAAATCCCACATGTGCATCTTAGCCAAACCCAGTTTTTGTTTTCTTAACTCAAAATAACGATGCAATTCAGGTAAACCCTGGTGCACAAACTGTAACAAAGAGTGGTAAACCTGAGTATTGATTTGATTTCTAAACAAAGCAGCTTCCAGACAGGAAGAATACTTCTTGGTGGAAGCGGTAAAGTGGTGAGCACGTATGGCGGCATTCAAAATTTCCGCATACGTATGAATGTGATCCTGATAAGACTGATAGTAGGTTTTGAAGGCTTTTTGGCGAATTTTAGGATCTTTCTTCTCCAAAAAATTGAGAAAGTTTCCGGAAGTTAACTGCACTTTCTTGCCTTCTTCATTTTTAATTTCGCCAAAGGTTAAATCGATATTATCCAACGCGCTGAAGACACTTTCTGGACCGGAAGTAAGCAAAATGGTTTTGGCCAACAAAGCTTCCTCTGCCGCAGTCAAAATATGATCCTTGGACAGTAAAATGTATTGCAAGTCCTTTTTATATTCAACGAGTTTTTGGTCCTCGATGAGATTTTCCAGAGTTTGCTTTGATAATTTGGCAAGTTCCGGACTGACATAAGCGATAGTTTCACTAAAACGCGAATAAAGGTGTTCCGCCTTCTTGACCATTTCTGTGGCTTGAGCGTCACTCAAGTCCACACTACTAAGATGTGAAGCATAGGTGTAAACTTTCTCCAAAATTCGGCCACAGGCAGCAATGGTTGTAAAAGCCTGCAAAATCTGTTCAGCAGTTTTCAGTTTCTGGTGAAATTTTAACAAATCAGGTAGTGTTTCCTCTACTTTGGCAAAGTCTTTTTCCCAGAGCTGATGATTGGGATACATCTTCGCCAAATTCCAGCAATCTGCTGCTGGAACCGCACTACGCTTTTCAAAATAAAATTGTGACATTTAGGTTGGTTTGATTTTTTTAAATTTGCAAATCTCTGATTTTTGAGTTTAATCTTTTGAAAATGGTTTTCAAAGATACATTAATTATTAATCATGGGCAAGCATTTAGTTATTGTGGAGTCTCCAGCCAAGGCCAAGACAATTGGCAAGTACCTGGGGAAAGACTTTAAAGTGGAGGCTTCAATAGGACATATTAGAGATTTACCTTCCAATGCTCAAGATGTTCCGGAAAAATATAAAAAAGAAAAATGGGCGCGATTAGGTGTAGACATTGAGAATGATTTCAAACCGTTTTACGTAGTGTCTGACACGAAAAAGAAGCAGGTGGAAAAGTTGAAGCAGGCCCTTAAAGGTGTTGATGAACTATACCTGGCGACTGATGAGGACCGTGAAGGAGAAAGTATTTCTTGGCATTTGTTGGAAGTCTTAAAACCAAAGGTCAAAATCAAACGCCTGGTTTTTCATGAAATTACCAAAGAAGCGATTGAAAAGGCTTTGGAGAAACCACGTGAAGTGGATATGAATTTGGTACATGCTCAGGAAACCCGTCGTATTTTGGATAGACTTTATGGTTATGAAGTTTCACCAGTTTTATGGCGAAAAATTGCGCCAAAATTGTCTGCCGGTAGAGTGCAATCAGTGGCAATTAGATTGGTAGTCGAAAGAGAGAAACAAAGAATGAAATTCGTACCGGCTACATATTTTGATTTGGCCGCTAAATTCAGCAAAAAAAGTGGAGAAAGTTTTTTGGCTGACTTAAAGGCGATCGGCGATAAAAAACTGGTAACAGGTAAAGACTTTGATCCGGAAACCGGAAAATTGAAAGGGAATAAAAAAGTGATGTTGGGCGAAGCGGAAGCCAAGGAATTGGCAGAAGCAGTACTGAAAAACACTTTTGCGGTTAGTAATTTAGAAACCAAGCCCTATAAAAGGACTCCCGAAGCCCCATTTACCACTTCAACACTGCAACAGGAAGCGGCCAGAAAATTACGCTTCAGCGCCAAAAAAACCATGCAAGTAGCTCAAAAACTATATGAAAATGGTTTTATTACCTATATGAGAACCGATTCCACCAATTTGGCGGAAAGCGCGGTTAAAGAAGCGCGTAATTTGGCGGAAAAGCTCTACGGAGCAGAGTATTTGTCTCCCGCAGTAAAGGTGTATGCATCAAAAGTCAAAAATGCCCAGGAAGCTCATGAGGCTATTCGCCCCTCAGGCAATAAGTTTCGTTTGCCGGAAAATCTCAAAAGTGAATTGGATGAAGATCAGTTAGCTCTTTACGATTTAATCTGGAAAAGAACTATCGCTTCACAGATGAAAGATGCCCAAATGGAAACCACCAGTGTGGAAATATCCGATGGTAAGCATATCTTTGGAGCGACTGGTAAACGGATTGTTTTTGCCGGCTTTTTGAAGGCATATGTTCAAGGTAGTGATGATCCTGAAGAAGAGTTGGAAGATCAAGAAAAGTTGTTGCCGGAACTAGCTTTGCAGGAAGCTTTGAAAATTGAAAAAGTTGATCCCAAACTACATCAAACCAAGCCGATTGGCAGATATACTGAAGCGGCTTTGATTAAAGAATTAGAATCTCGTGGCATTGGTCGTCCCAGTACTTATGCGGCGATTATGGACACTATTGTGAGACGTGAATATGTCTTCAAACAGAGCAATACCCTGATACCTACTTTTGTTGCATTCGCCGTTGTAGGGTTGATGGAAAAATTTTTCAAGCACTTGGTCGATTACGAATTTACCGCCGAAATGGAACAAGATTTGGATGAAATTGCCAGTGGCAACAAATCCCCCACTCCCTATTTAAAAGCTTTTTACTATGGTGGAGCTGAACACGCTGGTTTACAGAGTTTGATTAATCAGGAAATTGACGCTCGTGAAGTTTGTACTTTTGAGCTTGGTAAATTGCAAGATGGTAAAATCGCCACCGTGCGCATCGGCAAATTTGGCCCTTTTTTGGAAGTGGACGGTAAAAGAGCCAGCTTAGCTGATGAAACCATTCCAGCTGATTTGAATGGAGAAAAAATTGAAGAATTGTTGAAGAATGCGGAGTCGTCTGGAGCTGCCGGGGCAGGCGAAAAGATAGGTGAGGATAGCATTTCTGGCTTACCAATATTCAAGAAAGTTGGTCGATTTGGACCATATCTGCAATTGGGTGAAAAGGGCGAAAAGAACTTTAAAATGAAGTCTATTCCTAAATTTGTGAATGCTGAAAATCTGGACTTGGCAACAGCTCAAAAAATAATCGAATTGCCTAAATCTTTGGGCAAAACCAAAGATGGCTCGGAAGTAATTTTGGACATCGGACCTTATGGTCCATACCTCAAACATGGAGGAAAAAATAAAGCGATTCCTAATGGTTTTGATGTACTGAACTTGACTTTGGAAGATGCTGAAAAGGTGCTTAGTGCTGCTGCGACTGGTGGAGCGAGAGGTAAGGCAGGAGCGGCACCTGGAGCCAATATTTTGAAGGATTTCGGCGAAGGAATGGTTTTGAAAATTGGCCGCTACGGACCCTACATTACTGATGGCAAAAAAAACGCAGCACTACCAAAGGGCGTTAATCAACACGACTTAACTGCAGAAAAAGCTAAAGAAATTTTGGCGAATAAATAGCGGAACACCACCCGCGCCTAGGCACGGGTGGTGTTGTAGCTTCACGTGGCCCTGAACCTTCACTACCAACCCATCGTTTGAATGGTGTGTGGTTTGGCGATGGTCGTGGGCACGAGCTTTTCGTCCTCTTCTGCCAGACGGACATTGAGGTGTCCGGGGCTGGTCGAGGTGAAGTAAAATTTCGCCGAGCCGCTCCCGAGATAGGCTTGGACGACTGCCTGATATTCCCCACCGGGCTTGAGTTCAGACTTCGCGACGGCGAAAGGGTCAAAACCCAGACTACTGCCCCAAACTTGGAATTCGAAGCCTACCTTCACCACAAAAGGATGAGTGGAGGTGATTAGGAAGTTTTGCATCCCCAGCGGTTTTGGACCAGCTTGGTAATGAAAAAAAACAGTGTTTGCAGAAATTGCGAACTCCTTTTCCTGGTGAAATTTCTTTTGGAACTCACCAATCAGCCAGGCGTTCAGCAAGAGCGAGGCTAGCAGTGCCACCGCAACACAAATGAAAACTATCCACATACCACGTCCTTGTTTTGAACGAACTTTGCTCATGAAGCCTAGCATTGTTATACACCTTTTCGACTTTCTGTCAATTCCCTGCTTGAGATTGCAAATTGTTTGTAAAAGATCTATTTTTTAAAAAGTATTTTAAAAATAAAATTATGACAATTTTAGATTATGCAAAATGGCGTTTCGCTTGTAAGCATTTTGACACCAGTAAAAAAATTGGCGAAGAGGTGTTAATGGAATTACTAAATACCACTCAGTTAAGTCCAAGTTCCTTTGGTTTGCAGGCCTGGAAAATGGTTGTGATTAGGCAATCGCCATTGCGTCAAGAATTAGCCCCAGTTTGCTGGAATCAACCTCAGATTACCGAGGCCGAATACTTGATTGCCTTTTGCGCGGATACAAATATTTTGGGTGAAGACGGCATTCTGGCCAAATATATTCAAAAATACTCTGCAGATACAGGAAAAACACCAGATCAACTGGCCGGTTTCAAAGCGGTCATTAATGACTTTCTGGTCAAACAGACAGCTGATCAGAGATTGAATTGGCTGCAGAGACAATTATATTTACCAGCCATGACTTTAATGCTAGCGGCAGCAGAAAAAGGAGTTGATACTTGCCCAATGGAAGGCTTCGACAGCAATGGCTTCGCAAAGATTCTAAATTTACCAGAAAATCTGGTACCGACTGTATTGGTAGCAATGGGATTTAGAAATATGGAGGCACCACCAAAGTCACGCTTTGACTTGAAGGATGTTGTGATTAA
>CAZJJZ010000014.1:25967-35132 GCA_964546505.1 uncultured Candidatus Peribacteria bacterium
TGCACGTAGGAGGTAAACTCCTCTAGGACTTGCGAAATTAACTTCATTTTCTACCGGACAACGTTGATCTGAGCTATTGTTGACGGAATATTTTTCCCCAGTCATGATGCCTATATGCCTATGGCCGGGCATGATATGACCATTCACCTCTCGTGATGGCAATCTTCCCCAAATCACTACATCTCCAGGTTTTGCCGGTCTTGATGCCTTGGTCCATCCCTGTCGCAAGAGCGCTGACTCTACACCATCTACATTCAAAATGGTTTTTGGCAATATACCTGCGTCACGCAAGATTGTGGACACCACTTGTGCACAAGCCAAATTACCACCATTAACTTCTGGTCCACGAAATTTAGTAGAACCTAAATAAGACCTGGCAATTTTAACTACCGGAGGAAGTTCTGCGATTTCTTCTTTAGCGATTTCTTCTTTGGTGATTTCTTCTTTTGCTTGAGGTGCGGGGGCGCCGCCCGCCTGGTGAGAGCTTCGATCATATTCCTCAGAATAGGTCGGAAGATTCTCACTAGATGGAGTTACTCTGGGCGGCGGCGCCTGTTTGGCATCAATGGCATGGCCCTTGATAATTGACACTATTAGTCCAGCCAATGCTCCAAAATCAAGCTCTCCTCGCTTAAATTTCTCAAAATCCTCTTGATTGATCAACCCACCGCTTATTCGATGAAGTAAACTCTCAAACAAATCAGTAGATCCACTCAAGCTTTTCCCCTCTTGTTGGGCTTGATTGGCGGCCGCCCCGGTAATTACTGAAGCCAAACTGGCTTGGAGTGCGTTAATTATTTCTGCCAAAGAGTTTTTACTGGTTGAGCTGCCCAGACTTGGATTATTGGCCGCTTCAATTGGATCACTTTTCAAGACTTCTATTTGAAAACCACTACGCACATATGCCAAGGTACCATCTGGTGTCACGTAAGCTGTTTGGCCATTTTGTTGCGTTCTTTTGGCCTCCTTGAACAATACTTGGCCCTGCGCATCGGTAATACGCACAGACAAAACATTTGGTGGCAATAAATCACTCAAATCCAAATAAAATTCAGCCAGTTCATTTTGCTTGAAGTTAACTGCGAACTGGAGTTTGGAATTATCGCTGTTCATCCTCTTCAGAAACATTCCTGCCAGGTAAACGTGCCTTTGCTGAGGATCTTTGGCTAATTCCGCGGCAGATAGGCCTGCTGTTTTTAAAGCTCCCAAATCCCCATGGTCGGCAAATCGTAAAAAATCCGCTTCCAGTTTTTCTTTGGTCTGCTCATCCAGACTTTCCATTCTGCGCAAAAACGCACTCTGGTCCAAGACACCAGAATTACCTTCTTTTGCCTTGTTTATGCTATTGGATTGTTCTAATCTTTTCAAATCTGCTGTTTCTGGCATAGATTGATGATTGATTTATCGACTTATTCTCATTAGTATAGCATACTCAGTAATTTTTCTAAATGAAATCAGGTTTAATTATCAAAGACTTGGGGGTGGGGGTAAGTGATTCGACCATCATCCAAAAACTAAATTTGCAAATCCATCCTGGAGAAGTGCATGCCATTATGGGTCCAAATGGTAGCGGAAAAAGTACACTCTGTAATGCTTTAATGGGGCATCCCAAATATCAGGTAAAAGGAGAAATATGGCTAGCGGATCAGGAGGTTTCCGGCTGGACTGCTGATAAGCGCGCTCAAGCAGGAATGTTTTTGGGTTTTCAGTATCCACAAGAAGTTTCCGGTATAACTTTTGGGAATTTTTTACGGCAGGCGGTAAATAAAAAAGCCGAGGTAACGGGCAAAAATTTTTCCTTATCAGAATATCACAAAATTGCCAGTGAGTTGGTGCAGAGATTGAAATTGCCTCGAAAGTTCGTGGGTAGAGGTGTAAACGAAGGCTTTTCCGGCGGTGAGAAAAAACGAGCAGAAATAGTTCAAATGCTTGCTCTAAAGCCAAAATTTGTCTTTTTGGACGAGATTGATTCAGGACTGGATTTGGACGGTTTGCAGGAAGTTGCCAATGGCATTAATGAAGCCAAAAAGGAATTTAATCCGGGTGTTTTACTGATTACTCATTATCAAAGGCTGTTACATCATGTGCGGGCTGATTTTGTACATGTAATGGTCCAAGGGAATATTGTCGAAAGTGGAGGTATGGAAATAGTTGAAAGACTGGAAAAAGAAGGTTATCAAAAGTATTTTAACAACTGATGAAAAGAGAGAAAATTTTACAGACAGTAGATCAAAAGAAGGCAAGTTATGGCTTTGTGACTGACGATGCCCCTAAATTCAAATTACCCAAAGGTTTAAGTGAGGAAACGGTCAGAAAAATTTCCGAGCAAAAAAAAGAACCGACTTGGATGCTGGAGATGAGGTTGAAGGCTCTGAGTGTGTTTGCTTCAAAACCGATGCCGGATTGGGGCGGCGACTTGAGTGGTATTAATTTTGATGAAATTCATTACTACGTGAGCCCTTCCGAGGCCAATAAACATACATGGGAAGAGGTGCCCGATGAGATTAAAAATACTTTTGACAGGTTGGGTATACCGGAAGCGGAAAGGAAGTTTCTGGCTGGAGTGGGCGCGCAATTCGAATCGGAAATGGTCTATCATAACTTACATCAATCATTGACTGATAAGGGGGTGATTTTTGAAGGGACAGATCAGGCCCTGCAAAAATATCCTGATATTTTTCGTCAGTATTTTGGTACTGTTATCCCCACTAATGATAATAAATTCGCGGCTTTAAATACGGCGGTCTGGAGTGGCGGTAGTTTTATCTACATACCTAAAGGAGTCAAGGTGGAATTGCCTTTACAAGCTTACTTTCGTATCAATTCAGAGTTTATGGGTCAATTCTGATTATTGCTGATGAAGGTAGTGAGGTGCACTATATTGAGGGTTGTACGGCGCCGACCTATTCATCAAATTCTTTACATTCGGCCGTCGTGGAAATCATTTGTCTGAAGGGAGCCAAAGTGCAGTATACCACTATTCAAAACTGGTCAAATAATGTTTACAATTTAGTTACTAAAAGAGCGCGATGCGAAGCTCAAGCCAACATGTTTTGGCTGGATTGTAACCTGGGTTCTAAAGTGACGATGAAGTATCCGGCGGTTTATCTGATGGGGCGCGGCGCTAAAGCAGAAATACAGAGTGTCGCCTATGCCGGGGCGGGACAACATCAAGATGCTGGTGCAAAAGTCATACACGCCGCGCCAGACACTACTTCTACAATTTCCTCTCGCTCAATCAGTAAAGACGGAGGTAGAACATCTTATCGAGGATTGGTTTTGGTGACGCCAAGTGCTCAAAATGCGAAAGTCCATGTTGCTTGTGAAGCTTTACTGTTGGATCAAGATTCGCGCTCAGATACATATCCAACCATGAAAATTCAAAATAACAGTGCTAATGTCGCTCATGAAGCAGCGGTCACCAAAATTTCCGAAGAGCACATGTTTTATTTGATGAGTAGAGGTCTTAGTCAGCTGGAAGCAGCTACTTTATTGGTAAATGGCTTTATCGATCCGATTGTCAAAGCATTACCGATGGAATATGCCGTAGAAATGAATCGCCTCATTGAAATGGAAATGGAGGGAGCAATAGGTTAAAAATATGAATAATTTTTTCACTCAACAATCAGCAGCACTACAATGGCCAGAGCTAGCCGGAGATATTGTAATCAACAGCAATTGTCAGTTGACAGTTAGCGCTATGAAGAATTTAAACGTGCAGATCACCGAAGGTGCGGCTGTAGAAATTATCTGTTATCAAAGCAGAGCCATACAACCCAGTCAGTTGAACTTTCGTTTAGAAGGAACACATTCAAGTTTGAAACTCTATTGTTTAACAGAAATCAGCGGGCAACACAAAGTTGAACAAGTTGTCAAAGTCGAGCACTTAGCACCGGCAACAGAATCTGAACTCTTTTTTTATTCTTTGATCGATCAACAAGCTGAACAAGTTTTGGATTCAGTAATTGAAATCGAGAAAGGATATGTCAATTCCAGTACCAATTTTCAACATCAGGTGATTTTGTTGAGTGAAACAGCAAAAATCAATTCGACTCCCCGATTGCAGATAGAAGAAAAAGATGTAAAAGCCAGTCATGGCGTGGGAATTGGGCAACTTGATGAAGAAAAGATTTTTTATCTACAAACACGAGGATTTTCAGAAAAACAAGCCAGAGACTTGATTAAAGAAGGTTTTTTAACTAAGTTTTGGGAAAGAGTAAAATTTTTGGAATAATGACGCAAACTAATTACAAATCCTGGTTTCCTTTACTAATCAATCAGCCCAATCTGGTATATTTGGATAGTGCTGCTACATGCCAAAAACCGCGACAGGTTGTGGAAGCGATAACAGAGGCTTATAGCAAAACCAATGCACCTATTCAACGTGGTGTGTATAAGTTGGCAGAGTCTGCCACAGAGAAATACGAGGCTGTGAGAGCCAGAGTGGCACGTAAAATTGGAGCCAGCCCAGATGAGATTGTTTTTGCCAAGAGCGCAACAGAAGCTTTCAATACTATTGCTCAGGGTTTGAAAGCTTTACTAAAACCAGGTGACGCGATTATCCTGTCCGAATTGGAACATCACGCCAATTTTTTACCATGGCTGAAGTTAGCAGAAGAAAAAAACTTAGAAATACGCATTTGGAAAGTTCAAGATCATACTGGTGAATTGACCAACTTGGAAAACTTACTGGATGAGAAGGTAAAAGTACTGGCGATTACCAGACTTTCCAACACTTTGGGAAACTATACGCCATTGGCCAAAATAGTCTCATTAGCACATCAAAACAACACCCTTGTGGTGGTGGACGCAGTGCAAAGTTTTGCTGCTGAAGGTTTTGAGATCGCCAAAATACCGGCTGATTTTGTGGTTGCTTCGGGACATAAAATTTTCGCTGGAAATGGCTCGGGATTTTGGTATGGCAGAAAGGAATTATTAGAAACCATGCAACCTTTGCTTTGGGGCGGGGGCATGATTAAAAATCTTACTACCAACTGGCAGATTGAAACCTTGGAGTCTCCCGGTAAATTTGAGGCTGGCTCACCTGATTATGCCGCAGTTTGTGGACTTGACGCCGCGCTGAATTTTTTGGAGTCCTTACCTGCAAATGCTATTACGGAACATCAACAAAAACTGAGGTCAGAAGTTGTGGCGCGGATAAGTAAATTAAAGGGAGTTGAACTGTTTGGACCTCTCGACAGTGAGCAAGCTGGTGGTATTTTATCTTTCAAAATCAAGGGGGTTCATGACCACGATATAGCAAGCATCTTAGCTCAAAATGAGGTGTGTATCAGGGCAGGTCAACATTGTACTTTTCCCTTAATGCGTCGACTGGGTATCAGTTCTACCAGTAGAATCAGCTTGCAAATTTATAATTCCCTAGAGGACATCGAAAGATTGCTAACAGCCTTACAAAACGTTTATCGAATTTTTCAAATTTAATGAATTTATACGGAGAAATAATTTTGGATCACTTCAAAAATCCACACCATTACGGTTTGTTGGAAAATGCTGACTTGCAATTGGAAGACCACAATCCGATGTGTGGAGATAAATTGACTTTGAGTCTGAAAATTACCGGCGAAGGAGCAGATGCCAAAGTTGATCAAGTAGGGTTTGAAGGAAGTGGCTGCGCGATCAGCATGGCATCCGCCTCTATTTTAACCGATGAAATTGTGGGAAAAAGTGTATTGGAAATTCGAGATATTGCACCAGAAAATGTTTATGAATGGCTGGGAGTGGAGATTTCCCCAGCTCGTGTGAAATGCGCTTTATTAGCCGTTTCTTGCCTAAAAAAAATGATTATCAATTATCTTAATGACGGAAAAACTTTATCATAAAGCAAAATTGTTAGAGATTCTCAATCAAGTGATTGATCCCGAGACTGGTGTTGGAATTACTGATATGGGCTTGATTTATGATGTTTCTGAAGAAAACGGTAAAGTGACTGTGGAAATGACCTTAACTTCACTTACCTGCCCCGCCGGTCCACAAATCACCAGTGAAGCCAGTGCTACTTTGCGCATACAACCTGGAATCAAAGAGGTGGAAATCAAAATGGTATGGGAACCAGCCTGGACACCGGCAATGATGTCACCCGATATTCGGGAAATGCTCTTTGGTGATAGAGAGTTTTGATTTATACTGACTCTGAAATAGTTTATTATTATAGTTCATGAAAGAAATCAGTAGCGAACCTAATTACGCGGCCCATTTAGATCAAAGGGTGGCGGTTTTTATTGACACGCAAAATCTCTATCATTCAGCAAAAGGAAAATACCGTGCTAATGTTAACTATCCGGAATTGATTGCCAATGCCGTGGCTAATCGTCGTCTAGTGCGTGCTTTTGCTTATGTGATTAAATCTGCAGATGGAGATGAAGAAAAATTCTTTGATGCCTTGGAGCAAATTGGTATTGAGATCAGGGTAAAGGATTTACAGGTTTTTCATACAGGCGCCAAGAAGGCCGACTGGGATGTGGGGATTGCGGTGGATATGATACGATTAACAGAAAAAGTTGATGTGATTGTTCTCGCCTCTGGAGATGGAGACTTTTTGGAAGTGATGAGATTTTGTCAGTCCCGGGGTGTGCGAGTTGAAGTGATGGCTTTTGAGGAAACTACCAATGCCAAGTTGGCTGAAGAGGCGGACTTATTTATTAATTTGAGTGATGACAATTTTCTGTTGAACAGACGTCGATTCAGAGCTCCTAAAGCAGTACGTACTGCTGCGTCTGATGACTTGAATTTACCTGCCTATCTACGCAAGACCACGTCTGACAAACCTGTTGAGGATGTATTCAGGAAAGCTAGTGGTGGACGCGTAAGCAAGCCGGCTTCAGGTACTCAGCCACATCACTCTAAGCCAGCACCTCTACCAAAAAGACGTTTTGGCGATGACCAGTATGGAATAGAAAATGCATTTGGCAACAAGCCAAAGTGGTAAAATTTGGCTTGAGAAATTCCGATAAAACAATAGAATGAAATATTACTTATTTTTTAATATCAAAACTTTATGTACTTACAAGTAGGCAGAAAAGCACCAGAGTTTACAGTAGAAACATTTTTCAAGGGTCAATTTGGCAAGACCTCTTTGGCAGATCACAAAGGTAAATGGGTGGTTTTGTTTTTTTATCCAATGGATTTTACTTTTGTTTGCCCGACTGAAATTCTGGAAATGAGTGAAAAAGCTGGCAAATTCTCTGAGCTCGGAGCTGTGGTTTTGGGAGGTTCTACCGATAGTGTTTACTCACATCAAGCATGGCAAAAAGAATTGGGTGAACTGAATTATCCTCTATTTTCTGATATGAATAGAGAATTAAGTCGTAGCTATGGTGTATTGATTGAAGAAAAAGGTATTGCCTTACGTGGTACTTTTATCATTGATCCTGAAGGAGTTCTCCGATATCACTTGGTTCATGATTTGAATGTTGGTCGTTCAGCTGAAGAGGCTTTGAGAGTATTGGAGTCACTGCAAACTGGCGAACTTTGTCCAGCAAATTGGAAGAAGGGCCAAAAAACACTCGGTAAAGCTTAAACTAAGGCCCGGCAGCTTGCCGGGCTTTTTTTATTGTATCTTTATCTCAGAAAGCATAAGCTTGGTATCACAAATTTAATGAATTAATTATGAATAACTTTGACTTAGTGATTATTGGAGCAGGTTGTTCCGGCGCGAGTGGTGCGATGTATGCTTCTCGTATGAATTTACGAACATTGATGATCGGTGAAATGCCTGGTGGTTTGATCACCACTACACATTTGGTTGAAAATTGGCCAGGTATCAAGGCCATTTCTGGTCCGGATTTAGCATATGCACTAGTTGATCATGCCGTGAGCTTTGGTGTGGAAATGAAAAATGAATATGTAAAAGAAATTCAACCAATTGCTTTAACTCAAGCAGAGATAGATGATGGATGGAAGTCTGGTTTTAAAGTGATTACAGCAAGTGGTGAATACGTTTCCAAAACTGTGCTTGTTGCCACCGGCACCAAGCATCGTCACATGGATGTCCCAGGAGAAGTAGAATTTGCAAATAAAGGTGTTTCGTATTGCGCTTTATGTGATGGAGCCTTTTTTAAGGGGAAAACCGTTTGTGTGGTTGGAGGCAGTGATTCAGCAGCCAAAGAAGCATTACTCTTAGCGGAACATGCTAGTAAAGTATATGTTTTCGCACGCTCCACTCTCCATCCCGAGCCAATTAATTTGGAAAGAGTCAAAGCTAACATGAAGATTGAGGTGAGAGAAGGTACTAAAGTAAGAGAAATTAAAGGTGTAAATAAAGTAGAAAAGGTGGTTTTGGAAAGTGGTGAAGAAATTGCCATGGATGCGGTATTTGTAGCCATTGGTCATATTCCTTTATCTGATCTGGTACTTAGTCTGGGAGTTGATTTAAATGACAAAAAGGAGATCAAAATCAATCGACAAGCAGAAACCAATGTGCCTGGAATTTTTGCTGCAGGTGATGTTTGTGACACAAAATTCAAGCAAGCCATTACAGGCTCAGCCGAAGCAGTTACTGCCGCCTATTTTGCTTTTGAATATATACAGGGCAACAAGATTAAAATTTAAGTTTTTTCGACAAAGAAAAGCCCCGGGAGACGCGATGTGAAATCGCGAAACCCGGGGACGTGGTGGTCTAGAAAGTGAGTAGCACGAGCTTTCGCTCAAGTGCTAGAGGAGATGCCCCGCTTCGCCAGAAGCGGGGTGAGAATGTTCAGTGGCGGCGACGACGCGCGAAGCCGATCAGCACCAGCCCGATCAGCAGCAGGCCGGAGAGATTGTTGCCTCCCTGGCTCATGGAGCAGCTGCCACCTTGGCCACCTTCACTCGGAGGAGTGATGGTCGTGACGTCTGGCCTTTCGGATACGCTGACGCCCTTCTTCCTGATGTCGATCAGGAAGCCGTAGCCGGCCTTGAGCTGGCTGCCGGTGTAGCTACCATCCTTGTCCGTGACGGACAGTTCAGGGCAGCTCGCCTCGGCACAAGCCTGACGCAGACGAACCGCGCCACTCTTGACAGAGTACAGGGCGAAATCCAGCTTGCCGCTGGTCTTTTCCGGATTGACGTTCTCCGGGAAAGAGACGTCCACCTCAGTCCCCTCGAATCCGAAACTCAGGTCGAACTGCTCCTGCTGGAGCTTCGCCGGATCAGACGGGTCCTCCTGGT
>CAZJJZ010000015.1:0-1452 GCA_964546505.1 uncultured Candidatus Peribacteria bacterium
GATGATAAGGTTGTGAACTATTTTTAAAAATTTGATTATGTCTCAAGCTGCTCCCTCGAAAACTAAAAAAATTATTGCTTTAGCGTGTTCGCCATCCAAAGGGTTTAATTCAGATACTATGTTGGATGCTTTTTTGGAAAACCTGAAAGAAAATAAGCATGTGGAGGTGGAAAAAGTCTATTTGGTTGATGTGCCAAATGCTTATTATACTTTTTTTAATCGTGTGCCAGATCCGGCGAAAGAACCAGAAATTGCTGATTTGATTAAATCTGGTCGCATTAAATAACCACTGCGGATGGTTTGGTAATTGGCGTGCCAACATTCAATTTTGGTGTTCCGGCGATTTTGAAAAATTTGTTGGATAGAATGAGTTTTGCGGCTTTGAATTATCAGCAAATTAATTTTTTGGGTCAGCCGACCGGTAAATTAAAAAAACTGAAGTGTTTTTATCTGGTCTCCGCGGGAACTCCTTGGTATTTCTTGTGGATGGTAAGAACTTTATTTCCGATTTTCTGGTTAAGAGTGGTTTTTTGGTATTTCGGCGCCAAGACAATGGGTGGAATTTATGGTGCGGGAATTAATGCCAAAAATCTCGCCAAGGATAATAAGCCTCTGTTGGAACGCTGCAAAAAGGCTGGACAGAAATTCTTAAAACAAATTTTGGCAACGTGAGAATTCTGGAGTTAATTATTTTTTATGGCAGTTATCTGGCTTGGCCATTCGGCGTAGTTCTGCTTTATGGCATCTTTTGGTCAATCACCAAAAAAGATTGGCCACTATTAGCTGTGATTGTGGTATTGATTGGTTTGACTACGGTTTTTCTATATAGTTCTTTTGGTGAACGTTATCAATTAATGGTGCGTGAAGAGCAATTGTCTTCAGACAAAATTAGTAATTCTTTGCAGGTTGCTTTGATTTCTGATTTACACTTGGGTAGTTATAAAGGTCGTGATTTTGCTAAAAAAGTAGTGGATAAATTGAATCAATTGCAGCCGGACGTGGTACTTTTGGCCGGCGACCTGATTAATAATCCCTCCGAAGATCAACTGAAAACTCTCTATGCTGATTTTGCAGATTTGAAAATCCCTATTTTGATGGTAACGGGTAATCACGACAATCTGCATCCTGGAGATTTCACTGCCGAACAGGTGCGAAACGCTGTGACTCCTTTTGGTTTGAAGGCACTCGACAATCAAAAATTTACTTTTGAAATCAAGGGACAGAAAATGATGGTGATTGGCTTGGCGGATTTTGATTCCAAGGAAACAGACTATTCATTGGTAGAAAATTTGCCCTCAGAATCGTTAAATATTATTTTGACACACAACCCGGATACCGCTCATTTTTTGCCATCTAATCGGGCTGATTTACTCTTGGCTGGTCATACGCATGGTGGTCAGGTCCGTTTACCCGGATATCAAAGAATCATTCCTACTATCTTTGATTTTGACC
>CAZJJZ010000015.1:1464-17890 GCA_964546505.1 uncultured Candidatus Peribacteria bacterium
GTGGCTGGTATGTGGTGAAAGGTTTACCCGTTTATGTTTCATCTGGTTTGGGGGAGGTTAATTTACCATTGCGTTTGGGTGTGCCTCCCGAAATTGTATTGCTGAATTTGCTACCGGAAAAATAAGCTGATATTTTAAGAGAGCTTTAAAGTTTATTGTTATGAAAAAATTTTGGTTTTCCGTCTGGTTGCTGGGAATTTTTTGTTTTTCTGTGGTCCAGGTTACAGCCAGAGAAAATGTGAATTATTGGTATTTGCAAAGTCTGCAAGCTGATTTTTCGATAACAAAAAATGGTGAGATGCAGGTGGAGGAAAGGATAGTTGCTGATTGTGGTGAATGCGAGGGCAAACATGGAATCTTTCGGGTTTTGCCTTTGCAAAGGAGAACGCCTACTGCGGTTATTCCCAATCCAGTGGAATTGCTATCGATAACCGATTTCGCTGGCCAATCATATCGGTTTTTTGAAAGTAAAAATGATTGGGAAGGGGTGGTGACTTGGAGAATCGGTGATCCTGATGTGACGGTGCAAGGAATCAATAATTACCTGCTGAAATATCAAACCAGGAATGTGATTGATTTTAGAAATCCTGATTTTGATGAATTTTATTGGAATTTACATGGTACTTTTTGGGATTTAGAGCTTGATCAATTTAAAGGCCGAGTGCGCTTTCCAGACGGATTTGATCAATTGAAGGCACAAGTGGTGGTCTATTCCGGCACTCAAGGGGAAAAATCCGGCAAACCAGTGGAGTGGAAATGGTTGGATCAACAAACTCTGGAAGTAGAAAGTGCCGCTACCTTGGCGGCGAAGGAGGGTATCACGCTAAGTGTAACTTATCCAAAAGGCTTTTTTAGCCAGCAACCACTTGGTTTTTGGGATCTTTATGGAAGATATTTGGAACCGGCTTTGATTGTGGCGGTTTTTTTGGTGGGACTATTGGTTTTGTTGACGATTTGGTGGCGTTTTGGAAAAGAAGAAACTATTGGTCTGGCCAGAATGCCAGAATATCAGCCACCTAAGTTGGGAATGATGCTTTCTGGATTAGTGAATAAAGCTGGAGTTTGGGATAATAAAATAGTGCCTGCGTTGTTGGTCAGTTTTGCCAGTAAAGGTTTAATGGAAATTGCCGAAACCAAGACCGGCTTGTTTGGCTGGTCCAAAGATTATTTATTCACTCGCAAAGAAAAGCCAAGTGAATATAAACTGCTGGATCAAATGGATAGACAATTTTATGACCAATTTTTCGCGGATTTCGGGCCGGAAGTAGTACAGCTTTCCAGCTTGAAAAATAAATTTTATCAAACTTTAAATCCTTTGAAGACAGCGGCTGGTGAAGAAATGCAGGCCGCAGGTTTTTTGGCCAAGGAAAGTAAAGGCTGGAAAGTAGCTATGGCTTCGGTGGGAGGCGTTTTACTGTTTATCGGGTTTTTCCTTGCTGATATTTCGGTGTGGGGAGGTTTTTGGACTGCCGCTTTTGTTTTGCTGGGTGTGATTGCCTTGTTTTTATCTGCTTTTATGGATAAGCGCACCAAATTAGGAAATGAAATGCATTACCATTTGGAAAATTTTAAGGAGTTTATGACTACTGCAGAAAAGCATCGTCAACAATTTTATGAACAGGAGAATATTTTCGAAAAATATTTACCATATGCGATTTTATGGGGCATCACAGCTAAATGGATTCAAGCTACCAAAAACATTTATGGTGAGAAATTTGATGCCATTGCACCGGTTTGGTATGCCAGTGTAGCGGGGGATTCTTTTAATCCCGATAACTTTACGGCGGCAATGTCGGAAATGGCTAGTAGTGTGGCGAGTAGTATGGGTTCTGATTCTGGTTCTGGAGGTGGTGGCGGTAGTGGAGGAGGAGGCGGAGGTGGTGGTGGCGGTGGGTGGTAAAAACCGAACTGAAATTGGACGGTTGATTTTTTGTTGATGAGGAATTTTGGCTTGGGAATAACAATCTGTATGTATTTGCAAAACTCTTGAAATGTGTTATAATGTATTGATTGTCATTAATCAAACATCAACATGAACAATAGAGTTTCAACTGCCAGAGGCGCTAAGTATTTGCGCCGGGTGGATTTACCTCGTACTTTTGACGTGAATAAAAACCTGAGAAGCTACGAGGATTTGCGGGAGGAGGCTCGAAGCTTTGCCAGAGAATGTGCTGATTATGTGTCCGTTAAAAATGGCCTGGATATGAATAAAGTAATGAATCGCCTGGGTTTTCAAGAAATTAGTTTTGAAGAATTGTCTTGGGATTTGCAACAAAGAATGCAAAGACCCTCAATTTACGGAGCCCAAATCTATTCAAAAAGTAATTTAGGTCAAGTATTTGTGGCTAAGTCACAACCTGATACTTATTATTTTTTTAATCGTGATTTGAAAAATTCGGCAAATACTTTTTCTTGGTCTAAAGTCTATAGAGATGAGGAAGGTAATTTGCGTTTACATGAATTAAACCATGACTCCTCTTTGGAAGAAGTGATTCATCTGTTGGGAGTGATGGAAATTATTCATGCTCAAAATCCGAATCACTTGGATCTGGGTCATGACAAAGATTCAATTCTTGTTCCCAGTATGGTTACAGGTAATGTCAAACATCTGCAGAAGGAAATAAAAGCTGTCCTGAAAGGATCGCCGGAGTGGGAAAAGCTGCCTCCTGCGGTTCCGGGTAGCTTTGATGAATTGATGCGTCAGGAAATTGAACAGGATGTGGAAGGTGAATATGAAATTTATCTGAAATAATTATCAGTCGAAAATCAGAAAACCATCTTTTTGCTGATAAAGCGGATGGTTTTTTGCATTCACGAAAATTTTTCGGTAGTAATAGAGATTAAACTAATTTCAGTTCACATGAAGATTAAAGAGCTTTTCCGTTTAGTGAAAGAAACAGAATTGGTGGATTTAGATCCAGCAGAAAGACGCGAATTTCTGGGGATGTTGAACGTGCAGGAATTGATGGGTTCTTGGAAAGCGAAAGGTGCGGTAAATGGCATTAAGACTCAAATGGCTGATTTGATTAATTATACTTTGGGTAAGCAATATCATTGGGACATTCACAAGATTGATTATTCGCAAATTAACCGCGAAAATTTCAGGGCTATTTTTGGGCATATTCCTGCGGGTAAGAGAGAACAGTTTGTGTTGAACTCTTTAAAATATGGTCTGGCAGATAGTTTGATTCCCCATCTGCCAAAACTAACAGACATGAGCCAGGATCAATTGGTGAAGATTATCATCGAAGCTAACTGGGGTTGGGAACTGGTGAAGAATATGCACTTTTATCACCAGGTGGATAAAAAAGATATTGCGATACAATTGCTAGAAAATCGCCAGGCGTGGGTTTTGATCTGGTATCGTGATCATTTTATGGAAATCACCGATTGGCAGATTGTACAATTGTTTATTCAATATGGCGAAGTGAGATTATTGGTGGAAAGAGTGGAAATTTTTCCGCAGGAAGTGAGAGTGGCTGTCGGTAAAATCTTGAAAGAACGTGGTTATATCAGTGACTTGTTGTTTGCGGTGGAGCATTTTCCGAATAGTGATCTGGAAGGTTTGAAGACCGAGTTGTTGCAAAGTGACAAGGTGGAGTTGTTGTTGATCTATGCTGCAAAGTTCAAAAATTTAGACTTATGGCAGGTAGCTCAAAAGTTGTTGCAACAGGCAAAGGCTAAATACATTGTTAGCCACTTGGAAGCGTTTCCCCTGTTGATGCATCTGGACTTGGCCCAGGCACTGCTTGCAGCAGGCGAAGAGGAATTGTTGGCAAAAAACATTCCCAGGTTTAAAGGGGCTGATAATTTCAAGGTAGCGGAACAATTTTTGCAATTGGGATGCGCAGATTATTTACATCTTTATTGGAATAACTTCTGTTTTGCTAACCCACAACAAGCGGCGACTGTAGAGTTGAGGTTGGATGCTTTTTATGATCAAGTTAGTAGGCGCGCGGTCTGATTATTGACCAAATACTCAGTCTAAAGAAGTGTGGGACTTGTAACAGTAGATGTTTGTTTCTGTGGGTAGAACGTGCTATAATGCTTAGAATATTTTTAAAAATAAACATTATGCAGATAGCTACTCATTTGTCAGAAAATCGAGACGGAATGTCTCAAGTCATTGCGATGGAAGAGTTGAAGGCACGTAGGGCAACAGAAAAAGCTCAAAACCTTTTAAGTCGTAAGTTTGGCGTGGAATTAAGCGGAGAGGAGAAGAATATGATTGAGCAAAAAATGAAAAATATGCTGGAGGAAACTAGGGGTATGACTAAAGAAGAAAAGGTACGTTTTTTGATTGAACAAGCAGAGGAGGCTAAAATCCGTGCCAGTTCGATGGCAGTGCAGAATAAAACTCAGGATTTAGTAAAAAAGAACGTGAATTTATCAAATAATTCTAAAAAATCAATTAAAGAGGCGTTTTTGACTAATGCACAGGTCTATAGTTTGATAGTCGGTGGAGCTGTCTTATCTGCTATTACCTATTTAGCTTTACAAGATGCAGAAGCTGCCAAAAAAGCGGCTTTGGAATTGGTTAAGGTGTTTGCCGGAGTAGTTTTGAAAAGCTAGTTTCTGCCATGTGGTTTGAGGCTGAGGTATAAGTAGTAGCCGGAAAAGATAGCGAAAAAAGTGTTGAGCCAGAAGAAGATCCAGCTGGCGCCCAGGTAACTGAAGAGCGCGATCAATATACTACCCAATGTTAAAGCTAAGGAACGTCGTACTGTACCATTTTCAGCAACATATCCCAAGCCTATGCCTGTCAGGCCAAGGATGAAAATGATAGTGCTGTAGTCTTCGAATAGGAAAAAGGACCAAATGATTAAACCAATACCGCTGATGGCAGTAAGGGGCAAGTCGATTTTGTCTGGTATATTGAGCATCATCAAAATCCCAGTAATAGCAGCGAATATCTCCAGAATTACATAGAAAAAAGGTGCTCCTTCTTGCCATCCCATGATGGCGTAAACCAGCATGATCAAACCACCGACAAAGAAAAGCCAGTTCTTGATAGATTTGACAGGCGCGGTTTTTTTGTTTGCTTCAGGCCACGCTGCGCCACTGACGAGGAATATTGATCCGATTAGACCGGTTAGAAGGCTGATGGACATGTTGGTGTTTGAGAATGTATTTTTTGGCGCTATTATAAATTAATTTTTGCATTATGCAAAGTGTGTTTACTTGTTTAAAAAGCACACGGTTGTGATTTGAATGGAGCCACAGACGGGAATCAAACCCGTGACCTCACCCTTACCATGGGTGCGCTCTATCAACTGAGCTACTGCGGCGTGCTGATTGTTGTTATTACTCTGGGATAACTGAATGCTGGTGGTGGGATCGCGCACTTGCGCGCAGGGTTGAATATTGTGTTCCCTGCGGTCACTGGCAACTGAGCTACTGCGGCATTCTGATTGTTCTTCTTGCTGAACTTAGCTGTATTCTGTCATTTAAGCGCAGTGATTGTAGCATAAGACGAAGTTGATGCAATATTTTCTTTGGGGATTTTGATTTCGAAATTTTAGGTCAAATTTGGTTTAAATAAATGATTTGCAGTTACTGACAATTGTGCACGCGTGGGATTAAAGAATAAAAAACTGAAAAATTTGGCAACAAGCTTGTTTTCTGGCGGAAAATAAACACTCGATAAGATCTTTATCTCTCGACTAAAGCACGTCGACCGGATAAGATAGTATTACCTTAATTTAATCTTATGTTTAAAAAAGCTTCAGTGGTCTTCGCGACTTTTTTGTTGCTCGGGGTGCAGGCGGTGTTTGCAGCTACGGTGACTAATTTCAAAGATGTGCCGGTCAGTCATCCCAATTATACCGCAATCATGGATTTAAAAGAGCGGGGTTTGGTTTCCGGTTATCCTGACGGTACTTTTAAACCAGATCAAACAGTCAATAGAGTGGAGGCTTTGAAAATAATTTTGGGGTCGGCCAGTCTAAATGCCAATATGGCTGAAATGGTTGATTTGAGCAAACTGAAGGATATTGATACTACGCAATGGTATGCTAAATACTTGAGTAAAGCTTATCAGATGGGTATTGTGCAGGGTTATCCAGATGGAACTTTCAGACCAACACAAACCGTTAACTTAGTGGAAAATCTCAAAATGTTGATATTGGCCTGGAATGTGGATATCAGCAAAATTACTGTCAAAGGTAATCCTTATGCGGATGCTGATCAATCTCAGTGGTATGCAAAATATGTTCAATACGCCAAAAATGCGAATTTACTCACTCCAGATCAAGCGAATAATATTTTCCCTGCACAAGGTATGACCAGAGCAAAGTTGGCTGAAGTAGCTTATCGTTTGATTTACATCAAAGAAAATAATTTGAGTAAATTTGGTGAAGCGCCAAAGGATATTGATGAGGCTGTTGTAGATCCCGATGCCAATACCACCAATACTGATTTGCAGGCTGATACTCCGGAGCAGATTTTGTTGAAGGTGCAAATTAAAGGCTCAGCATTTACTCCTGCTACCATGACTGTTGGTCAGGGAAGTAAAGTTGCTTGGATTAATAATGACTCTATGACTCATAGCGTGGTTTCCAGCAGCGGTTCTGAACTATCTTCAGGAGATTTGAAACCTGGGCAGACTTTCAGTCATGTGTTTGATAAGTTGGGAACATTCGAGTACTACTGTGCTCAACACCCAAATATGAAAGGAACAATTATTGTCAAACCGGCTATTGAAGTGCCGACGATTTAAGACGTAATGATGATTTGCCAAACCCCGGTGTTTTATCATCGGGGTTTTTTGATTTGCTTGCGCAGCATATCGATGTGCTTGATTTTTTGGGCCTTTGTGAATATGCTATACCTATACCCCAGGTAGGGGTAATCTATAAACAGCTCTTTATGTCACATAATCACCAGAAGACCTTAGTAAACTTCAAAAAAGCTCGTACACATATAGAGAAAATCATCAAAATGATTGAAGATGGAGAATATTGTATTGATGTTATGCAGCAGAATTTGGCTGTCCTTGGGTTGCTTAAGTCAGCTCATCAGATGTTGATGGAAGGTCATTTAAATAGTTGTTTTAAGAATGCCATGAATTCCAATAAGCCAGATCGTCATCAAAAGATGATTAAGGAAATTTTGCAGGTGACAAAATTGGCTAATAAATAAATATTTTAATTTACCCGAATGATCAAGACTGTTTTGCCAATCAAAGGAATGCATTGTAAGGCGTGCGAAATTTTAATCACTGAAAAATTGGCTGAGATCAAGAACATCAGCAAGGTTAAGATCAGTTGTAAGCACAATAGCGCAGAAATATACTCGCGTGATCCCTTGAACTTGGATCAGGTGAAGGCGGCGGTGGAGCAAGCTGGATATCACCTTGGAGTGGAGTCCACAAAACCCTGGTTCAGTAGAAATTGGACTGATTACATGGACTTGGCCTTGGCGCTGTTAATTGTTTCCGTATTATATGTAATCGCCTCTGGTTTGGGTTTATTCAATTTTAATGTGGCTAGTGGTAATCCGGGTAGTTTGCTAGTGGTATTATTGATTGGTCTAACAGCTGGAGTTTCTACTTGTATGGCATTGATTGGCGGTTTGGTATTGAGTATTTCAGCAAATTACAATGAAAAAAATCCAGAGCATACTGTTGCCCAAAAATTTCAGCCGCAGCTATTTTTCAATTTGGGCAGAGTGATCGGTTACTTCGTTTTGGGAGGATTGATTGGTTTGATGGGTATGGCATTTCAATTATCAACACCTGTTCTGGGTTTTGTGACTATTTTGGTGGGGCTAGTGATGCTGTTTTTGGGTCTGAGAATATTGAATATTTTTCCGAAATTATCAGCTTGGAGTTTTACTCTGCCAGCGAGTTTGAGTAAGTTATTCGGTATTAATAAATCAACACGGCAGGTTTACAGTCATTGGCGGTCGGCGGTTTTGGGGGCTTTGACTTTCTTTTTACCCTGCGGTTTTACCCAGGCGGTACAATTATACGCAATCTCTACCGGTAATTTTATGGGTGGTGCGTTGATAATGAGTGTCTTTGCTCTGGGGACAACACCGGGGCTCTTGGGCATTGGAGGTTTATCTGCTTTTATCAAAGGTTCAGCTGCGAATTTCTTCTTTAAGGTGACTGGCTTAATCGTGATTTTCCTGGCTCTCTTCAATATCGGTAATGGTTATAACTTAACCGGCTGGACATTAGATTTGGGCAATGCTGATGTACAAAATGGTGCTGGCGCAAAAACAGTTGAACTGGAGAATGGTGTGCAGGTGGCGAGAATGAAACAAACTTTTAATGGTTACTCACCAACTCAGTTTGTGGTTAAAAAAGATATTCCGGTAAAATGGGTGATTGATTCGGAAGAGTTAAACTCTTGTGCGGCTAGTATTGCTGTTCCGGCTTTAGGTATTAGTAAACCCTTAAAGTTAGGAGAGAATGTGATTGAATTTGTGCCGGAAAAAGTGGGTAAAATTAAATTTACCTGCATGATGGGAATGTTTCCCGGTGAATTTATTGTGGTAGATGAAGTTCAGTCTGATACGAGTGTTACTGCAGATGCTGCCATGGTTTTTAACACTTTGAATCAAACAGAGACTCAATAATACCTATCATCAAATTTTTATGACTCGCATAAAATTGAATCTTAGCGGAATGCACTGTGCTTCTTGTGCTATTTTGATTGAAAAGGCTTTGCAGAAAGTCGCGGGCGTCAAACAGGTTAATGTCAATTTTGCCTCTGAAAAGGCTATTATTCAGGGACAGCCAGAGCTGGTGGTACAGGAATTGTTATCTGCGGTCAAAAAAGCTGGCTATCATGCCGATGTGGATCATGAGCAAGATGTAGGGGTTGATGCCAAGCGGCAAGAACAGGAGATCCAAAAGTATTGGTATAAATTTCTATTTGCAATGCTTTGGAGCCTGCCGATGCTCTATTTTATGCTCTTGGATTATTGGACTTGGTTACCTGGTGGTAATTTTTTGTTACCTTGGGTTGGTCTAGTATCTTTGATACTTACTATTCCAGTCCAGTTTTATGCTGGTGCAGGATTTTATCGTGGAGCTTGGTCGAGTTGGAGAATGCGGACTTTTAATATGGATAGTTTGATTGCAATTGGCACTAGTACAGCTTTCTTTTATAGCTGTTTTAATTTTGCCAATGCGGTTTTAACGTCTGGTTCCTGGTTGGGTCAAGCTGGTCGAAAAATTCCTGAGCTATATTTTGAAACGGCAGCCTTTTTAATTACTTTTGTCTTGTTGGGCAAATGGCTTGAATCCAAAGCAAAGGTACGAGCTTCTGATGCTATTAAAAAGTTAATGGGATTGAGGGCGAAAACCGCCAGGGTGATTAGAAATGGAAAGATGAGTGATATAGCTTTGGAAGAAGTGAGGCCGGGTGATGTGGTAGTGGTGAGACCGGGTGAAAAAGTACCTGTGGATGGGAAAATTGAAAAAGGTTTTTCTGCGATTGATGAATCCATGGTGACAGGAGAAAGTTTGCCGGTAGATAAAAAAGAAGGAGATCTGGTGATTGGTTCAACTATTAATAAAAATGGTACTTTTGAAATGAGAGCTACGAAAGTGGGAGCAGAAAGTACTTTGGCGCAAATAATCAAGTTGATAGAAGAAGCGCAGGGCTCCAAAGCGCCTATTCAGGCTTTCGCAGACCGGGTAGCGGCTTGGTTTGTGCCTGCGGTAATTGGCTTGGCTTTGATGACCTTGTTGTATTGGTTGGTGTTTGGTCAGGAAGGCTGGACCTTTGCTTTGATGGCTTTTACTTCGGTAATAGTGATTGCTTGTCCGTGTGCTTTAGGTTTGGCTACGCCAACAGCAATTTTGGTTGGTACAGGCAAGGGGGCGGAAAATGGAATTTTGATTAAAGGAGGTGAACCATTGGAAGCTGCCCAAAAAATTCAGGCCATTATTTTTGATAAAACTGGTACCCTCACCAAAGGGAGGCCGGAAGTCACTGAAGTTCAAGGTTTCGCCAGTTGGAAAGCATCGCAAATTCTACAGATTGCTGCTTCTCTGGAAAAACATTCAGAACATTCTTTGGCCGAAGCCGTCTATCAACACGCCAAACAACAACAGCTGGAGTTGCTGGATATCACTGATTTCGAGGCTTTGCCGGGTATGGGAGTGAAAGCGAAAATTGCTGAACAAGAATACTTTCTGGGTAATCGCAAATTGATTGATTTGCAGCAATCTGCCGATCAACACTCTTTGATCGCAAATTTGGAAGAGCAAGGAAAAACAGTTGTACTGTTAGCTGATGGCAGAGAGATTATGGGCCTAATCGCTGTAGCAGATGTAGTTAAAGAAACATCAAGAGATGCCGTGCGACGTTTGCAAACAATGGGACTGGAGGTGTTTATGATCACAGGAGACAATACCAGAACGGCAGCCTCAATTGCTAAACAAGTAGGTATCAGCAAGGTATTAGCAGAAGTTTTACCTGAACAAAAAGCGGCAGAAGTGCAAAAATTGCAAGCCTCTGGCAAGGTGGTTGCGATGGTGGGTGACGGCATCAATGATGCACCGGCTTTAGCGCAAGCTGATCTGGGAATTGCCATGGGAAGTGGTACTGATGTTGCGATGGAGGCCGGTGGCATTGTCTTGATTAAAAATGACCTAAAAGATGTTGTATCAGCGTTGGAATTGGCTAAAGCAACTGTTAGTAAAATTTATGAGAATCTTTTTTTCGCTTTATTTTACAATGTAGTGGGTATACCGATTGCGGCCAGGTTGTTGACTGGGTTTGGACTGGTGCTGAAACCGGAATTGGCAGGCTTGGCCATGGCTTTGAGTTCGGTGTCAGTTGTTTTGAACTCCCTGACTTTAAAGCGTTTTCAGCTTGGTAAAAAAAATGTTCTGATCAAGATTATTCCCTGGTTGATGATACTGTTATTCGGTTTTTTGTTTTGGGAGTTTACGCGCTTAAGTGCCAGCATGTAAGGTGGTGAAAATTAACGGTGATTGGCTTATTTGATCTATTTCGCCTATTCACTTGGCATTATTTGATTTTAATTAAGCAAAAATTAAGCATTTTTTAATCCAGGTTGGTTAAATTGGGCATAGTTTCAGCTGAAACAATATCCTTAACCTACCTTATTTTATGAAGCGAAAATTTAGTTATAGATTGTTGCCGGCCTTAGTGCTGGGGGTGTTTTTGGTTAACCAAGTAGTTGTTGTAGAGTCGGTACAGGCTGCCGCAGTTGGTTCAGTCGTGATCAATGAAGTAGCTTGGGCTGGTACTTCGGATAATTCCAATGATGAATGGGTAGAACTGTATAATGCGGGTTCATTAGCGGTTAATTTGGAAGGCTGGAAATTGAAGGATGATGGCGTGGTGGTCTATACCTTTGGACCGATTACCATACCACCAAAAGGCTATTTGCTGTTGGAAGATCAAGAAAACGCGGTGGCCAATGTCAATGCTGATATTATTTATAATCTTTCTTTGGCAAATACCGGTGATAGTTTGGAATTAGTGGATAACACTGGTACAAGGGTGGATATTGTGAATGCCAGTGGCGGAACATGGTATGCAGGTTCGACCAGCGAGGCGGCAACCATGGAAAAAAAAGATCCTTTGGCCGGTGATGTAGCTGGTAATTTTGCTAATTCCACTGGAGGCAGCGGTGCTTTGGGGGCTAATGGCAGTGCTATTAAAGGCACTCCCAAAACCTTGAACTCGGTGTCTGCAGTACCGGCTGGTCCAAAGATTATGCTCAGTGAATTAAGTAGCGGTAATTATCAGGCTGGTCAGGAGATTACACTGGAAATTAAAGCAGAATCTTTGTCGGAAGTGTTTTCTTATGGGATTAGCTTGGATTATGACGCTGCGGTCTTGGAATTGGTCAGTGCTGCCAAGGGTTCTTTTCTAAGTCAGGACGGTCAAGTGGAAACCAGCTTTCAAAGTGGTTTGGAAAATGGTGAAGCGGGAAAATTGATGTTAGCTGAAGCGAGAACTGTGGCTAATAAATCAGCAGTTTCCGGTGGTGGGATTTTAGCTGTTGTAAAATTCAAGATATTGAATCCGCTTGATACAAACATTATTTTTGCCGGTAACAGCTTTGTTTCGGGTTTGAGTGGTGATTTGGCTGCTTATTGGGCACCTACGCTGGTGCCTTTGGCGCCGCAGCAGGCGGCGCCCTTGAACTTTAGCGGTCTGTCCGCCAGCGAAGGGGCTGCACGTTATCAGATTCAATTAAACTGGCAGGGTGACGCAGATCAATATATTGTAGAACGAAAAAAAACCGACGGAGAATTTGCCATGATTGCAACGGTTAATGAAACTGGTTTTTTGGATCAAGACTCGGTGGCGGGTGCCGGAAAAATTATTCCCAAGCTGAATTATTATTATCGTGTCAAAGCGGTGAAAGCGGGCCAGGAAAGTGATTATTTGGTGATAGAAGCAGCTGATGGGCGTGGACTAAAAGGTGACAATAACCGGTCCGACATGGTAGATGGAAGAGATCTGGAAAACTTGGCAAAACATTTCGCAGAACAGCAAGGTGATGCTGGTTTTGAACCTCTCATTGATAGCAATTTTGATGGTCGAGTGGATGGTAGCGATTTAATTGATTTGGGTGCCAACTTTGCCAAAAAGTATCAGTAATTCTTGATGGGCGGCGGTCAGTTTGGTCGCCGTCCATTATTTTTAACCTTTATTCTTATGACTGAATTAATTTTAGAGAAAAACACATTGGGTAATGATGTTTATCGCTTGGATTTGAAGGCCAAATCTTTAAGTAAAAATTTTCTGGGTCTGGCTTTCGATCTCCATTTCACTGGAAAAGGCCAATATCAAAAGTTTGAATTTGGTGAAGCCTTTGCCAATTTGCCACCGGATCAGCAGCCTGTATATTTGATTAAAAGTCAGCAGCAGAGTTTGATTTTTGGCCTTACCAAAAATAGTGATCAGGTGGCAAAAACAACTTCCACAAAAGGAGATTTGGGATCATTTTATTTTCAAGGTGATCCAGGCGAAATGGATTTTAGTAATCAGGTACTTAGCAATTACTCCAAGAGTGAAAGAAAAGATGTACCGGATGCTGTTTGGAAAGTAATAACCCTGCCGCAAAAAGCTTCTAATACAACTGCCAAATCCAAGGCCAAAACCGTAGCTAAATCAGCTAGTAAAAGCAGTAACAAGGAAACTTTAGGTACTGCTTCTTGGTTGGGTGGAAACGGTTCTCAGGCAGATGAGACCTGGCAGAAATGGCAGGATAATTTGTGGGGTTGGGAAGGGGGGATTGCTTTGGGAGTGATCATACTGGTAACTGTGGCCGTGGTGGTGGTGAAAAAATTTTTCCCTGATTGGGCCAAGAAATTCACTTAAGTGGAGATAAAATGGTTTTCAGGTAGCATTTGCTTTTCAGTAAACCACCTTGTGGGGTGATTAAAAAGGTCAGGATATAGGTATAGCGACCTGTTTGCTTGATCAGACTTATTTCAAAACCGTCTTTTTTGCCATGGAAAAAGCGATTGATATTGGCAACGAGTGGTGGTGGGGGTTCCAAAATGGTGGTTAAGTTGCCGCGCTGGGGTTTGCTTAAGGTCGAGTTTAATTCATTAATAAGCTCTAAAATAGTGTCTTGAAAAATTTTGCGATTTTCGGGTGATAAATCTGGCTGTTCATAAGAAGCCAAGTGAACTAAGCACATTTGAGTGGTATTGTTGGCGATGGCAATTTCCAGTCTTTTTAGAGCGTCTTTTTCTGCGGCGTTTTCTATATATGTCGGGAAACTCAACTCTTCTTTGAGGGCTGCTTGTAAGTCCTGCGATTTGATAGGACTAATGCGGATTTCGATGTTTTCCTGATCGTTTAAGCAGTCCAGCATTTGACATTCCAATTTTTCCAAACTGTGCGCTTCAAAGAATCCATAGATGGTTGGCCAGTGTTTTTGTAGATGATTCATTAGAGGTAGCCGATCCACTTGAGCGTCAATATTCTCAAAATGAATGGTTTTTTTTTGCTTGTCCAAGAGTTTTTCCACAATAGTGACAATCTGTTTTTTGAGTCGCAAAATCTGACAATGTTCGTGAAAGGAAAAGCGATCCAGTGACTTGGCGATCACCAAATTTAGCTGATGATGGACATTGGCCAGGTTTAGCAGAGAAGGGCTTTGCTCAAAATTTTGCAAAGCGTTGTAAAAGATGTGTCCATTTTCGCTCATAGTGAGATTGTTGAAGAGGCTCCGGTTTTGATCGATAATCTGGACAATTTGAGGAAACAGTTCCGGCAAATCTTCTGCAAAAAAGACTTGATGATGTGGTAGTTTGGCTTCGATGCCCTGCCAGCTGGGTAATGATGATAGTTGAGAAGTGGCTTTGAAACGACTTTTCTGCTTGTTTAAATTGGCCAAGATTGAGCTTTCTTGTGCTAAAAAGTGTTCTGAAATATTATTTTTTCGCTGACTCATAACTCACTTGATGATTTAGTCAAAAAATAATCTGTTTTGATTTTTTGGACAAGTTTTTTGTGACTTGGAAATCTTTTAGCGGTTTTTCTTGACTTACAGCAAATTTAAGCTAAAATCCTGGCACGATATTATCTCTTTTACTATCATGGCTAAAGGAAAAAGCACCTTCGCGATTTGGAGATGTGAAAAATGTAATAAGCCTCACAAAACTACCGCGTACAACAAGAAGAATAATGATAAAATTGCCAAGGAGTTAAGCATGTTCTGCAACTCTCCGGAATGTCGTGCTCATACTACGCACAAGCGAAAGGATTCCAAAAAACCGCAAAAATAATTCATTTAACAATCAGGGATATGAAAAATTTCAAACAGCTAATCGGAATGTTTGGGGTTTTTTTGGTGTGCTGGTCATTGACAGCTTGCCAAAATATTGCACCAACAAAAGAGAAGCAAGCAATTGTTTCGGGTAAGGGGGTGAATATTGAGAGTTTTTTCCCGACTAAGCCGTTGTTGGTTGCAAAACTTGGTGAAACCGATGCCGCTGTGTTGGGCAAACTGCAAAACCTCTTACAGCAATTTCCGCAAGATCCTCAACTCGATTTGCAGGCCAGGGTCAAGGAGGAGTTGGCTAAGTCGGAATGGGTGCAAAATTGGCAATTGGATGTTGACCGTGATTTATGGCCGATTTTTGGAGGTAAACCCGAAATGTATTTGACTTTGGAAAGTAAAGGGCTCAAGGAGGAGAAGATAATGGATGAGAATGGTATGGAGGTAACTACCAGAAAAATTCCTGATTTAACTTTCGTGGCAGTGATTCAGTTGGCGGATGAGGGCAAAGCTCAAGCCTTGATGGAAAAACTGGTGCAAGAAGGTGTGGTGGAAAATCAAGAAGGTGTTTATCTAACTACCAAAAAAGATTTAGCTGTGAAAATTCAGCAGGACGTGGCGGTGGTATCTGATAGGTTGGAAACTTTACAGGCCGCGATAAGCCGAAATAATAGCGGAGCGGTGGCGATTGCCCAGAATGCAAGTTATCAAGCCCGACTTACAGGTATGACAGGAAATTTGGCTTGGTTGTTTGCTGATTACGGTGAAATTATGCAGATTTTAGAAGGTCTGGATGCCGAGACTTTAGCTTTAGCTAAGCAATCTTTACCTTCTGGCGTGGATTTCGAAAATTTTGATAGTTTATTAATACAGATCAAGCCGGAACAGGAGGGGTTACTATTATTATCTGATGTGAAAGTAGAAGGTGACAGTTTAGAAAAGTTAAGAGGAGAGCAACGGGAACCTTACCTGGCCGCAAAGTTACCGGGTGAGAATTTGTTGGTTTATTTGGAAACCTATAATGTATCACCGATGTTAAAGGTTTATGAAGAGGTATTTAGCAATGATCAAAACACCAAAGAAGTGTGGCAGCAATTCAAACAAATTTTGACTGAACAGGGTTTGGATTGGGAAAAGGATTTTACTCCTTTGTTGAGCAGAGGGGTGGCTTTTGCCATGGATGCAGACAATCAGTACATTCCCAATTTAGCGTTTTACTTGGATGGTTCAAAGGCTCCAGAAAGTGCCAAAAAAGTAGTTCAGAAACTGAATTTAGCGGTGGATAATTTATTAGCCGAATTGAAGAAAGAGAATGAACAATTTGGTTTGCTGGTTAGTAAATCAGAGGTGACACCGCAAAGTGCCTGGAAATTGAAATTTAATTTCGATTTGGTGGCAGCGGCATCTCCAGAAAAAGCTCGTCAAAAATTAAGTGCGCAAAAGTTGGAATTAAATTACGGTGTAAATGAAGCTGGAATGGTTTATGTGGCATTGAAACCTGACGCTTTAGCCCAATTAAATCAACCCAAAGCAACAGTGGTCCAGAATAGCGATTTGCGATCTGCCAGAAAGTTATTGGAAGAATATAATTTGGACTTGAGTTATTTTTCGATTCGAAATTTACTTCTTTATGTTGATCAAATTGTGGCGTTGGCAGCTGATTTTGAAGCGGGTTTGGATCTGACTCAATATC
>CAZJJZ010000015.1:17900-25960 GCA_964546505.1 uncultured Candidatus Peribacteria bacterium
ATACTTGTCGCCTTTGAAAGACGTTGTAGTTGGTTACCGAAAGGCAAAAGATGGTGTGTTGAGTTCTGCGATTTTTGTGCGAATTAGTAAATAGTTTGATTGTTTTTTGAAAGTCTTGAGCCTATAATCGGTCAGCAAAAAAATTAATTGAATTGTATGCAAAAGGAAAAGGAATCCCTTAAGGATGGCTTGGGTCAGGAATTGGGTGTTCAACACGCCTTGAAGAAGAAAAAGCGCAAATGGAGGTGGTTGCTGTTGGCTGTGGCAATAGTACTGGGAGCAGGCGTTACTTACGCTGTATTTAGCGGCGGACAAGTAAGTTATGAATTTGTTAAAGCTGCCAAGAAAGATTTACAGGAAACCGTGGAAATAACCGGAAATGTAGAGGCTGACGCGACAATTGCTCTGAGTTTCCAGGCAAGTGGTCGTCTGGCCAAGCTGTCTTACGACACTGGAGATAAAGTCAAAAAGGGTGAAGTGATTGCTGAGTTGGATAATAAGGAGCAAAAGTTGACCATGGAACGTTCGGTTGCTCAACTTGCTGCGGCTGAAGCGGAATTGGCAGCTAGACTGGCGGGGTCCACTAATGAACAGATTAAAATTGCAGAAGTACAAGTCGAGCAGGCAGAGGTTAATTATCGCAAAATTGAACGCGATTTGGAAAATGCCAAGGAGGAATTGGAGTTAATCAAAAAGAAATATTTGGAGGATGAAAAGAAATCCGCTTTGATGGTTAAAGATGCTGAGGATAAATTGGAGTTCGCCAAGAAAAATCAGACCAATACTGGAAATACCGATACTCAATCGGTTGCCAATGCGCAAAAAGACTTGGCCAATCAGTTGCTGTCGACGGCGGCCACTATGCAGTCAGCTTTATTGAACTTGAAATCGGTGATAGTTAATGATGGACTTTCCGCATTGGGGCAAGATTTTAATCGTTTGGACTATGTCAGAGTCAATGAGGCACAACGGATTTATTTTGAAGTGAAAGATGATTTTGAAGAACTTCAAGCCGAGTTAAAAGCTGGTTCAAATTTTACTGTGGCAGAGTTGAAGCAATTTACCGCTGATTTGACCTTACAAATGAATTCATTACTTACTGCTCAAAAATTGACCAGTGATGCACTGAGTATTTTGCCTCCTTCTTCTACTCTGACAGAACAGGAAATTGCTAATTTGAAAGCTCAGATTTTGGGAGATAGTGCGGCGATCAGTTCAGCGATTACCTTACTGAACGGTCAATTACAAAAACTGATTAATGCGGAATTGGGAATACTTACCAGTGGTGATGCCAAAAATGCAGAAGTGACTGCCGCCCAGAATCTCTATGATCAGCAGGTGCAAAGTGCGGCTCAATTGAAAATTGATCATCAAGTGGATTTGAATGCGAGACAAACTCAAATTGAAGGTTATCAGTCACAACTGGAAATTCAGAGTGCTGCGATCGCTTCGGCAAAAGCAAATTTAGCACAAGTTAAAGCCGGACCCCGAGCAGTTGACGTTCAAGCACTGCGCGCGCAGATTGCCGCTGCAAAAATTGATGTTCAATTGAGGAATGAAGACTATGAAAAAACTTTACTGCGCGCGCCAACTGATGGAATTTTATCCAGAAGAAATGCCGATGTTGGTGAACAGATTTCTGGAGCTTTCAGTGCCAGTGCATCAAGTTCTATCCCGGTATTTGAGATGATTTCGGCCAGCAAATACAAAATCAAAGCAGATATTGCTGAGGTGGATATTGGTAAAATTCAAGTTGGTGACAAAGCGGCCATTGTCTTGGATGCCGTCAATGATACCAAATTCGAAGGTACAATTGTACGAATTGATCCGGTTTCTACCGAGGTACAAGATGTGGTTTTTTATAAAGCGGAAATTGTCATTGATTCAGAAGATGCTCGTATTATGCCTGGTATGACAGCAAATGTAGAAATCGTACTCAATGAAGTTAAAGATGCCATCACAGTACCAGAAAGAGCGGTACAAAGAGATGGTACAGAAAGATTCGTGCGAGTTTTGGATCAGGACAAGAAAGTACAGAAATTGCCGGTTACAACAGGTATTCGCAGTTTGAGTGGAGACTTGGAGGTGAAAACCGGTTTGACTGATGGTCAAGAAATTATCTTAAGAATAGTCACCAATTAATGGAAAATATTATTGAAATCTCGAATTTAAAGAAAACTTATTATGGTGATGAAGTCGCGACTTCGGTTTTGCATGGCGTCAGCTTAAACATCAAGAAGGGTGAATTCGTTGCTATCATGGGACCTTCCGGTTCCGGTAAGTCCACCTTGATGCATATTCTGGGTTTTTTGGACACGCCCACTAGCGGTCAATATATTTTTGAGGGCATGGACGTCAGTAAACTGACTGAAGATGATTTGGCCATGGTACGCAAAGAGCGTATCGGTTTTGTGTTCCAAGCTTTTTTTCTGTTACCCAGAGCAAGTGTTTTGGAGAATGTGATGTTGCCTCTACTGTATCATTCTCATGCTCATGGTCATGAAACTGCGAAGAAAGCTTTGGAATCAGTAGGTTTATCGCATCGTATCAATTATCTGCCAACCAATTTGTCCGGAGGAGAAAAGCAAAGAGTGGCTATTGCTCGCGCACTGGTCAACAAACCATCGGTGATTTTTGCTGATGAACCTACCGGAAATCTAGATAGTAAATCCGGTAAACAGGTGATGAATATCTTTCAACAACTTAATAAACTGGGACATACTATTATTTTGGTGACTCACGAAAGTACAACAGCGCAACATGCCGAAAGGATTATCCGTATCAAAGATGGTTTGATTGAGTCTGAGGAAAAGGTGGTTGATCGTATACTCTATGGGGAAGAATTGTTGAAATAACATGAACATTGCTCGTTTAATCAAATTTGCCCGTATTGCCCTAGTTTCCTTGAAAGAAAATAAAAAGCAGGCTGTTTTGACTATGCTGGGAATTGTTATTGGTATTGCTGCGGTGATAGCCATTTTATCTTTGGGTAAGGGAGCCGAAAAACTGATTCTGTCTTCTGTAGAGAGTTTTGGTAATCGTTCAATATTTGTACAACCAGGAGGTGGTACGCGTGGAGGCCCACCCAGTGTCACGGCTTTGGATAAAGTTAAATTCAAGGATTATCTGGCTTTGTTGAAATTGGAATATTTGGAAGATGTCACGCCGATTTTAGTGAAACAGGGAACTGTGGCCTTCGGGAATGTTGTACAAAAAACGCCTATAGTGGGTTCCAATGAAAATTATTCCACTGCTTTGCGTATCAATATGCTGGATGGAAGGGATTTGGAATCTTTTGATATCAATAATAGTGCCAAGGTGGTGGTTTTGGGGTTGAAAATGGCTCGTGAGCTGTTTGGAGAGCAAGATCCAATCGGCGAAAGAGTAAAGGTCAATAATATCAATTTTACCGTCATTGGTGTGTATGATAAACAGGGTCAGAGATTTTTTCAGGATTTTGATAAAAGAATTGTCATCCCCATCTCGGTGATGCGTAATGAAATTATGGGTGTTGATTATGTCACTTCGATTTTGGCCAATGTCAAAAGCGATTATACGATAGAAGAAGTAGTCGATGATTTGCGCTTCTTTATTCGCAAACGACATGCGCTTTTTAATCCCGATAATGATCCCAACAAAGATGATTTCCGGGTGGTAAGCCAGGTGGATAGCGCCAAGACTTTTCAGGGAATATCTGATGCTATTTCAATTTTTTTGGTGATGGTGGCGGCCATATCTTTGTTGGTAGGTGGCATAGGAATCATGAATATTATGTTTGTTTCGGTCAGTGAAAGAACTCGTGAAATTGGTTTGCGAAAGGCGGTTGGAGCGACTGGCGGAGACATCTTGTTACAATTTTTGATTGAGGCGGTGGTAATCACATTCACTGCTGGTTTGATTGGGGTGGTGTTGGGTATCGGCTTTTCCTATTTGGCTTCTTTAATCATTGTGCAATTCAGTGAGCAGTGGCAGTTTATCGTGACCATTGATTCGGTGGTTGTGGCGTTTGTAGTGAGTGTTTTGATCGGTTTAACGTTTGGTTTGTATCCCGCGCGTAAAGCCGCTAGATTAAGTCCTATTGAAGCATTAAGACAAGAATAATGATAAATAAAATTTTCAAATATGGGCGGGTGGGATGGCTTTCCATCAAAGAAAATTTGGCCAGAACAGCCTTGACCATGTTGGGAATTATTATCGGTGTAGGTTCGGTAATTCTGATGACTTCTTTGGGATTGGGTGCCGAAAGTTACATCCTGGGATCTGTGGCTACTTTTGGTCCGGATTTGTTGTATATCAATCCAGGCTCTCCGGATGAAGGTTTGGCAGGTTCCATTACTTCTGTGGACCGTCTCAAGTATCGTGATTATTTGGCTTTGCGTAATGTAGATTTCTTGAAGGATGTAACGCCTTTTTTGGCCTATGACGGTATTATCACCTATCAAGACAAAAATGAAAAAATTCAAATTATTGGTGGAAATAAAAATTACACAACTGCGGTGAATTATTTTCCTTTGATCGGGCGTTTCATTGATGATAATGATGTTTCAATGGCTGCAAAAAATGTGGTGTTGGGCAAAAAATTAGCCGAAAGATTATTTGGAGAATCATCCAATCCGGTTGGCCAGCCAGTCAAAATCAAAAATATCAGTTTCAATGTGATCGGTGTGATGGAAGAACAGGGAGGTAATGCTTTTGAAAACTATGATGATATGGCTTTTATCCCCATCACCACCATGCAGAGCTATTTGTTTAATGTGGATTTTGTGATGACAATAATTGCCAGGGCAACAGTGCCAATGGAAGAGGCAATTACTTTAACCAAAGAGACGGTACGCAAATTGCATCGTATTGATAATCCCGATGATATACCGGCTAAAGATGATTTCAATGTTGTGAGCCAAGAACAGGCTTTGGATATTTTTAAAACTGTTTCTAATGTTTTGACCTATTTTATTGTGGCCATTGCCTCCATTTCCTTACTGGTTGGAGGGGTGGGAATTATGAATATTATGTACGTAGCTGTTAATCAAAGAACCAGGGAAATTGGTTTGAGGAAAGCGGTGGGTGCGACTGGATTTGATATTCTGTTACAATTCTTGATTGAAGCAGTTTTAATTACAGTGATTGGTGGTTTGATTGGAATTGTGGCCGGGCTGGGTTTGGCTTTTCTGATTTCTTTGATTGTTAAAAACTTTTTGGCCAATTGGGCATTCGGTGTTAACTGGGGAGCGGTACTGGCGTCTTCATTGATTTCAGTTTTGATAGGAGTGGTTTTTGGTCTCTATCCCGCCAAAAAAGCTGCCGCCAAGGATCCAATTGAATCTTTAAGATATGAGTAATGGCTAGTGAACAAAAAATTCAGGAACTATATAAAGTAGCATTGAGCAGTGGTTTTTTTAAAGATCTTAAAACCGAAGACTTATTAATTGCCTGTCAAAGTTATCAGCAGAACTCTGATCAGGAAATTGATATTGCGATTAAAAATATGCAGAATACTCAGCAAAAGCAATTTGCGTTAAAGGCGAAAAAAGAGCTTAAAAGAAAGGATTTTGCCAGAAATAAATTGGCAGAAACAAATGACAGAAAGTTGGAATTACAAAAGGCTGACGAATTACTCAAAAAGCTGATGGAAGATTGAAGGCTTTGTAAAATTGTGTTAGAATAAGCAGAATACTTAAATCAATCTTATGTATTTTATTCATGATGGTAGAGAGTCTACACCAGAAACTCCCTCCAAAAGTGGAGTTGAAGAGGCTCAGGATATATTTAAGAACCAATTTGGTTTGGTGCAGTTAGAAGCTAAGAGCGAGAAAAGCGATAAAGCAGGGGATACCGAAATTAATTTACGTGGAGGTGTCAGTGATAAACACGTAGAACAAACCACACAAAAACTGAATACACTTTTTCAGAAAGAGTTTAAAGAATACCATGATCAGATAAAATCTGCTTTAGAATTTGCCTATCAAGAGTGTGCTAAAACTGTTGATGCCAACTATGGCCAACATGGGAGATCTGGTGGAGGTGATGCAAAATATACACTAGATGAAAAAAAAAAAAAAATTGGAACTGCACGTTTCACAGTAAATTTTGATGGGGTTACTAAAAAGTATCTATTAACAGTTGAAAAGGTTTAGAGCTTTCTACTTCTTATCCGGTGGTACGGAATAATACTCCATTAAGTACTCGGCGATTTCACGGAATAGAGGAGCGGCGGTTTGGCCTGACCACTCGCTGGAACGAGGTCGGTCGAGTTTTACCAGGATGACAAACTTAGGATCATTGATGGGGCCAAAACCGGCAAGGGTAGCAATAGTGGTACCGGCGCCCGTAAGCGGTTTGCCGTGTTTATATGTTTGCGAAGTTCCGGTTTTTCCCGCCAGATAGTATTTGTCTAAGCGAGCCTGATTTTCCACTCCTTCCTCAATCACAGCCACCAACATGCCTTTGAGAGTTTCTGCGGTCTCTGGTTTGATGACCTGAGCTAAAACGGTAGGTTCGGTTTTGACGATTTGATTACCTTTTTGAACACTATCAATGATATATGGTTGCATCAACTTACCCCCATTGGCGATAGTGGCATAGGCGCTGATTATTTGCACCATATTGGTGGTGAGACCTTGTCCGAAGGCGTGCGTCACCAACTCTGATTCTGCCCACTGACTGAAATGAGACAGTACACCGGCTTGTTCATTATCCAATTCAATTTCAGTGCGTTCGCCAAAGCCGTACTTTTTCAAATAAGCATAGAAGAGATTACGGCCCATTTGCTGTGCTATTCGTCCAATACTGGTATTACAGGATTGGGCTAGGATTTTGGTGGTATTAACTTGTCCGGTACAGAGTTTGGAAACATTTTTGATCTCAAATTCGTCCACTTTCAAAATTCCGGGATCATAAAATGAGGTTAGTGCTGTGACAGCGCCATCATCCAATGCTGCTGACATGGTGATGGGTTTAAATACGGAGCCTGGTTCATAAGGAGCGGTAACAGGTTTATTTTGATACGCTTCCGCGCCGATATTATTTTTGTATTTTTCGTGAATAATTTGACCATTAGGTAGAGTTTTTTGGAAAATCATTAATCGATCCTGTGTGGCTTCATTACGATAGAGCCAAAAAGTATTTTCCTTACCTTCTATGGGTAGGAGATTTTGAATTTCTTGTTCACTTAAATTAATGCGTTCTTTATCGAATACTGCGCTGTAATCATTGGGATTGAAATCAGGATAGCTGGCCATGGCGATGATGGCGCCGGTTTTGGGGTTCATAATCACTACTTGACCGGTATCGGCGCGAGTGTTTTGAACTGCGCGCTCTAATTTGTTTTCTACCACCATCTGAATTGAACGATCTATGGTTAAAGTAATGTTTTCACCATCTTCGGCTGGTTTGATGACAGAATCACCTACAGTGATTAAGCGCCCCACAGAATCTTTTTGGGTTTGAAAAACACCGTTTTTGCCCCTCAACTCGTTGTCAAAACGGGATTCGATGCCATAGGCTCCCGTACCTTCTGGTGTGACAAATCCCACCACATTGGACGCTAAATTATTTTCTGGATAAAAACGGAAATACTGTTCTTGTAAGCCCAAACCGGCAAAGTTTTTGGCCTGATCTTCTTTGATGATGGCTTTGATTTTGTCTGAAGTTTCAGGTGAGAGTTTGCGTTTTAACACTACATAGCGATTGCGGCTTTGGAATAGCCTTTCCAACTCCAAAGGAGCTGTGCCGATCAAATTACCCAACTTTTCTGCGGTGCCCTGCAGATCGGTAATTTTTGGCGGATAGGCAATTAAACTGTGATTGGTGGTGACTTCGACACCGGTCAGATTAGCTTCACGAATTTTGGTGGCCAGTTGATCATCAATTTTGGTACTAAGGATAATCATAGGTCTAATATCAGAACTGATTTGTTCCAGAATTGAATTGTAGTAATTGCGATACAATTCATCGTCATTGTAGGGTTTGATTTGATCATATTCTTCAGGAGTTTTGGCATTGTCTTGTTCTTTTTGGATGCGGGCCTGATCAGCCGCCTTGGCTTCATCAAGATTGAAAAT
>CAZJJZ010000015.1:25987-32320 GCA_964546505.1 uncultured Candidatus Peribacteria bacterium
TCTGCTACCAGTTTTTTGTCTTTGATCATGGTTGGATCGGCGAAAAGCATATCCAAGGTGGAGTTGGTAGCCAAACGCACATTTTCTCCTGAGGAATAGTCTTGAATAAAAATTTCACCTCGATGGGCGGGTAATTCGGCGTAACCGGAGTGTTCTTTACTGGCCAGGGCAAAGTAGTAATCATGCGACATCACCTGTAGCACAAATAATCGTCCAACTATAATTGCCGTAATTAAAAACATGATCACCAACACCACCAGGTTGCGGTCTATTAAAGGCAATATTTGACGGGCACGAGAGGAGAGCTTTCTAGGCATGATAAAATATAGATTGGAGACTGCTGGCATATTATCAGCCAGTATGGCCTGAAATCAATTGCATTGCGCAGGTAAAATTGTTACCCTCGCAGAGGTAAATAGACACAAAACAGCTTTTAACAATGCACAATGAAAAAAACAGTACTGGAAAATGGACTGAGAATTATTACAAAACCTTTGGATAGCACCCAAGCAGTGACGGTGTTGATTTTGGTGGGAGCAGGCTCTCGATATGAGAATAAAGCCATTAATGGAATTTCTCATTTTTTGGAACATATGTTTTTCAAAGGAGCCAAAAAATATCAAAATACCAAAGAAGTTTCAGAAGCGATTGATTCAGTAGGTGGAGATTTTAATGCTTTTACCGGTAAAGAATATGCTGGCTATTATGTGAAGGTTGCAGGAGAAAGTATTAATGTGGCGGTTGATGTGCTGGCTGACATGTTGTCTTATTCCAAGTTTGATCCAGTGGAAATCGATAAAGAGAGAGGTGTCATTCTGGAGGAATACAATATGTATCAAGATACTCCGATGTATCAAGTCGGTTGGGATTTTGAAAAACTGCTGTTTGGTGATCAGCCTCTGGGATGGGATCAAGTGGGAACTAAAGAATTGATCAATACGGTTACTCAAGAACAATTTCAGGACTATTTTGCTAAATTGTATACTCCGGACAATACAGTGATTGTTGCTGCTGGAAAGGTTGATCATCAGTGGTTGGTGAGTGAAGTGCAAAAATTGTTCAAATTTAAACAAGCCCAAAAATCGCTTGTTTATGAGCCATTTAAAGGGATTTCGACTAGTCAAAAAATATTTTTGCACAATAAAAAAACAGAGCAGGCGCATCTGATTATTGGGTTTCCGGGTTATCAGGATTTGTCAGATCATTTCTACGCCTCTCGATTGTTGGCGGTGATTCTGGGTGGAAATATGTCTTCGCGCATGTTTCTGAATGTGCGAGAAGCGCGTGGATTGGCTTATTATATTTCTACTTCCACTGATGAATATCAGGACATTGGTGTGTTTAGCACTTCAGCGGGAGTGTCTGTGGAAAGGGTGGAAGAAGCGGTGCAAGCGATTGTGGCTGAATACGCTAAGGTTTACGCTGATGGGGTGACCGCGGAGGAGTTGGCGAAAGCTAAAGCTTATTTGAAAGGAAAAGTCACTTTACGTTTTGAGGACTCAGAAGAATATGCCCATTTATTAGCGAAGTATGAGTTGTTGCACCGGGTATCCCGCTCACCAGAAGAAATTATTGCACTGATCGATCAAGTTGAATTGGCGGAGGTTAATGCTGTAGCCAGAGATTTGTTGAAGCCGGAAGCGATCAGAATGGCTTTGATCGGTCCTTTTGAAGATCAGCAAAAGCTGGTGGAATTGCTTAAATATTAACCTTCATGCAGTCATTGTATAGCTTGGTAATATCTTTATTGATAGCAACGGACTTTTCCTGGAGATAAAAACTGGCTTTACTGGGTGATCTATTGTGTTGACGTCGGTATTCTCTAAAGATTGATGTGAAGCTGAAATTTCGTAAATATTTGCGCAAAGCCACTTCTACTTTGATCAAGGGTGGGAATTCTTGTAAATGCTCAAGCAGATTTTTGAGCAATTCCGCGCGCCATTCGATTTCCACAATGCTGATTTCAAAACTATCCTGATAATTGCGTATGCGCAGAATTTTACAGTTGATGTGTCGATTCATTTCATCAGCAAGATTTTTGAGAATTGCTAAATTGATGATGTTTTGTTGATGTAAGGGACTTTTTTTGATGGCGTAATACAAATCAATGCTTTCTAGAGGATCATCACCAGGGATAGGAGTGGGTAATTCTGCCGGGCTACTGGGTGTGATGGTATGAGCGGAAAGAGTTTCTTCGCCGGTATTGGTATATTGGATTTTGACCTGTATTCTTTGTGCCAACATCATCAGTTCCGCGGGCAAGGTGAAGTGAGGGTCTGTTTTTTCGGCATCAAATTCAGAACTTGGTGGTTCGGTATCTACGGTGGTGATGGGGTCAAAAAAATCTTCCGTTTCGGTCAAGGTGTCGCGTTCATGTAGTTCATCCTTTTGACTCAGGTCTATTTGGTGTTCCTGCGGAGGTGCTGGAGTTATTTTTCTGTTCACAATAATACTGGTAATTCTAATGGCGCTATTGTATTATTGGCTGGTGGATAATGCAATTCAAAGATGAGTCAAATTGTGGCCTGGCGTAATCGAATTATTAGCTTTTTCTATCGTTATCTGGCGAAACCAATCTATTTTGGAATGGATCCAGAATTTGTGCATGATCGGATGATGTTGATAGGTAAGATTTTGGCTTCTAATCCGATTGGCAGAGGCTTGACTTGGCTGGCCTTTGGCTATGGCAACAAAATTTTGGAACAAAAAATCGCCGGCATTACGTTTAAAAATCCAGTAGGATTGGCGGCGGGTTTTGATAAAAATGCCGAGCTTATTCCACTGATGCCAGCTGTTGGTTTTGGTTTTGAAGAGGTAGGCTCAATCACTGGTGAAAGATGTGAAGGAAATCCTAAACCGCGCCTCTGGCGACTGCCCAAATCAAAGTCTTTGGTGGTTTATTATGGTTTGAAAAATAATGGTGCGGAGGAAATTTCCACCAGGTTGCGTGGGATTTCCACTGAAGGGAAATTTGCTTTTCCGGTGGGAATTTCTTTAGCCAAAACAAATTCTGAAGCCTGTGTGGACACAGACACTGCCGTGGCAGATTATGTTAAGGGGTATAAGGCGTTTCAGGCAATTGGTGACTATTACACCATCAATATTTCTTGCCCCAATGCTTTTGGCGGTGAACCTTTTACCGATGAAAGTAAATTGAATAAATTGCTCACTGCCTTGGATAAATACTATGTCAAAGGTAAGCCGGTTTTGGTGAAACTATCGCCGGATTTGAAGATGTCTGAAATCGATGTCATTCTGGCTGTTTGCGCAAAGCATCAGGTGGATGGATATGTTTGTACCAATTTGACCAAGGTGCGGGTGGCGGACAAAATCAAGGATGTCAATGTGCCGGAAAAGGGAGGTTTAAGTGGAAAATTGGTCAGCGGACTTTCTGATGATTTGATCGCACATGTTTACAAGGCGACAAAGGGCAAAAAAATCATTATTGGAGTTGGTGGGATTTTTACTGCAGCGGATGCTTACGCAAAAATCAGGCTTGGGGCGAATTTGGTGCAATTGATTACAGGCATGATTTATGAAGGCCCCCAGATGATTTCAGAGGTCAATCGCGGCTTGGTGGAATTGCTGAAGAGGGATGGGTTTAAGAATGTTTCAGAAGCTGTCGGGGTGGATTCCTGAATTTTGTTTGTACGGCGTTGGCTGTAGCAAAATTGACTTCTTTGATTGCAAAGTAAGAAATTTGTAACAAATTCCACTTTGAAGGGTTTTAAGTAACAATACATCATTTTGCCAAGATGTCTAAAAAAACTTCAGCCGGTCCTTTACTGGCTTATTATTGGAAAATTACCGGTAATTATCGGCCGCTATTGATTTTAAATATCTTGATGGTAGCGGTAGCATCAGGATTGGGAGTTTTGCTGACCAGCGTGTTGGGTGGTTTTATTGATATTTTGGCAACCAATCAAACTTATACTCCGGAAATTATTGAGCAGGCTTGGCGGCAGCTTTATATCACCATCGGTTTGATGGCCGCTGTATTTGTGTTGTGGAAATCAAGCGGATATATTACCGCTCTGGTTGAATCGCGTGTGATTAAGCGGATTCTGGATAGTGCGTTTAAGTATTTGATCGGTCATTCGCACAACTTTTTTGCCAATTCATTCGCTGGATCTTTAGTGAAAAGACTGGGGCGTTTGGAAGCCACTTATGAGACTTTAGTGGACATGTTGATTTTTGAAGTGGTTAATAGCTCAACAGCACTTGCTGTAATAGTTGTTTCCGTGTTTTTCTTTAATCCCTGGCTGGGCTTGGTGGTGATGATAATGATTTTTTCTGCGGTTTATTTACATATTGTTTTTGGGAGAATAAAGTATCGAAAATTTGATCTGCCTTTATCCGCGATGGATTCCGAATGTGGTGCTGCACAGGCGGATGCGATTTCCAATATCTCAGTAATTAAAAATTTCGGAGCGGAAGAATTTGAGCAAAAACACTTTGCGAAAGTGACCACCAAATTTGAAAAACAGCTTTTTCGTACTTGGTCTTTTGGCATGACTTTTGATTCCATTTTGGATTTTGTGATACAGCTTTTCAGAGTCATTTTATTGGTAGTCTCATTGATATTTGTCTTAAATGGTCAGATTACGGCTGCTAATTTTGTAGTGATTCAGGTGTTTATGTTTCGGGTATGGGATATTTTATTTTTCCTGAGCAGAATTTTTAGAAGGTATTATAAGTCTGTGGCTGATGCTTCAGAAATGGTACAAATTTTACAACAGGATCACGAAGTGAAAGATTTACCCACTGCAGTGCCATGGCCAATTAAACGCGGAGAAATTGAGTTTAAAAATGTTTCTTTTCGTTATCAAGAAAATGCTGATTTGGTTTTGAATCAATTTTCTTTGAGGATTAAACCAGGAGAAAAAGTAGCTTTAGTAGGTCCTTCCGGGGGAGGTAAGTCGACAATCTTAAAGCTTCTGACCAGACTTTATGATGTGTCAGATGGGGCGATTTTGATCGATGGCAAAGATATTCGTGAATACCAGCAGTCCAATCTACGTTCTCAACTCTCTCTGGTTCCACAAGAACCGATTTTGTTTCATCGCACTTTGATGGAAAATATTCGTTATGGCCGGCAAGATGCGGCAGATGAGGAAGTGATCGCGGCGGCAAAAATGGCTTATTGCCATGATTTTATTACTTCATTTGAAAAGGGATATGATACTTATGTTGGTGAAAGAGGTGTAAAACTTTCTGGAGGGCAGAGGCAGAGAGTCGCTATTGCTCGAGCAATTTTGGCTAATTCGAAAATTCTACTTTTAGATGAAGCTACCAGTAGTTTGGACAGTGAATCGGAGCAGTATATTCAAAAGGCCTTAGAAAATTTGATTAAACAAAAGACGGTTTTGGTAATTGCGCATAGGCTTTCTACCGTGATGAGTTCGGATCGTATCATTGTAGTGAAAAATGGAGGTATAGTGGAACAAGGTTCACATGCTGATTTGCGTAATTCCAAAGGCAGTCTGTATGGTAAATTATGGGATACTCAGGTGGGTGAGTTTTTGGGGGATTAGCGGTGTAGAAGTGAATTGTTGTAATATTTGGTCAAAATATAGATTTTATCTAATGTATCTATAATTAAAAAAATACAATGAAAAAAACTATCCTTATCTCAACCTTAATGCTTGGTACTGTAGCTTTGGCCGCTTGCGAACCAAACGCTACAACCACAGTCGGCTCTCCTAATCCAACCAAACCCGTCAAACCAATTGTTAATCAGAATGCTGATTATGTTGGGCTGACTGAAGAAGCAGCCGTTCAATTGGCAGAGTCCCGTGGTGCGCGCTTCAGAGTGGTAGAAAGAGACGGTCAGTCTTTACCAATTACCAAAGATTACATTGTCGGTAGAATAAATGCGACCGTACAAAATGGTATAGTTGTTAAATATGAAATAGAGGGTAAGCCTCAAAATATCCCCGCCACGCCTCCAGCCACAGCAACTGATTATCGAGGCCTAACTGAATCTGCCGCCGCACAATTAGCAGAAACCAGACAAGTTCCTTTTCGAGTCGTTAAACGAGATGGTGAAGCCTTGGCTGTTACTATGGATTATCGTCCAGGTAGAATCAATGCGGAGGTAGAGAAGGGTATTGTGGTGAATTATCAGGTTGAATAGTCTTGGTTTTGCAGTTATGCTGTAGTCGAAACCAATAATTCAACAAACATGAAAAAAGCTTTTCTTCTGCTTGTGCTGGTCTTTTCTATGGGGACAGGTGCGGCCTTTGCTAACTTTACAGATGTCGATGGTGACTATCCTTATTATGACGCCGTTGAGTTTGGAGACGAAGAGCGTCGTGTAGGGAAAGAGTGTAG
>CAZJJZ010000016.1:0-739 GCA_964546505.1 uncultured Candidatus Peribacteria bacterium
ATTTTTTTATATTAGACTAATATCGTTTGGGCCTCATCGTCTAGCGGCTAGGACGCTACCCTCTCACGGTGGAAACAGGGGTTCGATTCCCCTTGGGACTACCAAAAAATTCATTAACTTTCAGCTACGATAAAGGCAGAGGCGTTTTTCGACATGTCCACTTTGCGCACTTTCCCAAAATTATAGACGAAGAAAGTTACCAAGCAGCTGTCCTAGCTTTCATTACAGATTTGCTACTTCTACTTTTTCGTATATAATCCGTTTGACTAGAACATCTTCAAAAACAAAATGCGTCTTTCTTGGGATCTCTTCATCATGGTTTTCTTCGCGATTGTGATCGCCTACAGTTTTATTATTGGGCGTAAGGATATTTTGAAAATCATTATCGCCACATACGTGGCAACACTTTGCGCTGATGGGGTTGGTAATTTACTCGCAAGCCTACTCAATACCACAAGTTTCTTTCCCAGACTGATGGGTTTCCTGGGAGTGGCCGCAGAACCGATTTATGCCAGCTCAATCATTAAAATTCTTCTTTTAATCACTATTATTGTCATTCTGACTATCTTAGGCGATTATGAAGTGCAGGATCCGCCTTCTGGCTATCATCCGATAGTGAAGATTATGTCTGTTTCCTTTCTGGCTTTTTTGAGTGGCGCGCTGATCTTAAGTTCTGTATTTGTCATTGCGAATGGAGGTAGTTTGATTTCCGGGACCACAGGCATTAGTGAGGGGTTTA
>CAZJJZ010000016.1:810-5316 GCA_964546505.1 uncultured Candidatus Peribacteria bacterium
TGGTTTTCCTTGCCTGGAGTTGCCTTTGCCATCATCAGTATCTGGCAAAAAAATAAAGCTGCCTAGGTAGTTTGGTCTGCTGTTTTCTTGAGAGTTTCAGAAACCTCTTTCAAAATCTCAAAATTCACTTGCAATCCGTTTGCTTCTTTCCTAGAATAGCCGGGCAAAAAAGCAGAAGCCAGTTGCGGGACATTAGCTCAGCTGGTAGAGCGGCTCCCTTTTAAGGAGAAGGTCGCTGGTTCGAAACCAGCATGTCCCACCATTGTTTAGCCAAGAAGTGCCATTAATGCCCTAGTATTGAACAATATGATCAACACCGCAGAGGTGTTTTTTTAATGTGCTTTCCCTAATAGCGGCCTCTTCACGAGCCGATGCGTAAATAGAAAAAGATGCCGATTAAGACAACAGCAATTGGCAAAAAAATAATGATTAACATCATTATCCCGGCTATTTTGCCGAATTCTTTGTAATATTCTTTGGCGTTCTGAACTGTTGCCTTGATAGTACTTTGAATTTCCTCGGGTGATTTGCCCTTTAGATTTTGATAGAAGTTCGGATCGAACAATTTCGTGACACTAAGATTGGACTGGCTGACACCTACGGTTTCCTTCATTGATGTATTAAGCGTGTTGGTGGAGTTTTTGTTGTCTTTTAGTCGATCAACTTGATTCACAGTCAGCTCTCCGAGCCCCATTTGTGTCTGTAAAGCGTATTTCAAATCTAGCAATTGTTGATTGCCCCACAGCCAAGGCAGTTCGGTAGAATGGCCATTTTTCTTGATCAAGAATAGCTGTTTTCCACCCATTCCACCAATATTTTTCACCAAAAAGCCCTGAAAATTTTGCCGATACAAAACTTCCTTTTTTAACTTCCCCCTTTTCACCTCGATCAAACTATCATTGATCAAAGCAATATAATTATTATAATGACTGGTAATCGAGAGAAATACCGAGCTGGCAAATAAGACTAAGAAAGTAATGGCAAAATATTCAACGGGTATTCGAGAGGGAAAGGAAAAATTACTCCAATCAATTTGAAATAAAGACAAATTATCCTTAACAAATTTCTGAGCGTCGGGCTGGGAGATTAAAACTGTCAAAAAGGGGATTGAAAAGGTGCCGATGAACATAATTGACATCAATATTCCGGGTATGTAAGCACCCAGAAAATATATTATGCTTCCCAAGCTATAGAAGACGGTTTTGGTTTGGTTTTGAGCCTGCTGGATAAATTGATTTTGATTTTGCATACTTTCTCAATAATTGGCTTGAAGCGTAAAGTCATAGTTTGACTAGTCACTTGATTATACATAATCACGCATGGATAATTAACGCAAGGATTTTTAAAATAAAAAATATGGCAGAAACATTGCTTTCCATCCAAGAAGCCGCTGATTTAGTAGGTAAATCAGTACAAACTATCCGACGTGCCTTAAAATCAAAGAAACTGGTAGCTAAGAGGCAAAAAACTCCTCAGGGTTTTAACTATCTGATCAAAGAAGAAACTCTCTTGGAATTTTACAAAGAAGCTAACACTTTACGTCAACACGGTGGAATTCAAACGTCTTCTGGTTTGAAGGATGCGGAACAGACATCATTGGTTACTGAATACGCCACCAAAGAAGACTTGGCAGAGCAAAAGAAAATGCTGGATCGTTTAATGGATGAAAATCGCAAAGATAAAGAAACTTTCACCCGATTTGTCAAAATCTTTCAAGAAAGATTTACCGGGCTGGAATCACAGGTAAAACTGCTGGGTGAGCCGGTGACAAATAAAAGATGGTATCAATTTTGGAAGTAATTTGTAATAAGGTAGGGTGTTAATCGGTTTGCCTTATTGTCATTCTCTAGTAGCAAATTGAAAAACTATTTAAAATTCATAATGAAATCAACTAGCGGCTCTGCAAGGGCTGCTAGATTTGTTTTTGTTTCATTGTTAGCGTTAGCCCTAATTGTTGTTGTTGCCTATCTTTATTTGGCATTTTTTCTGCCCTTGCCACAACAGTTGACTGATCCGCAAAGTCAGCCTACCACCAAGATTTTTGATCGACATGGCGAGCTGTTATACGAGGTCTCCAATCCGGATAATGGCCGCAAAAGCTATTTGCGCCTATCGGACATGCCACCACTATTCATCAAGGCTATCTTGGTCAGTGAAGACAGTGATTATTATCAACACATAGGCGTAGACTTTGGAGCTATTCTGAGGGCCTTTTTCTTTAATGCTTTAGAACAAAAAATTACCAGTGGAGCCAGCACTATCACTCAACAATTGGTTAGGAATTTACTGGGCACCAACCGGGAGAGGAATTTTGGTGAAAAATTAATTGAAACCGCTTATGCCATTCGCCTCAGTAATCATTACAATAAAGATCAAATATTGGAGCAGTACTTAAATACCATTTATTTTGGCTCTCAGGCCTACGGTGCGGAATCAGCTGCGCAAACCTTTTTTGGTAAATCACTTAGTAATCTCGATTTATCTGAACTAACCTTATTGGCTGGACTTCCACAAGCCCCCAGTAGATACAACCCTTACCAGAACTCCGCCGCCGCGCGCCGCCGCCAAATCTATGTACTAGACCGTCTGCAATCGGCCGGATACATAACCAAACTACAAGCTCAGGAAGCGGCGGCGCGCCCTCTCAAGTTTCGCCAAAGCAAAATAGCTATTCAGGCCCCACATTTTGTCTTCTATATTCTTAATCGACTGGATGCTCAATTTGGCGAAGATGCTGTCAACAGAGGTGGTTTGCAGGTTACTACCACTTTGGACTTGCCTGTGCAGCAGCAGATCGAGCAAATAGTGGATTATCGTTTAGCGCAGTTAGAGCAAAAGAATGTTCAGAGTTCTGCTGTTCTAGCTACTGACACTAGTAATTCGCAAGTCTTAGTCTGGATTGGCAGTCGTGATTATTTTGACGATCAAATAGCCGGGCAGGTGGATTTGGTTACTTCCCTCAGGCAACCGGGGTCCGCCCTCAAGCCTTTTCTTTATCTTTTAGCTCTCACCAAAGGCTATACCGCGGCTTCCTTACTGCCAGATATTCCCCAGACCTTCAGTACCGATAATGGTGCCTATAATCCACAAAATTATTCACTCAGCTATCATGGTCCGGTTAGATTCCGCGAAGCTTTAGCTAATTCACTGAATATCCCCGCGGTCTACCTTCTTGATCGTATTGGCGTGGAAAACTTCTTGATCTTTCTTCGTAAATTCGGTTTGGAAAGTTTAAATCAACCTGCCGAATACTATGGTCTGGCTTTAACTTTGGGGGGAGGAGAAGTTAGTCTTTACGAACTGGCTCGCGCCTTTCAGGCGCTCGCCAATGATGGCCGGCTGCAGGACTTCCAGACCATCTTGCAAATCAAAACAGCCGACGGCTCTTTAATTTCTGGCCCAGCTAGTGTTACTCAGCCCGCAATCAGTCAGGCATTAACCGTTTATCCCAAAGAAAATAGCTTTCTGATCAAAGATATTCTCTCCGATGATAATGCGCGCCTACTCAGTTTTGGCGAAGAAAGCGTCTTGGATTTACCTTTTCCTGCTGCAGTCAAAACCGGTACGACCAGAAATTTCAAAGACAATTGGGCTATGGGTTTTAGTACCAAAATATTAGTGGGAGTTTGGGTCGGTAATGCGGATGCTTCTTCTATGCAAAACATTTCCGGCGTTGATGGCGCGGGGCCAATTTGGCATGATGCTATGCAAATTCTCCACGAAAATGCCACACCCGGCGTTAATTTTCCCAGACCTCCAACCATAGCAACTACGACCATTTGTGCTCTTTCTGGTTTACTACCGGGAAAAAATTGTACACAAACCATTGATGAGTATTTTCTCCCTGGTACTTCTCCCAAACAAACCGATGATTTTTATCAAAGCTATCAATGTCAAGAAAATGGCAAGCTGGAGACTAGAATAATTCCCACCTATCCACCGGAATATTCCCGCTGGGCCGAAACCGAAAATCTGCTACCTCCAGCCAATTGTCAACCACTGGTGGTCAATGAAGCAAATCAAGCAACCTTCTCAAGCAAGCCGCTCCAAATTCTTTCCCCACTACCTGGCGATACCTTTCAACTAATCCCAACTTTACCAGCAGAAAGCCAAAAAATCCCACTCAAACTACAACTCAACGAAAATTTCCAAACTCTCCAAATCTTCGTCGATAATCAGCTAACAGAAACCCACATTTCCCCATCCACAGGAGTCAAAGTCATCCACCTCCTACTCACCCCGGGCAAACATCACCTCGAAATTCTCGCCGATCAACAAACAGCCGAACTGGAATTTACAGTGCAGAAGTAGCTATCTCCATTTCCTCACTAGCTGAACTGCATTGGTTCGGCGCTTCGTGGAGCCTACTGAGGCTTGCATGCGTTTAATTTTCTCTTCTGGTGAGAGTTTTTGGAATTCGCTCTGAAATCTGATTGTTTCTTCAATTTTAGCTTGTAGATTTGTGAGCATTTCAGGAAGTTACTTTCTCATATGTAATTCTAAGCC
>CAZJJZ010000016.1:5335-22646 GCA_964546505.1 uncultured Candidatus Peribacteria bacterium
TAAAGTTGTAAACACTTTAGGTTTGTCACAAATTGCCTCAATCAAGATTAATAAATCATTAGATTTCAGTCTGATTTTCCAAATATACTCTAAAGCAATCAAAGCATATTTTAAGTCTTTACCATGAGTGTATGCCGATAATTGATGGTAAATATTGGCTATTCTATCATTGGAAAATCCTTCCCTGGAAAGTACATTGATAGTTTCAACTATACAATTGTAACAATTCACTAACCACCTTAGCAGCTAATCATTAAAAATAATTAAATTTTGCTTAATTTTTCAGTCGAAATGTATCCACGCCAAAAATCGCCAAATCGCTGCTTCATGACCATTACTCCATTTAATTATATATACTAAACCACAAATCACCCCCTTAGTCACTTACATTTATGAAACAAAAAAGTCCTTCAGTTGTTTATATTTGTGCTTAATCAAAAGACAAACACTCGTCTAATCAAAATCGTCAAGAAGTTGACTAGACAACGGCTCTTTGATAAATATATTCAAGCGAAAACCCCAACTTTCTAAAAATAAATTTTTTGCTTAATCAGCCGATTAACCAAGTCTCTTAGCATCTGAATTCCGAAGTAGTGCTCTAAAAGCCCTGCCTGACTGATATTTTAGGTTACCCTTTGGAATCTGGATCAGAAAAACAAAAGAAAGGTTCTTCGCTCCTTGACAATAAGCCGCATTCAGCCAATTAAGTCACTCTCAGGCTGACCAGCAATGGTCGCCAAGACCAACCCTTGGTCATCCCAGAGAGTCGCTTGCACTGGTTGTGTGAAAGCCGGTTAATCAGACGCGTAACAGCAGCTGGCACGGTCTAGTGGCAAGTAATTGCCAATTTACCAAGCCAAATCGCTCAACGCTTCCAGCTGATTTTCGCGGACACCAGACTTTTCCAGTCTCCCGTCCAAGGGAAAAGGAAAATTCATTCTTATCACTAGGAATCTGTTAAAGCGCCAGCGCAAGCAGGTCGCCAGACATTTTCCGAAACATTAAGTTTAACGATAAACTTAAAACATTCGCTTTGACTCAAGTCGCAAAAGCGATCCCTCAATCATGTACATATCAATTAAAGAAGAAATATGTGCATCTTCGTTTATTTATCCTTCTATTTATCTAAATTTTAATATGGGTATATCAACAACTTTGCGAAATCTTCGCAAATCAGTTGCCGGACTCAGCGTAGTTGCAATCGTTGCTAGCCTTTTCGCTACTAGCGTATCTGCTGCTACTACCGGTAACATTTTCACCGATGTATCTCCTGAAGCTTGGTTTGCACCTTATGTAAACCAATTGGCTGAAGCAGGTGTCATCGATACAACAAAAGATACTTACAGACCTTCTGAACTAGTAAACAGAGCTGAAATGGCTAAATTTGCTGTTGCTGCTGCTGGTATTACTATGGAAAAGGCTACTGAAGCTCCTTTCAAGGATGTATCATTGGGACAATGGTACACTGATCCTATCTACACTGCTGCTAAAAACGGAATCGTTTCTAACAACAAAAAAGACGGTGTAGCAACTGGTATGTACAGACCTTCTGATTCTTTAAACAGAGCAGAAGCTGCAAAAATCATTGTTAACGCTTTCCAATTCGCAGAAGACACAACTGGTGCTCCTCACTTCCCAGATGTAAAATCTTCTGACTGGTTCTACCTCTATGTTGAAACAGCTTTCAATGCTGGTATCATCAATGGTTACCCAGATGGCACATTCGGCCCTGCTAAAAACATCAACAGAGCTGAAGTTGCTAAGATGTTAGCTTTAGCTATGGACGGTGGCATGGTTGACGAATTCACACTTGAGTCAGCTGCTGCTGCTACTTCTACCAAAGTAGAATTGATCTTCTCTATGCCAGTTGACATGACTTCTGCTGAAGTTACTGCCAACTACATGATTGAAGACTCTACAGGTGCCAAATTGGAAGTTAAATCAGCTGAATACATTTCAGATGATACTGTTCATTTGACAACCGCTACTCAAACAGAAGGCAAAACTTACTATGTTACTGCTAAAAACGTTGAGTCAGAAATGGGCGACGAATTGGCAAACACTGATTCCGTATCTTTCTTAGGTTACGGTGCTGATGTTTCCGGTGGTGCTTTGGACGTTAAACTTTCTACTCAAACTCCAGTTGCTGGCTCAGTACCAAGTGGTGCTACAGGTGTAGTATTCACATGCTGGGATTTCAAAGCTGGCTCAGACGATGTTATGTTGAAGAGCTTGCATGTGAAGAGAGTGGGTGCTGGTTCACAAACTAGTTTCACAGATGTTTACCTATACAGAGGGGAAGAACGTCTTACAACTGGTCGATCTATCAACTCTGAAACTCAGAAAGTTGAATTCAACAACATCAACCAAGAAATTGCGTCAGGAGAAAATGCTAAAATTTGTTTAGTTGCAGATTTAGCAGGTGATGCACAAAGCAGTGTTCATTCATTCGAATTGAGTGCTAAAGAGGATGTTGTTTCAAACGCTTCTTCTATGTCTGCTATGTTCCCATTAAAAGGAACTGATCAATTAATCACTTCAGCAACAGTTGGAACTACAACAATTAAGAAAAATGGTTCTCTTGATGAATTAACTGTTAGTCAAAAAGGTGGCAGAATTGCCCAGTTCGAACTTGAAGCAAATGGATCAGAAGATCAACTTGTAAACAGAATCGCTCTTTATGTAAGAGGATCGGTTACGGTTTCTGATATCAAGAATCTTCAATTATTTACTGAAGGTGAAACTACCGCTCTTGCCAAAGTTAGCGAAGTTGGAAATAAAGACCTAGCTACTTTTGTATTAGACAAACCATACAAATTAGGCAGAGGACAAAGAAAAATCTTCTACGTAACAGCAGATTTGTCACCAGGTAGAAACGGAGATGATATCAAAGTTTATTTGGATGAATCTACAGATTTAAGTGTTAAAGGAGTTACTTTTGGTTATGGAACTAAAGTGATTTCTACAGGTTACGATGGATCTGCTTCTAATTTCTCTCTAGTTACTATCAAAGGATCAACATTTAACGTAGCCTTCACTGGCCCTGCTGCTCAAGATATTGCAACTGGTCAAAACTCTGTTAGATGTTTAGATTTAACTATCAGCAATGCATCTGGTTCTGACGTGGAAATCAAAGATTGGTTGGCACAAATCGAGGTAACAAATACTCCTTCTGCTGCTGGCGGTCTATGGAACACAACAGATAACACTTCAAACTATACTCTAGTTAAATTAGCTAGATTAAATGATGACGGATCTATTGCTGGTTCATTACTTGGTCCTTCAGAATTAGCATCTACAACAGATGTTGGTACTGGAAATGACAAAATTCAATCTAGTATTAAACTAGTTGGTACATCAACTATCAAAGCAAACGAAACTGTTAAAGCTGCAATTGTCTTCAATACTGCTAATAACACAGCATTATCTGGTGACAAAATCAGATGTACTCTTAAGAATCTTGTAAATGTTTCAGATTCTGTTAGAGATTTGAACGGTGATGCATTAGGATCATCTTCTATCACACCTTCTTCAGATTTGACAGGTAACACAATGACCTTAACTCAATCTGCTCTTAAGGTTGCAGTTGCTTCAACTCCTACTTCTAAAAATGTTGTTAAAGGAACTAACAATGTTGACCTTCTAGGTATTTCATTAGTTTCTGGTTCATCACTAAGTAACACAGTCAAGAATTTAGTTATCCAAGGTTATGTTGATAATGATACAACTGGAGCCTTTGTTACAACAACTGCAGGTACTGTAAATCTAAAAGATGTAGTAACAAGCCTGTCATTGTATGACGGCTCAACTCAGGTTGGTATCGCTGCCAGCATTAACTCTACAACAGGAAAAGTGACATTCAACAACCTCAATGTTTCTGTTCCAAAAAATACAACAAAAACTTTGACTTTGAAAGGAAACATTTCCAACTCTACTCCTGATAATGCTAGAGTTAAATTTGCAGTAACTTCTACTTCAGATGTGGTTTCAATTGACCAAAATGGACAGACTGTATCAGGAATTGACGTTACAACTGCTACCAATGGACTTGATCAAGATTCTGGTGTAAGAATAACAGTTAAATCTTCTGGTTCAGTAAATGTAAGTGAAAGTGGATCAGATGCCGGTGCATTAGTTGGAGGTTTAACCACAGGTACAAGACTAGGTAAAGTCAAATTCACAGTTACTAATGCAGACGCAACACTTGATGATTTTGCTATGGGTGTTTCAGGGGAACCTGCCACTTTATCAAGAGTCTATGTCTATGACTCTGCATGTGCCGTTAAATTAGGCTCACCTGAAGGATATACAGTTGTAAATGGTGCAGTATCAATTAGTGGTGCAAACATCAACTTGCCAGTTGGAAATACTACACTCTGCTTTACGGGTGATATTGCAAGTGTAAAAGATAACGGATCAGATCAACCTACTTCTGGAAGTAGAACAGGACTATATCTTAGAGATGTAACAAAATTAACATCTGGTGGATCAGAAATCTCTAGCACAATCAACTCTTCTGCAATAGTTGGTGGCACTTTGAGCGTTGCAATGGCTGGAGAGACTTCTTCAACAAATCTTTGTACTTCTGCCAACATTGGAAGAACAGTAGGTAATATTGTTGTGGTAGAAGAAGAAATGATGGTAGTAACAACTGCTACTGCAGCTGCTGCTGATGCAACACCTTGTGACTTGAACAGTGCTAATGGTTCTACATCAGGATTTGTAACAGTAGTATCACGTGCATTCGCAGGTACTTCTGCTTCTTCACATGCTGTAAATGCAGAAATCAGAACTCCAAGTTTTGTAGTTGCAAGTACATCTGCACAAGTTAAGAAAGATGACATCATAATTACCCTTAACGGTACAGATATTGATTACTATATTGCTCTACAAGATGCTCCAACATTGGCTGCCCACGCTATTGAAATCTATGCAGATTCAACTGCAACAGCATTTGTTCCAGCCAATACTATGGCAAGATTCAACATTCACGGTAATACAAGTGTTGTAAGAAAAGCATATCCAAAATTTGCTAATGCAAATTCTCTAGAATCCATTGTTGGTGGCAATGTTATTCCTTCTGGTTCTACTGAAGAACAAAGAAAGATTACAGCAATCTCCATCAGTGCATTAGGAGAAGGAAGTGTTGAACTGAAAAAACAACCTACAGTTACAAATTCTGGCCAAGTTAGATTCAATATTACTGGAGCAGCTCTTAATACAGGAGCAACAGGATATTGTGCAATCTACGATAAATCAGGTAATAAGTTAGCTGGTTTAGGTAACAATGCTACTACAGCAAATGCTGATGGTGTTATTGATAAAAACACAGGTTTAGCAGTAGTTGATACACTTGCCAGTGGACTAAACACATTTGTATTAGGTTATGACGATCCTACTCCAGTTGGAAGTAGTGTTCTAACATCAGGTTTAGTAATCCAATCAGGACAAACTGATACAATGGTATTAAAATGTAACATCGATGCTTCTGCTGCTGGTGCTCAAAGCATCCAAGCAAGTCTGGTAGATGTTGCTTATTCTGATGGTACAGTACTTGGACAGTTCGTTTCCGATCTAAATCTATATGTAGATAAGTTCGTAAACTTAATTGGTCCAAATCAAGGTGAAATCATCTAATTATAATAATTTGTAGTTAAATTTCCCTTATAACCCCCGCATGGCCCCTCCAAAGCTCGCCAAGAGCAAAGGAGGGAACCCCAGCGGGGTTTTTTAGTGCCCAAAATCAGCCGAAATTTTCATTAAAAGGGCATTAAAAGTCAGTCGAATGATTGACAAAAATGCAAAATGAGTTTAGCAATATATAGAAAGCTTATGCTTTAGAACTTTCAAATCCAGGAGGAATCATGAGAATTCTATGTTGTTTGCTGCTGCTGACGGCAGCCTTATTCTGCGGCTGCACGCTCGAAAAAACGGGTATGTGCCCAGTGGAAATCTGCGATCCAACCGCAAGCAGCGGAGCTGCTGGTGAAAACAGCGGCGGCGACACAACTACCGGCGGACATGCTGGTAGTAGTACGGGCGGCAGTCAATCTGGCTCTGGTGGAAGCACCGGAGGGACCGGAGGAACCGGCGGCTCACTTGGTGGAACTGCTGGGGCGGGTGGCGAATCCGGCTCAGCTGGCAATTCCAGTGCAGGCGAAGGCGGCATTGGAGGAGTTGGAACTGGCGGAATAGGAGGTTCCGGCGCAACTGGCGGCAGCGGCGGTTCCGGCGGCAACACTTGCATACCCAATCAAGGGTGCGCCAGCGGCAAGCCGGGCATCTGCAACTACGGCCTCTGCGCGCCGGACGGCAAAAGCTGCAATGAGCAAATTGCCGTCGGCTCTCACCCCGAAGCCTGTGGCGACGGGCTGGACAATGACTGCAACGGTCAAGTGGATGAGGGGTGTGTTGTCTCAGCCTGCACCCCCAACACCGAATGCACTGTCACGGACCAGAAAGGTCCATGTGGCAAAGGCCTCTGCAACTCAGCTGGAACCAGCTGCGTACAAACGACGTTCCCTACACTCGAAGTCTGCAGCACAGCTGCAGACGACGATTGTGATGGGAACGCGAACCTAGCTGACCCAGGTGGCTGTTTCTAAAAGCCCAGCTACTTCCACCGGTTGCAAACGCAATCGTTACTTCTCCCTTCCTCCCATCCTGAACTCATTCCCACGCCGCCTGCAGCAATGCTTTGGCGGCGTGGGAAGTGACGGCAGGTAAACCCCGCGCCTCTTCCTTGCTAGACCAAGCCGGCAGTGTTCACACCGAACACCGCCGGCTAACCGCAGCTCGAAGAGGTTTTTTTATGCCCAAATTAAGCATAAATTAATAGTCTTTTAATCCAGCCTTGCTAAAGTCTCTTTGTAGCAGGCGGAATTAAGCTGGAATAACCGGGCAATAGCATCTTTAACCAAGCTACCCTCCACTCCGCCTCTTCGTCAAAAAAGCGATAAGCTTAAAGTATAATCCACAAGCTAAATAACTTCTCATTTTCCATCCGGAAATAATGTAACACCCGACTTGGCCTTACAACCATTTTGTTTTATACTGCGCATACAACTATCAACCAACTCATTGACTAATCAATTTCACCTCATCTGGACTCTCGTCAAAGGCGATTTCCGGCTACGTTACCAAGGATCTTACCTTGGCTACCTGTGGACGCTTTTCAAGCCCTTACTGCTTTTTGGTGTGATTTACCTGGTTTTTAGCGTTTTTATGCCATCTCCCACGCCAGATTACGCTCTCAACCTTTTACTCGGCATCATTTTCTGGAATTTTTTTGCCGAAGCCACCACCACCGGAATGGCTTCCATACTAGCAAAACGTGAGTTAATCACCAAAATCTATTTCCCGCGCGAATTAATTGTCCAAGCCGCCACCCTCAGCTCTGCTATCACCCTCTTACTCAATCTAGTCATCTTCACCATTATCTTCTTTGCCACCAATCACCTACCGGGCCTCGCTGCGTTCGCTCTCCTCTGGCATCTACCCCTACTTTACCTCTTCGCCACCGGTATCGCTTTACTACTGGCTTCCTTAATTGTTCGCTTTCAAGATTTGCAGCACATTTGGGAAGTTCTGCTCCAAATTTTCTTTTGGCTCACACCCATCATTTACCCGCTTTCCTTAATTCCCGCGCAATATCAGGGCATGATTTTGCTTAATCCCTTAGCCAGAATTATCGATTACTCCCGCCTCACCACCATTCAAAATTACCTCCCGCCGCTAAATCATTACCTCTCTTTAACCTTTGTCTGCCTGGCCACCTATTTACTTGGCTCTCTGATCTTCAAAATCCAGGCCAAAAAACTTGCCGAAAAAATCTAGCCCGTCTCTCAATCGCCCATTTATGAACAATGCCATACAAGTCCAAAATCTCAACAAATCCTTTCTCCTCCCTCACGAGCAAAGAAACACTCTCAAAGAAAGCTTTATCAATCTTTTCCGACGCACCCAATATGAGCATTTTCAAGCTCTCAACAATGTCGCCTTCAGCATTCCTAAGGGCTCCTTCTTTGGTATTATGGGGGCAAATGGCAGTGGTAAAAGTACGCTACTGAAAATTTTGGCCAATATTTATCAGCCCGATAGTGGAGAGGTGTTGGTGAGCGGTAAGGTAGCTCCTTTATTGGAACTGGGCATCGGCTTTCAACAGGAATTGCCGGCCCGCCAGAACATTTTTATCAATGCTGCTTTATTGGGGCTGACCAATCGACAAATCGAAAAAGCCTTACCCAAAATCATTGAGTTTGCCGAAATTGAAAATTTCATTGATTTGAAGATCAAAAATTTCTCCTCGGGCATGCGTCAACGCTTGGCCTTCGCTATTGCCACTCAAATTGAAGCCGATATCTATCTTTGTGATGAGGTTTTGGCGGTTGGTGATGAAAGTTTTCAGCGCAAATGTCTGCAAAAGTTTGCCCAGTGGCAGCAAGAAGGCAAAACTATTGTTTTGGTTAGCCATAATGTTAATCAAATTCAACAGTTTTGCGATCAAGCCATTTGGTTGCACCTGGGCGAAATTGAAGCACAAGGGCGACCGGCTGAGGTAGTGGAAGCTTACTTGGGACATTTATACCGTCAAAACCAGCCCGATTTTAGCGATTCACCGGTGCGTATTACCAAACTCACTATCCATGAGCAATCACCTCCAAAAACACCCAAAAACACCTTTTCCACCCATCAGCCCATCACCATACAAATCCATTATCACACCAAAGAGCCCCTCACTAACCCTGTTTTTGGGCTCGCACTACACAAACATGACGGAACTCACCTCACCGGACCCAACACTCAAACCTCCCAATACTCAATACCCCTCATCAGCGGCAGTGGTTACTTGGAATGTCAATTTGTCACACAAAATTTATTAGCCGGAACTTATTTGCTTTCCGCCTCCATCTTCAATCATGATTGTACCCACCCATTTGACTATCTGGATAAGCAATTTTCATTCTCCATCATAGAAAGCCAAGCTAATCAATATGGTCTGATTGACTTATCACCGAAATGGAATATAGTCGAATCCCGAACAGAGCAGTAATTTCAAATCTTTCATGATTCGTCTGGAAAAAAAACTTCGACTTCCTCCCGATTTATATTCTCGCAACAGCTTATTTTCACTGCTGATCAACTTTCTGCTACGCGCTGAAAATCATCCCGAAAAAGTTTTCAAAATTTTGGATGTGGGTGGGTATAATGGTCGTTTAGCTTGGTTCATGCCCAAAAATGGCGAATTAACTGTCTTGGATGCCAAACCCGCTCCCGAGGGTGTCAAAACCAACTATATCCAGGGCGACGCCAGTCAATTACCTTTTGCTGACGGCAGTTTTGATCTGGTGATATCTTCAGATGTATTAGAACACCTACCTGCCGATAAACGCCCCCAGATGCTCCAGGAAATGCTTCGTGTTTCCCGCCGACACGCCATCTTGGCGGCACCATTCAATAACATTTTCAACCAAAAAGCTGAAGAATTGATTAATCAGCAATTCATCGAGTACACCGGCCAACCTCATCCTTTTCTCAAAGAACATCAGCAATTTGGCTTACCGGAAATCGAGCAGATGGAGGAAATTCTGCACCAACAAAACATCTACTTCTCCAAAATTGGCGAAGGACATATCTATAACTGGGTGCTGCAACAACTTTCCATCGGTGTGAAATCAGCGGAATATGGTCGTTATGCTGAAAATTTACCTTCCCAATTCACAACCTTTTTCAACGAAAATCTGGAAAAACTTGGCAACTTCCGCAGCCCTACATATCGTACAGTCCTTTGCATGGACAAAGAGAAACCCATCAATTCACCGTTATTGCATCAGCTTGTGGAGGATATCAACAATTTTCACACCACCACTTATCTGCAGGCGCTTAAACTGGCCTTTGATGAATCCAAAGCCATGCTTGGCTTCAGAAATCAATTGATCGATACTGAAAAACACAAAAGATTGGATACCTTACAAAAACTGGAAAGTTTCCAGACTGAAGTGGAGCAATTGCAATTGGAATTGAACGAAAAAAACAATCAACTGCTACTGCTGCAAGCTGAACTGCAGTTAACCAAAAACCACGCCGATAATTTGACAGGCATGCTCGGTTCTAGTGGCAAACAGCTTGAGCAGATGAAACAGGCCTTGTATGCCATCCGTGGAGATTTAAACACACTTTCCACCGATAATGCCAGATTGACTTTGCAGCTCAGCAGCTTACAGCAGCAACAAAACGAATCAGTGCAGGAAAACACCAATCTGCGTCAGTATAGCCAACAACTTGCTGCCGATAAAAACCATTTACAAGCAGATTTTGATCAGCAAGCGCAACAATTGCAACAGGTGAAACAGTCTTTACAAGAATATAAAACTGCTTTGGAAACTGTTTTGAATTCACGTTCTTGGCGCTTGGTAAAAATCTACGGTAAGGTCAAAGACCAGGTTTGGACATGGCCCAAAAACCGTCTGAAAAAAATTGTCTATGTTTTGAAGCATGAGGGTTTAAGAAGCTTGTTTCACAAAGTTTGGAAGAAAATTCTGCCAACTAAAGCGATTTTTAAAGATGAATATGGCATGTTCTTGGAGCAGAATGCCCTCAGTTCCGGAGATCTGCGCAAAATGAAGGAAGCCTCACTGCAATTCGCTTATCAGCCTCTGGTCAGCATTATTGTACCGGTTTATAACACCGATGAAGTCTGGTTGCGTAAAATGTTTGAATCAGTCTTGGCTCAAGTATACGGTAAATGGGAAATCTGTGCAGTAGACGATGGTTCCAACAAACCACATGTCAGAAAAATATTGGAAAAATACGCGCACAAAGATCCACGTATCAAAATAGTTTTCCGTTCTCACAATGGGGGAATAGTGGCGGCTTCCAATACCGCGGTTCGACAAGCCAAAGGAGCTTACCTGGCTTTGTTGGATCATGATGATGAATTGACTCCCGACGCTTTGTACCAGGTGGTCAAAGTTTTGCAGCAAAAGAAATACGATTTGATTTATTCTGATGAGGATAAATTGGAAATCAACGGCAAACCTTGCGAACCATACTTCAAATCCAACTACAATCCAGACCTTTTGTTAAGTAATAATTATATCTGTCATTTTGCAGTTATCAGACGCAAGGTAATGGAAGAGGTGGGGAATTTTCGGGAAGGTACAGAAGGCGCTCAAGACTATGATTTAATGTTGAGAATCACCGATAAACCGCGAGATATTTATCACATTCCCAAGGTGCTTTACCACTGGCGCAAAATACCAGGCTCCACCGCGGCGACACTAGACGCCAAACCTTACGTTTTTGAAAATGCCAAAAAAGCCCTTCGAGACGCATTACGTCGCCGCGGAGTCGCCGCCGAAGTACAGGACGGCATGTGGAAAGGCAGCTATCGAGTCAAACGTAAAATCATCGGCACACCCACTGTATTGATCGGCATTCCTTTCAAGGATACGGTTGAGGTATTGAAAGTGGCAGTGGAAAGTGTCTTAAGTAAAACCACCTACCCCAATTATCGGCTGGTTTTATTGAATAACCGCAGCGAACAACCACAGACACTGGAGTATCTTCAATCACTTCAAAACCACCCACGCATCACCATAGACAATTACAATCAACCGTTTAACTATTCAGCGATCCAGAATTATTTAGCTAAAAACTACCCCGGAGACTATTTGGTACAGCTCAATAATGATACTGAAGTAATCTCTCCGGATTGGCTGGAAGCGCTATTGGAACATGCTCAAAGGCCAGAAGTAGCAGCAGTCGGAGCCAAACTGTTTTACCCTAATGGCCATATTCAACATGCCGGAGTGCTAATTGGCGTTGGTGGAGTGGCAAATCATGCTTTTTCCAAATTACCAGGCGATTCGCATGGATATTTTGGTCAAGTCAACTCTATTCGCAACTACAGTGCGCTTACTTTTGCCTGTGTGATGATCCGGCGCGCGGTTTATGAAGAATTGCAAGGCCTGGACGAAAAAAATTTGGGAGTGGCTTTTAATGATGTTGATTTTTGTCTGCGCGCCGGTGAAAAGGGGTACTTAAATGTTTATACCCCTTATGCTCAACTTTATCACCATGAAAGCTATTCACGAGGCTATCATGTTAATTTTGCCGAAGAACGCTATTTCCGTGAAAGACACATCAATATTCTTCAATCCGGTGATCCCTTCTACAACCCCAATCTATCTCACGATCATTTTGATTTCCGTTTACGCTTGAAGTAAACTGGCAGAGCGTCAAAATTCACATATGAGCTCGACCAAAATAAAATTTCAAAATTTGCTGAATCACATCATCACTTGGTTGATCTACCTATTGCTAGCAATCACTCCGTTACTGTTTTCTCTCGATTTCTACAATGTTTTTACAGTTCCCAAGCTGCTATTTATTCGCGCAATTACCTTGTTGGCAGTTTTCATTGTCACACTGAAGCTATTTTGGTTAAAGGACAACAAGCCACTTCTCTGGCCCAAAACTTGGCTGAATCTAGCCCTACTCCCGATACTGGTCAGCACCCTGCTTAGCTCACTGTTTTCACTCAATATCTACTCTTCCTGGTTTGGTCAATATGGCGGATTTATGGGCTTTTGGACTTACTTTAATTGTTTCGTCTTAACCTTCCTGACTGCTCAATTTCTGACCCCCAAAACAGTCACTACCGCGCTTAAAATCAGCTTCTGGACAGCTGCTTTTGTCGCATTATTCGGTTTACTGCAATGGCAAGACTTTTTCGGGTTATGGACAGTCAATTGGAGTGACGATCCTCAAAAACGAATTTTTTCCAGCATCGGACACGCCAATCACCTTGGAGCCTATTTGGCAGGTCATTTTCTACTTAGTTTTTGGCTCTTTCGAAAAGCGCCGAAACTTTGGCAGTTTTTGGTAATGCTTACGGCCTTGTTGATTTTAATTGCTTTACTTTTGACTGCTAGTCGTGGTGCTGTTTTTGCTTTATTCATCAGTGGTATTTTGCTGATTCCCAAAGCAGCGTGGCAAAAAATTTTCCGTCGTCAATTACTGGTCTGGTGGTTGTTGGGTGTGTTAATAGTAACTTTGACAATCACTATTTTGAGCAATAGTAAAATTGGACTAGTGGAGAGGACAAGTGAAACCATTAGCGCTATTAATGCAGGGTATAGTCCAGAACGTTGGAGTTTCCTGAACAGTGCCTGGCAAATGTTTTTGGACCATCCACTACTTGGCACAGGTCTCTCCACTTATCGAGATGCATTTAGTATTTACCGACCAAAAGAATATCGCGTTTTTGGAGTTGGTAATGTGGAATATATTACTATTCCTGAAGCCGCGCACAATGAATATGCCAATTATCTGGCAACGACAGGTTTGATTGGCTTTCTCGCCTATCTTTGGTTAATTATTCAAGTTTTCCGAAGTATCAAAGACACTTCGCACCCATTATTAGCCCAAGCATTGAAAGGTTTGTTGCTGGTATATTTAATACAGACTTTTTTTAGTTTTGGACAAATATTTACCACCAGCCAATTTTATTTATATATTGGCATGCTCGCCGCCTTGAAACCCAAAACAACTCATCAATTGGCGTTGCCGTCTGCGCTGAAATATCTACTTTCCGCCATTTTACTCTGGCTGATTCTTGCGGGCGCCAATTATTTGGTACTTCAACCTGCCTTGAGCGATTGGTATTTGAACCAGGCTGCTCAAGCTGAAGCTGACAGTCAAGACACAAAAGCCGAACAGGCATATCAACTTGCTGTAAAACACACAGCAGGGGAGTACTTATTAGTGCAAAAATTGGCCGATTTCTATCTGTCTTCCGCAGCAGCTACAGCTCTAGAAGAAAATAAGCAGGACTTTCTGCAAAAAGCCATCTCTGCATACCAAAAAGCCAAACAATTAAACCCCAACTATCCTTCCACTCATTTTAATTCTGCCTTGGCAGAATTGTCACTATACCGTCTAACCCTGCAAGATAATCATCTCGCCAAAGCAAAAAACGCCTTCCTGGAAGCTATCAATCGTGCTCCTAACAATCCAAGGTTTTTATATGAATATGCCAAAAAACTCCATTCAGAGTGGGGGGATCGAGTTGGAGCCGTGCAATATTTACAACAAGCGATTGCCATTAATTCAGACTATCAGGAACCGCAAGATTATCTGAATTTCCTATATCAAAACCACCCGGAGTTAAAAACAGCAAATTAGCCTCAACCTTTTCGCCGCATTCAACACAGTCGCTATCCTCCCCCAAACCATTATTCCCCATCAAGCCTTACTTCAAAGCCGCCACCAACGCATTACGACCCGTTTTCCCCCCTTCCCGTCGATAGGAGAAAAAGTGCTTACCACTGTCTGGATTGGCAGTATCCACTTGAGCAATTTCCAGACGATTTTCCTGAATTCCCAAATCCGTCAATTGCTGCCTGGCAATTCCCCAAAGATCCACTTTTCTACCCTGATAGTAATTTTGGTACTCTGGACCAATCTCTGCTATCGGATCAGTAAATTCGCTATTCTCTAGGCCCAGCGAGGGTGCAATCCCCACGAAAATATGCTCTGCGCTACAGCCAAAATTGATGGTCATAGCGTCAAGTATTTTCTTGTAAATTCTTTTCTTCAACCCCTTCCAACCAGCATGTGCTACGGCCAAAACCTCTCTAGTAGGATCATAAAATAAGGCCGCCTGACAATCGGCCACTTGCATCATCAAACCTAGTCCTCGCACATTAGTAACAAATCCATCATAATCATCGATCTCTAACATCATGTCTTGTCTATAGACCAGACTATGTCCATCCAAAGCTTCGCCAACTTGTAAATTTTGCAGGGCAGCAAAAATACTATTGTCTATCGACAGGACATTGTCACTATGAGTCTGGTTAGCGGACAAAAGCCATTCCAAAGCCATGGCCTGCCGGATTTTTTGTCTATTCTGAGTCACTACTTCATCTTCATCACCAATTGTAAACCGTACATTTAGACTGTCAAAAGGTGCTTCTGATTTACCGCCTTCACGTCCAAAAAAAGCCTGTTGCAGTCCGCTGGAAAAACCGCTAAGCAAGTGAAATTGCTGAGCTGGCAAGTCAAGATATTGCACTTTCCTCATCGTAAAAAAATTACTCAATTAAATCCTTCAGTACCAAAGGAAATTCTTGTAATAAATCTTCCGCAGTGAAGCAATAGCCCTTTAACTTTAACAATCTATCTCCTGCACTGCCAAGGGCAAAAGCTGCTGCCTGGCACGCTTCAAAAGCGGGTAAATCTTGTGACATCAACCCGGCTACCATACCGGCGAGTACATCTCCGCTTCCTCCCACCGTCATACCAGCATTGCCGGTGTCATTTTCTTCCAGTTGACCATCATCGGACGCAATAATATCAATTGGTCCTTTCAGCAAAATATTCATTTTCAAGTCATTGGCCAGAGCTCGGATTAAACGTGTTTTTTGATCTGCGGGATCGGTAATTTTGAATGGTTTGCCAGTCAATTTTTCGAATTCATAATGATGCGGTGTAATGACCAACGGGTGACTAAGTGGTATATTTTCCACCAGTTCCAGTGCCTGAATCGCATGAGCATCCAATACCATCGGTAAATTGATTTGTTCAATTAGATCTTTTACTGTTTTGAGTGTTTCCGGTCTGTCCCCCAAGCCTGGTCCAATCAGTACCACATCCACATTGGTCGCCAAGGCCATAATCATCTCTTTCGCCTTCTGCGATAAATATTCACCCGGGTATTTACGCACCAGAAAACTGGGGCTGAAATTTCTGGTGACGTCAAAATTTACTTCCGGAACTGCGATAGTAACCAAATCCGCTCCGCTATTCAGCACCGCTTGAGAGCTAAACAACGGAGCTCCGTGAAACTCCACGCTCCCTCCCAACACCAGGACGCGTCCATTCATGGCTTTATGGCTCAGGGGATTACGTCTTGGTGTGGTTTTTTTGAAAAGGGAGGATTTGAACATCTTTATTGTAAGTTATAGAAAGCGCCATAACCGGCATAAACGGCTTTTTTGCCTAATTCTTCCTCGATTCTTAGCAATTGGTTGTATTTTGCAACACGGTCAGTTCTGCTCATTGAGCCTGTTTTGATTTGACCTGTACACATAGCCACCACCAAATCGGCAATAGTGGTATCTTCTGTTTCTCCAGAGCGATGAGAAACTACTGCTGTCCAATCATTCAATTCAGCCAAGTCAATTGCATCGATGGTTTCGGTCAGAGTACCGATTTGATTAACCTTAATAAGAATAGAGTTGGCAGCATTTTCTTCAATACCTTTTTCCAATCTTTTTACATTTGTCACAAACAAGTCGTCACCGACAATTTGCACTGAACCTTTGGTTTTCTTGACCAATTTGCTCCAACTGCTCCAGTCATCCTCCGCCAAGCCATCTTCAATCGAAATAATCGGATATTTTTTGACCAGACTCATCCAGTAGTCTACCAATTCATCACCGCTTAATGACTCCTGTTTTCCTTTGATTCTCAAATTGTATTTACCGGCTTTGGCATCAAAAAATTCTGTAGAAGCCGCGTCTATGCCCAGTTTAACGTCGTCACCTGCCTTATATCCGGCTTTATCAATCGCACTTAAAATCAAATCAAAAGCTTCTTCTTGTGTTTTTAGGGCTGGCGCATAGCCACCTTCATCACCAACTGTTGTTTTATAACCTTTGTCCTTCAAAATACCGGCCAAAGAATGAAACACTTCCGCTCCCATCCGAATAGCTTCCTTGAATGATTCCGCGCCAACCGGCAAAATCATGAACTCTTGAATATCCAAACCGCTATCCGCATGTTTGCCACCATTCAAAACATTCATCATTGGCACAGGCAACAAATTGGCTTCGGGATTCAAATATTTCCACAAACTAACTTTTTTTTCATTAGCCGCGCAACGAGCAGCCGCCAGAGAAACTCCCAAAATGGCATTCGCTCCAAATTTGGACTTGGTCTCAGTACCGTCTTTTTCAATCATCATTAAATCCAACTTTTCTTGCTCAGTCACATTTTGACCGACTAAGAGTTTTTTCAAGGTAGTATTTACGTTTTTGACAGCATTCAAAACACCTTTTCCTTTGAATCTGGATTTATCACCGTCTCTTAATTCCAAAGCTTCGTGTGCTCCGGTGGAAGCACCACTTGGTACAATCGCTCGGCCCATTGCTTTGGCTGTGTGAACTTCTACTTCCACAGTAGGATTACCTCGAGAGTCAATCACTTCTCGGGCTTTAATATCAGTAATTTTGCCCATGTTGTTATTTATTTAAAAAATTTTGGCGAGCGCATTATAACAAAAATGAATTTAAAAATGATAGTC
>CAZJJZ010000016.1:22656-27163 GCA_964546505.1 uncultured Candidatus Peribacteria bacterium
TTTTTCTTTGTCTGTTATCATCCCCCACGCCAGAGCGACAATTGCTCAGTATTAACCAATCATCACTCAAGTTCCATGGAAATTTCTCAAGCACAACCACATGGTATACAAATCAAAACCAAACAATGCTCAGCCTTTATCGATGCATTTTCAGCTGATTTAAAGTACACCGGCCCGGCCAACGCCGATCTCATCCTCACTTCTCAAGCTTTTTTAGAACCAGCCAATTTACCCTCAGAAAGTAAATTTTTTAGTTGGAAGTCAAAGGTATCGGTTTGACTATCCTAATTTTAAATCCGGACGAGCCTGATCAGTCTCAAAAAAAACTACTTTTCTTGCTTTACACTGATACTGCCAAAATCGCCTATTTACCAAAGTTGGAAAAAGCATTTACACCTGATCAAATTGAGAAAATTGGGGATTTAGACCTTTTGCTGTTTCCATTGTCCACTGACGAAAGCCTCATCCACAACACCCTTGAGGAAATCAACCCGCAGGCTTTTCTGCCGTTGATTAATCAAGATAATCAGCATCTCAAAGAGGCTTTTTTCACCAAACTGGGCGTTACCGCGCCCGAACCACAAAGTAAGGTGGTGTTAAGCGGCAAGAAAGATACCTCTGAGGAACAATTAAAGATTTATTTATTGAGTTAAATTCGCCATCCGACCCCGTAGTTCAATGGATAGAACGAGGCACTCCTAAGGCTTAAATACAGGTTCGATTCCTGTCGGGGTCACCAGCAGGCCAATTTTGGTTGAACTTTCCTCACAGAACAGTTACAAATAGTAACTATTTAATAACTCCAAGCTCAACTCCAACCACCCGCTTTATGAAATACTTCATTCAAACTTTTGGCTGTCAAATGAACTATTCCGATTCGGAAAGGGTAGCGGCAGTACTGCAAAATCTACGCTATGATCCAGCTGAAAGCGCCGAAAAATCCGATTTGATAATTTTGAATACCTGTTCCATTAGGCAAAAAGGAGAAGATCGGGTTTTTGGACTATTGAAAAATTTGGCTGGCTATAGAAAAGCCAATCCCAATTTATTGATTGGGCTTACAGGCTGTATGGTTCGCATCACTTCCACAAAGAATTCCGATTCCACTCAAAAGGATAAATTGCTAAAAATGCGCAATTCCAAGTTGGATTTTGTTTTCAAAATTACTGATACCAATATGTTGCCTGATATTTTGGCGCAGGCAGAAGCGAAATTGGAGTTGCCGGAATTGGAGGAAATTGAAAATTCTTTGGCCGAAGAGCAGGAAATAACCAAGCCCGCTCCAGTGCAAACTGTAGTTTCAGCGCAATTATCCTCGCCAAATCGTATTGACTACCTAAAAGTGCAACCGGAATACACCACCAAATTCCAGGCTTATGTACCAATTCAAATCGGTTGTGACAAATATTGTACCTACTGCATTGTTCCCTATTCACGCGGCCGTGAACAAAGTCGCCCAATGTCAGAAATATTGGAAGAATGCACCAAATTAGTGGAACAGGGTTGCAAAGAAATTACACTGGTGGGACAAACTGTAAACTCTTATGGACTATCCGCTTTAGACAAACAAAAAGGACTGTTCCTGGATTCAGCTACTTTGCCCTTTGTGCAACTACTGACCAAAATTGATCAACTCAGAACCAAAGGATTGGCTAGAATCCGTTACACGTCGCCACATCCCAAGGACTTAAGTGACCAGCTTATTGAGGCTCATGCTACTTTAAAAACTCTCTGCAATCATTTGCATTTACCTGTTCAATCAGGTGATAATGAGGTTTTGAGGCGAATGAATCGCAAATATTCCGTGGAAGAGTATTTGGAAAAAGTTGAAAAATTGAAAACTGCCGTCCCGGATATGGCCCTGACCACAGACGTGATTGTCGGTTTTTGTGGAGAAACGGACGAGCAGTTTGCCAATACGCGAAGACTCTTCGAAAAGCTGCGTTTTGACCAGGTGTATATAGCTCGGTATAGCCCTAGGTCGGGTACAGTTTCTGACAGTTATTTTCCAGATGATGTACCAAAGGAAATTAAAGCTGAAAGGTGGCATACCTTAAACAATTTGTTGACTGATATTTCGCGAGAAAATAATAATCGATATGTGGGTAAAACTTTGGAAATATTAGTGGAAAGATATAACTCCAATACTCAGGAAGTGGAAGGGAGAAGCAGGGAATACAAACTAGTACAATTCGCCGGAGAACAAGAATTGACAGGAAGGCTGATTAGTGTTAGAGTCACATCTTCTTTGGACTGGGTTCTTAAAGGGGAAATTCTTAAAGTTTAATATGACACGTAAATTTGAACTAATCGAAGGTCTTGGTAAAACGGAAAAATTACCCAAATCGACAGAAAAACCCAAAGCTTATCCTGTACCTACAGAAGCAGAATTCCATATCCAACACCAACATCTGTTGACCCTGGCGATTACCGAACAGTTTACTGAATTAAAAAGAGAATTAGCCAAAAACCGAGGTAACTGGCGCATCAGTGAACATGCTTTACTAAATAGATTAAGTGATTTGCGTTTACGCATGGACAAGATGGACACTGTCCAGGTCCTGTTTGGTTTGGCCTTCATCTGCAAGCAAATTCGCTATTACCATCTTCAAAACTATCACACCTATTTGTCGTCTTTATTGGCTCACGCCGCAATGTGCGAACACCTCAAACCAAATGTTCGCTCGCTGGAGACAAAACTCAGTGAAATAAATATTCAGATCGACAGAGAAATTCAGGAAATAGAAAAATGGGATCGATTAGTTTCTACGCTCAATCCTCATGCTTATCGCAACTTAATCGCTCCCAGAGCAGCTCTACTGCTCGGCTTACTGATGCGACGCCAAGAATTGATTAATCAGCTTATTAGTCAGGGTGGTCCTAAATAGATTGCCTGACTGCTACTGGCTCAGGTGAATTCTAGCTTATTTTGCCAACGACAGCCTTAATCCTTCTCACCCCTGCGGATGATGCTTCTTCCTTGGTTATCTTGAATCCACCCAGTTCACCGGTATGATCCACATGAGGACCGCCGCAGATTTCCAGAGAAAAATCACCCATCCGATAAACTTTCACTTGATCTCCGTATTTGTCTTCAAACAAGCCGATCGCTCCGCGTTGCTTAGCTTCTTCAACTGTCAAAACTTCAAAACTGATGGGTAAATCTCTTTGTATCTGTTCATTTACAATTTTTTCCACTTCCGCTATTTGTTCAGCGGTCATTTTTTGGCTGTAATTAAAGTCGAATCTCAGTCTTTCCACGGTGATATTGGAACCTCTTTGTTCCACTTCCTGCCCCAATACCATTTTTAAAGCTTTATGCAGCAGATGTGTGGCAGTGTGTAGTTTCTTTGATTCTGCTGAATGATCAGCCAGACCACCGGCAAATTTTTGTTCTGCGCCTGCCCTGGAAAGAGCTTGATGCGCGGCAAATTTAGTAGCGAATGCCTTTTCAAACTGTTCGCGTTCAAATTGTACGCCTTCTTTGGTCAACTCTTCCACAATCATCTCCATTGGAAAGCCATAAGATTCAAACAATAAAAAGCCCTTTTGAGCCATTTCTTCTATAGGCATGGGGCCTGCGGAAGCATTTCCCAGGTCAAAAATCTTTTTCATTTCTCTCAAACCATTTTCCAAAGTTTTGCTGAACTTCTCTTCTTCTTTTTGCAGTTCATTCAAGATTCTGTTTTCATGCTGTTTTAATTCTGGGTAAACATCACCATATTCCTCCAAGTAGAGTTGGGCTATTTTTTGGCTGAAGTTAATATTTATTCCCAGTTTTTTTCCATGACGAATCGCGCGGCGAATCAAGCGTCTCAGGATATAGCCTTGATCAGTGTTCGAAGGCGTCACCCCCATCTGATCGCCCAAGATAAAGGTCGCCGCGCGGAGGTGATCCGCGATAATTCGGATAGAGACAATTTGATCTTGCTGCAGTTTGGCACCCACTAACTCTTCTAGTTTAGCTTCGATACGTTTGAACAGTTCGGTATCATATGGTGAGTCCACACCTTGCATAATGGCTGTCATTCTTTCCAGGCCCATGCCGGTATCAACATTCTGCATCGCTAACGGGGTAAAACTACCATCCGCTTGTTTATTGAACTCCATGAACACATTGTTCCAGATTTCTACATATCTGCCGCATTCACAATTCGGATGGCAATGACCACTACCATCTTTCAGAGGATATTTTTCAATCGATTCTTGTGCCGCTCCCGGTTTGTGCATCTGCGGAGCGAGTTCAGGAAACTTGTCGTAGAAAATTTCCGTATCTGGTCCACAGGGACCTGTTTGACCAGCCGGACCCCACCAGTTTTTCTTTTTTTCGTAGAAATAAATCAACTTTCTACCCTCCGAACCAGCCTGGTCTACTCTTTGAAAGCCAAATTTTTCCCAATGTCCCGCGGCTTCTTCATCCTTTGGAATATTTCCCTCACCTACAAAACAAGTCACTCTCAGCCGCTGTGGATCCAAACCAAACCCTCCTTCATCCAGAGAGTTAGTT
>CAZJJZ010000016.1:27194-31804 GCA_964546505.1 uncultured Candidatus Peribacteria bacterium
CTTCTTTTTTGAAATAATCACCCAAAGACCAATTACCCAACATTTCAAAAAAAGTGAAATGAGTTGCATCACCAACTTCTTCGATATCATCCGTTCTGATGCATTTTTGAGCGTTAACTAAGCGTTTTCCAGCAGGATGCGCCTCTCCCATCAAAAAAGGCACCAATGGCTGCATGCCAGCGGTAGTAAACAAAACTGTCGGGTCATTTTCTGGCACCACAGAAGCACTTTTTATCTCATTGTGTTGATGATTTTTGACAAAAAAGTCGATAAATCTTCTTCTTACTTCACTTGCTTTCATAAATTCAAATTAATTTTTGAACCAAATTTTACTTTAAATTACCACCTTAGAGCAAGATTTTGTTGAAACACCATTTTTCCTCATTTCGCAAATTCCAATAATTTGAAAAAACAGCTTCTTTTCTGGCATAATCAAGTTCCGACTAATCAATTTTTAAACCTCCTTGAAAAGCCCCAAATCCAAACGTTTTGATCGTTTTTTTACCGGTGTCATCTTGATTGTACTGCAAGTGGTAATCATCGCGTTTATAAGCACTTTTTTACTCTACAAATGGTGGAGTAAAAGTGAAATTGCCAACTTTTTGCCGGCCGAATTCACATTGGCTGTTGCTGAAGTTAATCTTTCACCACTCAACCCAAACTTCCAAAGTTTCCAACAGTTATTAAGCAAAAATCAATTTGCCCCGGACTTACTTGATCAGCAGTTAAACTTGTTATTACCCAATTTTGCGGGGGTTAAAACCTGGTCAGATGGTCGTGCGGGAATCGCTTACTTACAAGCCGGTACGGCGCAAAATTTTGTATTAATGGCACGAATCGCTGATCAGAAAGCCCTTTCAGAATTCTTGCGCACTTCCTTGTTGAACAATAATAATGACCTGTTGATTGAATCTCAGTATCGCGATTTTCGCAAAATTAACTTTCAGGCTGGTCAAAACTATACGCTGTTAATTGCTCATGATTATGCCTTTTTCAGTCCCAACGAGCCAATTCTGCACCTCATTGCCGACACCATCCACAAAGATCATCAGTCTTTGGCCACTGATAGGAATTATTTAACCGTTTTCAACAATTTGCCCAAAGAACATCTAGCCACAGTTTATCTCCATTATCCCAAACTATTACCAGCCCTGCTCAGTACGGTTGAGAATCGACAAATTAATCTAACTGCCTTGCAAATCCTCAAGCCACTGATCAATCAGTTTTCTGGGGAAGGATCTGCTTTACTTGTCAACGATCAGCAATTACAGATCCAGCAGTTTTCACTGGTGAGTAGTCCCGCCAAAAACCAGGTAATTTTCCAAACACCTTTTACCGCGCGCTTTTTACCTGCTGTCAAATCATTCGATCCAGATCTCCATCTCATTGTCAGCGGTAGGGAATTGTCTTTGGAGATCAACAAATTGCAAAGTTTGTTCAACTCGGCAATGTGGCAGGACAGCGGCGGACTGGAAAATCTCCTGCAACAGCAGCTGGAACGCATGATTGGTTTGAATATCACTTTCAATCAAGAACTATTAGATCAATTACATCAAGAATACCTGTTGGCGGTCGATTTGAGTACACCACAGCCGCAATGGTTTCTTGCCATCCAGTCTGATCAACCTGAAGCTGCCAAAGCGGTATTGTCCAAAATTTTACTGCAAAACAAAGCTCTTTTTGCTCGAATGAAGCCTCAATCAAGAGAAATAACTTTACCGGATGGTACCAAAGGAACGGAACTATTTGCTGATCTGAATAATGTCCAACTAAATACCGATAATCGACCGGCTTCACTGGAAGTTCAGGGACAAAAGCTGCTTTTTTGGAACACGGGTAGTGACTATTTAATAGTCACAAACCAGGAAACCTGGCTATCCAAAGCAGAAAATCAATTGCTGCAACCGGAGCTGAATACACATTTTCCTTATTTCAAGGCATTGGGAAAAGTGAATGAAATGGTTATTTATCGACCCACGGCTGAACAAATCCAAGACCTGCCACCACTAGCCAATTTACGTCAATTAGTTTTTGGTCGTAAATTCATCGATAACGGTATTCTGAGTTTATATCAACTAGAACTTCAAAAAGCTGATGCCCAAAATTAAGGTACAAGATATCAAGTTGGCCAAAGCAGGGGAGCAAACCATCTCCTTGAAGGAAAACTTGTCTCGGCGGCGATATCGACCCAAACGTTATCTTGATCTGGAAAATCGCTTTCCGGTTGCCAACCATATGACCAGAATCCAGGATTTATCCAACTCTGTGAGTCCTGCCCAAACAGAAAAATATCTTTATCTACCCGAACATAACAATCATAGCAAGCAGCAGTCCACCTTTTGGGACTTGATTAGATTTACCGCGGCTGGCTTAATAATTGTCATTTTACTGAATCTGATCAATGCGGTGCAGTCTGGTAAAAATCTTTCCAGAGAAATTGCTTCGGCCGCAGATCAAGGATATCAAAATCTCCTTTCCGGAGCCGGAAACGCCCAACAAAGTAATTTTCAAAAATCCAAAGACGCTTTCACAGACGCTGAAAAATCCTTCAGTAGCGCGCTCAGCGAATTGCAATTCCTCCAATCAAATGTCAATGCGCCAGCTTATCAACAAACTGCCGTGGCCGCCGTTCCCAACCTACTCAGAGTGGCACAAAACCTCGCCACCGCAGGGCAGGAGTTCTCCACGGCGGCCACTCAACTACGAGAACTTCCTCAACTGTTCTTACAAATCAATCAGGCTGCACTGACCAGTTTTTCCTCAGATCCCAATACCAAACCCATCACTCCTTCATTTACCGATCAATTAGAACAAGCCTTTAATCATCTCAACAAAGCTAAACAATCACTGAATCAAGCCGAACAATTGCTGTTGGAGGCCGACTTGAGTTTTTTGCCTGATCACCTCAAGTCTCAGCTCCATTCTCTGAAAAACAGTTTAGCGGAATTGAATCAACTTCTTGATCGTTTTCAGCAGCTTGCTCCCAACTTACTCAATTTACTTGGTCATCGCTATCCGCACCGTTACCTGATTTTATTGCAAAACGATGATGAATCCAGACCGACCGGCGGCTTCATTGGCTCTTTACTAATTTTTGACCTCAATGATGGTCAGCTACAAAATCTGCAATTTCGTGATGTATATGATTATGATGGTCAAATCACAGCAGACATAACCCCGCCTCCTGAAATCGCCCAAATTAGTCAATTCTGGAAATTAAGAGACAGTAATTATTCGCCTGATTTCGCAGTTTCAGCAGCCAAGACAGCTTGGTTTCTGGAGCAGGCCAAAGGCCCGGGTGTTGATACCGTGATAGCCATCAATTTAAGCGTCGCGGAGGATCTTTTGGCGGAATTACCACCATTGCAGATAGAGGGAGTTAAGGGAAAGGTAAGCGCTGCGGAATTTGCCACTTTACTGACCTATTTGGTAGAGGTGAAACATTTTGGTCAAAACACCCCCAAAACTGTAGTGGCTAGTGCGATTAAGTCTTTTTTGAGCGCTTTGAGCGCACAGCCAGACTGGACAGGCACACTTGCTGCTTTCAAAAGTGCCATCCAAACGCGTAAACTGCTCTTTTTCTCCAAAGACCTAGAGCTGCAGAAAATGTTTGAGAGCTACAACCTGGCAGGCCATTTGCCTCAATTCACGACCGAAAAGTCAGATTATCTTAATCTGGTTAACGTTTCTATCGGTGGTAACAAGTCAGATCGTTATATTAGGCAAAGCGTCAAACAAAACACTTTTTTGCAGTCAGATGGCACAATCATTAATGAACTGACTATTGTGCGTAGTCATACTTGGACCGAGCAGACCCAAAAATCGATTATCTCAACTTTGCAGAAATTTGGTGTGGAAAATCCCTCTGAAAATTTTTTACGTATCCTGGGAGCAGGCATCAACCGAACCTTTATACGTGTGTATGTACCTTTAGGCAGTCAATTGGAAAATGTCCTGGGAGTCCTGGCCGACCAGGTGACCGTACAACATGACCCGGACTTGCAAAAAACCTATTTTTTGGTTGATTTAAGTACCGCACCAGGAGAAGAATCCGGCTTTACCATCCGCTATCAATTACCCTTCAAACTAGATAATTTAGCTGCCAATATTTATCGTCTGCAGCTGATTCCACCAGTTTCCGCACATGATATTTCTTTTACTCAACATTTCCACTTACCGGCAGGATCACAAATTCTCAGAACGAATTTTCCGACTACTGCCAAAGCTTATGAAACTAGTTACAGCTTCAACTGGCAAACTCCAGTCTATTCCTCAGTGGTAATTACAAAATAAAATATCCGGTGTTTTCAGAAACTCGAAGAGTAGTTTTGTCTGAAAGCTATAGACAGAATTCAGAAAAGGCATATAATTTAGTTCGAGTACACCATTGAAAGGAAGTCATGGTCCAAAAAGTGCTAATCGCTCTGATTGTGATTGGCTTCGTGGCAATTATCATTGCCATTACCATTGCTTATCCAAGCCAACTTTCTCCAGGTGGCAACACCTGCTATTTGCGTGACGCCGAGGGAAAGGAAAAAATCATTCCTTGCCCCAGCTCCACAGCAGAGTTGCTCAAGTGACTCTCGCCCCGCCGCCTCTTCACCTCAGAC
>CAZJJZ010000017.1:0-2050 GCA_964546505.1 uncultured Candidatus Peribacteria bacterium
TTGTTTTTTGAGATGCTATTTTCGGAAAAAATTGAACAATTGTTGCTGCGTTTGGAAAAGCAGAGAACTGAATACTGGAATATTGATCGAGACAGTGCGAATTTGTTGTTTTTAACAGCGCGAGCCATCAAGGCCAAGAAGATTCTGGAAATTGGCACTTCCACAGGTTATTCAGGAATTTGGCTGGCTCACGCAGTTCGTGAAAATCAGGGTCGTCTGTTTACCGTGGAGTCGCATGATGGTAGGTATGAGATGGCTAAAAATAACTTTCAGGAAGCTGAAATTGGTGATTTGATTAGTCAAATCAAGGGGCACGCTCCGGAAGTTCTGGAAAGTCATTTTGAGGAACTGAAAGACTTGGACATGTTGTTTTTGGACGCTACAAAAATGGAGTATTTATCTTATTTCTCATCTTTACATCCGTTATTGCGTAAAGGGGGAGTTTTGGTGGCAGACAATGTGTCCAGCCATCAAGATGCCTTAAGTGATTTTAGAAAGGCCATTGAAGTAAATCCGAATTTCGCTGTGCAATTCGTACCTGTCGGAACAGGGATGATTTTTGCTACAAAGTTGACTTAGAGGCTCTTGATTGAAATGTTGGCGCGATAGATACCTGGAGGAGTATTTGGTGGAATATTGACTGTGATGGTTGGATTAATGGAGAATATGGCCTCTGAATCATCTTTGGGCTGAATATTAACTAATAGGGCTTCCTGTGTATCGCCTAAGTTTGTAATGCCGCCAGATTCAATTTTAGTTTTGGAGTCTTCTTCAGCTCTGATTTTCTTGATTTCTCCTGCTTCAACAGTGATATTTTCTGAAGGAATTCGGTAGCGGCCGTTTTGAGAAACAAAATCATCGATTGTCACGTAGGTGTTCCAACCAGTATCACGGTTTTGTACGAAGATTATTTCGCCGATTTTTTGTTTAGTGGTGCGGTTTTCGGCAAAGGAGAACTTTTGAGGACTAAATTCCACTTTTTGATTTGGTACAAAAATGAAGTTGAGGTCTGGAGTGGCCGAAATTTCAGAGACTATTTCGGGTTGATTGCTCAAAACATTGATTAATTTGGGGTCAGCGTCCACTTTGGTAACGGCATTGACTGTAGTTACCTTGTCTACGTATTCAGTGGTTGGAATGTATTCTGTTAATACTTCAGGACTGCTTGAGGTTTCTTGAATAAGGTCGTTAATCAAGTTGATTTGGTCAGTCACTTCGGGCGTGCCAACTACTTCCTGCAGGATGCTTAATTCAGGTGTTGCATTGATTTCTTCAGGTGACAGACTGAAGCTGATATCTGGTGTAGCTACTGTTTCAGGTGGGGTGGGGTTATCTGTATTGTTTTCTGATGGAGTGATGTTTTCCACGCTTTCCGTCAAATTTAAAGGCGATTGGTTTTGAGGCAAATTAGTGGCTTTCAAAGCGATATACTGTACTCCCAGCGGCAAAACGTGTGTGCGGTGCAATAGTCTTTCTACAGTGATTACTTGTTCGTAGCGTTGATTGTTTGCTAGGGTAATTTGCATGCCAGGATAGTATTCTGGATTGGTGGGTTTGAGAAGGATGTTAACGGTATCCCTTTCGTTTTGTAAATTTTTGAGATCAAATCTCAATTGATTATCAATCAGTTCAATTTTGTCTTCTGAATCGAGATCTTCGTAATTTATTATTTCTGTGGTGGCATTATTGAATTTGATGGTACCGGAAATTTTTTGACTTTCTTGATCAATCAGGAATCCACGTTTAGTCAAATCACCAATGCTGATTTTTAGTTGGTACCAGTTGTCAGCTGGGGAAAAATCCAAGGCATTGGCTTGAAGTTTTTGATTGATGCCAAAAGGGGACTGATTAAGTTGATGAACTGCTGTAAAAGTTAACAAGCTCATGCCTAAAACTGTGGCAAAAGCTAAAGTCTTTGGAAAACTGAAATTGCGCCAGCTTCTGTTTTCACGGCTGTGTTTGATGAATTTACGAGTTCGAACAATGACAGTTGATGCCAATAATGAAAGTAAAATGAGTAGACTAATTTCTAATGCCAGTGGCATGATTA
>CAZJJZ010000017.1:2109-29824 GCA_964546505.1 uncultured Candidatus Peribacteria bacterium
ACACGCTTTCCCTACACGACGCTCTTCCGATTACTTTGGAATTCCACGGTTTTTTCTGTTCCAGGAGTAAGAAATACTTTTTGACTTTGTGTGGCAATGACCTCACCAAAGAGATTTCTGGTTAATAATTTTACCTCACCTACCTGATCTGTGTTGCCAGAGTTGATCACTTGTATTTGATGCTGAATTTGTTCAGCGGTTTTGATGGACGAGGTGTTGCCGATACTAATTTTGGGCTGTGGAACTCCAGGTACTGTAGCGTAAATGCGTAAGCCTTTTTCGATTTTGACTGTGCCACCCTGAGTATCTGTGCTTTGTTCCTGGACCATGAGAGCTCCTAAATGCAGTCCAATTCCCAATTTGCCGACAGCGTACAGTTTAAAAGGAATTATCAGGCTTTCTTTACTCTTGAGCGTGAAGTTTTGTAGTGGTAATTCAACCCAACTTGAAAGAGATTGATTGGCGGCAGTAGCAACGAAATGTTTTTGCTGGTTGATGAGACTGGCGTCAGTTACATAGAGATGTAAATGTTTAGTTTGGTCAGAGAAGTTAGTAACTCTCAAATAGTGAGTTTGTGCCTCGCCTGATTTGACATTGGTTTTCAGTGTTTCCTCGTTGTTGGCTAGTCGTACGTCCAGTGCGCCCAGGTTGAGGTAAGCGTCGTTTTGATTGGCAAAAGCCGATTGCGAAAGAAGCAGAGTGCTGATGGCCAGTATGCAAACTAGTTTTGAGTAAAATGTTTTCATTGCTAGATAATGGTGAAGGTCAGAGTAGACTGGTAATTACCTGGTGATTGACCTTGCGGTACAATTACTTTGAGTGTTGGAAAAATGGTCCAAGTCCCTGGAGTGGTACCGGTTCCAGCAGCCAAAGTTCTGGTTTGGTCTAAGGATGTGAAAGTATTAGTCGTGATGACCAAATTGAGGTCTTCTGGACTGCCGTAGATAGTCTCTTTGTCATTGTTGGAATTGGCGTCCATGTCTTTGTTTTGGATCAAGAAATTGGCAGTAGGAATACATTCTTTCGGCGTGGTAGTACAGTTGGCGAGCGTGCCGTTATTGTTTTTGGCCATCTGTGTTGCGCTTACTTGTACCAAAAATGCTTCTGTGGTTTTTTGATTGGAATCTGATCTGATGCCGCCCATTTCGTCAATAATGGTTAATCCACCCGTGGTGGTGGACTTGGTATCGATATCTTCAATGGTAATGTCGCGAAAATTAATTGTTGATTCTGTGAGTGTGCTAAAAGTGCTTTGTACTGGAGTAAGAGTGATGGTGGTTGGGCCTTGCAATTTATAACCTCCAGCTTGAATTTCCAATTCCAAAGTCTGCGACAATACTGGACTGATCCCGCTAATGAGCAGAATAAGTCCGGAAAGAAATGTGATTGTGCGCAGGGTTTTATTTTTCATTGTTTTTTCTTGAATGCAAAAGCGAATAACCGAAAAGTATCATTCCACTAATTATAGCAAGAATTTGCCAAAGCTGCACGGAAAATTGGAAATTATTGGCTTGAATTATTTGGCTGTCATCGACTTCAAGGTAGATTCTGGTACCAATGCGGGTGGCGATATTCATGCTTGGCAAATTGCTTGGGCGGCTTTCGGTGGCAAGTAATACACCTTGGTAAAGTTGATTAGGGGTTTGAGTGGGTATTTTGATTTGTAGTGGTACAATCAGTTTTTGTCGCGGGTTGAGTGGAAATTCGGAACCGCTGATTGTGAGCCAATTTCCAAGATCTTGATAAGGAGCATTTTCTTGGATTTCCGGGTTTTTTTCTGTACCTGAAAGTTCTTTGAAGTTGAGTGCTAGCTGTATATTTTCGGAGGTGAGATTTTCCAAAATAACTGCTGTGTCGATGTTTTGATTACTATTACTGCTGATTCTCAGCCATTTACCTTCACTATATGCCGGGTAAATAGTAAAACGGGCTTCATTGGCTGCAAAAACATTGCTTGAGTAAAGTGATGAAAAAATAACTGTGATGATTAGTAAGAGTTTTTTCATTAGATCAGCGTAAAAGTTAAGGTGCCTGAGTAATTGCCGTTTTCAACTCCATCACTTGGTAAAGTTAATTGAAGGCTAGGGTAGATTTTCCACTCGCCAGTATTGTTATTGGTTTTTGTAGCGATGGTACGTGTGCTGTCTAAATTGTTGAAATTGTTGGTACTGGCATCCAAAATAATATCCGTCATTGCTGTAAAGGCATTGTTGCTTTGTACGCTTGGGCTAGTATTGTCGTTATTTTTGATGGATACAGCTGAGTTTGGAAGGATGTGGGCTGGATTATTGGTGGTGGTATTGACTAAGGAGGTCATGCTGACGGTGAGACTGAAGGGGGTTCCATCCAAGTCGGTTATGCGAATTCCTCCTGCTTGAGCGGTTCCAGAATCGTTGATTAGACTGAGGGTAGAAGTATTGATTGTACTAACGCCGCCCTCTCCAATATTGCCGAAACTAAAGTCATTTGGTACGGCTAATAGTTTGCCACCGGCTGTAATTTGTTGATTGGTCAGGGGTTGTAAACTTTGATTTTGGAGAATGCCGGTAAAAGGATCGCTGATTTTTTGGATAAAAATGCCATAATCATCGCCTTCGATGGCATTGATAGTCTGATAAGCGATGGCGCCGTACTGACCAAAACTGGCGCTATTGAAAATTAATTTGAGGCCACTGGGCTTGTTGTTGTTAATCGAAAAATAAGGGCCAAAGAGGGTAAATGGTTCTTCGCTGTCATCGCGTTGAATGGGCTGAACCATGATGTTGTTATTGAAAGACGGTGTACCTGTGTAACTTTGTTGGATATTGTCGGTGGACATGGTCCAGCTGATGATGCCATTGAAACTATCTGGGTTGATGCTCACGCTGGGGGAGTAGGAGATGGTACCTGGGACTGGTAAAGGATAGTCTAACAAGGTTCGAGCAAGGACTGTAGAATAACCAAACCTTAAAGTGGCCATTTCGACGCGCTTGTGTCCATTAGCCAAGGTTTGTTCATAAGCTACCAGGAAGTAGTCGTCTCCACCTTCATGAAAAAAGTCACCTTGACCGTATTCTGTATATGGTCCGTAGGGAGCGGGTAAAGTGGCCACACTGACAAAGCCAGCTTGCGACAAAGTGTTATTATCCAAATTAAGGAACAAGCCCTGAATCAAATCAAAATATCGGAAAACAATCATCATTTCGCTGTTAATTGCTCCATCGGCATTTTGTTTGAGAATAACTTGAGGCTGCGTGTCGGTATCGATGTCATTTTGAAAAAATCTTTTGGTTGCGCCGTATTGATAGAGTGCCCTGACGTCATTGACACTATCGTCTTTCCAGGCGATCACAAATGTATCATATAGTCCGGTTCCCAAACTGGGAATGGTGTCATCGCCATCAATTGTGATTGTGGTGGCGAGCTGATTGCCGCCAATTGGTGTACCATCGGCATTAAATAATTGATACGAAATTTGTCCTAAATAGTAGTCTGTCCAAACTACCATGAATTTGCCGTAATGCACTGAGGCTTCTGAATCGTGAAAGAATTTTACCTGGGGATGTTTATGGTCGCCAGTCTGACTGGTATTTACTGTGTAGGATTGAATAATAGAGGAGCCGTTACTGTCATAGAGCGAGAGTTTGATATCATACATGTTGGTGCCGTCATTTTCGGCGTAGACAGTCGCTAAGTTGCCATTTGCTCCTATATCTACAGAAGCGGACTCCTGTGTATTGACTGGGTTGTGGGGTTGGAAGGCGGTACCTAATTTATACAATTCTGTGGCATAGATTGAGGTGTTGTAATTGTATGGAGTGTTATTGGGTTTGTAAGTGAAGGTAGCGTCTCCATCCAAATTCATCGCTAAATCAGGTAGGTCGTAGGTGTAGTCTTGAATGATTGGACTGGTATCGGGATTGTTGTCTTCATTGGTATCGACGATTATGCTGGCAATTGTTTTGGTACCATTGATATGTCCAAAGCGTCCGATAAAATTTTGGCTCATCAATTTTGGTAAGGTGTCGCTTTGATCAATCCAAGAGACGGTAAAATAGTCACTTGCATAGGTGTCGGATGAAGATGCGGAGGCGCGTGAGTTGAAATTTCTGTTTGAACTGGCGGCTATTCGCGGGTTGCTTTGCTGACCGTTAGTGGAATTGTTGATACGGGCGGTGTAAGATTCTGGTATACAGGTGGTGATGGTATCACAGGTGATTTTTTTGCCATAGACACCTTGATTATCGCCGCTTCCCGCACCGTCCCAAACGGTGTAAAAAACCAGATTGGCACTGCCGCTGGGATTGCTGCGATAAACTCCAGCTAAATCCGGATTGTTGCCACTGGAATTAATGTTAATAACCGTGCTGAGTGTTCCTGTGCTGTTAAAGGCTCGGCCGAAAAGACCAGTTGGACCTTGCCACATCACTAGCCCGGAATTGTTGCCGGCCCAGCTGACCCGTGGCTTGTACTCATTGGTGTTGGTTGTTTCCAAATTTACCTTGGTATTGATAATGAGAGTCGGGGAGCTGGACGGTATGCTATCGTTGTTTTGATTAACACTGACAAAATTGAACTGATAAAGCGCTAAATAACTATTCAATCCCTGATTGTTGTCGTTGTCGACTTTGTCAAATGCTAATGCCAAGAAGCCGTTGTTGATATTGGAATATTTATTGACGGATAAATTTAGGTGATTGGCGCCTGCGGTGTTTGAGCCGGTGCTTTGATTGACACTTGTGATGATTAATCCGTTGGTGTTGGTGAAGTTGGTTTTGTTTCTGGGTATTCCTACCAACATGATATTGCTGCCTCCCAGGCCCCACTCCTGTATACTTCGATAGGCGATATATGCATTGCCATTGTAGTCTACTGCCAGATCAAAATCTTGATAGGTTTTTTGGTTATTGGCACTGCAAGGATTTTCGTTGAAAATATTGGTGATATCGACTTTGGGAAGGGTATTTACTCCGGTGGCGCTGTATTTGGCAAAAAACAGTCTGTCGCAATTACCCGTACTGTTGGTGACGGTTTCTTGCCACAAATAATATTGATTATTCAAACTATCTACATCCACTTTGGCATTACGGGGAATGTTGGTGCTGTTGCCAGTTGCAAGTGTGGCGTTAAAATAGTTGATTCCGGTATCTGCTCCAATCGCAGAGCTGTAGTTGGTAGTTTGGGCTAAAGTGGTCAGATTGTTGAGAATCAAGCTTAGGATACTGCAGAACAGCAGGCTAAATGAGAGCAGTCTAATTGTGGTTTTGCTTTTGATCATTTTTTGGGTACGCGCAAAGTTTGATTTTCTCTGATTGTATAGGGGGCTTTAATGTGATTCATTTTGGCAATGGTTTGCCAATTAGTGGAAAATTTCTGAGCAATTTCTTCCAAAGTTTCATCTGATTTGACTTTGTAATTGGAAGCTTTGGTTAGTAGTAAGTGGAGGTGAATTTTTTGATAAAAGAGAATTGCAGTAAGTAGTAGGAAGGTGCCGCCAAGGATACCGATCCAAAGCCAGGGGAAGATGAAGAATTCATAGCTTAATGACTCTGAAAGAGGGGTGCCACGCAAATTATTTTGTCTGCCTTGGTCAATTTCTAAGTAGGTGATACGTATTTTGGCTTTAATTGGTCCAAAATTTTCTTTATTCGGCCAGCTGACGACAGGTGAGATGGTGGAGTTGGGAAATGCTTGACCAAGCGAGCTTTCTACCATGTCAATTCGTTGACCAAAAATGTTATAAAAGTCGATATTCACTTTGGGTGAATAACCGATATTTCCTTGATTATCGATGGCAAAATGAAATTCGGTTTCTTGATTCTGCGTTTTTGTGGAAGTACTGATTAGTCTAATTTTTTCAATTTTTTCACCTGGGATAGTGAGGTAAATGCGGTTGCCTGTGCGGGTTTTAACCTTGATGTTGCCCTGACAGTTGGTAGTGCCGGTGGGGCAGGAGGTGATGTCTAATGGTTCCGACATAATGCCCCCGAAATACTGACCAGGTGTGGCTGTGTTTGGGATGTTGATAATGAAATCTACTTCTTGGGTTTCACCTGGTTGAAGCGTGATTTGATCTTTCTCCAGTTTGGTCCAGGAGCCGATACCATTTTGTTGATCATTTTTGTCTTTCAAGCTGAAACTGCCTGAACTATTGCTATAAGCGTCAGTTGCATACAATTTAATACTTTCTGTACTCGCTCCGTTGTTGCGCAGCACTATGGTGTCTTTGGCTTGTGTACCGGCTTTTTCTTGAAACTTGAACCAGCTTTGATTGCCGGTATGTGGATCAATTTCTTTGGTGCTCAAAGAAATTGAATTGCTGGCCATGGAGATTTGTCCAAAGAGAATGCTGGCAAGCAAAACAAAGCAGAGGAGCAACTTGTGATGGGTTTTTGTTGATTCTAACAAGATTTTGGAGTTTTTTGTTTCTTTGTTTTTATTTTACCTGAAAATAGTTGATTGAGAAAGTTTAATAAAGTTTTTTTGCTGTCTCGATTTCCAAAAAGTTAGATTATCACTTGACTAAATGCGCAATCTGTTTTAGGGTGCGATATAAATTTATTTTGTTATCATGTCTCAAGAAGAGTTTAAGGAGCAGTCTAGTTTGGAGGTGGAGAACCTCGCTGGTGACTCACAAAGTTTGGTAACTTTACAGCATTGTTCAATTGAAGAAATGATGCGATTTACCGAAATGCAAGCCATGAATTCTCTGGAGCAGGTTTTTGATGCGGGAGGTTTTTTGGAGAATCTATTGGAAATGAATCGGATGGCTAGCACGGATACTGTTCTTACTGCTGTGGTAAGAGACTTGGCATACAAGCACGAGCGTATCTTTTTGGTTGAGTTGGAGGATTTGTTGAATAAGCATGGTTTTTTGGAGAAATTTATAAATATTAAAGTGGCTGCCTGGAAAAGAAGCATGGCTCCTTTTGCAATACTAAATGGCTCAAAATCGAATTTGACTATTCAAGGGAGGAAAGAGTTGACTAGTCGGTTAATTGAGGCTTTGAAAAGGTTGCATGATTTAGATAAAGTAGAGTTTTATCTGAAGCAATTGGCTTTGCGCGGACAGGGTGAAGGGATTTTGGCGGTGTTGGAATCTGATGAATTTAAGGAAAGTTTACGTGTTTTGATGGAAGAGCGTTTGAAGGAAATTTTTAGAGAAACCTATGTCAATAAGTTGAAGAAAAACAATCAAGCTTTTTTGCAGCATTTTTTGGTGGGGAGGATTTTACCTTTATATAAAAAAGCTCTCGCCAGGGAGTCACATGTTATGGAGGAGGATGCTTTGTCGAAGGTAAAAGGTTTATTGTTTGATTTGCTTAAATTTGTTGATGAGAACGGCGGTAATATCAATGGAAATGAGATTTACCAAGCGCTTTTCGATGAAAATAAGGCTTTGGGAGCGATGAAGAAAATTTTTCAGCAACAGGAACAAGCGCAGCAAATCAATGACAGTAGGGTCTCTTTGTTGAGCGATAAATTTGATTTGGATAAGTTGTTTTGGGGATTTATTGCCAAGGAAATTTTGCATTATGGGCAGATTAAATTGAGCAAAGCCAAGAAGATTAGGGAGGTCGATTTATGGTCACTGGATCCTAAAAAAATGGCTGATCATTTGAAAACGCCACAACATTTGAAAGCATTGCAGGCGCTGGCAAATCTGTATGATTCCAGTCCTGATGAATTTTTGGAGTATGTTAGCAAAATGATTGGTTACACCTCTGATTCAGTGATGTCTAATTCATTGGATCAGGCTAGAGTAACTGAAATTTTTAGGGAATATTTAAATAAAGTTCAACAACACATAGAAGATACCATCAAGGAAGCTTTGGCTTTCAGATTAAATTTGGAGGATCAAAATAATTTAGCAAGACTGGGAGTGGATTTTGATCGCGCGGATATTATTCATCAATTGTGTAAGTATTTGCCTGAAATTATTGGTTGTAGAGATTTGGGAAAGTTGGTTACCTGGGCGGCTTATCCACACAAATTCAGGAAACATGCCAGAAATCAGATGTTGCAGAACTCTCGTCATTTGAGTTCTTTTAAGGAACACTTTGACGGTCAGTACTTTAGTGAGTTACCGGTGATGGGTATGTCCTTCAATGAAGCCGATCAGAAATACGAAAAGGCATTTGAAGAGGCGCTTTTTAGTGAGTATGATCAGCAGGGTAAGTATGCGGAATTGGTCTTGCAAGAATATGATAAAATTAAAAAAAGGCTTGATGAGTACTCCAGAATTCCTTTAAGAGTGATTAGGCATCAGGCCGGTATGATGTTGCAGCTGTTTTTGTTTGATGAGGAAATTTTGGCTTCTAAAGAGATAGATGATCAAGTGAGGGATCGCGAGCAGTTAGATATGTACATGAAAAGTGCTTTGGAAATTACCAATGAAAGACCAACGCACATTCGTTTCAGATTTATGCTCAAGGTGGGTCCGGATGATCAACCTATTTGGGAGAAAAAAGTGGTCGATGGAAAAGATGGGAAAAAGAGTACTGTGGAAACTTTGTCGACCAACTTGGTCTTTGAGGCGGATGGATTAAATAACTATCGCTGTAAACTGCCTAAAGATCATGTGCGTTCTTTGATGAAGGATGAGTCAAAAACGCGACATGTTCATCAGGGAGAAGTTTATCGAGTTTATCCAATTGAAACCGTTAGCTTAATGGAGGCGGATTTGAAATTCACCTATTTTGAGGCGGTGGATAAAGGCGGTAATCCGATTTTGGAAAAGAAGACTAAGCAAATGAGGGCTTTGATCTATACCGGTGATAAGAAAAAGGTTCACCCCAAACCAGAGACTTCTTTACTGGGAAGTAAACTGCGGGGCAAGGTTACTAGTGATACCAATCGCATGGCATTTATTTTTGCGGATGAAGCAGATGAGCAGGCTTTTTTGGATTTCTTTTATTCTCGCAATGCTTTGAATGTGGTAAAAATTGATCATCCGCAAGAAGGAAGAAGAGTGGTGAAGAATGGTTCTGATCATGCGCAAATCAATACAACGACGAATTTTAAATTACATCAGACTTTTGCTGGAGCTGTAAAGGTTAAGCTTTCTGAGTTAGTGCGTGGTGGAGTTCGCAAACATGATGCCTTATTGGAAATTATGACTTCCGGTTTGGAGGACAAATTATTGGGTGATTTGTCTATACACTCTCCCAGTGCTCATCGCTTGTATCGGGCTAGTCGATCTTGGGATACGATGTGGAAATTGCTGTTCCCGGTCAGTGTCTACGGACAAAAATACGCTGAAATGAAAAGATTGGGATTGGATCATGGTTTCGATCAAAAATTTGATGCCTAACAGTAATCATTTTTTGCTTTGCTACTTGCGGAACTTTTGCTAAGATAAGCTCAAGTTGAAAGTAATAAAATGAAAAACAAAAAAATCATTGCCTTATTCTTGGTAATATCCGTTCTATTGGTGCAGACTGCCTACGCGCAGGTACTTTCCGGTACCACTAGTGTTACTTTGGATTTGCGACTACAGCCGACCTCCTTGGTGATTACTCCCAAGACTGTATCTGTTCCGGAGGGAAGTAACAATGTTCAGTTTGTTGCTACTGCAAAATATGAATTTCCTGGTCTGACAACTCCAATTCCCGACCGTGACGTAAGCGATGATCCTCTGATTGTTTGGTCCAGTTCTGCAACTTCGGTTGCTATTGTTAATACGCAAGGCTTGGTCACTCCTGTAAGTGATTTGAATCAAGGTAGTGCCACAGCTACTATTTCTGCCTCTTATGCTGGCTTAAGTGATACTGGTGTAATTACAGTGACGGGTGTGGTTCCGCCACCACCGCCACCACCAAGCAGCGGCGGAGGAGGCGGTGGCGGGGCTTTGATTTTTACAGTGACGCCCCCTACGACAGTTACTCCACCCCCAACCACTCCGCCCCCCACTACCACTCCCGATGAGCCAGAAACTCCATGGGTGCCGATAGAAGAGCCGGGAACACCGTCAGTCCCGGAAGTCCCTACGACCCCTTCTGAGCCTGAAACTCCGATTTCACCTGATACTCCAAGTATTCCCGACACGCCTACTAATCCAGAAGTACCCAATATACCAGAAACGCCAACCACTGGCACGGATACGCCTGTGGTTACTGAAACTCCTACCACGCCTTTGAATCCGGTAACGCCTGATGGAACAACAACGACAACGCCCAATGGCAATACGGACAGTACTAATCAAATTTATATTCCTCCCACAATACCAATGCCCAGTGAAATATATGTGGTTAGTCCAGACTTGCCAAACTCGGTAGCAGTGATTACACCTGAGCAAATTGAAAAATTAAAAGCACTGCCGGACATCGCAATTAGGAGAAGTGATATTGCGGCGAAAATTGGTAATGATTTGGGGTTGTTCAAAATTCGTGAAAAGGTTTTGAACCGATGTTTTGCCGATTTGGAAAATTGTACCAATATTTTTAGAATGCGCAGTAAATTTGATGGAATCAATTTAGATCCGAATAATCTGGTACTGTTTCCGGATATAGCTGGTGACAAAAATGAGGATGCTATCAATAAAATGGCTTTATTGGGTATCTTGAATGGTTACTATAACTCGGTTTTGGACGGTAAAGCTTCGCCATTTGTTCCAGAGGCCCCCATCATTAATGCTGAAATGATGAAAATTTTAACTTCCGCGTTGGCAGTGGCGGAGGGTGATAATGTTTATCCCACATTATTTTATCAAGACATTTACGCCATTTATCTATTAAAAACTTTGAATGGAGGTAAATTTGCTTTGAACTGGTGGTGGGCGCCAAAGGTAGCTTTTGCTGAATTGACAGATCAGGAGCAGGCTTTGATTAAGGGAGTGAAAACCATCTTTGCCGACATTGCACCGGATAAATACGATGCTCATTGGTATTATCCAATAGTTTATAATCGAGTCTGTGAGCTGAAAATTTTGGATTGTCAGCCTGGAATGAAAGTATCTCCAGATGATTTTCCTAAATCTGAGGAAGTGGAAAGAATTGTTGGAATGTTTGTGGACAAAATCAATAGTGAGCAAATTGTTGAAAAGGCAGTAAGTGATGATGATAAGGATCAATTGGAGAATTTGGATGAGCGTTTAATTTATTTTACTGATCCTGAAAAATTCGATACAGATGAGGATAAAATCAGTGATGGTGACGAGGTCTTGAAATACAAAACGGATCCAAATTTTAGCGATAGTGACAAAGATGGATTATCTGATTTTGAGGAGATTACGCAGTATAAAACTGACCCTTTTCTGCCGGACTCTGACGGTGACTCCTATCCAGACATAGTAGAAGTAAAAGGAAATTCCAATCCCCTTGACGCGACTTCTTTGCCAGGTGATATCAATCAGAACAATATTGAAGATAACTGGGAGGCAAGATACAGTATTGAGGTGATTAATGGCAGCCAAGACAGTGATAATGATGGAGTGAGTGATGTTTTGGAGTATAAGTATGCAACTGATCCCACAAAAATTGATAGTGATGGCGATGGATTTACTGATTCTGAGGAGGTGCTAACGATGAATACTGATCCAAATGACGCAGCTTCGCCAGGAAGTGATGTGCGAGACTTGCCTGTCAAAATTACCAATTTTACTTATGGTCAGTTAGTGGATGATGATTTGCCGATTATCAAAGGTATTGCTCCGGCGAGTTTGGGTGAAAACTCTGTGAAAGTTCAGCTGCTATTAAGAAATGAATTTGGCAGCGAATTATTTTTGGGTGCTACGGATTCAGATGCTAAGGGCGGGTTTTTATTTGAACCAACAATTAAATTAAAAGATGGAGTTTATTTTTTGTTGGCGAGGGCGATAGTAGAGACTGAGGTGAGAACTTCGGATCCAATCAAGATTGTAGTGGATAGTAAATTGCAAGTTGAACAGGCTAAGTTGGAAAAACTTGAAGATCAGCCAATTACTGAAGAGGTGTTGGTAAAAAATTTATTTTTGGACGTCAATACCCCCGATGGTCGACCAACTCTTTATGGTAATTTGACGGAGGTGGGTAGTCGAGTGAATGTCACTTGGAAGTCGGTGGTGCTTTCTTCCGCTTTGATTGCCGATGCCGATGGGGCCTTTGCAATCAAGGCACCCAGACTGGAGGAGGGACAACATAGTGTGTTTATTCAGACTATCCGCAAAAAAGATAATGCGATGAGTAAGACTATTAAAATTAACTTCGTGCTAGGCGTCACTGGGAATGATTTGGGAGATGGTGGTGATGTTTTGAAAGGATCTCTGGATGAACGTTTGGGTGCTTTGGGTGGAGTGGGTAACTTCGTTTCACGACAAGGCATTCCATTTTGGATAGGTCTGGTGATTGTTCTGGCTTTGGTGGGAGGAGGAATTTATTACTTTGTCCTGAATAGGGAGGATGAAGAGGTGGAAAAAAAGAAGTGAATTAAGCGGTAAGTAAACGCATTAGAGAATGTAACCAAGCAATACTAGTGGTGATAATAGTCAGTGTTATTAGTCTGGGGAGATGGTTTTTGATTTGGCTAATCAAGATCCAGGCGACGAAAAGGATAATGCCTGTGGCGATGATTTGATTAGTAGGTATCAGAATGGCGAAAAAAGTTGCTAGGAATAGACGCGTGAGTCTTAACCAATACTGATTCCAGTTTGCTGGCTTTTCCAGCCAATCAGAGAAAGCGCCGTGGACGTGTTGTTGTAGGTTGGTAAGATAGGCCGGTATGGTGGTGAGTGGTTTATTTGCGGGCATGAGTGTTGATTTGGCGTTTGAGTAAGAGTTTACGGACTTGTTCTTGTTTGTGAAGTGAAAATTTATCTAGGTTATAGCCCAATTCAGAGATCATGGCTGCGGCGTGACTACCACTTAGGTAGCTTGGCATAATTACGTAGTTAAAGCCTTCTTCATATAGACGAATGGCCTCTTCCACGTGATGAGCAACGCCGATGAGGATTGCTGATTGATTGATTTCTCTAATTTTGTGCGCCACCAAAATATTGGTGTCAAAGTGCTTCATGGTGGAAATTACCATTTTGGTGTTTTCAAAACTTAATTCGTCGAAGATATGTGAATTACTTATGTCGCCATAAAGACAATTGATATTTTTGCCAGATAAATAGTGGATGGTGCGGGGATCATAGTCCACTACCAGATAATTGGGGGCGAAAGTTTGAATGTTTTCCAGTAATTCACTGCCAAGTTTGGAATATCCGAGCAGGATGAGATCGTTTTTTTGCAGATTTTTGGGAGCGTGTTTTTGTTCGGCAGGAGTGCCTTTTTTTTCAAAGAAGGTCAAATATTTTTCAATTTTATTGTAGATTGTGTCGGAATAAATGATGAAGTAAGTTGATCCGATGATAGTGATAATACCAATCATGGTTAACAGCGAGAGTATGTCGTTGTTGACGTGACCAAGTTTGACGCCCAAGGTTAGCAGGATAAGTGAAAATTCGGAAATTTGCGCAACAGTTAAACCAGCTTGAAAGGCGGTTCTCTTTGTATAGCCAAGTCTTCCCATGATAAAAAGTACGATAATGGGGTTGCCCAAAAGTACTAAAGCAGAAAGCAATATTACCGGAATAAGATTGTTGGTAATATTTTCGAGATGTAAATGTGAGCCCAGTAAGACGAAGAATAACATAATGAAGAAGTCACGCAGTGGCTTCATTTTGGCACTGATTTCGTAGCGGTATGGAGAGAGCGAGAGTGTAATGCCGGCGACTAATGCGCCAATTTCTATCGAAAAATTTAGTAAATAAAAAATGGAGGCGAGTGCTAAGCACCAGGAAAAAGAGAATAAGAAAAGGATTTCCTGATTTTTGGCCAGTTTTTTGGTAATGATTGGTAGAATTTTTTTACTAACTATCACCAAGATAATAATCAAGGCGACTCCTTTAAGTACTGTGAAAATTAAAGTACTCAGTAGATCGCCACCACTGGAGAGGCTGGATACCCCCATTAAAATCAACATGGCGATAATGTCTTGAATAATCAAAAAGCCAATGGCGATGGAACCGTAAAGGGTTTCGGTGTCGCGTTTTTCACTTAACAGTTTGAGAATTACGATGGTGGAGCTGAAGGACAGTCCAAGGGCAATATATATTGCTTCTGTGGAATCGAATCCCAGTAAAAGACAGAGTAGAAAACCGATCACAGTGGTAAATATTACCTGGCTGATACCTGTGATGGAGGCCACTCCGCCAGTTTCTTTGACACTTTGTGGATTAAGATTCAATCCTACCATGAATAACAAAAAAGCTACTCCGAGTTGTGAGAACATACTGTTCATGGAGTCGGAGGCTGTCACCAAGTTTAAAACAGTTGGACCAAGAATCAGGCCCGCTACAATATAACCTACCATCACCGGCTGTTTAATTTGACGCATCAAGATAGAAACTATCAATGACGTAAATAAAATGATGCTGAATTCCAAAAATATTTGTTCTTGCATAGTTTTTGTGTGTGTTTTTCTCTATATTCTAACATAACTCCGCTATCTTGACAAGCAAGGGTCGATTGTAGTATAGTTTGCGCTATCTATTGCCAAATTATGTCTGAATTAGTAATTGATAAGCCAAAATTGGATGATAAAAAGCTGTTTGCCGAGGAGCAAATTTCACCAGAAACGGCGATTGCTATATTGGATTGGGCTAATGTAACCAATTGGCGTAAATTATATAAAAATATTTCTGCCAAAAACTTACATGCTACTTTGGCTCCGTATTTTTCCAGGAAATTGTTGTTTACTTGGTCGGCAGCAGTGGGGGACACTAGACTAGATAAAGAAATAATTGAGTCTAAATTACGCGATTATCAGGTGGATGTGCCTTTGTCTTTTACTGAAGAAGAGTTGATACGATTTTTACATAATCCCAAAAATACTGGTGCTTTGTCTTTAGATTATGAGTTTAAGGATAAAATTGAACGAGCGCATTTGATTATGGAGAATCAAATTACCAATGAAGCATTGCAAAGAATGGGATTTGAACTGGTTTGTAAGGAAGTGATGCTATTCAGAAGTCGAATCAGAGCAACCTTATTGGAAGTTAAAGCTGGTAACAAGGTAGTTGGTGAGAATTTTCGACGAGGTAAATTGGTAAAAAAAGCTAATGTGGATTCTGATATTGTGGTGAAAGTTTTGGATCCTGATGAAAGGATGTTGGATAGATATGAGCATTTCTTGTTTGCTTCCGGTGATGGTGATTTTATGCCGCTATATCAGGTCTTATTGAGAAAGGAGAAGCAATTGATAGTCTTGGCAACACGTAATGATATTTCCAAGCGGGTTTGCGCTTTGGCAGAGAGTAATCCTGGACAGATGAAATTAAAATTTGCTGAAGACACAGATGAAATCTGGCATCTTTATTGACAGTTCTGCAGGATCAAATGACGGATTTGTTTGATACCGCTGCCGTCATGGCTGGAGAAAGGAGTAATATTAGCTGAAGGAAAAAGCTGATGTAGAGATTGCTCCAATTTTTTTAGTTCATTGGTTTTTACTTGATCAACCTTGCTTAGCAAGAGATGAGGGGTGATTTTTAATTTCTGAAAAAATTTAATTACTTCCAGATCAGGTGCTGTTGGTCCAAGTCGAGCATCGATGATTAGAAAAATAATTTTGGTATTCAGCTCGGGAGAGGTTTCCAAATACCAGAAAATCAGATCTTGCAAGTCTTTACGCTCTTTTTTGGAAGCTTGAGCGTAGCCATAGCCTGGTAAATCAGCAAGATAGAATTTCTGATTAATCAAAAATAAATTAACTCTTTTGGTTACACCTGGCGTTTTGCCCGTTCTGGATAGTTTTTCGTCTCCTGTGAGAGCGTTGATAAGGCTGGATTTTCCTACATTTGAGCGGCCAATGAAGATAAATTGTGGGAGAAGTTCCGGAGGTAAATCATCCTCTTGATAAATGGCTCGATAAAATTTGGCGGAGGTGAATTTCATGGTGATTTTTCTTTGACTAAAACTATATTTTGAACTTTGTCTATTTCAGGGAAATAATGATCTTGAATGGCTAATCCTGTAGAGCCGCCGCCGTCCAGGTTGAGAGCGGCAGTTATTTTCATTTTTTTGAACTCAGTATGGTTTTTTAACAAATCAGCCAGTTCAAAGAGGCTGGGATTGTTGTTTTGAAGTAGCTCCTGATGATTAATCAAAACAATTATTTGTCGATCTTCAGTAATTGCCAAAACGGTTCTACCCGCTTTTTTGCCGGTGTTTTTGTTAATCACATTTTCTTGAGTGACGGGGTCGATTAGGATCGGTCCATTTTGTAGTGCGAAGTGTGTTTTTGAGGGTTGTATTTTCTGAAATTGTTCCAGACTCAAAATGGCCGGCTCTAGCTTTTCATCAATCAAAAAAACACCATTTGAGAGTTCACTATCTTTGAGCTCGGATAACTGTTGTTTTTGGGAAATAATCAGCCCCAACGGTTTGAAGTCTTTGCTGAAAAAAATACCGTTAAAACTAATTATACTGTTGTTTTCCTGATGTATTTCTTTGATGCTTTTGGCTGCGTTTCCAGGTTGATTGAAGGCTACGGCAAACTCATAAAGTTGTGGATTGATGCTAATAGCTTTGAATCTATAAGGAGATAGATTCAGTTCTGTGAAAGTTAATCCTGGAGGAAGTTTTTCCAAGGCAATTTTTTGGCTTGGTGAAGTTTCCAGTACTGAGGGTATTTGACAGGCAGTCAGTGCAATTACCAGAATGGCTGCTGAGATAAGTGTATTGAAGCAAAATTTTAAAGAGTGCATGAAAATTAGTTGGTGACTGGAGGAAGGGAAGTATCGCTGGCGGGCTCGGTTACTGCGGAAGTATTCTCATCTTCGGCAGGTGAAGTGGTGGTTGGCGGTTTTTGAGTAGTGACTTTTACTTGGCTACTACCAACGTTTCCTTGGATGTCGAATACTCTGACGGTAATGGAAAACTCAGTTTCTTTGCTATTACGAGGAAGTTTCAAGGTTGCGCTGAATGGAGCTTGATCCTGTTGATATTTAAAGTCGTTATCCAGGTAGAAATGAGCTTCTTTGATAGCATGTCCCGCTGCGGATTCTGCTTGGATATTTACTTTAACTTCATTATTAATTTGTTGGCCATCGTTGGGAGATGTGATTTGGACAGTCAATTTTTGGCTGTCAGGAGTAGGGACACAGGTGAGGGTGGAGCCAATAAATTGTTGGTTGATTTCGCTATTTTCCTGTAACCATTTTTGTGCTGCTGTTTGCCATAATTCTCTGGTTGGATCAATATCGTCGATTTGGTTGTTCACTCTTTTTTGGGCGTTGCCGGTTGGACAAATCAGCTGGGTCAGTTTTTCTGATTCAGTAAAGTCTGGATTTTCATTACTAATTTGGCTGGTTTCTGTTGGAGCGGAGTAATCAGGAAAATAATCTTCGATCAGCTGGTCCGGTGCCGTATTCGGCGCAGCTAATTTTCCTGTATATTTGGAAAGTGAATATTTTTTAACTGTCGTTGGCATTGGGAAATCTTCACTGGGGCTGTTTTTTAGCGCACTTTCCATAAATGCTTTGAAGATAGGAGCGGAAATGTTGTAGCCGTCTGCTGAGGCGTTCAGATAACCGTCTTTGCGTGAGTCATTGTTACCAGACCATACACCAACCGCTAAGTTGGTGGTATATCCCAGTGTGAGCAAGTCATTGGGTAGATATTGATTGCCTTTTTTGATGTTCGAGGTTCCGGTTTTCGCTGCGTTGATTTGGTTATTGACGTTGAGATTAGGCCCGACATTGATATTGCGATCACTGAGGATATTACTAATCATAAACGCTACTTCAGGTTTAATGACCTGTTCGGGTACAACTGCTTCAGAGTGCCATTCTTCAAGTGTTTGTCCGGTGGAATCTTCAATACGTAAAATGCTCACTGGCGGTAAATGTTTACCTTCATTTGCAAAAGTGGCGTAGGCGTTAGTCATGCTCAGAAGCGTGGTTTCTGCACTACCGAGTGACATGGGATAACCATAATTAAGATTTTCATCTCGGAAGTTGACGCCCATTGCTTTGGCATATTCCAGAATCGCCTGATCTTCTCCGGCCAGGAAATAGCTTTTGATTGCTGGAATATTGCGAGATTTGCCGAGGGCGGTACGAATTGATATTGGGCCCAGGAATTTGCCATCAAAGTTTTTGGGACTATCGGCGCCAAAGGCAGTTGGTACGTCAAAAATGATTGTACCGGGTCCATGTTTTTCTTCGAACATTTTGGCATAAACTATCGGCTTGAAGCTGGAGCCTGGTTGACGAAAAGAGGTGGTAACATTGGTTTTGCCGTCTATTTCTTCGTCGAAATAATTGCGTGAACCCACCATGGCTAAAATTTCTCCGGTTTTGGGATTCATGGCAACCAATGCCGAGTTTTTGACATTGTATTTTTTTTGATTGTCTGCTGCTCGGTCGCTGATGATTTTTTCTGCTGATTCTTGAAGAGTGGGATCGATGGTAGTGTAGACTTTCAAGCCACCTTTGGTGACAGTTTCTTTGCCGTATTTATCTTCAAGTTGTTGCAAAACGTTGAAGACAAAATGTGGAGCTTTAATGGATTGTTTGTGTTTGGCAAACTCAATTTTACCGATTTCTTCTTCGGCCAAAGCGCGCTCTTCTTCAGTAATTCTTCCGATTTCGACCATACGACGGAGTACCAAATCAGTGCGTCCAGAAAGTCGAATCGATTGATTGTCATTGATTTTAATTTCTTGGCTCAATAAGCCTTTGATTATTTCATTGCTGCGCAAATCAGTTTCGGAGTCAATTTGTCGACGCTCCAAAGCTTCCGGATCCAAATTGCTGGATAGTCTGGCGAATTTGTTTGGGCCAAAAGGATTGTAATATCCTGGCGCTTGTGGGATGGCGGCCAAAATTGCCGATTCTGCTACGGTTAATTCACTGGCATTTTTGTTGAAATATATTTCCGCGGCCTTTTGAATTCCGTAGGCGTTGTTGCCATAGGGAATTTTATTGAGATATTTTTCTAGAATTAGATCTTTGGAGAAGGCTTGTTCTAAGCGCACGGCTAAAATTAATTCTTTAATTTTACGAGTAAAAGTTTTTTCTGAAGAGAGGAAGGTTAATTTGATATATTGTTGAGTGATGGTGGAACCGCCTTGGGTGTTACGACCGATGAAATTATTGAAGACTGCGCGGGTTAGACCGAAAGTATCGAAACCTGGATGATTATAGAATTGATCATCTTCGATGGCTAATGTGGCGTCTATTAAGTTTTGGGAGATTTTTTCTAGTGGTACATATTCACGATTTTCTTCACCGTATTTTACGTAGAGAATATTGCCTTCACGATCGTAAATGGTGGTGGATTCCGCCACGGCCAATTTGTCCAAATCTTTCACATCGGGAAGTCCAATGGATAGTACTGCAATAGCGCTGAAGAATAAAATTATGCTTAATATTCCCAGGGCGGCGGTGCCGATTCCCAATAAGGCCAGGATTTTTTGCCAGCTCCAGTTGTGGCCTCCACCTGGAAGCCTGGGCCAACGGAAGCCGCCGCGGTTGGGACGAAGATGCTGATTGCGGAAATTGTGATTGGCCGAGGGGGTAGAGGATTTGGAGGTCTCTGATATCTGTTCTCGATCCTCTTGTCGGGCTTTTTCTTGTTCTTGTAATCTTGCCAGTGCCTCCTTGGTTTTGCGCTGATGAAGCATTTTTTAATTGAGGTCATGGAGAGCCTGGTGCGCCGCGCGCGCGCGGCGCGGACTGTTTTACAGTCCACGTATTTCGGCTCCGAGTTTTTGTAAATTGTTAAAAATTTGATTTTGGATGGCTTTCATTTCTGCATCGGTCAGTGTACGGTCGGCTGCCTGTAAAAATATTTTGTAGGCTACTGCTTTTTTGTCACTTGGAATATTGGCGCCTTGGTAAAGATCAAATAACTTGAGACGATGTATTAAATTTTGATCAGCAGATTTGATCGCCTTTTCGATTTTTTCTACCGGCATAGTTCGATCAATCAATGCAGAAACATCAAACTCGATACCTGGGAAACGGGGAATTGCTTGATATTTTAATTCCGCTCGAGGTAATTCCAAAAGTTGCGTGAAATTGATTTCAAAGGCGGCAACTTTACTTTTTTCCAATCCCATTCTTTTGGCTATCAAGGGGTGTAATTCATAAAGTTGAATTACTTCTTGTTTGGTTCTGGGGTCGGTGTAGCTGGCGTGTTTGGCTGGATGGGCGTAGGTAAGTTGATGTTGCGCTTTGCCATAGAGTAGGCCGCGCACTCGTAATTTGCCGAGTACGTGTTGGAGGGTAGATTTGATTTGATAAAAAGGTTCAGCGGGGTCTTTGCGATCCAGGACAATTATGCCGGCGATTTTTTTCTCTTCCAGGGGGAAAAATTGTTGGATATTTAAATAAGTGCGACCAAGTTCAAATAGTCGAAAAGAATTTTGGTTTTTGAGATTTTCTGCAGCCACTTTGAGTAAATTTGGTAGCAAGCTGACGCGTAAGTGTGTTTGTTCTTCGGAAAGATAATTTTCCAGCAAGAGATGTTTTTCTACTGGTAGGCCAAATAAGGTGGCGGTACCCAAACTGTAATAAGAATAGTTAACGGTTTCGTGATAACCCAATTCTTGGCTTAAACTGTTGCGAAGATAATTTGCTTCATCCTGCTCTGGATTTTGTGGCGGCAGGTGAGTTTGCAATAAAGGTAGTTGATTGGGTAGGTTTTCATAACCGTATAAACGCGCTATTTCTTCCACCAAATCATCAAAATGGTTGATGTCTTTGGTAGCGCGGTGAGAAGGAATTTCCACTACCAAATTTTTGCCTTTGGCAGAAACCTGAAAAGTTAATTTCTGCAGAATTGCAGTAATTTGTTCGGCATCAATATTGACCCCAATTTTTCTACTAACTCTTGCGGGGTCAACAGTTACGGTTTTGGCTCGATACTCAAAATTATTCAAATCAATTTTACTGCCTTCAATTTGAGCTTCTGGACATAAATCCAGAATTATTTTCACCAGTCTATCCAAAGCTTGTTCAGCCAGTAAAGGGTCTAAGGATTTTTCAAAACGTTGAACTGCATCCGTGCGAACTCCTAATTCGGTGGAGGTTTTACGAATGGCGATTGGGTCGAAATTAGCTGCTTCTAAAGTAATTTGAGTAGTCTCTGAGGTTACGCCACTATTTTGTCCGCCTTTAATTCCCGCAATGGCAAGGGCTTTTTGTGCATCCGCAATCACCAAAGCTGTTGCTGGTAATTTAACTTCTTCGCCATCGAGCAAAACAATTTTTTCTTGAGGACTAGCTTTGCGGATAATAATCTCATGAGAGATTTTTTGGCTGTCGAAAGCGTGAAGTGGATTGCCAAGTTCTAACATTACAAAATTAGTGGCGTCGACAATATTGTTGATAGAGCGTTGACCAACATTTTCCAAGGCTGATTTGAGCCACTCTGGTGATGGTCTGACGGTTATGCCACTCATTGATACTGAAAGATAGCGAGGACAGAGTTCAGGTTCTTGATTGGTGACGGGGATTTTGGGTGATTTGCGTTGAGGATAATCTTGGTAAAACTGCAGCGGCTTCAGTGAGGTGTCGAAAATAGCCGCAAGCTCTCTGGCAAAGCCGTAATGTCCCCACAGATCTGGTCGATGAGTGAGTGTTTTATTTTCAATATCAATGATTTGATCATCACGTTGTAAGGCACTGGCAAGACTGGTACCAGCTGGGTGTGAGAGGTGACTGAAGTCTCTAATACCATCCGTCAAATCTTCCAGACCGATTTCTGAGCCGGCACAAATCATGCCAAAACTTTCCACGCCCCGAATTTTGGTGGGTTCCAGTTTGATTAAATCTCCTTCACCATGCCAGCGCACTTGAGCTCCTGGTAAAGCAACGGCTACTTTCTGGCCAACGAAGATGTTTTTGGCGCCACAGACAATTTGCAAAGTTTGATCACCGACATTAGTGCGGGTGACTTGTAACTTGGTAGCATCAGGATGTGGTTGAATTTCTTCAATGACTCCTAAAACAATTTTGTCCCAAAGCGCGCCCAGGTCCATGGTTTCTTCTACTTCGGCGGTGCGGATGGTGATTAGTTCACCGAGTTCTTTAAGTGGGAGGGCTGGGATAGTGGTATAATTCTTCAGCCAATTCAAGGAAAGTTTCATGTTTAAAACTGTTTTAAAAAGCGTAAATCGTTGGTGTGAAAGTGCCTGATATCGTCGATTTGGTATTTGAGCATAGCCATGCGAGTTATGCCTAAGCCAAAAGCCCAACCCTGATATTTTTCCGGATCAATACCGCCAGCTCTCAGCACATTAGGATGTACCATGCCTGCTCCGAGTACTTCCAGCCATTTATCTGCTTCGCCATTTTGACCTTTTTTCCACAGGATGTCGATTTCCACGCCGGGTTCTACAAACGGGAAATAACCGGGTCTTAAGCGCATTTCTACTTCTCGTTTAAATAATCTGGTCAGGAATTCGTGCAAAGTGCCTTTGAGGTCGGCTAGACTGATGTGCTCGTCGATGAGCAAGCCTTCGATTTGATTGAAAGTGGTGTCATGAGTGGCGTCAGTGGCTTCGTAGCGGAAAACTCGACCCGGTACAATTATGCGCAGGGGAGCGCCGTACTTTTCCATGGCGCGAGCTTGGGTGGGAGAAGTGTGTGTGCGAAGCAATAAATGACCATGTTTTTGATCTTGGGTGGTTTTTAAAAAGAAGGTATCCTGCATGTCTCTTGCCGGATGATGGGAAGGGATATTAAGGGCTTCAAAATTGTAATATTCGCTTTCAACCTCAGGACCATCCTCCACGATAAAGCCCATGATCTTGAAAATGTCTTCCACTTCTGTGGTGATTTGGGTTAGTGGATGTAAACTACCCGGTTCTATTGGTGGGGTAGGTTGGATTTCGTTGAAGGAAAGATCGAAGAATTCGGTAGCTATTTTTTGGTTGATTTCCGCTGTTTCTAAAATATTTTCCTGTTTTTGATAGGATTGCTGAAAGTCGTTTTTGAGTTGTTGAATTTGTTGTCCGACTGTGCGCTTTTCTTCGTCGGAAAGATCTTTGAGCGATTTAAGCAATTCTGTGATTTGACCTTTTTTGCCCAGGTATTTAACTTCAATGTTTTTGAGCTCGTTAAGGTTACCGGCTGTGGAGATTTCCTGAAAGGCGTTTTTGGCAATTGATCTAATGTCCAACTTGTCAGCAGTGGCATGGGTAGGGTGTGATTTGCTTGTCGCAGTGGATTGGGAATCGATAGTCATCCTGGGTTGTTGATAGTCATTATTACGCCGGGATTTTACTGTTTTTCGATCAGAATCGCAAGGGAAGGGCGGGTTTTGCTCTGTTGGAATTGTGTTTTTTGTCGTGTGTTTTTGCTTACCATTACTTTGCTTCAGGTGGGATTTTTTGTACTCTAATTTTAGCTTTTACTAGCTTTGTGCTAGCCCTTTGTAAGCTTGGAATCGTAGGCGGTTAGAACTAGTCGGGGAAGTTATGGTGCGTTGTGGGTAACAAAAAACCCCGGACACGCCGGGGCATTTTGTTTATATTTGAGATGACGATGAGGGGCGCGAGGCCGGCTCAAGAGTCAATTATCTAACTGCATCTTTCAATGATTTACCAGCTTTGAAAGCAGGAAGTTTCATTGCAGCGATCTTGATTTTTTGGCTTGGATTTCTTGGGTTTACGCCAGTTCTAGCTGCTCTCTTAGAAACACGGAAAGTACCAAAACCTGTAATGGTGATAGATTCACCTTTTTTGAGTGTTTTAGTTACTGTTGTGATAACTGCTTCCAAAACGGCAGCAGCATCTTTTTTTGTTACACCAGCAGCTTGTGCAGCGGCGTTAACGAGATCTTGTTTAGTCATGTTGCTTTTTGGTTAAAGACTAGACTTTGACTGAATTATAGGTGTCTGAAGCCTAAAAGCAAGCTCTGGTGGAAGAATTTGGCTTTGTATAGCTGAAATGCAAGAATGTGAAGAATTTGTGAATGGGTTTTTGCTTTGTTTGATGCGGCAATTCCGGGTTTTTGCTATTTTCCCAGTTTGTGTCGTTCCTTTAAAAATGGCTTAGGGGAAATGTTTATTTTGAAATTGGAGAGCTGGTGTGTCAAATGGAAAATTGATGCTGATTTGCGAGATATCGGCTTGCGGCTGTGGAAAATTTTCTCTTTGGTTGTATATATATAGTGTGTTAAAATATAACAAAGAAAATTAATAAAACAAACATGCAAAATTCCGTGAAGAAATCTTTCTTGTCATTGCTTTTGCTGCTGCCGGCAATTTTCGTTTTAGGTGGCGTGCAGGTGACGGGGGCGCAGAATATGGCACCAGACGATGAGTTACCCTGTTTTGATATTACTGGAAAAACCACACCGGTCAATGTAGGTGCTGCTGGTATAGCTAATTCGGGAGAAATGAATTTTGATGCGCCTGCCAGTGTATTGGATTCAAAATATGCCGGTTGCGTGAGGATGTCTAAGTCGGAAGCGGCTATTGATAACGCTCCAGTTGCATTACAAGGGTGGGTGTGGAATTCTAATTTGGGGTGGATTAGTTTGTATTGTGATGCTGATGATTTGGATGGGATTGCGGAAATTACAGATGCTGCAGGTCAGCCAAAGACTAATCTTGGAGTTCCTTGTGGCAATATTTCTTATCGAGTGGCATTTGTTTCTGATGCTGGGGGTGGATATAAATTACAAGGTTATGCTTGGGGGGACAATGTTGGTTGGATTAAGTTTGGTGATGACGGAACTGCCCCAACAACTAATAATTTTTTCCAAATTCACCCATTGGGTTTGGCAATTGATACAGCTTTAACTAATCCTCAACTTGGTTTAATTTCAAAAGCAGCTTCTGGGAGAAGAAATGTTGATGCTTACACTTGGGCTGATTCAGTGGGTTGGTTTGATTGGAGTGGGGTGCAAATGCCTTGGGTGAATATGGGAAATTCGACTTTGGGATTGAGACTTTATCCAGTTGTTGGAGGTGTTGATCAGGATTGTAATTTATTTGATGCAAATAAGCCATGTGATGAATCCATGATTCCTAAAGCTGATGGACAGGATTCTTGGACAATGGAAATTGAGACAAGGGATGGTGGAGTGATTGATACGAATGATATAGCTTTAGTGGATTGTAATAGTCTGAGTAGTGGCTTTCCCATTACAGAAATGACAAGTTCCACATATAACAATAAAAAATATGTAATGTGTTTGGATATTTCCTGGAAAGATAGTGTGGATTTGGATCAGACAAATAGTGCGGCTCAGAATGGTGCATCAAGTCCGTATAGTACAAATGACAACGGCGCGGTGAGAGGTAAAAAACAAAATTTTAATGCTGGAGATTTTAGCGGTGGTACTATGAGTTTTGAAGTTAAATCTTATGCACCCACTTCTGATCGTAATTTTACTGCTGATACTAATGTTTCGAATAGTGAGAAATTTAATAATGAACGATTTATTTATCCGACAGAAAGCATCACTGGAGGTTATAATCCCAAAGATACAAATATCGGTTCAAATGAAATGTTACAAATCGGATCTTTGAATTTGATGCTGTTCAAATTTGCTGATGTGGGATTGGATGGAGAATGTATTTACGGCAATGATAGTGGAGGAAGGTGTTCGCCAAAACTGTATTTGCAAAATAAAACTTTGAGTTTTGATCCAGTGGTGAAATTTACTACTTTCAATCAGGAGGGCGGAGAGAAAGATTTGAATTATTTGAGTATGGAATTAGATAGTACAGCAAAAATTAATTCAACTTTAGAAGATGCTGGTAGTTATACTTTGAGTTGGTTTACTGACCTTGACTCAACACAAGCTGAGAAAGATAAGCTGAATTTAAAATGGGTTGATGACAGAGATCAAGACGCATCAGAAGGAAGTGGTTTATTAAAACTAGTATTAGATGACGCTGAAAACAAGCTTGATTCACAATTAAAAGAATTAAAAGCCTATCTCTACACTAAAATTTGTGTAACTAATATTCTAACATCTTGCTATTGGGGCGCAAAATTGCCAAGAGTACAGGCTGGAATTTTGAAGAATCCGGTGGCGAAGGTTTCTGGTAATGTTTATGGAACTGGGTTAAATCAAAAGGCTAGTGATGTTGTGATTAGGAGTTTGGGAAGTACAGCTAGGAATGAGCGGAGGGACCAAATTCTGAAGAATGTCAGCGCTTTGATTAATAATTTGCCTGATACTTCTATTAATAACTCCTTAAATGTAACCTCAACTAATCTTGGGACAAAAATCCCCGGAACGAATAATGCTTATTATGTTGATGGGGATTTGACTCTAGGTGATGGGGCTAATGCTTTATCAATAACTGGAAATAATACTTATATTGTGAATGGTAATATTTTTGTGAAGAGCAACATTATGGTTAGCAATGGACAATTGGGATTGATAGCATTGAGAGATGAACAACCATCTGTTAATGCTCTTGGTAATGGAAATTTGTATTTGAGCTCTGCCGTGACTGATATGACTAATGTGCAGATTTTCTTGGATGGAGTGATGGTGAGTTATGATGGAGATGCGCCGACTTCTGGTTCTTGGCCGACATTTGCCGATGATTTTGATAGACAGGATAGATTGAAGAATCAATTTAGATTGGTGGGTACTTTGGCTTCCAGTAATGGTATTGGTAATGCTTCCGGCGTTAATCCTGTGGACGATACAGGTGCTCCGGTGGGTGGACAAAATAGTAGTTATGGAGAAGGTACTGGTTTAGCGAGGGCCAAAGCGGTGGATTTGAACTTTTTACGCTTTTATGGTCCTTATTTGGAGGTTTGTCCTAATGGTGCGATTGAGGATCAGCAGGTCACGGTCAATGCAGGAGAGAATCCTTGTAATGATAATACAACTACCAATCCTAATTATTTCATCAATGTTACTAAATTAGCTAATTCTGGTGATCCGGATAACACAGAATCTGGAGATTTGTTGAGTGGAGATATTGCTGGTGCTAAAAAATCTACTAGAAGTACTGAAGCCGATCAGTGGCCTTCCTACTTCGAATACGCTCCAATTGACCCCAAACTTCCGGGCTTCGCAACTGCTACAGTGGTGAGATAAGTTTTGAAATCAAAAGAAAGCCTCTGCCGCAATGTGGAGGCTTTTTTAGAAATAATTTATGAATTTTTTAGATGTTTTTGTTATGGTGTTTTTGTTAATATTATTTTTATGTATTTACAAAGCCATTACAACGTCATAAAATCTGAGGGTAAACATAATCAAAATTTTATGGCTAATTTACAAATCAGGATTGATGAAAAATTGAAAAATGATTCTAAAATAATTCTGGAAAGTATGGGTTTGGATTTATCGTCTGCGGTAAAAATTTTTTTGATGCAAGTTGTTATTCACAAAAGTATTCCTTTCGAAATCAAAACTCCCAATGGCTTTACGCAACAAGCAGAAAAAGTGATTAAAAAAGCAGCAAAAGAAGCCGCAAAAGGTAAAAATGTTACAAAATTTAAATCTGCTGCTGAGTCCATAAAATGGTTGGAAAAGCAATGATCATAAATTACCATAAAACCTTCATAAAACAGTTTAAGAAACTGGATAAAAACATGAAACAAAGAGTAATGGAAAGAATTTCTTTGTTGATTAAAAATCCCTTCGATTCAAGATTGAAAAATCATGGTTTAGTGGGAGAGTTGAAAGGATTGAGAGCTATCTCAATTAATGGTGATATTAGATTGATTTTTTTTGGAAAAAAATAATTATGCAGAAGTTATTATTCTAGACCTAGGTGGTCATGCT
>CAZJJZ010000018.1:0-19539 GCA_964546505.1 uncultured Candidatus Peribacteria bacterium
GCAATCCCTTTGGTACCTACAGAAGCACCCTTCCTATTGACCAATAAAACGGGAGACAAAACCGTTACTGTTGAACCAGAAAGACTACAAAGGCTCTTAGCTGAAAAGATGAATCCTGGTGATTTAGTGCCGCAGGATCTCACCAAAAATTATACTCAAGAACAAATCAAAAAAATTCAGCAAAGTGAGCTAGATTTACTGGAAGATGTGACTGATTTTGCTGTTTTACTGACTGAGGGTAATGAGCTGTCGAATGGAGAAGTCACCAAACAATATACTGCGAAGGAGCTAGAGGCAAAGTTACAAGCTGCATTGGAGGATTGTATAGAAGATGTAACGGATTTTGCTGTTTTGCTTGATCAACCAGAAAATACAGGCCCAAAAGAAGTAACAAAAGTAATGTCAGCAGATGAATTAAACAATTTACTATCAAGTGAATTAACCCGAGTTGCAGTGGATGTTACGGAATTCGCTGTGTTGATTGATGAACAAAAAACAAAACGTTATGAACCTGGCCAATTGGAACATCTCTTAGCATTAAAGATGTCTAATTTTGCTGAAGATGTAAAGAAAATGGGTAAAAAAATTACTGAGATTACTCAGTCATATTCTCGTGATCAGTTGGTTGGTTTATTAAAGAACAAACTTAATGGTGTAATCGACTGGCAAAAAATCAGCAAAATGGTTTCTAAGGTAGCGCCCAATGGTTTTGAAGTTGCTGCTCCGCCTAGACGTAACTTGACTACTAATAGGGAACCAAGTCAGCCTCAAGTGCCAGAGATTCTCAATCCACTTGAATTACATGTGGTGACAGTTCCGAGGGGAGTTGGAGAAGTTATCAGCAACTATACACATACAGAAATAAAAACAAAATTTAATCAATTTTTGGAAAGTCATCCAACTGTAAAATCAGCATTGATAGAAACTTTGAGAAATGTTAAGAGTGCTGAACTGAAAAACGGAGCTACTATAGATGATCTGATAGCAGATATTGGCCCAGCAGAAATGCATTTAATTACTCTAGCTGAAAAAGCTAGTGCGCCAGAAATTTTATCAGAAATCATCAATGGAAATTTTGAGGAGTTCTCTAATGAAATTGATGGCAAACAGCAACATTTTACGTTCTATTGTGATAAAAAGCTGACTGCTTTAGGAGAAGGTATGTTTGGTCTAGTAAGAGAAGGATTTGTGCATTTAGCTGGTCCACCAGAACAATTTAAAAAAGCAGCAATTAAGACAACTCTAGAACACACCGCACATCAACTAAATTCTGACGAACGAAACGCATTGCAGAGAGTTCAGGCTCGTGAAAAAACTCCAAACTCTGTAAAGAATCTATTGTTACCTGTGGCTGTAGGAGTAAGACCTAAAACTGTTCTCATCAGCATGGAAGATGGTATTCCTGTATACCAAGATGTAAACTTGGATGTTATTGCTACTGAGTTAATCAAACCTTTACCTAGCTCTAGTGGAGTCAAATTCACAGACGCCCTTGAGGTTATTCAAAGTGACAAACTGGCCATGGAGTTAGGTGACCAATTTTTGCACGGTACGCAGGAGTTGTTGACTCTGGGCTTAGTGCACATGGATTTAAAATCAGACAATGTATATGTTGGTTTAGATTCAGAGGGCAACCTTATCTTACGAATTGGAGATTTGGATTGTAAAACACTTGAATTTTGGGGCGAAAAAGCAAGTAGTTTCAAGACTACCAGACGAACGATTGAGCAAATTCGGTTTCTGCGTAACAGGACAGACATACCAGCTAGTAGAGCAACAGAAAATCTGTATTTGTTCCAGTTCAAAAATACTATAATGAAAGAGGTCAGGAGCTTGGTGCTATCAAAATATTACAATCCTACCAAGTCAGTATTGGTTGAAAAATTTGAAAATTTGGCAAAAAAAATTGATAACTTTAGCAAGAATCCTGCACTTAATCTTACTATTGAAGAAGTGAGAAAGGATTGGGGTGAAATTACAAAATTTATCACCAACACACCTCCACAAGATAGAGTATTCTCAGGAGAGACCGATAATCCATTTTAACATCTATTTATGCTTAATTTAAATGAAAATATAGAAAACTTGAGAACACCCGAGGAAATCGCGGATGATTTATTGCAAGAGAATAGGCGAATGATCAAATATAAGAACACCCCTTTGCCGATTACTTCATATAAATCGCCTACGATACCTCTGAATGATTTGGAGTATGATCTACTGCTTGCAACCATACCCATAGATGTAAAAGTTGATGTAGCTCCTCCAACTGTAAGAGGTCAACACAATAATAGTTATTTACTCAGGCCAGAAAGAATTCCTGATGATTATGCACTTTACTACAGACCAGGAATGATTGTTGTCTTCGGCGCGTTTCCGTTTGATAGCATTGGCAGGTTAATTAACAGAATGAATCCAGAAGACAAGGAGGTGTTTTTGAAAAATCGACGTTTGATACATCGACTAATCGCTAATCCGAGGCAGAAAATGCTGACAGAAGGATTTTTTGATTTACCTGGATACTTCTATGACTTGATGCCGGAAAAATTAAAATTGGATGTGGATAATGGCGGTTGTTCTTTTAGAGTGGAATATCCAGCTCCTCTACTTGATGAAATGGAAGCCGATGAAGTTGAATATTTGAAAGCACAATCAACAAACAAGTTTTGGCTTTATCAAAAGCAAATGCAGGCTTTACAGAATTTACAAAAAATGATTGAGAAGGCCAGACGACCTTTGAATTAGTCTTTTTGGGGGGCGGGTTTTGCTTGCAGGGAGGAAAAGTGATAGAATGTAGGGATAACAAATAAAAAATGACTATTGTTGCGGAAAAAAATTCGGCTTTGGTGAAACGGCTCAAGACAGAAATTGAGGCATGCTATTTGCTTGATAATCAGGAAAAACAATTTTGGTTGAGTGAGTTGGAGGCAATGCCAGAGGCGGGAGTACAAAGCGTGTTAGAGAAAATAAGCTCGGCTAATCAACAGTTTTATGAGTATTTGGATTTAGCTCTTGCAGAAGATAAAAATGGCGAAAGTGTCGCGAAATTGAAAATGCAGAATAAGCAGGTTTATCAGAAAGCGATGCAGCTTGAGGAGAAGAGTGAAACGGCTGGTGAAGGTGCAGAATTAGAAAAATTATTAAAAGATGCGGCACAATAAGATGAAAAATCAAAAACCAAACTTGGTGGAAAATATGCGCAAGGAACTTAAACGTTCCAGGGTTCTGGCAGATCAGGAAAAAAAACTCTGGCTGGAGCAATTGGAAAGCGTACCTGAGATTCTGCTGAAACAGGCATATGAGGTTTTGAGATCGGCAAACGCCAAAATAGATGACTATTTGAAGGCTGCTTTAGTGGCAGACAAGGGTGAGCAAATCTTGACGGCCGTGAGAAATATCATCAAACTATATACCAATAAAGCTTTGGAGGCTGAGCAGGTGGGTAAAGAAGATGCTTCTGCGGAGGAAGTCTTGAAGAGATTGGAGGAGATTTAGTTTTGATGAATGACTTTGTTAGCATTCAGCTGGTTTTTGGCTTGCGCTAAGCTTGTTTTTGGCTAGCCAAAGAAGTTGGGTTGGGGTGATTTTTTTTGGTGAATGTTTTTTAAGTGATGGCGAAATTAAGCACACAAATACTACTCCACAATCTTTACTCGCTTTGTCCAGCGGGAGATTGGGTAAATTTTGGCTTAGGGACTTAAAAAAGTATGACAAATTTGGTATAATAATATGATTTTTTTATGACCAAATAATGTCAGCAGGCGATAGTGGAAAATTTGATGACCAACAGCAACAGTTAAGAGAAAACCTGAGAAGTAGTGAGACAAGGGAAAATCTTAAAGCTACAAATAAGGCTAACCCCGAACAGCTGTTGGGTGTTTTTGATGGCCAGGTGGATGAGTTTGAAAAGATTTATGAAACTGCCTATGCCAAATTCAAGACAGCGGAAGCTGCACAGTTTTTGAAAGATGGACAAGTAAAAATCAGGGGTATTTTGGCTGAAGCAATTCAACAGGGAGCCATTTTAAAGAACGCCAAAGACAAAAAACCAGAAACAATTAATGCTGCCTTGGCTCAATTGAATGCAGAAAAAACAGCAGTGGCTTCAGAAATCGCTGCATTGAGAGGTGAGATTCCGAAATTTCAGGCTTTGGAGGCTTTACAAACTAGGTTTGACCTGGTTCATGAAAATCTACTTGTTCATGAAAAAAGTATTGATTTTAACACAGTTGGCAAGCACCTGGCAGAAGATCAAAAAAACTTGCAAGATTTAAATGGCATTTACAATGCCGCCAATGCCATAAATAGCCCAATTAGCAAACAATATAGAGAACTGTTGTTGGCACAAATCCGTACTGAAATTGTTCGGGTTAATCAAGAGATTGCGGTGTTTACTAAAGCAAGTACGGCTGATAAGCAATATCAAACCCTCATTAACCGACAAATACAAGAATATAAGTTGGCAATGAGCTTGTATAATCAAGCTCCAAATTTAGCCACCTTAAATAAGGTAAAAGAACTAATAGCTGGCCAAGAAAAAGCCGCATCTGAAGTGGAAAACATCCTTTCGGGAGGAGCGGATTTAGGAAGGATGATGGAGGTACTGAAAAATGGGATGTCTAATAAATATAGGCCGTCCTGGGAGGAAAATTTGGCTAGCATGAGACGTGTATTAGATTTGATTGATCAGGAGGTGTTAAAAGAGAAGGCTAAGTCATTTTGGAAAATGACCCAAAAAGAGGGATTGCCCAAGTTAGATCAACAAAAGACCGCGCTAACCCCGCTGATTAGTGAATTTTTGCAAATTCCCATACCAAACAAAAAATCTGCGGAATACCAAGCCTATTTAAAACATGAAGAAGACACTTTGCAGAGTTGTTTAGGTGCAAAGGCTGATTTGTCTGATTTAATGGGTAAATTGGAACAATTTCAGGTTGAGAATTTTTTTCCGGAAGCCAAAAGTTCTTTGCAATTCCTAAAGTTAAATTTGGACTTATACAACAAATGGACGGAAAAGGTGAAGGGGAAGCGCTTTGAAAGAGTTGCAAAAGAAGAGGCCGAGGTTAATGGAAGTGTAACTTTTAAGGAAAAATTTGTGGTTGGTAAAGGTAGAGGTGGAAGTGATGTGACTCAAGAACGCGACGTTAAGTACAATTTTTTGGATTATGTGGAAATAATTCCACCGGGAAATCCTGACTTTGCAACAATTAATGAAGGTAAAGGCTATAGATTCAAAAAAAACGTTACGTTTCCCAATCCAGATTTGCGATCAGCCATTGAACAACAAATGGCAATTTTGCTTACTAAGATAAGAAAAAGTGAGGATCAAATCAACAAAACTAAAGAGACGAAATGGGAAAATCGAAAACAAGAGGAGTTGCAGAAGGAGATGATGGAGAAGGTCAGTAAGACTACTTTTGGTAAATTCTTTGTAGAAGGTCAGAAGAAATTATTTGCTGGAGATGCGTCTGGCGCAACTGCGGATTTGAAAGAATTCATCAGATTATTTGGTGAGGCTACTGAATCAGAAAAAGAGGGTTTGGAAGCTTTGGTGGAGCAGGCTAAAGTCAGCTTGAAAAATGTGAATTTATACAAAACTTACTCTGAAATATTGCAGTCCAAAGATGACAAAAATACAGTAAAGCGCCTTTTGAGTTTTATTGATCAAGTGAAGGAGAATGGCAGCGAGAAAGAAAGTCCTTTTAAAGAAATTATTGCGCAAGCAGCAGAAAGAGTTAAAGAGATTAATGGCAAAAAAATTGAATTGTTTGCGAAAATTGCAGATGAGCTGAGATTGCTGAAACTACTAAAGAAAGCTGACATTTCTCAGAGTGTAGATCAAAATCGATATTTGGAGCCGCCTAGAAGACAATATGTATTGGAACTATTGCCAGTGGATAAATTAACTAATCAGGAAAGAAAGTCTTTGGATGAGGGAGGAAAAGTGTTTCCTGATAAAGATTCACTAGCTTTGGAAGAAAAAATTAAACGCTATAAAGAACGCTTGGATCAGGGCGAAAATTTTGATTTTCAGGCCGAATATAATGCCCTGAAAGCTGATATCGAAAGAACTAAATCAGCTGCAGAAAAAAAGAAATTGAAGGTCAATAAAGGTGCTTTGATGAGCGTAATGGAGCATTTTGATGCAATGGACTCCAGCGATCCAGAAATCAGAAAACAAGGATGCTTGAAGATGGTAGATTTACTGCAAAGTAGTTATGGTAATTTGAATTTCAGTCCTTTAATGAAAGCCAATTCAAGGATTAAACGTTATTTGGATAAGGCAATGGAGGAAAATTATAAAATTTTCCAAAACGAGCAGCCAGCTACTTGTAAAAAAATTATGGAAGGAGTGAAAACTCAACTTTCCAATAAAGCCGTTACAGATCAAATCGCCCAAGCCGCCAGAGATCAGTATTATTTCGGGCGGTGTACCGTCAACTGCTGGGGAACGATTATTTGATGAAATCCGAGCATCAAGAGTGGCCCTATAATCCGCCCGACCCAATGGTGATGCAGGCATTAGTTAATCAAATTTATGATAAAAAGTTCAACGAAACATATAACCGGGAAATGCGGAAGTCAATGACTGAAGAGTTTGGTCCTGTGCGTGGCAGAAATGGCAAAGTCAACAAAGACAAAAAAGTCTATTCAGATGACCCCGCTTTGAAGAAATATAACGAATTATTACACTATAATGCTGATAAAGCTTGGTGGCTAGATCCGAATACCTGGCAATATTATGATTTTGACGAATGGCAAAGCTTTAAACATGAAGCTACTAAAGTAGTTTTGGAAACTATTGCGACGGCACCTATTGGTATGGTGGGAGCTGGTGCAGCTTCTATGGCAACCAGATTTGTCGTTTCAGGAATTCTCAAGTCCGTAGCCAATAAAGCTGTTGCAGAAGCTGCCATTATTGCATTAGAACAAGGTGGAAGCAGGGCAATTTTTAGTGGTAGGGTCATCGCTGAAGTTCTTGAACATATTCCAGCAGGTTCAAGAGGATTAATATTAAGGATGTTTCCACAGGCGACAATACGGGCGGCAATGGCCGGTGGATATTTGGCTGGATTTGGAGCTGAGTTGGGTACTACGATGGCCTTAGGAGAGGTAGCCGGAAGTTTGGTGAGTGGAGAGGATGGTGAATTGATGAAAGCTTTACAAACTCGTGATTATCAGAAGATTATGCAGGCCTTGGGTGAAAACGGTTTGAAGATGGTAATTTTTAGAAATTTTGGTGGATTGATGAGTAAAATTGCCCATGGAGCGGAAAATATGACTAGGTCACAGGCCTTGCTGCAAATGTTGCTCACTGAAAATGCCAGTGCCATATTTTCTACTGGCGTGGAAGTGGCCTCAATGAAACTAAAAGGTGGTATGACTGATGGTCAAATTTTTGATGCGGCAGCTAAGTCCTATTTTCAAAATCTGTTTCAAAGTGTGGGAATGCATCATGATACCATTTCAACAATTAAGGAAGCCACAAAGGGCGCGGGAAATAGAAACTTTGAGAAGGCTTTGAAAGATAATGCTGTGGATTTAGCGAAGATGGAGGCAGCAATCAGTAAAAAAGAGCATTTGCATACAGATGCTCCAAATTTAGAGACTGCAAACACTGATACTGAAAAGAAAGTAGAATCCGCAACAGCAACACCAAATGCGGCCGTGTCAGGAGAGCCAGATAAGGAAGCTAAAAAAGGCACGGCAAATGGGCCTGCTGAAGCAGGCCTACCTACTCTTCGTCCTGGTGCAAAGGTAACTAATCCTGCAACTGAACCTACTGAAACAGGCCTACCTACTCTTCGTCCTGGTGCAAAGGCAACTAATCCTGCGACTGAACCTGCTGAAGCAGGTTTACCTACTGTCCGTCCGGGAGCAAAACATGATCCCGCCTATGAACCGACTGAACATGCACGGAGCGTGGCTTATGAACCGACTGAGGCAGCAACTGGGCCAGTTTCAAGTGTAGAAGGTCCAGCTACCAAACCAGCAATTCCCAATCGAGAGAGGGTAAAAACAGAAGCACCAGAATTGCCAACGGTACCTCCACCAAGATTACAAAGGCCTCTGGAGAAGTTAGCAGCTAGGACTGCTGATAAAGAAAGCATTGCACCACACACGGAAAAGTCTGGTTTTGATCCAGACGCTCCTTCTGAACGCTTTGGCCCACCCGAACCATATGACAAAACCCGATCAGAGCCAGTTGTAGATAAAATGGTATATCCGAACAAGGTAGAAGTGTTGGAAAATTTACCAAGGGAGGTTTTACTTCAAATTGAAAAAAATCATGCACCAGAAGCATTAACTCCAGAACAAAGAAAAGCGCGAGCCAGTATTAAAAATTTAACTAATTCTGAATTAGCAAAATTAATTTTCGATTATCCCAACTACAGGGCGCACGCTCTGGGTGAAAATCGTTCAAAATTGATAGCCGAACATCAAAAGCTCGCAACAGAAAAATTGAATCAGGAACAGCTGGCTAATCGGCAAAAGATATTGCAAAAAATAAAGGAGGATTTCCCAGAAAGTACCTTGGAGTCAGCTTCTCAAATAAATTATGAAACCTTATTAGCAATTGATGCTTTAAGAACGCAATTTACAGCCGAAAATGGGACTTTATCTGCAGAACAGCAAGCTATTTTGAATTCCGCTTTACAAGGAAGTTACCACCCTTTGGAGATTAGTATTTTGGATGGTGTAAGAGGAAAGGCAATTTTCGTACATGAAAAAGTAACCGAAGGCATTACGCCAATTGGCGCTGGACAAGTGGGTAATGTCTATCAGGGATACATGGTTATTGTGGACAAAAATGGAAATTCACAAATTAAACATGTGGCCTTGAAAGTTGATAAAGCCTCTGAAGTAAATAAATTTGCTTTTCAAGTACAGCACTTTTCGAACAAAATTATTGCTGGTTTTAAAAATTTAGTGGGGTTAGAGAAGCCCCTTGCTGTAGGACAAATGAAAGATGCTTTCGGTTCAAATAATAATGACCGTGTAGTGGTTTCCGAATTAGTCGAAAATAAACATTCATCTGTGGATTTATCGAAAGCAATTTATCAAAGAATAGTACGACCGAATGAATTTGGGAGATATATGCTGGATACCTTGAAGGGTTTGCAGAGCATTGCTCAGTCTGGCCACTTTTTGACAGATTTTGACCTCAAACAAATACGTATCGGTAAATCAGGCGATAGAGAAGGCGCATTTATTGGTGATTTTGATCTGGTTTCTGAAGCAAATATGAAAAACGTCAGAATAATCAAAACCTTCGAATATGACAGTACTGGAAAATTAATAAAAAATGCCGATGGCACTGCTTCAGTAATCACAAGAATGGTGAGTTTGCCAGATGGCTTGATGCCAACAGACAAACACGTAACAGAGATTCTAAAACCAAAAAGTGATCATGTTTTTTCTCTAGAGGAGTTGAGCAATTTGTATAATTTTGGCCTACAAGATTACCCAATTACTCCATCGGTGTTGGCTATGAATCAACATCAAATCCAAGCCATTATTGATTTCAGACTAGATCCAGCTAATGCCGGCAAGATTGTGCCACCTGAATTGATGGAAGGTCCCGCCAGAGGAGCTTTGGCAAGGGCAATTGAAAGATATATTGAGGTGTATAACGCTCAACATCCCAATCCAACAACTGATGAGATGAATTTGTTGTTAAGATATTTTTCTGTGGTGGGAGGATTGATTACGGATTTTAGACCAGGTTCCGTAGAAGGAAAAGCTTCTGAGACCAAACCTTTATCTCTGGCTGAGGCGGCAAAAAAATTACAAGAAGCTACAGAAATCTTTGAAAGAAGAGAGAAGCCTTCCCCATTTGCTGCAATTCATGATTTGTACAAATCCAAAGGTGCTACCAGCGCAGATATTCCACCAGAATTGGTTGGAGATCATCAGCTGCAAGCGTGGTTTAAGGATGGGCAAATTTATTTTAATGTTGATGTCATGAATCAACATTTGAAATTTAGCAATAATAGGGATAGTGCGAATAATAAAGTCTTTCCGGATGGTGTAAGTGTTGTAATTGAAAAAGGTGATCTTCGGCTGGTTTTGACAGAAGAAATTAGAAGAAGATTAAATCAAGAGGCTGAAGAAGTCGGTCTGAAAAAAGTTTTTGCAGAAAATAGTCAGAAAACTCTTTCGATTGAAGAATATGAAGGGGGGCTGCAAAGAATACGCGATGCAGCTAATAAGCAGGCCGTGGAAAAAGGTGCTGACTCCGTTCCAGAAGTTGTGTTGGCGGCAACTTTTGCAGGAAATTTCACCAAATTTTTGGGTCAAATGAAAAATCACGAGGCTACTCATCGCGTACTTGCCACTATTTTGGATGAGTCCGGCTTTTCTACTTTGATTGAACGTTTAACAAGAGCTCATGCCAATCCCACATTACGCGGAGCTTTAGCTGATTTGCGTGAATTACATTTGGATGCACATCAGATTTCCGAAGTTATTTCATACATTTCTGAAGTAGATCCACCTGGACCTGGAGGGAGTATAGAGGTGCATATTCCTGACCCGACTGTGAATGTGACTGTAAAACTTAGTCATCAACAATATTTGGCCCTACAACACACCATACAACGTTTAGTTCCTGGGTTCACCTTTGAAGGCGTTAGACAATTAGACACTTACATATTATCTGGAAACTTCCGGACTATGGATAAGACGGTTTTTGCGCGCTTGCATGATGCAGCAGAAGAAGCTGCCAAATCCCAAAGGAGAGCACAAAGAAGAGAAGAAGAGACTAAAAATGAACCCATAAGTGGTACTGAAAAAACTGAAAGAGGTGGCCCGAATGTGGCTTCGGAACAAGATAATACTGAGTTTGGCTATCCATCTGAACCACCAACAAAAGTTTCGACAAGTGGAGCTGAACCAGCACAATCACCTGTTGATGTAAAAGTGGTCACAGGGGATGAAAAAACAGAATTTTTCCCTGCTCAAAAGCCAAAAGAGTCGAATATCTTTGGCAATGAAGAAACCGCAATAGGACCAGAGACAGCTCGTTCGATTGGTTTGGAAGGGACTGAGTTGTACAAAGTCACTAATCCGCCTGAATCAGTCACACCTTTATCTACTCGCGATATAGAATATTTAGCCCCTAAATCAGAAGTCCCAAGTAGTAATCCTCCAGAGTCTGCTCCGGTTTCATCAGAACCAATTACTTGGCGTTATGTTAAAGATTTAACTGCCCATCAACAAGAAGTTGCTAATCAGTTTGAAATTATTAGGAATTCTAACATTGCTGTTGTACTTAATCCCGGTGAGAACATTAGAGAAGCTGGTTATCGTTCGATAAAAGAAGCTTTTGCCAACGACTCCAGATTAAATCAAATGGTAGAAACCATAGCTCTAGCTGTTTACCATGGTAAACTGGAAAATTTTGGACAAGCGTATGCCCTGATGTCGGTGTTACAAAACAATCCAAATTTAGATACTAGATCGCTAAATATAGCCATACAACATACTGGTAATCTTTCTGGAGAAATGCTCGTTGACATAGTTAGAAAAGCCATCCCTCCTCATGGTTTAGATGTTTTAGAAGCTCCATTTTCAAAAAATTTGGATAGCAGATTACTGACTGATTTAATATATTCAGATTTTGCGGATAAAAATAGTTATGCATTTACTTTAATTAAAAAAGTTTTACGTGATAATCCACATGTAGACAATGAGATGGTGATGTATTTATTTAACCATGCCTCGCCGGCAGCTGGACGTTTACTAACCGTGGAAAACGCCAAAGCACTTAATGGCGAACAACTAAAGCAAATTTTAAATCCAGACAATGTGGATAATCCTGGGGTGTCTTATGCAAAAGAAGCTTTAGCAGCTGGTTTTGAGGTAAGTAATGAAACTATTTCCGGTCTCTTGAATCTGAATCAATTTGATGTGGATTTTATAGGACAACATCATCATTTTTTGTTTGATAATGCAGACAATCTCCAGTTAGTCGGCTTTATGCATGAGGGTAAAATTCATGCGGAAGATTTTAGGAAATTGGTACAGAATGTTTTGCCATCAAATTCAGAGTTAGCAGGAGCGATGAGAAATGTAATGCGGGAAATTCCTAACTTCAGTAGTGAACTTGTTTATAATTTGTTAAGAAAAGCATCTCCAGAATTAATTGACATATTGAATTACCCAAGAAAATTAGAATTTACTAATGACCAACTTGTTCAACTAACCAATCATCCTGATGCTGAGACTTTGAACCTATTGGAACAAGCAATATATAATTTTCCGGTGTTGAGTAAGCATGTAATGGAAGGTCTGGTATTCAAAAATTCAAAAGAAGTAACATTTATTGATGGCAAACAAATAAGATTATTTGAGTTTAATGGTAATTCCGCAGCAGGAGGTATAGGTGAAGTTTGTTGGTGTGCATATCAGTACGAAGGATCAAATGAACTTCATTTTGGTGTACGTAAACAATCAAAATTTGGTAATTCTGAACATGTCTTTTTGGAACGACAAAATGTACAAAAATTGCTTGGATATGATGTAGGTGATAATCACGTGACTTATCGTGGTATTCTTCCTGGAGAGGGTGGTAAAGGACCGATAATTGTAATGGATTATCTAGGTTTTGGTGCAGAACAAAAATTCACCAGTGTGGAAGATCTGCAGGCAAACCCAACAACAAGTGCAAATGAGTTGATTGGTTTAGTTCTGGATGGCTTGGAGAATGCCAATATTGTGGCAGCTAAAGCCGATATGATCAATTTGGATTGGAAACCCGGACAAATTGGTTTGAGAAATGATGAACATGGACAAACCAAAACAATTATGACCGACCCAGGTTCTGGCTTATCACTGGAACAATTAGGAGCATTAAGCTTTATGCCTGGCACCGGCTATCAACCCGATACTAATGGAAAATTTATTTATACTGATCCAACAACTGGGGAAAAATATCAAAGACAGAAAATGCATTATTATGGTGATATGCCAGTTTTGAATTTACCAAGTGGTGCTTCCTTGCCTATTGGTGTTACACCAGGTTTCAACCCTGTAGTTGTGCTCAACAAAATTCAAATTGCCAAAAGCTTGCACCCAGAAATGGCTAGCCAAATCTGGAAAGAACATGCTGATAGAATTCACTCTTATCAGTTAGGTGTGGCCTTGGAACAAATCATTTTTGGAACGACTCCTCTGGAAGTAACTTATCAAGATCAAAGAATAGATCCTCAAAACGGCACTTTGGGCCCTGTAATAATGAGAAAAACTGGTGGTATAGAACATGGGGACTGTGGGTATCCTGCTCATAATTTACCGAAAGACACTCAAGATAAAATCTGGTCAATTATTACTAAATTAAGATCAACTGACTTCGACCCAACCAAACCTATAGCGGAAAATCCCAATATTATTTCCTCAAAAGAAGCTATTAAACAGATTCGTGAAATTTTAGCCCAGAATTCTGGTAGTCCAAATTCTATACCACTATCGATATAATCTTAAATCTGCAATAATATGGAAAAATTAGCACAAAATATGACAATGAATGAAGCTTTGGTGGAATGCAAAAAAGTGGCTGCAGAGGCCAAGAAAATTTGTCAGGAGGACAGAGATCTTAAGCAAACATTGCCTGTTTTTTCGGAAGAAGCACTACTTGCTGTATTTGAAGGAAAATATGGGAAAATTCTTACACCTGAATTGTTAACTTTGCATTTAAAAAACTTAGATAAAAATTTAGAATTTATACGGAGAAACCCGGGTTTAATCAGTAAACTCGCTTTAGCAATTTTCCCAGTGACAATAAATGGAGATACATTTCCCACTTCTCAAGTTGAAGAACATCAATATTTTCGAACTTTGTATTTGAATCAAAATGGTGAATGTTCAGACTATTTTGAGGCATACCCGCATCGTTATGCGAGTATGATGCCAGAATATTTACAACGAAATTGTGTAATTACTGTGACTGAAGATTTAGCAAAATTACCAAAACAATTCATCAAAGCCTATAACAACTTGAGAGCATTTTTTGGCTTAAGTTCTATTAAAATAAACCTAAAATAGTTATGAATACGCCAAATAATTTTGAGGAAATAGATACTCCGATGGAAATCAAAGATAAATTAAAAATTGCCTTTGGTCCACAAGTTAGTGTGGCTTTGCGTAATAAGCTAAATGCAGAAAAAGGTTTAACTTTGTTGCCGGAAGCAGGAAGTCGATACTATTACAGCAATTGGAAAAAAATGTGTGATTACTATGGTGCGGTAGAATTTTGTAAAAAATTGCCAGTGATGGTTCCAGAAAATTTACCTAAAGGTTTCAATTTAAATGAATCTGTGGGTACTAAGTTTTTGTTTGTAGTTGGACCTTTTTTGGCAAATGGAGATATTGATTTAGATAACTTGCATTTCATGAAAATGACTGTTGCAAATAGAAAAAATACCAATCTACGAATCAATCAAAATCCTGATTTGCGTGTGCCAAAAAGCCTTTACCATGGAGAGGACAGTTTGGAAAAAACTGAAGCTGTGGAATTAAATGAACTATTAACAGAGGGATTTTTACATATACCAGGGCCCTTTTATTGTGTTTGGCCCGAAAAATTAAGGGCTGACATTATGCAAGGTGGATGCTGCATTACGGTACCTTCTTTCAAATTATCTGATGATCAATGGAAAAATTGGTATTGTGAGAGAGCAAATATAGCTATAGATAATTTAAAGGCGCACATTTTAAGTTAAGAATGAGATGTGAATTAAGTTTTTGTTTATGCAAAACTCACCCCCCTTCCCACTCCGTCGATTTTGTGTTATAATGTAATGATTTTCTGCCAAGTGCATTCTAATGGATGTAATTTGGCATAATAAAACATTACTTAGGCATGACAAGTTTGAATAGTTCGGCGGTGAATAATCCGCTGCCGGATGAGGAAAAACAAGGTAATAGGCAGGCATACGGTGGAGGGTTGTTTTTGGATAGTGAAGAAATGCCGGTTGTGATTGGTAATGATGACCGGTCGACTGTTCCTGATTTGCCGAGTAAGCTGAAAAACGAATCACCGGATAATACCAATTTAGATCAAGAGGCAGAAACTCAAAATTTGCAGTTTGCGGCTTTGGATGAGGAGTTGAGAAAATTTTCCAAAAGAATCAACTTTGTAACTGATGGCGAGCAGGCTCCGCAACCGGAAAGTGCAGAAAAAATGGCTCCTCCCGCGCACTACAATGCCGATAATGACGAAGAGATTCCACCAAAAAGTTTTCAGTCAGAGGCTTTTGCCAACACACAAATCTCTCCAACTGAGATTGTGGGCTATTCCCAGACCGCACCAGACTCCAAACGGACTTATTTAACTGAGGAAGAAATTTACATTGAGGAGAATTTGCCTGAACTAGATGCGGAGAACATCAAAAAAGCATTTAAAGAAAAACTGCGTCTAAATGATGTACTGCTACAGCGTTTGCAACTGGTTTTCACGAAATTAGCCGAAGCAAATCCGGAAAGACAATGGGATTTGCAAAAATGGATTGAAGGTGATTCAGCTTTGGACATGTATTTGATTATGGCAGCCAATAAAACACCGAATGCTGAGTTGTTGTCTGAAGTGATTACCCGAAATTTTCAGTTGATGGAAGTGGAGCAGGACGGACGAAGAGAAAAAATTCGTTTTTATCGCAATAATCAGGCCTCAGGTAAATTAGGTAAAGGTGGAATTGGCGAGGTGAGAGAAGGGTATGTTTTTCAAGTAGTAGGAAGCCTGCAAATGAGATATGGGGCGATCAAGACCGTGCATCCGGAAGTTTTGAATGAGGGAGTTGTATTGGAGGAATTGGAAACAATGAAAGCTGTGGAAAAGGCTTATTCAGAGGATGCAACAAGGGTGGCAAATCTACTGAAGCCGATTGCGCTGGGTAAAAGATGGGTGAAGGATGAACAAGGAAGAAAATTTTTGGAAGAAACCATTATTACTGAACGAATTGAACCTTTACCGGGGTTAAAAGAGGTATCACTTTTTAGAATTATGAAATCTTTGACTCCAAAACAGCTGGCCGTAGTGTTGATCAAATGTTTGGCGGGGATAAGACAACTTAGTAATTTAGGGAGAATCAACTTTGATATCAAACCAGACAACTTCTTTGTGGGACAAAACAGTGAGGGAAATTTGATTTGTGTGATGGGCGATTTGAACTGCAAATCTGACAGTCATTTTAGAAATCATGATGCTGACACTGGTCTGCATGCTACTCGTAAATATTTTAGTTATATGCATTATTTGATGGCAGTGGAAATTGCCAATAAGCACACTAATCCCGCATATTTAGAAAAAGCTAAAGATATTTTGCATTTGGGTATTTTTAGGCAGACTTTAAAGGAGGTGAAGGAGATGCTAGAAAAGCAGGTCAATCAGAATACTGCTAATTTTACTTTGGCGTTGAAGAAAATTATCGATAAAATTAATGCTGTTGATTCGTTAGATGAATCCACCTGGCTAACCGTTGAGCAAGTACAAGCGGAATTGGAAGTTATTTATGAACAATTTGTGGCCCTGGAAGGTCTGCAAATAGATAAACAAAATGAAGATTCAGAAGAATTAAACCCTTTTTAAAAATGAATTTAGAAACACAAAATTTGGAGAATTTACGGACGCCTAACCAGGTGGCGGCGGTGTTTGTACGCGAGCGTTTGGCAATGATTCCCTTTAATCGGAAAGGGTTGCATTTGGCATCAACCAATTATCGGTCTACTGAGACCCCAATCAATGATAAGGAATATGAAATGCTGCTGAGAACTATTCCTGAAGGAGTGCGGGTGGATATTTTGCCACCTGAGAATGACGGAGAGGAAAATCAGAGTTATTTGCTACATCCCAATAATATGCCGAGTAACTTTGCAGATTTCTATCCCGAGAAATTAATTGTTACGCTGGCCGCGATACCATTTGATACTTTGGGAAGATTGATTTCAGAGTTGCAAGACGAAGAAAAAGCGGCTTTTTTGGAAAATGGCAGATTGGTGAATATTTGGAAAACAAGACCAGTATATAAAAATCTGACATTGGGATTTGGCGATGTACCAGGTTATTTTTATGATTTGCTGCCTGAAAAGTTGAAGCAGGATGTGGAACAAGGAGGTTGTTCATTTGAGGTGAAATATCCGGCACCGACTGCTTTGAACGGAGATATCGGGTTGTATTTGGATCAACAACAGACCAATAAACAATGGCTATATACCCAACAGGTGAAAGCACTGCAAAATTTGCAAGAGATGCTGGAGAAGGCTTGGAAGATGGATAGACGGTAGTTAGGTTGGGGAGATAAAAGTTGAGGAGCTAATCTTGGATATCCAGTACTACCGGAGGGATTTCAATTTGACTATCTCTGGGATTTTCAATGCGAAAAGGTGGTATTTTAGTATGATCTAAGCCAAAAGCCTGGGAAACGCCAGGATCATTTTGCCAGCTGCAAAATTGTCGGTAAGGGACAGTTGCCACACGTGACTTGCTTGGATCATGGTCAATTTCCAGAATGAGACAAATTCTCTGATTGACCGAATCAACGTTATAAATTTGCCAGCCTGGTTCCAGTCTCTGTGGGTTTTGGCGCAAAACCAGAAAAGTACGAGCACGAAATTTTTCGATCAGGGCTATGCACTTGGCTAGATTGGGGTTTTCAGGAAAATTCTCTGATGGACGTTGTAACATATCAATCGCAGTTATGTTAATGAAAAGAATCACAAAGATTATATCACGCGATGTGAGATAGAGCGTATTTTTTATGCTTGTGCCGCAGTACTAGAATACTTTTTTCTCATTGACGTTCTATAGTTCGCAAAAGCGAGATAGGCTTCATCAGAAACTTTCTCTGCCTGAGTTGCCAAAGGCTCAAGTAATTCTGCTTTTTTCTGAGCATCGGAAGCATTGTATGAATCAACTGCTGTTTTAAGATTAGTAAAAGTTGCTACTGGAGCTGCTACCGCGAAAGCACCAGCCGAGGTAGCCAATAAGGAAATTCCTGTACCTGTCATATATGTCTGTTCTGCATCTTGCGATTTTTGAACTACTAGATTTCTCTGCTTGTCCAGTTGATTAAGTAAATCTCTAGTAACTTTGCTTACTTCTTTTGACACGTCATAGAGACGTTTATATTCTGCTTTTTCTTCCGTTGTCATTCGAAGAGCAACTTCTTCCATTGGCAGAAGGTTTTTTTCTTGTTCATTTTTTGTAGGTTCAGTTAAACCCGCTGGTTTATTACTGTAGGTATTTAATGTAATTTGAGGTTTCCCTTCAACGAAGGCAACATTAACAGTAGTGGCATATTTGAAACGAAAATTGCCCCCCCTATAAAACTTTTCTGAATGATCGAATGATGTTTCGTAACTAATTGCCGACAGCATTTGTTTTTGTTCAGCCGACAGTACATTTGCGTTAAGATAATCAGTGATGTTTTTTATCAATAATGCATCTGATTCTGAGCTTTGTGTAGTTACTCGGTTTTGCTCAACGTATTGTTTAAACTGATTAATCGCGTCGTTAATTCTTGTTGGGACAGTAGCTTTAAGTTCGCTATACTGCTTTTCTAATTGCTGTAACTTAGCCACAGCAGCTGCAAAGTCTTTACTATCTGGATCCGCCCCTGTTCCGTATAGTTTCTTATATTCTGCTGAGTTTTTGAATACTTTTCCATAGGGAGTTCCCTCAGCTTTCGTAAATGCTGCTAGATAGGCTTCATTTCCTTGGCCTACTTTGTCTTCAGTTTCTAAAACTTGAGCAACCTGTACTGGAGAAGTGATTTGCTCAAGCTTTTGTCGGGCTTCTCTGTAAAGACTAGTAATTTGTAGGATGTTAGAGTCAGTAATTTGAGTCGATTTTTGATCTGCTATACTCTTAATTCTTTTATACTCTTGGAAATTTTGATCATTTTTTTGTTCATTTGTAAGTTCGCTTTCCAGAATTGTGCAAGAGGTTTTCTCCATCTGTAATTCAAGATTTTGTTTTGCTCCTTCTTTCCAACCAACTTGACTGGATTGTTCAGCATTTCTGAAATTATAAATGCCATTTTTGCCTAGCAAATCACTAGTAGCAGACTTAACGCTATCGTCCGCAGGCGGTTGTAAGCTCTCTGGATTTTTTAATTTTGAAAGTAAACTATCAATTGCACTAGCAATTTTTGCTTTGATGGCGGCACCTTTATCAGCCAAGCCGAATAATGCTTCTGATGAAGAAGCTTTTTGCAATTCAATTACCCTCAAAACTGCATCTTTGCCATCAGTGATTGATTCTACTTCACAAACCTTTGCTAAAGACTCGCTGAGTAGGTTTTGTTCTTTTTTAATTTGCTCAATTTTGGCTCGCAAAGCTTTTTCTACTCTTGCTTTGGGCTCAAATTGGATTGAGAGTTGCATGCCCTTCAATTCTTTTTGGTAATCCTCAAAAAGATTTAAAAGTGTGACAGTTGCTTCACTGGGTTGATCGGGAATTCCCATACTTTCAACATCTGCAGCCATCTTGGTAATTCTTCTAACTTTTTGAATTTTATCTTGTAAATCAGCTGCATGTTT
>CAZJJZ010000018.1:19676-28783 GCA_964546505.1 uncultured Candidatus Peribacteria bacterium
CCGCCTTTTGTTCTGGTGATAATTCAGTTTTTTTTTCTGTTTAGTCTGTTGGCTTTGCAGCAGGAGCATCTGCCGCATAAAAAATTTGGAGAATTGTTTTATTGATAATAATTGACATTTTTTTGAGTTAAATCCTTATATTATAACCTATTTTTTAAGATAATAAAAGTCAAAGATGTCGTTTTGAAATTTCCTACCCCACCAAGTCCCTAATCTCCTGGAAGAGATTGGCGGAGCGGCGGAAGTTGGCGGTAGCTTGGTCTATTTGGGTGTTGTTGAGAGATTTGCTGGTAGCTAGGATTTGGCGGCCGCGCTGGTAATACTGGTCTGCTTGTTGGAATTTTTGTTGTTGGAGGGGGTTGAGTTGTTGATAGCGCAGCGGAGTGCCGATTGGGGGGTGGATTTGGTTTTTGAGGCTGAAGGCCAAATAGGCATAGAGTTTGAGGTCTAAGTTGCGTTTGGCTTGTTCGATATGGGCTGAATCCCCAGATTTCAGAGACTCTTGGTAAAACTCGATGCCGCTATTTTGATTGAATAGATCGTTTAAAATGCTGTCGAATTTAAGTTGTCCGCCGTGTTCGCCATTGGAAAGTAAGTATTTGCTGCGATTTTCGGCAATCCATTTACGGAGAACCTCCACTTGCTCCGCCGTTTCAGCTTGTAAGTCTGCGGGAATTTTCATGTCAATTTGCTGAGAAGGAGTTGTAATTTGGTTAATTTAGACAGATTTTCGAAAGGGTCGTCACCAAGGGGTTTTTCCAAATACTCGCGGATTTGGCTGTTGAGCTCTGTTTGAAAAGGTTTGAGGTGATTAAGATAATTGCTAATAGCTGTTCTGACTGGTTGGAATTTGGTTGCTTCTGGAGAAATTTGCGTTAATTCCTCAGTGTAACTTTGTAAGCGGAGGGCAATTTCCACTAAATTTGCCTGGGCGTTGATGGGTGGAAAATTATTTAATTGACGAAAGATTTCTTGAGCGCGGATAGCGTTGGCTTGGGTGTTTTGAAACTTTTCTTGTTGGTCTTTTAATTTGGCTGAAAGTTGGGGATTTTCTTGGATAGTCTGTTCCGCCGCTTGACGAGCTTGGTTTAGTTTTTGAAGGGTGGCGGATAAATCGAAATTGGCGATTTGTTCGGTAACTCCTGAGGATTTTTCAACATTGCCGGATTGGGTGTTTCCGGTATTGGCCAGCCATTTGAGTTGTATAAAATCTTTTGAAAACATGGGGCGAGCTAAATTTTATTCATCACATTTTCTAAATTGGCAATTTCGACTTCTTGGGACTGGGCTTCGGCCTGACGCGCTGCTGTTTGCTTTTGACGTAACTGATTGAAATGATGTTCTTTTTGAACGGAAGTAATGCCCATTTCAAATTCTTGGCAAGCAGCAGCTAGCATCTCCACTTCGTCCGTGAACATATTTTGATAATTACGGCGCTGTTCTCCGCGGGAATGGCGAATTTGCTCTTGTTCCTGAGGCGGTAAGCCTTTGAAGTAGAGAGAATTCTGCAACAATCTTTCAAAATCCACTTGATTCATCGGGGATTATTGGAAAAAGAGATAGAGCAAGGCAATAGCCGCCACAAGGCCTAAACTCAAAGCCAGGATGAGCAGAGGGTGTTTTCGGGGAGGTTGGGGGACAGGTTGGGGTAGTTTATTAAGCTCGGCCAAAACTTTTTCGGCGTCTTGGGCGCTGGCGGCGAGTTCTTGCTTCTCGGCATTTTCGCGATCGATGTTTTTTTCCAACCGATGATATTCATCAATTAATTGCTGTAATTCTAATGCTAATTGTTCTTTGGTTTTTGTTGCCATTAATCAATTAATTCAACTTGGTGATACTTGTGCTTCTTACCACAGTAACTCTTCTGCCAGCTGTCATGGTAACTTCAGCAATAGCCTTATATTTGGTACCATCTGGTTCAGTAATTTGTACTGGGAAAGTGGTGTTTTGATCAATGCCATTCGCTTCAGCCATTCTTGCTGCTAAGGTTTTTAAACGATTGGTTAATGCTTCTAAACCTTTACTCATATCTTTACTTTCTGCAGGAGTTTCGCTTTTGACAGTTTCGGTAGTTTTTTTATCAGATGCGGCTGCTACTGTTTCGGTTGAACCAGCGTCAGATTTTGAGTCATTATCAACACCTAATGCAGCAACAATTTCTTGTTGTGCTTTGTCTATATCTCCTGCTAATTTCGCTAATCTTGGATCTAAAGCTTTCTTTTGTAGTTTAATTCTTTGAGCAGCTTTTACTGTTTCTCGTGGATCAATTGCTACTTTGGGAAGCTCTTGTTTTTGCTTGGGTACTTCTGGTTCAAATCTTGGTGCATCTGGACTCGTCGCAAAAAATAATTGTGTAAGGTTTTTCATTTTGTTTTTGGTTATAGAAAAATCTTACTATTATATCACAAATTGGCCCATAAAAAAAGTTTGGGTAGATTTGGGCTTGGGGAAGCGAGGAGTTAGAGGTTTAATTGATTAAGGAGTTGGTCAGCTTGGGAATTATCGGTGGCGCGGGAGGTGTTTTCCGCGGATTGGATTTTTTGACTTTGTTCTTTTTGAAAGCTGAATTTATATTCCAAATGAATAACTTTTACTTCATTCTGATATTGCAGGTCAGAATCGGCCAAAAGGCGATTTTCGTCCTGGTAAATAGTGGTGTAATATTCGCGATCATGTTCATCTGCATTCAAAATCAGCTGCTGCTCGGCCAATTCCAGGTCGCGAAAGCTTTGAGATTGTTGCAAAAGTTGTTGATATTCGGCTAGTTGCATACGAAATTTAGGAAGTGAAATGCCCTGAATGTGTTTTGAGCATTTGCTGGAGCGGCTTCAGTAGACTATTGGTAATTTGAAATTGTGGGAAAGCAGCTTCAAATTGTTTTTTATTGCTAAATAAATAGTCAAAATTTGTTTTGACAGTAGCGGCATCGACTGGATTTAAAAAAGCTCCAGTCTCATAATTATCAAAAATTGCTTCTGTAGCGTAAGCTATTTGAAAGTATTCTTTCAAACTCTCAATTTGGCGAATCTTGACAGCAAGTCGCTCCAGCTTATTCCTTTCCATTGGATTGGCCTGAGCGAGGGCGCTTTGAAGTAGCAGCAGAAGATTGGGAGAGTTTAGCAGTTTCTTTTCGTCAGTGATTTTAGAAAGCTCACTAACTTGCTTAGCCAAGAAGTCTTGTCCGGGCATAGTAATGCTTTCAGCAACTGGAAAACTGATTAGATGTTCTTGAATAGTCGGTGATTTACTCATTAACTCTTGAATTCTAGTCAAATAATTTTGATAGAACCAATTTGCCTGATCAATGTTTTGTAATTTCTCTGCTTCTGATGCCGATTCCAGTTGTTGGCTGAGAAAAAGTTGATCATCAGGTTCCAGATTTAGTCCGGCGGACAGATGATCACGGAAAGTGTAAACTTGATTGCGCAAATTGATGTTTTTTAAGCGAATTTCACGCTGCGCACCATCTGAATTTTGGGTAATGTACAAAGTGGACTTGAGAGGTTCGGGAAAATTAGCAGGGTTAATGAGTCGATTGGCAAAGAGGCGATTCTGTTCCTTCTGCAGACTATCGAGCAGTAATTTGCAATTTACTTGCTTGAAATTTTTGATTTCATGACCAGTCAGTGCAACTTGGGAAAGACCGGTTAGTATTATTAATAATTCCTGCTCTGTGGGTTGTTTACCATTATTTAGAGATTCTTTGAGAGCTTCTATTCTAATACTAGTTTCAGAAATTTTATTAAGTATTCGAGAGGCATTCTGTAATTCCTGCAGTTGTTGTAATTGTTGGATTAATTTGGATTTTTCTGAATCTGGCAAATTGGGTGATAGTTGAAGACTTTTAATCTTATGTGAATACTTCAGAAAATCCTGGCTAGTCAGGCGACCAATTTCTAGATCTGAGAGAGCAAATAAGGTTTGTAATTCGGCTCTGAGAGTAGTGAAGTCGACTGTGGTAGCGTCGCGGTCTTTTTTGGCCACCTCGGCAGAATGGATTTTTACTAGAGCTGTTTTACCGGCTTCAAACTCAGGGTTGATTTTTCCCTTAACTGATTCCGGTGCCGCGGTTTGAGGTTTTTCTGGACCTTGATCACGTAAATGGTTTTCAGGTGAATTCATTTTTTGTTTTGTTAATCCTCGCATTATATCATTTTATGAGGGTGGCAGCAAAAATTTGTGGTGTAGTAAGATGAATTGTGATATAATAATGAGATTTAACGAACAAAAATATGAAATTTGCGATCAAATGGGCGGTAGAAAATGGAGGGGCGGCAAAACGTCCAGACTCTCTGGCTCAGATCCTAGCGCGAGAAGCGATTGAGGGTACTTTAACGAAATATTCACATACAGATGCAGATATTTGTTATAAGGAGGCTAAACAAAGGATTACGGCAGACAAAAGTAATGATGAAGCAGTCAAGTCAGAAGCTTTACGAGAACTAGATAACAGAAAAGATGTTTTTGCTCGAGCAACAAAATATGTGTATGAAAGAGGTGAAGTTCTGCTTAGACTAACTTTATTGGACAGAATGACAGCTGAAGAAATGAAATCCTTGAAAATACGAGCTGATCAAATCGCCAAAACACCCACGATTGGATACGCTGGTTTAGATGCTGATAGAGCAAAGGTGATTGAACAGATAAAAAATGCGCATTTGGCTGAATATATAGCTGCAAAGGAACATCATGATAAATTGGAGGCGTTAATCTCTGAAATTGAAAAATTAGAGCCAAGGGTTTTGGCAAAAAAGGATGCAACAGAAGTGTATAATACTATTGCTCCATTAGTGACGAAAGTTGCCAGAATAAGAATGGAAAATGATAAAATGCGAAATTTAGCAAACATTGCATCAGCCAATCTATCGATTGATCTTCAAAAAGCGAATGAATTTATGGAAGTTAACTTGAGAAGTAAATTAGCTGATTTGGACCCGGAAAAATTCAAAAATACACTGCTGGAGAATTACGTTAAAGCTATTAAAAATCAAGATAAAGCTTTCAAATCGGGTGAGAAGCAATGGATCGATGGTTCTAGTTTACAGGTTGTATTTAACAGTAAAAAAATTGAAGCAGCAATTTTGAAATCGGATTATCGTAAGTTAATTGATCCTTTAGAGAAAAAAGAGAAAAAAACTAACGATGAATTGCGTCTTCTTTTGGCTGCTACTTTGAAATTAAATGAAATTCAGAACATGGAAGAAGAAATTGCCAATTTGGTGAGGAATGCAGATTATAAAGCAGCAACAAAAAAATTTGAACCAGTCATGAGCAAAATTGATGAAGCCATAAAGGAATTCAATAAGAAAATTGGTAATGAGAAAAAAGAAAATATTGATGTAGCGAGCGTTTAATGAATGATAAAAATTTTAAAAATTTGTTAAAGAGGTCTGTGGCATTTAAGAAAATGTCCGCTGCTGAACAGAAAACAATCAGAGAAAGTACTGCAGAGCAAAGACTGAATTATGAGCGGATTTTCGCTGATGAAGCTAAGCTATTGAAAGAGGTTTATGATCACTTTCAAGGAGAAACGGAAATGGTGGTAGTTAATTATAAAGCTAATGTGCAGAAAGAGGCGCGTGATCAGATCAAGAATAAGGAGGAGCAGGAGAAAGCTTCAGAAGCAATGGCAGTGGATGAGATTTTGAAGGGTATATAGGTAGCCCTGGATTGGTGAAGTTGAAGATGGCAATGGCACACGAAGAAGACGTGGGGAAAGAGAAAACCCTTTAGTCTTTTCAAAATATTCTGGTGACACTACTAAATCTTTATTCAGCTTTTTTGACTTCTTCGGCGATTTGAATTGCTTCGTCTTCGCTGAGACCTTCAATAGAAGCCATTAAGTCTGCTGGACTAAGGCCGTGAAGCTGAGCAACTTTGGAGAGGTTTGCTGCTTCTAATTTAGCGACAGTGTCAGTGCTGAGCGCGGCCAAGTCAGAAACATTTTCGATAATGAGACCTTCAGCAGCCTGATTGCCTTTCATTTCGCCAATATCCATCACGTCCAACTCATACTTGGTTAATTTAGAAGCCAAACGGACGTTCTGGCCATTTTTTCCGATGGCGAGAGGCCTTTGATCGGGATTTACATAGATTTTTGCTCGGCGTTCATTTTCGATGATTTCAATAGCCGCAACTTTTGCTGGTTGGAGAGCAGTTTTGATAAAGCTTTCGATGTCAGGAGACCATTGGATTACATCAATTCTTTCGCCGTTCAATTCATCCATTACATTTTGTACTCTCACGCCTTTTTGACCTACGCAAGATCCGATGGGATCAATTTTGGGATCATTCGAAGAAACCGCTACCTTGGAACGTACTCCTGGTTCGCGAGCTATGCCCTTGATCTCCACCAAGCCACTTTTGATTTCGGGAATTTCCAATTCCATCAGCTTAACCACCAAGTTGGCGTGTGAACGAGAAATGTTTAATTGGGGGCCCTTGCTGGTCTTGATTACTTTGTCCAGATACAACTTGATTCTTTGGCCGGCATAATATCTTTCCTTGGGAATTTGCTGATCAGGAGTGAGCATGGTTGTGAGTTTATTGTCGAGATTCACGTGCACCATGCCATTTTCTACTCTTTGTACCAAGGCATTGAGTAGTTCATTTTCACGATCTTTGAAAGTATCATACATCACCTCTCTTTCAGCCTCTTGAATTCTCTGAATAATAACCTGTTTAGCTGACTGGGCTGCGATACGGCCATATTCCATGGGAGTAACATCGATTTTAATGGTGTCGCCTTCTTTGGCGTCTTTTTTGTAACGTGCCGCATCTTTGAGCGCAACTTGAGTTTCTGGATCCTCAACTTTTTTGACAATTTCCTTGAGCAAATATACGGTGGCGGACTCGTTCTTTTCATCTAACTCCACCTCCAAATTTTGTTCTTTGGCGCCATAATCTTTACGATAAGCAGCTTTAAGCGCTGCTTTAATAGTATCCATAACCATGTCCCTGGGTATTCCCTTTTCGTCACAGAGTTGATTGATTGCAGCGATAAATTGTGATTGCATAGTTTGATTGATTGAAAATTTCTTGCGGTTGCGTCCGGACTTAAAAAAAGGATCCGCGAGGCGCATCCGTTACTTTTGGAAGTATACATGTAAGGTTTTTGGTTGTAAAGAAAACTTTCGCCCTTAATATTTAACAATGGCCTGATGATAATTTTTGGAGATGAAAAATTCTTTAAAAATAGTTTAATTCTGGTAAATGGCTTGAGAATGCGGGTGGCTTAAATTATAATCTTTGAGCAAACAAATAAAAAAGCTTTGAAGTGGTTAATTTGCTGGGAAAATTGAAGGTTGCATTATTACTGGCGGCTGCTGTTGCTGGGGGGCTTGGCGTAGTGGCGGAAAAGTCTTTGGCGGCTGATAATTTGGAGCTTACTGCACAGACGGTTACTCGCGGGGAGGCGGTAGCGAAAGTGGTGAATTTTTTTGATTTGGAAAAGCAAAATGCCATTTTTTTGAGCGATTGTAAGGCCAATTATGGTGAATGTTATTTTAGTTTTTTGGCCAAAACCAATTTTGATGAAGTAAATGTCAAGCCACTGATTTTGTATCCAGATGTCTATCCGGCACATCCTTTTTGGCGCGAAATAAATGTTGCTACGGCTTTGGATTTGACACAAGGCTATATTCAAGATGCCAAGAGTCCGTTTAAACCACAGGCCAAGATCAAAAGAAGTGAGGCTTGGAAAATCGCTTTAGGAGGGGCCGGCCTGTTGGATTGGAAGGAACAGTTTGAATTAAGTGCCGGTGAATTGAGTGCGCAGGGGCTGGGGGATTTACTGAGGCCGGCCGTGCTAGTGCAATATGCCAAGTTGGCCTGGTGGCAGATTCGATATGCTAATTTTGCGCTGAAGAATCAGCTAATTACTGCAGAACAGGCTATTAGTGCCGATGAACCAATTACAGCAGCGGAGTTTGACAAGTTGCTGGAAAATGCTAAATCATTAGCAAGTAAATAATTTTCCGCAGTGGATTTCGGACTATGACTATTCATAAATTTTCGCATCAAGAAATTCTACAAACCAAAAAAAGCGTAGAAGAGGTTAAAGCTCTGCCGCGCTTGCCGATGGTGTTGGTAGTGGATAATTTACGTAGCATGTACAATATTGGTTCGCTGTTTCGTTCTGCTGATGCGATTTTACTGGAGAAAATCTATTTGTGTGGAATTTGTGGAACTCCGCCGCGCAGCCAAATCGAAAAAGTGGCGTTGGGAGCTACTGAAGTGGTGCCGTGGGAATATTTTGCTGATGCTGTGGAATGCGCGGCGGCGCTTAAAAAAGCTGGTTACTTTTTGGTAGCTTTGGAATTGACTGATCACAGTGTGAAGTATGATTTGATGCAGTGGCCTGAAGGGCCGGTGGCACTGGTGGTGGGGAACGAAGTAGAGGGAATCTCTGATGGAGTGATGGAATTGGTTGACGCCGCTGTTGATTTACCAATGCTGGGACGCGCCAATTCTTTGAATGTCGCCACTGCTTTTGCGGTGGTGGCCTATGATTTTTTTAACAAATACCATGCTCATCATTAAAATCAGTGGGAAATTACCAAAAATGTTGGCGGCTCAGGATTTACTGGATAAAACCGTAGCAGTTTTGACTACTGAAGCCTGGTCTGGAAGTTCAAAAATGGCTATTTTGGAGCAGAGTAACGCTAAATTGAAGATTGCCGTACGGATTGTTGATGCTCTGGAAATGAGAAAGATCAATCACGATGTGCGTGGTAAAAATTATGCCACTGATGTGCTTTCCTGGGGCCTTTGGGAGGATGGAATGTGGCCTGGGCAAGAGGAAATTGGTGAGGTATTGATTTGTGGGGAAGTAGCGGAGAGTCAGGCGGGTGAGAATAATTGGAATATTGAACAGGAATTAGGTTTTTTGCTGGTTCACGGACTGTTGCATGTTTTTGGACTGGATCATGAAAAGGGCAAGCAGCAGTGGGAAGAGCAATTTGGTTTACATCAACGAATTATGCCCGAGGTGTCAGGGATGATTGCACGCTTACGAAAGGAGATGTTTTAAAGCAGGTACTGATATGTTTTAGGCTGCAATGGCTCGGCCGCGCAGGCCGGCGGCTTTGGCGACGGCTTCACGGTTA
>CAZJJZ010000019.1:0-10198 GCA_964546505.1 uncultured Candidatus Peribacteria bacterium
GCTGTGCGCCTGGGTATATTTATTGTTGGCCAACTGAGCTATAGCTCCATGTGTAATGCGTGCTTATTGTCAATTTTTCTCCATTTATGCCTGTTCTGCGTCTATAGACTCTCAGTTGGCTAGAGCGCTGTGCGCCTGGGTATATTTATTGTTGGCCAACTGAGCTATAGCTCCATGTGTATACTGTACTTATTGTCAATTTTTCTCCATTTATGCCTGTTCTGCGTCTATAGACATGAGAAAGCGGAGGAATTTTAGCTTTGAAAGCGTGTGGAATTTACCTGATTGCTCAGATTTTGGCAAGAAAAATTGTTGCTTTTCTGTTTAACTCTTAGTACAAAATTCCCACTAGCAATCGCACTTATGAAGTGCTAAAATTGCTCCGAAATCAACCTAATTTAACCAGCATGGCACGGGATTACTATGATATTTTAGGCGTCAGCAAAAGCGCCACTGATGATGAAATTAAAAAGGCTTATCGGCGCAAAGCAATGGAATTGCACCCTGATAAACATAAAGGAGATAAAACTGTTGAGGATAATTTTAAAGAGGTCAATAAAGCTTATGAAGTTCTTGGCGATAAGCAAAAGCGCGCCGCTTATGATCAGTTTGGGGAGGCGGGCGTGAATTTTGGTGCCGGCGGGGGTGGAGCGGGCGGCGCGGGATTTGGTGGAGCTAATGGCTTTAATGGTTTTGGTTTTGATTTCAATGGCTTTAAAGCTGACTTCAATAATGGGAATGACAGTTTTTCTGATATTTTTGAAGCTTTTTTTACCGGTTTTGGTGCACGTAATAATGCTCCCAGAAAAGGTAGAAATCTGGAATTTGAATTAAGGATTAGCTTTGAGGAGGCGGCTTTCGGCACTGAAAAAGAATTAATTGTTACACGTCCCGGTAATGGCGGCGAAAGAAAAGAAGAGAATTTGAAAATAAAAATTCCCGCCGGAGTGGATACCGGCTCGGTGATTAGACTATCCGGTAAAGGAGACCCAGGCGCTAACGGGGGCCCGCAGGGAGATTTGTATGTACATATTAATGTGGCCGGTCATAAGATTTTCACCAGAGAAGGTTATGACCGGCCACATTTGTATGTACATATTAATGTGGCCGGTCATAAGATTTTCACCAGAGAAGGTTATGATTTAGGTATGACACTTGATATTAACGTCTTACAAGCCGTTCTGGGTGATGAAGTGACTATCAAAACCTTGGATCAGGAAGTAACTTTGAAAATACCTGCAGGCACACAGCCCAATAAAATCTTCAAACTAAAGGGCTACGGCGTCAGTAAATTGAATTCTTCTGAAAAGGGTGACTTACTGGTGAAAGTAAATGTTGTGATACCGACCAAACTCAGCAAAAAAGAAAAACAATATTATCAGGAAATGGCAGAAGAAAGCGGTCAGAAGAGCAAAGGTAAAGGTTTTTGGAAATAATTTTGTAATACTTTTTGAGCTCGCCAGGTTTGATTCACTGAAACCTACCTGACTTATTTGTGTTGACTACCCAAATCGACAACGAGCTTGTATTTAAGATCAAAACAGGTTATAAAAATAACCGTGACTTAAACAAAAATTTTGTATTGAACTCCAAAAATGAAATAGAATTGGTGGAGCGAGCAAAACATGATTCCCAAGCTTTTGGTGAGCTTTATGAAATTTATTTTCCTAAAGTTTATGCTTTTGTGCGGGCACGTACCAATCAAGAGTCTGAAGCTGAAGATTTGGTCAGCGATATCTTTGTGAAAATTCTGGAAAATTTACATAAATATAAGCATCAGGGAGTACCTTTTGCCGCCTGGCTATTTAAAGTGTGTCGCAATGAATTAGCTGATTTTTACAATAAAAATCGGAAGCAAACAGTGGAATTGGCTGAGGGCGTGGAAGTGAAAGATGAAAACCAGGAGGCTGACCCCAAGGCACAGGCGAAAATTGGTGAGTTGGCCGGAAAAATCAAAGCCGTCATACAAGAACTGAAGCCCACTGAAGCCAGTATTGTTGAATTGAAATTTTTTGGTGGATTGAATAATCGGGAAATTGCCCATACCCTCGGTCTCTCTGAAACAAATGTGGGAGTTTCTCTATTTAGGGCACTACAAAAAATCAAACCTGAATTAAAGCATGAATTTGAATAATTAAAATGTCCAAAGAAAATCGACACAATCAGGATCAGCATATCAATCAATTGCTCCAGAGCGAGGAGTGGCAAAATGCCATTAGAGAAGCCGCTCCCGCTGCGAGAGCTGAATTTAAAGCTAATTTGAAACATAAACTTTTATCGCAACATCATATGAAGCATACAGAGCACAAAAAAGGTTGGAATTGGTCATTATTCAAGTATGGTCTGGGGTTTGTCGCAGTAGTAATTGTTGCTCTGGTAGCCAGCTATCCATTTATACCGGCGCCTACTGTTCAAGGTTATTTATTGAAAGGAGCCAATCGTGAAATTTCCCTCAATGCTCCTTTGAAAATCACCTTTTCGCAAATGATGGATCAGGCTTCGGTGGAAAAGAATTTTCAGATCGAGCCGGCCATGACTGGAAAAATGAGCTGGAATGGTAATGTTCTGATTTTCGATCCTGATCAGGATTTGAAATTGGGTGAGACATTTACTGTGAGAATTGGAAAAGATGCCAAAAGCCTAATTCAGAAGCCACTATTGAGTGAGTATCAGGAAAATTATGTGGTTGTGAAGTCTCCAGAAGTAAGTCTGATAATCCCCAATGATCAAAGCACGGAAGTGCCAGCTGATACCAAGTTAACTGTCATGTTCAGTCAGCCAATGGTGGAGTTAACGACCCTGGAGGCCAATAGCGCAAAAATACCGAATATCAAAATTGAACCTTCTGTCAGCGGAAAATGGCAATGGCTCGGTACTGCAGCGGTACAATTTGAACCAGAGCGATGGCAAGACGCGACTGCCTATAAAGTGACAGTCCCTAAGGACATTGAGTCTATAGATGGCGGAAAAACTGAGCAAGAAGTAATTTCTACCTTCGAAACCAGCAGACCTCAAGTCTTGAGCGTACATGGAGATCAGTTCAGTTCGGCCGTTTATCAGAAAAATAAGCTGATCTTGACCGCCAATCAGCAATTGGACGCGAAAACTTTACCGGAAAAAGTTAAGATTTATCGTTTTACTGGCAAAAAAGATGCAGTGTCTACCAATGGTAATTTGGACCAGGAAAAATTGAAAAATTTCATTGGTAAATCAGAAATGACAGAGATTAAATTTAATGCCAGAGCGGTGAGCCGTGAAGAAGTTTTGAAAATCAAAAAAAATGAGGATCAGGTCCTGGATTTGCAAAGTTGGGAGGAAGTAGCATCAAGCATTGATGACAGTCTAAAAACAATGGAAATAAAAGACGAGGAAATTGCTCGTCAAATAGTCCTGGAACCACAAACCGCCTTGGAAGCTGGTGCCATCTATTTGGTTACGGCTAAGGAAGTAAAAGGACAAGTTGGTGAGCTTACCAGTAGTCAGGAGGCAATTTTTACGCTAGAAACCATCGGAGATTTCAAAATCAAAGATCATCAGATTAATACAGAGGATCAAGTTGTTTATCTGAATTTCACCGCACCGGTAAACCTGAAAAGTTTCCGTGGCCGATTAATTCTCAATCCTTTACGCAAGGATGCTGATGGCAAAGACATTGAAATTACCCCTAGCGTAGAGGGAGATAACACTATTGCTATCCACTACAATTACCTCCCCTCCACCAAATATACTTTGGAGGTTAGAGAAGGTGCGGAAGATTGGGCAGGTAATAAACTCACAGAAAATAAAAAAATTGAATGGGAGACTCCTGCCAGGAAAGCCTCTCTAGAACTGAAATCCGGTACTGATTTGAATATTGTTGATGGCAGCAAGCCCAAGGTATTTTATTTGCAATCCACAAATGTGGCGGATACGGAGATGCGCCTCATTAAGCTAAATCAGCAGCAATTTGAGGCTGCATATAGCAATGGTTACGTTAATTATCAAGCCGCGGCACTATTGAACACTGTAAGTCAGGCATTGGCTTTACCTCTGGGTTCCGCAGAAGTTAGCAATAGTGAAAATCCTGATCAAAATCTCATTTGGCGACGTGGTATTAAGCTGGAAAATAAGTTCAATGAAACCAATTTCACAAAAGTGGATTTGGAAAAAACAATTGGTCAAGATTTACCTTCCGGCTACTATTACCTGGAGTTTTTCACACCGAGAGCGGAAAATTCTGATAGAGGTTTGAATAATGTTGGTCAGGTGGCTAGGGCTTTAACGGTAATTACCCGAAGCGCCTTAACTATAAAGCATTCAGAAAAAGAATTATTGGTCTGGGCTACTGACTTAAGTTCTGGGAAAGCCGTTGAAGGAATGAGCATTGTGGCTAATCTGGATGGTCAAGTGGTGAGTGGAACTACCGCCGCAGATGGTATTACCAAAATTGCTTTGCCTTCGATTAAGGATGGCAATTATTACCGAGAGATAACTGTTCGAGGCGAAAAAGGAGCTGATGTTACTTTTGCACATTCCAGCTGGAGTGAGGGCGTTTCCCCATGGAATTTCGGTTTGAGCTTTGATAAAGCTCCTGCGCGATATTTCGCCTATGTCTTTACTGATAGACCAATTTACCGACCGGGGAATCTAGTTTTCTTCAAGGGAATTGTACGTACATCCGAGGAAAATAAATTAACACTTCCCAAAGAGAAAAAGGTGGATGTGACAGTTACTGATTCCCGAGGTGATGAAGTACTAAAGAAAACTTACGATATATCCAATAATGGTACTTTTAACGGCGAATTGCAGTTGGGGCAAAATATCCGTTCTGGCATCTATAATGTAAGAAGCAAATTACAAGGAAGCAGCGGACCTGAATGGCAAAGTGAGTTCTATAGCAGCTTTAAAGTAGCTGAATATCGCAAGCCTGACTATAAATTGGACATAACTCCCAACAAAGAAAGTTATATCAATGGTGAAAAAGCTTCCATAAAAGTTAACGGTGGCTATTTCTTTGGCGCGCCAATGCCAAACGCGAAGGTGAAATGGACTGTTAGATCACAAGATTATTTCTTCTATTTGCCAGAAAAATTGGTGCAGAAATTTAGCGATGCCTGGTTTAGTTTTTCTGATGATGGTAATTTCTGTTATTTCGGCTGTACCGGTGAAACCAGTTTGGTTACCACCGGAGAATCCACCTTGGACGCCCAGGGTAATTTTACTTTGGATTTACCTTTGAATATCAGCAGTAAGAAAATCTCCCAAATTTATACTTTTGAATTTACTGTTTCTGATCAAAACAATCAAAGTGTGTCTAACAGAGCTTCCGCTGTGGTACATCAAGGTGAATTTTATGTAGGTATTAGAAATAAGGATTATTTGGCAGAGGTGAATAAACCGGCAAAGTTGGAGATCTTGAGTACTTCACCTGCTGGAGATTTGCTGGGTGGAAAAGGCGTGGAGGTGAATTTGTACGAACGCAAATGGAATACAGTGATGAGAAAAAATGTTGATAGTGGCTTTTATTACGAGAATAATTTTGAGGATACTTTGGTGGAAAAGAAAAATGTAACTACAGGTGGTGATGGGTTGGCAAATGTGGAATTCGTCATCAAAAAAGGCGGCCAATACAAAGTAGAAGCGGTTGCCAAAGACGGACGTGGAAACAAAATTGTGGGCGCCACAACCATTTATGTAACAGGCGGAGAGGCGGTGAACTGGGGTTTGCAAAACAATGATAAATTAGAAATAGTAGCGGATAAAATGGAATATGAAATCGGCGACACGGCAAAAATACTCGTGAAATCACCTTATGCAGGAGTACAAGCTTTGGTGACTACGGAGAGAGAAAAAATATACAGCACAAAAGTAATGGAATTGGATTCTAACTCACAAACGATAGAAATTCCGGTGACTAAAGAATTTTTACCCAATATGTTTGTGAGTGTGATACTAGTTAAGGGTAGTGGAAATGAGGCAGGTTTGCGTGAACCGGCGGCTGGTGTAAATGATGAACGGGCAGTCGCATCCTTTAAAGCAGGTTATGTAATGTTGCCAATTAAAACTGAATCCAAGAAATTGAATGTGGAAATCACAGCCGACAAAGCTGTTTATCTACCTGGTTCTGAAGTAACTTTGAAATTGAAGACCTCTAATTATAAAGGAGAGGGCGTACCGGCCGAATTAAGTGTTAGCGTGGTAGACAAAAGCGTGCTCAGTTTGACTGAAAATGTGATGGCGGATTTACTGAATATTTTTTATCGTCAGAGAGCTCTTTCTGTAGAAATGGCACAAACTTTAACCAAAGCAATTTCCAGGATTAATGTCGTGGTTGAAGCTGGTATTAAAGGAGGAGGCGGCGGTGCGATTCAAAAACGTGGTGAGTTTAAGGATACGGCTTACTTTGGTGCGAGCGTGAAAACCGCCGCCGATGGTACGGCTGAATTGAAATTTAAGTTACCTGACAATTTGACCACTTGGCAGGTTCTGGCCTTGGGTATCAGTGATGATAGTCAAAAATTGAATGAAACTAACAGTAGTTTGGTGGGAAGTGCGAAAATCGATTTATTGGCTCGTAAGGAAGTCATGATGAGGGCGGTTCTGCCAAGATTTGTCACTAAGGGTGATGAGTTCAAGGTCGGTGTGATTGTTCATAATTATTTGAATGATACAAAAACATTTCAAGTTTCAGCCAATAATAATCTGAATTTACCAATGGAGGAAAAGCAAATCACCATAGCCAAGGAACAAAGTGTGAAATTGGAATGGCCGTTAACAATAGATCAACAAGCCTCAGATCAGCTCATTCTGAATTTCCGGGCAGTGGCGAGTGGAACTGAATCTGGCGATGCACTGGAGCAGATTTTGCCAATTTATGAAGCCAGTTTCCCGACTGTCGTGGCCACTAGCGCGGTTTATGATGACCAAAATAAGCACACACAAAATGTTTGGCTACCAATCGGTTTGAATCCAAATCAGGGTAAATTGTCTGTTAGTGTCACACCAAGTTTGGCGGGTAGTCTGAATAGTGGATTGGAGTATTTGCTAACCTTCCCCTATGGGTGCGCAGAGCAGTTATCCAGTGCGATATTACCAAATTTGGCTTTGAAACAGTTGGTTGATTTGAAGAAATTCCAAACTGATATGATAGATACTGCATCTTTACAGAGAAATGTAGAGGCGGGTTTACAGGGACTCTACAAGATTCAACAAGCCAATGGCGGTTTTGGATTGTGGAGCAACTCTGAAACCAGTTTGTATACCAGTGCATATGTGTTATACGCAATGGAAATGGCTAAAAAGAGCGGATATAGTGTAGATGCTGGCATTTTGGAGCGAACCGTCAAATACATTAATAATCAGTTAAATCAACAAAAATTAAACAAGGGCGACAGTTATGCGGCAAATTCGCGAGCTTTTGCTTTGTTTGTGCTAAGTGAATTTGAAAAAGCTGATCTGGGATTGTTAAATAATTTATATGAACATAAAGATAGTTTGCAGCTTTTTGGTAAGGCATATTTAGCGATGGCTTATGCAAATAGTGGCGACGCCGCGGCCGGTAAAGTTGCTGAGCTGCGGAAGGAGGTGCTGAATGCCGCCAAATCAACAGACCGCGGCGTGCATTTTGAAGAACAGAATAATTTGGGTAGATTGTTTGATACCAATAGAAGAACCACCGCTTTGGTCTTACAAATGCTTTCCAGAACAGAAATGAATAATTCTTTAACTCCCAAGATAGTTGAATATTTAATGACAGTCAGGCCAGGTAGTCAGTTACAAACGACTCAGGAAACTGCTGTTACTTTACTGAGCTTGATTGATTATTTGAAAGTATCCAATGAATTAAATGCCGCTTATAATGCTGAAGTGACTGTCGCGGGGGAAACCTTGATCAATCAAAAATTCAGTTCCGAAAATATCTTTGAGATAGCGGCCAAAGAAGTTGCCTTAAACAAATTACAGGGCAATAATCTCAATAATGAAATTACTATCAGTAAACAGGGTGAAGGTAAAATTTATTTTAATGCTGAATTGCAATACTTTTTACCCGTAGAACAGGTTAAGGCCGTCAATCGAGGCATGGAGATTACTCAGGAATTTTATCACGCTGATGATCAAAAAATGACCAGACCGGTGAGTGAAGCAAAGGTTGGTGATAACTTGAAAGCCAAAATGACCATTGTGGTACCCGAGGATCGTGATTATGTCATGGTGGAAGACTATTTACCGGCAGGTTTGGAAGGTATTGACTTTACGCTCAATACCAGCGAGCAAAATTTAACTGAAAGTGAAGCAGAAAACTGGAGGGATGAATGCCAGGGTTGGGATTGCTTTTATTCGGATTGGTATTTCAATCATCAGGAAGTGAAAGATGATCGCATGATGTATTTTGCTGATTATTTGCCGAAAGGAGTCTACGAAATAACTTATTTTGTCAGAGCGACTACGCCTGGTAAATTCGTTGATAAGCCAGCCCAAGCAATGGAGACTTACTTTCCTGAAGTATTTGCTAGAACTGCTGCTAAGCACTTTATCGTGAATCAATAATGTCAAATAAAGAATTACAAGAACAACGACTGTATAGAAAAAATTTGCGCAAAGAAATTTTGCGCAAATTGGTGCATTTATTGGAATTACCTCTATTGGTAATCTATACAGTCGTACGCTTTTACTTTGGTGAGCAGGTGGCGATGCTGTTCTTAACTACCGCTTTAATCATTCTTTTGGAAATAGAATACTTTCGGTTGGAATATAAGTTAAAGTTACCTGAAGTCATAGACATTCTGAAACATCATGAAAAAGATAATTTGACCGGTAGCATTTTCTTTACCATGGCCAATATTATCTGCTTCGCCGCTTATGATTATAAAATTGCTCTACTGGCATTATTAATGACCGTGTTTGGAGACTTGTTTTCCGCTTTGGTGGGTAGATGGGTGGGGCGTACGCGGGTATACAAAAAGAAAACCTTGGAAGGTTTTACAGCCGGGCTGTTGGTAAATATACTAGTGGGTTATTTGGTATTACCCGCTGCAATTCCGGTATTTCTGGCGATGTCTTTTACTGCCAGTTTGGTGGAATTGTTTACGGGTAAATTGGATGACAATTTAACCGTTCCATTGGCCTCCGGCTTTGTGGGGCAAGTTTTGGTATATTTTATGGGTATTTCTTTAACTCAGTTTCCGGGACCTGGGATTGCTTGGATTATCAGCTTATTCCACTTCTAATTTGCGAATTTCCGCCAAGAGCAGCTCTGCCGAGTTGCGCCAGGTGAATTTTTGTGAGCGCAAAAAACCCCTTTCAATCAACATATTGCGGATTTGTTGGCTTTCGATCAGGCTAATGATGGCATCAGCGATTTTGACTGAATTTCGCGGATCGATCAATAATCCCGCATCTCCTACCACTTCTGGTAAAGACGCCACATTGGAAGAAACCACAGGACAACCGCTAGCCATTGCTTCCAAAGGTGGTATACCAAAACCCTCATATAGCGAAGGGAAAACAAAAACCGAGGCCGCTTGATAAGTGTAATGCAGCTCATGGTCTTTCATATAACCAGGGAAAATTACATCATTTTCCAGCTGATATTGTTTGACCATTTGATCGATGTGTTTGTGCTGCCACCCCTTTTTGCCGACGATGACCAATTTATATTCCGGATATTTTCTCTTTACAATCACGAATGACTTGATGAGGTTGGCAAAGTTTTTACGCGGCTCCAGCGTACCTACTGCCAGCAAGAAATTGTCAGGCAAATTGAATCTTTGTTTGATTTCCTCCACTTGATCAGGATTGAAAGGCGTACGATAGAGGTCATTGGGAGCGCAAGGAATTTCAGTGATGAGCGCATTGGGCAAATGGATGATTTTTTTCAAATCTTGTGCCGTGTTTTCTGACACCACCAAAATCTGTGTAGCGTGTTTGGCAGCCTTTTTGAGCGTTAGTCTTTCAATAAAAACAGCTTTTTTATTGTGATTTTGAGGGAAAAGGAAAGCTACCAGATCATGTACAGTAATAATTGTCCTGAGCCATTTGGGCTTGAAAGCCGGAATGATAAAACTGGTGGGAGCAAAATAAAGATCTGGCCGCTGTTGCTTGAGGTCTTGAAGTACAGCCCAATGCCAAGCCAGGCCGGTTTTTTCCACGTGTTTGAATTGGACATTGGGATGCTCCGGAAAAGGATTTTGAGGATTACGGGAGTACAAGATGTATTGAT
>CAZJJZ010000019.1:10222-28780 GCA_964546505.1 uncultured Candidatus Peribacteria bacterium
TATTGGTGTCCAGCTCCAGCAAATTACTGACCAAACCATATGTGTAATAGCCTTTGCCGGTTTTTTGGCCGTCGGCATGACTGATATCGATCGCAATTTTCATGTTTTGTGCAAATTTAGTGACGGTATATTAATCGATTTTTGGTGATTTGTCACGTCAGCTGGTATTGCCAGTCGGTAAGCCATGCTTTATAGTGAATTTGGCGAGGTGGAAAGTTATTAATGCAAAAAAAATGGCAAAAAGCGCACAACAATTTTGGTTACAGTTGTCTTGGGATCACCGTCTGGGTATGGGTGGTTCTATTTTAGCGATTATAGGGGCTTTTTTGCCTTGGTATAGCGATTTGGATCTATTACGAACCGGGGATGTGTTTAGTGGAGTAACTGGTCCTTTGTATTTTTTGGGTTATTCTTTGGTAGTTTTGGCTTTGGCTAGTTTGGCTATGAATTTGGGGTCAATTCTCAATTTTTCTCTTTTCGGCAAACGAATTAAAGCTTTGCCGGTAGGAAAGACCCAGATGATACTGGCCAGCATTTCGATGTATTTGATTATTGCAATCAATACTGTCTTTTTTAGTCCACAATTTGGATTGAATATTTTGTCCAAACAAGCTCAATTTGGCAGCGCTGTGAGCATGGCAGGTACTTTGGGCATGTTGGTGGGTGGTTATTTGCATTTTCGCAAATCTCGTTTGCATGCACGAGCCGTGGCCAAACAGGCCGAAGTACCACAAGAAACTGTTGAAATTACTGTACAGACTATTCCGGAAAGAGCACATGCCGGTGTGGAAACCAAAACTACCGAAAGAACAATGACTAAAACCCCTGAAAAAAGCAAAACCGACGCCGCTAAATATTACGACAATATGAAACTAATGATGGAAAGAGATTCCAGAAGAGCTTCACCTGGCGCGTCTGGAGAAAAAAGTCTACAGGATAAGGTTGTACCGAATAGCTGGTATCGCCCGGGAAAATAATATTAATATATGCAAAAGAGATCTAGAAATTTTGGCCGTGCCGACCGTATACGCAAAAGCATTATGGGTTCCAAAAGTGGAGCTACAGCTGAACCGATGCCGGAAGGTTTGGTATTTTATTGTAAAACTTGCGAACGCTTAATCGATTTGAAACCAAAAACTTTTGACTTTACTGTTCCTAAAGAGTTGTGTGGCTTAGGCGAGGGTAGAAATGAAGCAGCCAGGGACGACGAGGAGGAGGAAAAAGACGGGCGCAGACGCAGGGAAAGGACATGCGAAATTGTCTACGGCACTGAGCGCAGCATTAAGCAATACTACAAAATAAAAGATGATCGTTTTGATAAAGAGCGTTTGGAGGCCGAGGAGAAGACCAGAAGAGCAGAAAAGCTCTAGTGCTGAAATTGTAGCGCGAATTTTTGGGATATTTGCTAGCTTCTAACTCTGTTTGCGCGGTTGTGTCTTTTGACAAGATGTTTATTCAATTTTACGCAGTGGAGCAACGGAAAGAGCCAGTTTTTTGATGCCGTATTTTTTGGATTTGAAACAAATTGTCGCTACTCCGCCCTGCAATGAAATGACTGTTCCTTCTCCAAAAGTGTCGTGCAGCACTCGGTCGCCATCCCGCAAATTTCCTTGCTGGCGTTGAACTGTCAGCAACTTGTCCTGTTCTGGAGCTGGTTTTGATGTTGCTTGATGATAAATCAGACCCTGATCGGTCTCCTCTGGAATTGGTCGGAAAAAGCGAGACTCCTGCATGTTTAGGCTGACTTTGCCACTTGGTAAAGCGTCGAACAAATCCTGCGGAATTTCCTGGATGAATTGTGAAGGTGGATTGGATTGAGATTCTCCGTAAAGCAAACGGTTACGGGTGTGCAGTAAAAATAATTTATCTTTGGCACGGGTAAGAGCTACGTACATTAAGCGACGCTCTTCTTCCAATTCATCACGCTCCAGAAGACTGCGGGAGTGAGGAAAAATGCCATCTTCCAAACCAATCAAAAATACTACAGAGAATTCCAAACCTTTGGCTGAATGCACTGTCATCAAAGTTACTGAGTCCTCCTGTTCGTCCAGATTATCGACGTCAGCAATCAAGGCTACTTCCTCCAGAAAGACGCTTAATGATTCGCCGGGATTTAATTTGTCGTATTTGGAAGCCACGGAAATCAATTCATAGACGTTTTGCAAGCGAGACTCCCCTTCTGGGGTGCCATCATCGAGAAATTTCTTATAACCGCTGAGCTCCAGCAGGTGTTTGATGAGCGGCGCGGCGGGATAACTACGGTTGAGAGTTTTTAATTGAGCGATTAATTGGACGAAGTGTTGAAGTGCCAGACTGGCTGCGCCGCGTAATTCCTCTATCTTTTCCAAATCTTTCAAAGCCTGCCAAAAGGAAATGTTTTCTCGAACAGCATATCTTTGAATTGTTTCGATGGTTTTTTCGCCTATTTTGCGAGCTGGAACATTGATGATACGTAGCAAGCTAACTGTATCGCTGGGGTTATTGATGAGACGTAAATAACTTAACAAATCTTTAATTTCTTTGCGTTCATAGAATTTAATTCCCCCCACTATTTTGTAAGGAATGCCAAATTTAAGCATGGCTTCTTCCACTACACGCGACTGCGCATCGGTACGATACAAGATGACACAATCCCGATAAGATTTCTCTCCTTCAGCACGTCGGATTTTGAGAATATTTTCCGCTACAAATTCTCCTTCTTCCCTTTCTGTCGGTAAAGAGATTTGTGTAATCTTTTCTCCTTCTTGCCGCTCTGTCCATAAAGTTTTTTCTTTGCGTCGGGTGTTTTTTTCAATAACTGCTTGTGCCGCGCGGAGAATAATGGGAGAAGAACGATAATTCTGTTCCAGGTAAATGACTTTGGCATCAGGATAGTCTTTTTCGAAATCTAAGATATTCTGAATGTTGGCGCCTCTGAAAGCATAAATGGACTGATCTGAGTCACCAATGACACAGAGATTGCGGTATTTTTTGGCCAGTAAATTGGTCAAAACGTATTGAGCGTGATTAGTATCCTGATATTCGTCCACACAAATATAGCGAAAGTGTTCTTGATAATGTTCCAAAATAGCGGGATGAGTTTGAAATAACTCCACGGTTTTCATGATAATATCGTCAAAATCCAGAGCGGAAGCTTTTTCTAATTCTCTCTGATAGCGAACATAAGCAATAGAAACTTTTTCGGTAAAATAATTGTTGGCGTATCGACGGTATTCTTCCGGACTGAGTAATTGATTTTTGGCTCCTGAAATAAAGGTCAAAACCGCTCTGGGATTAACTTTTTTGGTATCTATCTGCAGCTCCTCCATAATGCGCTTCATGAGGATTTGCTGGTCGGTGGTGTCGTAAATTGAGAAAGAATTGGCGTACCCCAGCTGGTGAATATGTTTGCGCAAAAGACGAACACAAATGGAATGAAATGTGCCGACAAAAGGTAATTCCAGACTGTGCTGTTGTAATAACTTGGCTATTCTGGACTTCATCTCATTGGCGGCTTTATTGGTAAAGGTGACCGCCAGAATATTCCAAGGATTGACTTGGTGGTGTTCGATCAAGTAGGCTATTCGTGTAGTGAGTGCTTTGGTTTTGCCAGAACCGGCGCCCGCCAAGATGAGCAGCGGCCCCTGGTGAACCAAAACCGCCTCCTGTTGCATTGGGTTGAGGCTGGAAAGTAAGTCCATAAATTACATTTTTTTCGATTACCTATGAAACATATCGAAAATAACTTACCGGAGCAAGGTGTTGTGACGGGAAAATTTCAAATAGCACCTCCGACTATTCAAACTTTTCGAAGCCTTTCCAGAAAATTTCATGTTCCCTGTCCAAAACCACCCGCATTAAAAGGTTTGAAAAATAGACCTCATACTAATGCTTGGCAGATTGTACAAAGCCAAGTGAAAAGAGCTATAGATCAGCTCTTATTGACCATCTTTACCAAACTACCTGAACCGGAGTGCCCACTTCCGCGAACTCGAAAACCCAATTCGCATCGGCAGGAAGCAGTCTGATACAACCATGACTACGTCTGGTACCAATATGATTAAGAGCCTCACGCCAATAGACACCTCGATCATTAGCCAGGCTTGGTAAGGCGTGAATACCGTAGCCGCCTTTGCGGAACTGCATAAATTTTGGCATGATATAGTGTGGATAACTGCTACCTACCCGCACTTCTTGTTTAAATTGAATTTTGTGGTTGCCAACTGGCGTTGGGTGGGAGTTGGTGCCGGTGGATACTGGAAATTTTTTGATTTCAAGATCCCCTTGGTAGACATACATTTTTTGTTCTGATAAATCGACTTTAATTTTCTTTTCACCTGTAAATCTAGGATCTAGTAAGTTGATTGATAACTTCAAATTTTTGCTCACTTCCAACTTGGCAGGATCGTATTCGGGTTTGCCAACTTGAAAGAGTAAGGGAATTTCAGAATTATCGGTGAACCAGGTTTTGCCTTCAGCAACAGGCTTGAGGTATTCGCGATAAATACCGGGTTGTTCGGGCGCGTGCATTTGAAAAGTAAATTCCGCTGACTGTCCACTAGACACTTGTGGAGTAGACATTTTAATGCGATTGCCTTGTTGCCAATTGGTCTGGCCAAAGACTCCCGGGGCAAAGAAGACACTTTGTCTGTCCCTCTGATGTTCTGTACCTAAATATACTTTAACAGGACAAGAACTGGCATCATTATACCAGGTTTGATTACCAATGTTTCTTAACTTAATGGTGACAGCAAATAGTTCATTGGGTTGCACCTGGGTAGGAGCGATGATTTGTTCGATTTTGGCAGAGTAGACAGCCTGACCAGTGGTGTTGTCTACAGAATTTAGGCAAAGATTGGCTTGATTATCGAGGATTGTCTTGGTATCGACAGTAGTAGAGGCTTGTCCATAGACTAGACAAGGTAGTGACAGTAAGGATAAAGCCAGTAGAAAGTGCCTGTTTTTCATAGTTTGGGTTGTTGTATATTTATGTAAACATCTTTTGATTATACATGATTACTTGACTTTTCGCAATTATGTTTTAAAATGCGGCTCAATATTTTATATTTCGTAGAAATGTCAGCATCTAAGGTAATTAGGCTTCCCGACTTGTTTGAACGTTATCAAGATAAAGATCCACTAGAGCCAAAACAAATGCCGATTGTTTTTGACGCGACAGGCATCCCAAACAATCCTCTGTCTATTTCCAAAGTTTTCTACCATGCCTATGAGCATGAATTTTCGCAGGGAAGAATTCAAAAAGCAGCCAATTTACTGATTCAGAAAAGGATACAATGTGGAAGAGAAGGTTGTAGGTATCGTGTGAGCTCCATTATTGATTTATTACCTCACACCTTGGAAATTTCGGACAGAAATGACGAGGGGGCAGTAGCAGAAGACGATTCAGTGCAAATAAATATTATCTACCTAAATCAGAAAATGAGGGAGTCCCTGTTAAATACTTTGCCTATGGGCACGGTGGCAATTTGCTGGCATGACTTTTTTGATGAAATAAAAGCAAAAACATTAATCGAAAATCTGGAAAAATACCGCTTTGAGATACAGGGTAAACAAGCGCAAATATTACCAATTAGGGGTTGGAAAGCTAGGAGTTAGTTGGCTTGGTGGCGTTGCTATGCATTTTGATCAACTCGTTTTTGAAGGTTTCCAAATCTTTGAATTGTTTATAGACACTGGCAAAACGAATATAGGCGATTTCATCAATTTCTTTTAAGCCGGTCAGCACGTCTTCACCCACTTGGATAGAGGAAATTTCTTTTCCCATGCCACTCCATTTTTCCTCCAATTTATCAACCATGGTAGAAATCATTTCTTCTGTGATTGGCCGCTTACCACATGCCTTCCAAATACCATCGATTAGCTTTTTACGATTGTAAAGCTCACGAGATTCGTCCTTCTTAATGACCAAAAAGTTGGCAAACTCCACCCTTTCGAAGGTAGTAAAACGAAAATTACATTTTTCGCATTCTCGACGTCGACGGATTTCTTTTCTTTCATTGGTTTCTCTGGAATCCAGAACCCGTGTATCATTGTATTTGCATTTTGGACAAATCATAATTTGTTGATTGATGTCAAATTAAGTATAATCGGCTTAGCTCAAAATACAAAAATGAAATTGAAAAACGCTTACAACCAGTTTTTGGAATATTGTGAAATCACCAAGAATCAAGCCAATAAAACGCTGGAAAATTATGGTCATTACCTGAAACGCTTTGTGGATTTTGCCGGTGCTGAAATGGAGGTCGAAAAAATCAATCTGGAACTAGTTAATCGCTATCGTTTGAAGTTAAATCGTCTGCAGGATGAATTGGGGAATCAACTTCTCTCAGTCAAAACACAAAACTATCACATCATCGCATTGCGGGCATTTTTGAAATTTTTGATCAAACAGGATGTGCAGACTTTAGCTCCGGAAAAGGTGGAATTACCTAAGTCTTCAGGAAGAACAGTGGAGTTTTTGGAAGTAGAGGAAATTGAGAGAATCCTGGCTGTGATTGGCAAAGATAAATTGGCCGGCTTGAGGGATTACGCCATATTGATGACACTGTTCTCCACAGGGCTGCGCATTTCTGAACTAGTGGCTCTAAATAGAGAAGATATCAATTTGGAGACTAAAGAATTCAAAGTATTGGGAAAAGGTCGTAAATATCGTATTGTTTTTCTTTCCAGTGAGGCAGCTGAAGCTTTAAGCAATTATTTCCAGGCTAGACAAGATCAATATAGTCCGGCTTTTGTGAGTCACGGTAGAGGTCATGCTGAAGATGTTGCAAAGCCCAGCCAAAAGAAAATAGCTGAAAATAGAAGACTCACTGCTACGATGATACAGTATTTGGTACGTAATTATGGTAAAAAAGCCGGTCTGGTAAAACCCGTAACGCCACATAAGTTAAGGCACTCTTTCGCCACGGATTTGTTGAAAAATGGTGCTGACTTGCGTAGTGTGCAAGACATGCTGGGTCATAGTTCGATTACCACAACACAAATTTATACTCATTTGACGGATAAACGCTTACAAGAAGTACATCAAAAATTTCATAATAAAAAATAAGCATGCTCAGTTTTGCAAAAGTAGTAAAAAAGTATGACCACAAAAAGGTTTTAAATGGCATTGATTTGACTATTCACAAAGGTGAATTCGTTTCCATAATAGGGCCGTCGGGTGCTGGAAAATCAACTTTGATCAATGTCCTGATCGGCGCAGAGGCCATTCAAAGTGGTGCAATCACTGTTGATGGCTTTAGGATTAATGAAATGAGAGATGAGGAATTGCAGTTTTACCGTCGTCGAGTGGGGATAGTCTTTCAAGATTATCGTTTGCTACCTAATAAGTCGGTCTGGGAAAATGTGGCATTCGCCTTGGAGGTGTGTGGCTACCCCAATAATCTGGTCAAAGAAAAAACCAGTCAGGCACTGGAAAGAGTGGGGCTTTCCGCGCACGCCAAACATTTCCCTCATCAATTATCGGGCGGAGAAAAACAAAGAGTCGCAATAGCCAGAGCCTTGGTGCATGCGCCGGGCATGATAGTGGCTGATGAACCAACCGGAAATTTGGATCCAAAAACCGCCCTGGAAATAATCAAGTTGCTGGTAGAGTTAAATAATGAGGGTATTACTGTGATTTTGACTACACATAATAAAGACTTGGTGAATTTCCTGAAAAGAAGAGTAATAAAAATCGAGGGTGGAGAAATTGTGAAAGATGAGGGCCAGGGCTATTATTCTTAAGCTTTGGTAAGTTTTCTGCTTTTCAAACATTGCTGAAAACTATGTTTAATCTACAAGTGGTAAATCACAATCCTTAATGATTTTTGAAGCGGTTTTACCAGAAAAACCTCTAGCAGCCAGACGGCGAAGTAGAGTAAGTTTTTGTTTGTCGCTGGGAAGTTGCTTGAAAGCACTGGTAGACATTACTTTTTCAACCAATCGAGTGGCACTTTTGATTTCATCTGGTGGATTTTGAGCAAGAGCATTCTGGATAATTTGTTTACTGACGCCCTTGTGCTGTAACTTGTGTTTGATAGCAAAAATACCCTGAGGTTTGCGGCTTTCTTGGCTAATTAAATAGAGGTTAGCATATTCCGTATCATTGATAATGCCACTGTTTTCGAAACGTGCGACGATTTGTTGTAATTCAGTATCCGTGAGCGGGGATTCTGATCTGGCATTTTTGAGACTGAGCTTATGTAAAAGTTCTTTGCGAGTGTAACGTTTAGCAGCTAATAATTGATAAGCATAATTAATCAGTAACTTACTGTTATTCATTGAAGACATCGATTAAAGTTTGATTTAACTCACCCACCGAGGGGACAATGTGTCCCCTGGGTTGAAGTGAGGCTTTTCTAGGGCTTTTAATTATTATTGCTGTCAATTGGCACAACAATGGAAATATAACGCAGGAGGCAGAAATTTATTTCTTTACAGACTTGACTGACTTATCTTCCTGTGATGTTTTAGCCGCTCTGGCATCTACTTTGGCAGCCAAAGCCGCTACCTTATCAGCATCAAAATCCTCCTCCATTTCGTCGCTGTCGTCATAGGCGCCGGCCTGTTCTGCCAGTTTGGCTTTGTGTATTTTGTCTAATACGTCCTTTTCCAAGGTTTGAGCTACTTTTTGATTATCCTTTGACTTCAGGAAAGCCTTGGCATTTTCACGTCCTTGGCCAATTTTGAGATCGCCGTAGCTATAGAAGGCGCCGGCCTTTTGAACCGCCTCATATTTAACGGCCAGGTCTAACAGGTCGCCTGTGCGGCAAATACCCTTATTATACATGATATCGAATTCAGCTGTTTTGAAAGGTGGGGCAACTTTATTCTTTACAACTTTTACTTTTACTCGATTACCTGTGTACAGTTTGTCTTCACCGGCACCTTCTTCCAATTTTCCGGTACTACGAATTTCCATTCTGACTGAAGCATAAAATTTGAGAGCATTACCTCCGGTAGTAGTCTCCGGATTGCCAAACATCACACCGATTTTCATGCGCAATTGATTGATGAACACTACAGTACTTTTAGATTTACTGATTGCAGCGGTGAGTTTGCGTAGTGCCTGGCTCATCAAACGTGCCTGTAAACCCATGTGAGAGTCCCCCATTTCTCCTTCTATTTCCGCCTTGGGCGTCAAAGCTGCCACAGAGTCGATGATGATCAGGTCGATGGCATTGGACCGAACCAGTGTTTCGGCTATTTCCAACGCTTGCTCGCCACTATCTGGTTGTGAAATCAACAAATTGTCCAAATCTACGCCAATACGACGTGCGTATTCTGGATCAAGCGCGTGTTCAGCATCAATGAAAGCAGCCATGCCACCTTTTTTTTGCACTTCAGAAATCATGTGCAGAGTTAAAGTTGTTTTACCGGAACTCTCGGGACCATAAACTTCGATAATACGCCCCTTGGGTACACCTCCTCCAAGAGCAAGATCCAGTGATAAAGAGCCGGTAGAAAAAGTTTCAATTTGGACATTTTCAGCTTTACCCATTTTCATGATAGCCCCTTTACCAAAACTGCGTTCAATTTGGGCCAGTGCCAATTCCACCGCTTTTGCTTTTTCGTTTAAATTAGTCATTTTAAGTTGTTTAGGATTACGTGATGATGATAGGTGAGTGTTTACTCACCGTCAACCAAATACTCTGTACAGATGGGCGTTTGGTGATCTAATTTTAGGCCGAGGCGATTAAAGAAAGGTTAATTTTTGCTTAATTTAATAATAACCAAGCCAGCAGAAGGATAATCAGTTAGTAAGCTCAAGCCAGTGAGCCCGCGGCCTCCGGTAAATTGCTGAAATTGGGTTTATATGGTAAAATGTAGGGAAATAAATAACTTCGACCATGGCGACCACACCCTCAGTGGGCATACAAAGTAGCGGTAGTGCAATTAGTAATAACAGCGGCTTAGATCTGGAAAACCTGCTGCCATTCATCTTGGAGAAGTTTGTGGCAGTGCTGATGTCTGCCTTGATTGTGGTGGTAGGGATTTTTTTAATCAATATTATTAAAGGTTATTTGAGGCGGCTGCAAGTTCAGCATGAACAACAAAAAACCGCATTAAACCTCTTTGAGAAGCTGGTAACCGGATTTTTGGTGGTGATTATCATTACTTTAGCCTTAAAAAATGTGGGATTGGATATGACTTTGTTGGTGAGCGTATCCATACTGGGCTTGAGTTATGGCTTGCAGGACATTATTAAAAATTACGTGGCGGGAATTCTCATCTTGTTTAAATCACCTTTTAAAATTGGCGAAATTATCAAAATCAAAGATTTTACCGGCAGAGTAGAAAAAATCGACTTTCAATCCACCACTTTACGCACCTTTGATCGTAGAAACGTGACAATATACAATAGCGACGTGATGACTCAGGCGATTGTGAATTTCAGTAACAGCTCTGTACGTAGAATTGATTTGGCGGTCACCCTGGGATATGGCACGGATACCACACAGGCTTTGCAAATTTTTGAACAGATTTTGGCGAGGGCCGAAGGAATACTGAAGAATCCTGCTTATCGAATTGTGTTTAAAAAATTTGCAGATAATGGCGTTTGTTTTGAAATCCGCGCCTGGGTGCAAATGCCAGCCAATATCCTGCAAATCAAATCAGATTTAGCGATGAAAATCAATCAAGCTTTTGATGAAAAAGGCTTCTATATGCCGTACACAAAAGACATTCAGTTGGAAGCAGATTATACTTTGGGAGAATCCAGAGATCAGCAAAAATCGCGCTTATTGCAAAGCTTGACAATTCCTGCAGCGACACTGCCGCAGGGCTTAGTGCCGGAGTTGATAGATTTTGAGGAAATGGAATAAAGGAGCAAAACTACTCTTGCAAACAGACCAGAAACTTCTATAGTGGTGGCGACATTTTTTAACCCCTTTTCCCATGTCTGTTTTTCATAGTAAACCGACTGTATTTAATCATCGTTTTAAGGTCAGTGTAGTGGGCGCCGCCGGCAATGTTGGAGCGACTGGTGCTTATGCCATGTTACTAAATGGTATCGCTACTGATTTGGTGTTAATTGATATTTTTAAAGACAAAGTCGATGGAGTTAAAATGGACTTTATGCATTCAAGCGCCTTGGTTCCGGCTGTAAATGTTTCCGCTAGTGATGACTTTGCCGCTGCGGAAGGTTCCAACTTGGTGGTAATTACTGCTGGTGCCAGACAAAAAGAAGGTGAAACCCGCTTACAATTAATTGAAACTAATCGCAAGATCTTTGGCGATTTGATTCCTAAATTGGTAAAAGCTGCACCTGAGGCCATTTTCCTGATAGTTTCCAATCCTGTGGATGTACTAACTTATGAAGCCATTAAATTGGCTGGTTTGCCAAAGGGGAGAGTGTTTGGTAGCGGAACTGTCTTGGACACCGCTCGCTTTCGTTTTCACTTGTCTGAAAAAGTGGGAGTACATGCCAGCAGTATCAATGCCTATATTTTGGGAGAACATGGAGATAGCTCATTTCCAGTGATCAGCTCAGCCGAGATTGGTGGTCAACCTTTATTAACCTTTCCTGGATTGGAACAAGCTGATATTGAAGGAGCATATCAGGAGGCTCGTGACGCAGCCTATAAAATCATCAAGGCAATGGGCTTTACCTGCTATTCAATAGGCACTGTGATTGCGGAAATTGCCAAAGCAATTAGAAATAACTCGGCGATGGTATTGCCTGTTTCGGTGGAATTGGATAATTATCATGGACATAGTGGAGTAGCATTGAGTGTTCCGACCATTGTGGACGCATCCGGGGCTAGTAAAGTCTTGAATATTTCATTGAATGATCAAGAAAAAGCAAAATTAGCCTTCTCAGTAGAGACCTTAAAAGCTATGATCAAAGCATAAGCTATTTTTTAGGTTTATGAAAAGAACAACAAGAATAATCAGTTATTTTGCGATTTTTTCAGTAGTTTTTTATGCTGGCTGGTCGGCTAACCATTGGTTGGCCGAAAATCCGGTTTCGGCGAATGTTGTTAATCCTGTAAATAGTCAAGTTGCGAACAAAAACTCCCTGGCCGGTTTGGATTTTTCGACGTTTTTGGAAGTTAAGGAGATTTTGGAAAAAAACTATATTAATCAAGAACAAATAGATGATCAGAAATTAGTGGAGGGGGCAATTAAAGGTATGGCTAATTCTTTGGAAGACCCTTACACGGAGTTTATGACAGCAGAGGAAACCAAAGAATTTAATAGCGATTTAAATGATGAACTGGAAGGAATTGGCGCTGAACTGACAGTCAAAGACGGATTGCTGGTAGTTGTGTCACCGTTAAAAAATTCACCGGCCATGAAAGCCGGCCTCAAGCCTGATGACATCATCTATAAAATAGATGGAGAGGTTGCCGCCGAGTTGAGCCTCTATAATGCTATCAAAAAAATTCGTGGCAAAACCGGTACCGAAGTGACTTTAACAATTGTCCGGAAAGGTAATAAAACCCCATTTGAAGTTAAAATAATCCGACAGAAGGTATCTGTGGAGAGTGTAATCACCGAAGATTTAGGCGAAGGGATTTGGCATATTACCATTAGTCAATTCAGTGACGACACCGGTAAGGAATATCAGGCTGCCATTCAACAGGTCTTAAAAGCTAAAGCAAAAGGGTTAATTTTGGATTTACGCTACAATGGTGGAGGTTATTTGAAGGGCGCAGTTGACATCGTGGCTCCATTTTTTGAGGCTAATCAAACTGTGGTGACGGTAAAATATCGCGATACCACACAAAATGAAGTGTTAAGAACAAGTGGCAAGGGCGCGGCTTTGGACTTACCACTGGTGGTATTAATCAATAAAGGTTCAGCTTCGGCTTCAGAAATTGTGGCGGGGGCGATTCAAGATGAAAAACGTGGTGTGCTGATTGGTGAAAAGAGTTTTGGAAAAGGCTCGGTGCAAGAAGTTGATCCCTTAAGAGACGGCTCAAGTTTACGATTTACAGTAGCCAATTGGTATACACCTAAGGAACGTAATATCAATAAGGAAGGTTTAACACCTGATATTGAGGTAAAAGAAGAAGTTTCTGAGCAGACAAATACTGCTGATCAGGATGCTGCAGCCGTGGAAACAAAAGACGCTCAGTTACAGAAGGCGGTGGAATATTTAAAAAACCTGAAAATTTAAATCACCTTGCAGTCTGAGTTAAGGGCGAAATAATAGCCAATCCCATGTATAGTCCTGATGGGATTGAAGTTGAAAAGTTTGGTTAATTTGCGCCTCAGTAGGCAAAGGTGAACTTCAAGTGTATTGGTACTGGCGAAGCTTTCATAATTCCAGATTAATTCCAGCAGGCTTTGCTTGGTAATTGTTCTGCATTGATTGGCGAGCAGAAAAATCAGTAGGTCTGCTTCTTTTTTTCTTAATTTTAAAATTTCCCCGGAAGGAGCACTGAGTAGTCGTGTTTCTGGGAAAAAGCTGATGTTACCCAATGCTATGGCTGTTGTGGCTTGTGGGTCGACAGACTCCACAGCAGATGTAGCAGCTAAGGTGGTGAGTATTGCTGAGCCCGGAGAACTGCCTCTGACCTTCATAAGTAAGTGCGTTAAATACACTACATAAGTATCAAATGGTGATGAAACAAAACTTAATTTTTCCTAAATAATTCATAATTTGGCTTAGAGAGCTACTTACTGGATTGGAATTATAGCCAATATAAGGAGGTGCTTAGGCCAAAATGAATGCAAATCTATTGCCAAATTTCTGTCTTTTGAGTAGACTCCGTTTCGCCAAATCAAGACACATCTGGAGAGATGGCTGAGCGGTCGAAAGCAACGGTCTTGAAAACCGTCAGGGGCGCAAGCTCCTCCTGGGTTCGAATCCCAGTCTCTCCGCCAGGTTTTACAAGGCGAAATGGAAAATATGGCAGTAGTTTTGATGTATTGTGAAATCAAAAAAGACTGTTGATAACTTGCTCCGTGAATACTGATCGACTTCCGTCCACATCTTTCATCTTTACCTTCTTTCAATGAACGCGCGTATTTTACATTTTTTTATTTTTTGTCAATACTTTGTTAACATCAAAAAACCGACTCCTATTGAGGGAATCGGTTTTTTGCTTTCCTGCCATGGCAGATTATTGCTTTTTCTTTTTGCCGGAGAAGAGTAGACCTGCTCCGCCTGAGCCTACTAAAAGTAGGAGTAATTCAGGACCGGTTTTTGGTAAAGTGAAATATGTTGTTAGCGCTTCACTTTCCAAGCCAGCTGCATCTCTAGAGGTTAATTTGAAGTAATAAACCATGTTTTCTTTTAAATTTTTGAAGTCATAAGACAGGGTTTTGGGATCCAAAACTGTACCTTCACCATAAGTAGCGCCCCGGTCTGTACTCATATAGAGGACAAAATTGGCGATGTCTTTCAAATTCTCCTCTTTAGCCTTCCAAGAAAGTCTGACAATTGTGTTTTCCACCAATTTAGCAGCTAAGTTTTCTGCTGCGTTTTGCAAGACCTTGCTAGGAGTTTCGGTAGGAGCTGGGGTGCTAGGCGCAGGCGCCCCCATACCCTTGAAAGTAGTTGCAGACTTTTCGATCGGCATTTCATTGCCTGCTGCATCTTTGATATTTACACCTAATAAATTGTAATCTTGATCTTTTAATTCGCCTGTAGTGAGAGTTACTTTTTTGCCATCTGTGGACAAATCTACTTTATTCACATCAATAATTGCGCTAGAGTCTTTGCTTTCTGTAACAATAAAATTGGCTCTGGCATCAGCTTTCAATACTACCGGTTCGCTAAATTCAACTTCGATTGTTGTCGAGGAAATAGCTTTAGCTGAAGCAAAAGTTGGGGCGGAAGTATCCTTGTTTTCCTCTGCCGCAGGTTTTACCGGAGTGGTGGTTGTAGCTGCGGGTACAAAATCAGTACCGGTAAAAATGGCTGTATCGCTGGTACCACTGACAATTGGGTTATTGGCCAAGTCTTTGATTTGAATGCCAGTTGTTAAAACATACTTGGCAGCTTTTTTCTGATCAGCAGTGGTTAAAAGCACTGTTTTTTGTGAAGTATCTTGAAGATCCAGCTCCGCTTTAACAACTTCCAAATTGGTACCGGCCGCGTCGTCTTTGATAGCAAAAGCGGCTTGGGGAGTCATTGCAGGCAGCATGATACCCTCTGAAAAAGTAACTTTGACTGTGTTTTTGGTAACTGCATCCGCCTTCATCACTTTCGGCGCTTGTGTATCTGTGGTAGACGTTACCGTATCTGCTTTGGGAGTTGCTGATACTTCATAGCTGTAATTTTCACTTTCATTGCCCGCAGCATCATAAGCTGTAGCGGCAAAGTAATAGGTTTTACCATTTTCCAAGCCACTAATGGTATAAGAAATTTTGTTACCAGTATCTACCGGCCCCATTGTGTAGGTGCCTCCGTCATTAGTTACCGAAGTAGTACCATAATAGATTTTGTAACCTGTTACACCTACATTATCGATAGCAGCATCCCAGTTGAGAGTGACTGCTGCATTTCCTGCAACTGCTTTGAGATTCTCAACGTCAGCTGGAACCTGTGTGTCAGTAGCTTGAGCCACACTTCCTTCGGGAATAACGTTTTCTGTTTCGGCTTGGGCATATGCTCCCATCGCCATTACTTGGCTGGCCAGAAGAGCAAGGCCTAAAACACCGATTATTGGTCTATTTGGCTTATTCATTTGTTTTTTGGCTAAGTTTTATGTTTTGGTTTTGAATAAATCACATCATTATAGCATAAAATGCGCTTTGAAAAAAGAGTAAAACAGTTATAATTGGGCAAAATTCGCCAAATTAAGTTTTCAACATGAAATTGAAGGTAAACCAGAATATTTTTCAGGCCATACCGGGACTGGAATACACCGCATTGTTATTCAAAAATGCCAATAATCAAAGAAAATCCTCTAATGTAAGTCAATTACTGCGTGGAACTTCAGTGGTTATTAAGAATGAAGCCAAGAGACCTGCCAAAAAAGCCTATTTAGAGATGGTAGAGAATTTGGACTTGGGAAATGGCCAAACTTTATTGGAACCGTATTTGTTGAACTTCCGCATCAAGAAACTTCAAAATAAACAAGATATTGAAGGCAATACCAATTTAACCAATTTGTGTTATTATCTGGCTTTCAAGTATTTTTTGCCTCTACAAGGATTAGATTTGGATTCTCTGGAAACGGATTTTGAAATTGAGTTATATGAGCCAAAGAAAGGCAAAAAGGCTCCTGAATTGGAATTTGGTACCTCAACCAGACATTTTGTAATTTGGTTTCCTCAACTGGAGAAGTTCGAAGAAGAAAAATTAGATTTGATCATTAAGGAGATAGAGCAGATTATCAAAAAATATGTTGGTGCTGATTTGGCGGAAGTGTTTCATCTGGATAATGAAAATCAAGTGGTAGATCTGGGTTATGTGTCTGACAAAGAAAGGGCTTATGCTGAAGCACATCCAGAAATATTTGATGAGGAAATGGCCGCGGAACCTAAATATAATTTATTCAATAATGCCGGCCTCAATGACCAAGTTTACGAGGATGGTAAAATGGAGAATTGGCCAATCAATTTGAGTGAGATGAATAGGAAATTCAAAATAGCGGATCAGATTCGAGAATTGATGGTTTTGGCTTTGCAGAAGACTTGTAGGGAAGATTTTGCTGAATTGGCTGGGGAAATTTTGGATCCGGAAGGCTTGGTGGAAATAGAAACCCCCAAGGATGCTGCCAATGGAGATTTTTCCTGCAATTTGGCAATGAAATTGACCAAAATTTTTCGCAAAACGCCCTTGGAGATTGCCCAGAAATTATTGAACCATTTACCGCAAAGTCAAATTTTAGAAAAAGTGGATTTGGCCGCGCCAGGATTCATCAATTTCCGCTTGTCGATAGCGCACTTGCAAACTTTATTGGATGAGTTGTTGTCTGCGCAACAGGCATTTGGCCATGCGGATTATGCCGCTGGAAAACAGGTGCTGGTGGATTTTGGTAGTCTGAATGTTGCCAAGCCATTTGGCGTTCATCATTTTATGACCACTGTACTTGGTCAAACTACTGTGAATTTGTTGAAAGCAGTTGGATATCAGGTGATTGCTGCCGACTATCCGGGGGATTGGGGTACGCAGTTTGGAAAAGTGATTTTCGCTTACAAAAACTGGGGCAATCGAGAGGTGATTGAAAAAGATCCAATACGTGAATTATTAGCATTATATGTTAAATTTCACGAAGAAGCAGAAAAAAATGGTGAATTAGAGAATTTAGCCAGGGCGGAGAATGCTAAATTGGAAGCCGGAGATGAGGAAAATAGAGAGTTATGGCAGTGGATGTGTGAAATTTCAATGCAAGAATCAGATAAAGTGTACCGTACCCTGGGTGTCCATTTTGATGAAAGGCATTCGGAAAGTGAATATGTGGAGGCCGGTAAGGCACATTTGGAGAAATGGAAAGCTGAGAAGAAAATTGTGGAAGGTGAGAAAGGTGCCTGGGTAGTCAAATTGGAAGAAGAGAAATTAGCAGATTATCTGGTGCAAAAGTCTGATGGTACAACCATTTATGCCACTCGAGATCTGGCTTTGATTATTGACCGATTAGTGAGACATCCGCAATTACATAAAATAATTTATGTAGTGGATAGCGCGCAAAGTCTACATTTCAGACAACTTTTCGCGGTGGCTAGACGTTGGAATTTGGCTCCAGCCACACTACTGTATCATTTAGCCTATGGCAGAATGTCTTTTCCAGAGGGTGGCATGAGTACGCGCAAAGGTAAGATTTTGTGGGCTAGTGACGTGATCAATGAGGCTATAGAACGTGCTAGCAAATTGGTTTTGGAAAAGTCCGCTAATTTACCACTGGCTGAACAAAAGAAAATTGCGCAAGCTTTGGCGATAGGTGCGATTAAGCATGCTATCGTTAATCAGGCACCAGAAACTGACTTCAGTTTTGACTGGGATAAGGTGATGACTTTCGACGGAAATAGCGCTCCTTATTTACAATATACTTTGGCAAGGGCTTTAAGTATTATTAATAAAGCCAATGATCAGGCAAATAAAGGTCAAAAGGTGGAAGATCAAATTTCCTTATTTACGATTTCCGAAGAACAAAAAGCACTGGAAGAAGCTAATTTGAAACCATTTCAAAATCATTATGAGAACAATTTGCTGAAAGCACTGATCAAATTTCCGGAAAGGGTGGAAGCGGCAGCGGCAAATTTGAAACCAAATTATCTGACAAATTATCTATACGATTTAGCGCAAACTTTTAATAGTTTCTACCAAGCGGTGCCAGTGTTAAAGACTCAAAATGAGGAATTATTGGCCGCAAGAATGAGATTGGTACAAGGATTTGGTATTGTGATGCGTAATGGTTTGAGTATTTTGGGAATTACTCCACTGGAGAGAATGTAGTGCGATTTCAAATAAAAAAGCGCCAGATGGGATGGCGCTTCTTTGATATTAATTAGGCCTTTTTCTCTAGTGATTGCTTGAAACTGATGAGGAAGGCAATAGTATAGACTGAGCCCGCTCCACTTACTAATGCGGGAATAATGCCTAAGCCTCGATAACTACCAGCCCAGCCAAATGGGGCAAAAATGGGCGAAAGAATTGCAGAGATAATGGCTGTAACG
>CAZJJZ010000020.1:0-8898 GCA_964546505.1 uncultured Candidatus Peribacteria bacterium
CAGCACCGCTGCAGATGACGATTGCGACGGGAATGCCAATTTGGCCGACCCCGGCGGCTGCTTCTAGCCACCGCACCCCGCCCGCAGAGTCTCACGACTCTGCGGGCTCACCCTCTCCCCCACTTCTTCTTCACCGAGGAGGCGGGGGAGGTCCGCTAACCCTAACCAAGCCCGCTCATGCGGCAATTGCGACTGCTCCACCGTTATACGGTAAAGCTGATCGCTACCGAAGAACTCTCGCCCCCGGGCGCGCCCAAAGCGCGCCCGGGGGCTACCTAATGTTATTTAAAAACATTTTCCCTTTTTTAAAAGTAAATTCGATTTACTAATCTTCAATAAGCTTTAAGATTAAAAGAGAGGCAGCCCTCAGCTGAATCAATTACCACCGCAATTAATTAAAAAATAAATTGACAATCCGTCAAAGTACGTGTAAAGTACCCACCGGACTGTCCTGTCAAAATTTCACATGACCGCCACCTCGTCCAAAGACAAATCAGATTTTCCTATCATCACAGACGCAGAAACCCCCACAGACACACATGCCCGTAAAAAAACGCCATCATCTGCTGAAATTTCTATCAAATCTATTATGGGGGAAGTCGTCAACACAGTGCGTAGACGTTTTGTTACTTTACCAGGAATACAAACTGTTCCAGAAAACACTCCTGATTCGACACCTCCCACGCCGTTGATTATTACCTCACTAGATCGTAATAATTTATTGACTAAATACGCGGTAGACACCGTTCATTTGGTTAGAAGAAGTGACCGCACCTATTCAGAAATGACAGTGGTAGAATATAATGCCGAGCATAACTTAATCACCTTCGCTTTTTACGATTCAGCAAAAGGAATCACTTCACTAAAACAAACTTCACTTTATGATGCGGATCAAGTTTGTAAACCATTATCAGAACAAGCCTCCGAAAGAACACCAAAGCAAATTTATCAAGTTGGTGACACTCTTTATCATCTAGTTAGTTCTGATATTTTAGACAAGGAAGACTTTATTACAGAAAAAGAAATTTTGGCCGCAACCCCCTCTGGCCGATTTTATCAAATCCCCAAAAACCGCGAATCAACAACCTGGATTTTTCACCAGCAAATAGATCATAACATGCAGGCAGCCATGAAAGCTGGTGATCAAAACGAAGACGGTCCAACCTTGTACGAAGAAACAAGAGATAAAAACAACATACTCTATAGTATGATTTATTTCGACCAGGAAAGTAATCAATATCAAATCACTATAGAAGTGATTGCATCCAAAGAAATGAGTAAAATCCCCACAGGCACTCTAGACAAAAGATTGGCATACATCATTTTCAGTAAAGTAAAAAATAGCCAAATGTATTTAAAAGAGCCCTTTTCACTGAAAGAATATCATGTCTCCCTGAAAAGATTTTTGAACAAGATGAAGTCCAATATCAAAAAAAATGCTCAGCATCATCATGACCAACTGGATTTCAATCTCGATGACATACCTGAAGACACCATTGACCCCAACGAAATAATCGATTATTAAATCACAAGTTACCTTCAACTAATCAAAAAACCCTCGCCTTATGGTCGAGGGTTTTTCTGTTCAACAAGTCTTTTCCTAGGAACAACCAGAGGTCGCTCCACAGTCCACACACTTATAACAAGCACCATTTCTGGTCATAGTCATGCCACAATCAGGACAACTAGGAGCATCTCCATCACCTGCTTTCAAAGCCAAATCTGCTTGATTGCGCATAAAATCTTTCACCGAAGATGAAGACTTTACCGCAGCCGCTCCCACAGAACGAGGTTCTGCTTTGCCTTTCACCATCGCCGCCAACATGCGATCCTCTTCATCCTCTTTTTTAGCCGTTCCAATCACCTTCGCCAAATCCTCCAAATCAGTCACTTCATCTACATTCTCAACTGGCACTTTTTGTAATAGTAAGCTCGTACCTTCTTCATAGGCACGTTCTACCAAATCTTCATTGTGATATTTTTTGGCCACATCCTTAGACAAAAATTTCAAGGCCATCCAACGAGCCAAGTAATCAATAATCGATTTCACCATTGGAATATCTTTATTGGAAGTCATACCAGCTGGTTCAAAACGAGTGTGACAGAGTTTTGAAACCAAGACTTCCAGTGGAACTCCATATTGTAAATTCATAGATAGCGAAAGAGCCAACGCACCCATAATGCCAGACATAGTTGATCCTTCCTTGTTCATCATAATAAATACTTCACCCGGAGTATTATCTGCGTACAGACCAACAGTAATGTATCCTTCATGCCCGGAAATAGAGAATTTATGAGTAATGGAACGACGTTCATCCGGCAATTTTCGGCGTAGCGGTCTTTCTACAATCCTTTCAATAACTTGTAAAACTTCTTTGGGACCGACACTTTCATCAACATCATCCATATCGGAGAAATTAAACAGATCAACAAAAGAAGAATTACCAGCAGATGTATTCAAAGGTTGACTTAATTTAGAACCATCACGATAAAGTGCATTACACTTCAGCATATACTCCCAACTTTGCATGTAAGCTGATTTAATTTCTTCCACAGTGGTTTCTTCCGGCATATTAATGGTTTTGGAAATCGATCCACTGATAAATGGTTGCGCCGCAGCCATCATACGAATGTGTCCCAAATAATGAATATAGCGCTTACCCTTTTTACCACATTTATTAGCACAATCGAAAACAGCTAAATGTTCTTCCTTCAAATGTGGAGCTCCCTCCAAAGTCATTGTTCCACAAACATATTCATTTGCTGCTTCAATTTCCTCTTCTTTGAAGCCCAATTTACTCAAAATGCTCACTTTATCAGAATTCAACTCGTGATTACTCAAGCCCAACACATTGCGACAAAAATCCTCTCCAAGCGTGTATTTATTGAAAGCAAAGCGAATATCAAACGTTCCCACCAATTGAGTCTCGATTGCCATAATCTCCTTGGGGGTAAAACCTTTAGCCTGCAAAGAAGCTGGATTGATGTGAGGACAGCCATTCAATGTTGCCCTTCCTTTGGCGTAATTAACAATATCCTGAATTTGTTCTGGCGTATAATTGAGAGCTTTCAATGCCGGTTCCACAGAAGAATTCACAATCTTGAAATAACCACCTCCAACTAATTTCTTAAATTTCACCAAGGCAAAATCCGGTTCGATTCCGGTGGTATCACAGTCCATTACCAAGCCAATTGTACCGGTTGGAGCAATCACTGAAACTTGAGCGTTTTTGTAACCATGCTCTTCTCCCATTTGCAAAGCATCATCCCAAGCTTTTTTGGCTGCATCCAGCAAGTCAGAAGGACAATAAGCAGCATTAATTCCTTGAGGTTTGACAGTTAATCCCTCATATTCATTTTTATGCGCATTATAGGCAGCACGGCGATGATTTCTGATCACCTTGAGCATGTGTTGCTTATTTTCTTGATACTTTGGAAAAGCACCCAAATACTTGGCCATTTCCGCAGAAGTGGCATATGACTCTCCTGTCAAAATCGCTGTCAACGCGCCACAAATCGCATACCCTTCTTCTGATGCATAAGGAATACCCATTTGCATTAATAGTGTACCAATATTGGCATAACCCAGGCCCAAAGTACGGTAAGCATAACTCAATTCAGCAATTTCTTTAGATGGAAATTGGGCCATCAAAACAGAAATTTCCAAAGTTATAGTCCATAATCTGGTTGCGTATCGATAAGCCTCAATATCAAATTTTTTGGTTTCAGTATCATAAAATTTCACCAGATTAAGTGAAGCCAAATTACAAGCAGTATCGTCCAAAAACATATATTCAGAACAAGGATTGGAAGCGTTGATGCGTCCTCCCTCAGGACAAGTGTGCCATTCATTGATCGTAGTATCATATTGCAAACCAGGATCAGCACATGACCAAGCGGCATCGGCAACTTTGTCCCATAGTTTGCGTGCAGAAACAGTCTTCGCCACTTTCTTGTTGGTTCTATTGATCAAATTCCAAGGCTGATCACCTTTGACCGCCTCAATGAATTCATTGGTGATTCTCAAGGAATTATTGGAGTTTTGCCCTCCAACTGTGGCATAAGCTTCCGAGCGGAAATCAGTATCATATCGTCGAAAATCAAACTCTTCTGGTTTCATGCCCTCCTGCACCTGCATCAAGACACGCTTAATGTAATTAAGTGGTACATGCTTCTTGTTGGCTTTAAAAATCAACTTTTTCAGAGTTTTATTGGACAACGGATCGATGCCATCTGTATATGCAGACTCCACAATTTTCTTCAACTCTTCATAACAAATATGACTTCCCGCATTCAAAGCAGCCACTTTCTGCTCTTCTATCACTTTCCAATCAATAAATGCTTCTACCTCTGGATGATCCATATCCAAACAAACCATCTTGGCCGCGCGACGAGTTGTTCCTCCAGACTGAATGGCACCCGCAGAACGATCTAACACCGCCAAAAAGCTCATCAAACCCGAAGATTTGCCTCCTCCAGACAAAGACTCTGATCGACCTCGCAAGTTCGAAAAGTTGGTTCCTGTACCTGATCCATACTTAAATAGTCTTGCCTCCCTCAGTACTAAATCAAAAATACCACCCTCATTAACCAAATCATCTTTCACCGATTGAATAAAACAGGCATGAGGTTGAGGATGAGTGTAGGCATCTTCGGAGCGTTTCAATTCACCACTATTCGGATCAACATAAAAGTGTCCTTGAGACTCAGCATTAATACCGTAAGCATGAGCTAAACCAGTATTAAACCATTGTGGGGAATTTGGTGCCGCCATCTGCATGACCATCATATAGGTCATTTCATCTTCATAAGCATCTGCACTTTCCACTGAATCAAAATAACCATATTTTTCCCCCCAAAATCTCCAGGTTGAAGCCATACGACGAGCAACTTGTCGTATGGAATTTTCTGATCCCAGAATCGCGTTCCCAAATTCATCTTTCAATAAATTACCTTGCGCGTCTTTCTGCGGCACCCCTTTCTTGCGGCAATATTTTTGCGCTAAAATATCTGTCGCCACTTGCGACCAATGCTTCGGCACTTCCACATTATTCATTTCGAACACCACCGATCCATCAGGATTGGTGATCTTGGAGGTGCGATATTCAAACTCTACTCCGGCAAAGGCGTCTTCACCATCTTTGGTGAATTTACGACCAATTTCCATTCCCTTACCTTTGAGTTTTAAAGATGCCTGTTTCATATTTATCTTGGGTTATTTGAGAACTTGATTTAAGTAAAATTTATTATAAATTAAACAACAATTTTTGTGCACAAATTTTATTCAATTCAACCGATAAGCCATCGCCGCGCTTCACAATTGATACTATGCCACATTTTTTTCAAATCTACAATATCTAGTGTTGGATAAATTTTTGGTACACAACATCTAGGCGGAGCAGCAATTGTCAATGTAGACCCCACCTTCAAAATGTACAAGTAAATTTTACTGAAAAAGACAAAAAAATCTTGCCACAAATCTAGCTATATTTTTTCACATACTCAGACCAGGCTGAAATCTTGCGCTTGATCCCATTATCATTCATGTATCTCACCAGTCCAAAGATCGGGCGTTCTTGCCAGGGTCGATCATGCAAACCAAAACACCAAGCCACTCCCACATATCCATTAGCATCAAACCCATCCAATTCATACTTATTGTTCAAATAGAGGAGAATTTCAAAAGCGTGCTGCGGTATTGCCGTCCATTCTAAAACTTTTTTCCCCCAGTACATGCGCATATAACCATGCATTTTTCCGGTTCTAACCATTTGTATTTGCGCCGCATTCCAAATCGGATCCGCCGTCAAACCTGCTTCCAATTGCTCCAAAGAATATTGCGCGGGCCTGGGATCACTGGCATGTTTTTGCAGAGTATTCCTGGCCCAAGCAGGAATAGCCCGCTCATATTGCATATAACCGGTATTGTAAAAGCAAAAATTAATTGCCAACTCTCTCCTGACAATTAATTCCTCCAAAAACGCCCCCGCACTTTCCTGCCAATCCGGATATTGTGCCAAAACCGTCTCAGTTGCTAAGGCTATTTCCAGAACGGAAATCTGCCCATGATGCAAATAGGGGCTTAAATTGGAAGTAAAATCGACCTCTGGATGATTGCGCATCTGCGCATAATTGGCTAATTTGGCGGTCAAAAATTCTGCCAGCAGTTTTTTCGCCTCACGGTATCCTCCCCTTAAATCACCTGCTGAAATTACTTGAGGAGAAGCCAATGTCGCCGCCAATTGTTTTGGGGCTGACAAATCTGGTTGTAAAACAAAAACTGGTGAAGTATTTAGAGTTTGCGAGTAACGCACTTGTACTTTACGCCTAGCGAGGGGCTGTAAAAAACGTCGCCAATGCTGACGAATTTTGGGCCGAATCGTTCTTGCGGCGAACTCTGCTTTATTAGAAGTCACTGCCACCGGCACCAAAATATCACTCTCTACTCGCCACACACGCATTTGCATGCGCTGTAACACCTCTTCTTGCCACTTTCTTTGCTCCAACAAATACCCCTTGTCCATCACCAACAACGCCGGTGTTAACTTCATTAACTCTTCTGCCAAGTCAGTAAATTGTTTGATTTTGATCACCTCAAAACCAATTCCACGCTGCTGAAGATCCTTTTGTAATTCTGGCAAACCTTCTGTTAAAAATAAAAAATGCCTGAAATTTGCTTCTGGAAAATTTTCCACCAAGACAAAAACCACCAACAAAGGTTTAGCAAGCTCATTAGCCCGTTCAACAGCATACTCCAGCGCATGATTACACGACTCTCTTTTGGCTTGCTGCATCCAATAAATCACCTTATCACCTGCTGCCGAAATTGGCCTATCGTTTAATAATTCCAATCGTTCCTGATGAATCATTTTGCTCAAATTATAACTGCTGATCTGTCTTATTTTGACATAGCACAATCGTCTGTCAAAAGAAACTCCATGCATCAATACTAGCAAAATGCTATAAAATGGCTGTAGAGCTTGATTATTTTGCTAATTTTTTACTGACAGCCCTAGCTACTACCCAGCAATCAAGTCCTACGCCAACCCTCTCATTCTTAACCCCATCACCATGCAAATCACCAGCCCCAGCTTCGCGCACAATGAGGTTATTCCCACTCTCTACACTTGCCAGGGTGAAGACATTTCTCCTCCTTTGCAATTTTCAGATATTCCTGCTAACGCCATCTCATTGGCATTAATCGTTGACGATCCGGATGCGCCGAATCATGATTGGGTACATTGGTTGATCTGGAATATTCCTCCCACTACTGTGGAAATTCCGGAAAATATCAGTAAAAATTTTGGCGTACAAGGAATCACCTCTTTTGGTCGTAGTGGATATGGAGGACCTTGCCCTCCCTCCGGACAACATCGCTATTTTTTTAAACTTTATGCTTTAGACACCACTTTGGAGCTCTCCAACAACGCCACTAAAAATGACTTGTTGAAAGCCCTGGAAGGACATATTATTGCCCAGTCCCAATTAATAGGACTATATCAAAAGCAATAATTAACTGCATATGAAAAAACATCTTCACAAAATTGACCATTCAATTCTTAGTTTCTTTCAGGCTATTCATATACCTTATGCTCGCCTTTCCATCTTTATCATCTTTGCCTGGTTTGGATTTTTGAAGACCATAGGCGCTTCCCCTGCCAATCCTTTGGTCGCCCAACTGCAAGAGCAGACCATTCCATTCTTGAAATTTGAACAATTCATAGTCTTGTTTGGCTGGTATGAAGTTTTAATCGGTGTTTTATTTTTAATTCCAAAAGCTTCTCGCCTTGCCATTATCCTGCTGGCAATTCATATGGTCACCACCATTGGACCACTCCTACTGGTTCCACAAGCCACTTGGCAAGCGCCTTTCATTCCAACTTTGGAAGGACAATATATCATCAAAAATCTGGTAATAATTGCTACTGCAATTGCAATAGCCACCAAAATCAAGCCAATGGGTCTTCCCAAAAAATAAAGAAGTTGTAATATTAAAGCAATCAAAGGGTTACTATTAACGTAGTAACCTTTTTATTGACACTTAAATAATATTTGACAAGATTGTAAAATCTGTTAAAATAACTTCTTATTAAATATTCTACTTCTATGTCACTCTACTTTGATGACTGGAGCGACTTGTCTGATGAACCGCTCGCCGCTGATCAATCTGGTGCGCATGCGCTGAGGCTTCAGTCAGACATTCATGAACTGTGCTCCACACCGGAATCTCAAAAAATCATCGCTGAACAACAGCTCGCTGTGAAAGTACTTCAACCGATTTCGCAAGCCACGGAATTTTTTCTGAAACTTTTTCATCAAGTTGATTTAGCTAATGCTGATGAGTTTCAAAAAGTTGTGCTCAATAATCGCATCACCCTCTTTTGTTCAATTATTGAAGAAGCAGCCGCGCAACACTCACATCGCAGCTGCCTAGCGCTGTCACAATTCAGCAAGTGTTTAGGCCAAATTGGTCGCGAGATGCTGTCTCAAGAGCACATTTTTTCCAATCAAATCAAGGAATTTGAACGGGTACTGATCAATTTTGCTGGTACGGTCATGAGCGCAGAAAAAAATGCCAGCCTGGAAGATGTGGATACCGGCATTTTGGATAGCTTAAACATTATTCACCTCACCGCACAAGAGTTATTAGATTTAAGTATTTTAACGGCAGTAAATCGTTTTCCAGAAACGGTTAGAACTACCATTGAGCAGTATCAAGACCTCACCAATTCAACCATCCGCAAAAACCTACGCGAATACAAATTAGATCTCATGAGCCAAGGTGGAAGTTTTAGCTTCAACGATGCCCTAAACGAAAAAGATATCTGGCTAGACCTCCAATCCCGCCGATAATTTGCATTTTACCAGAAATTAAGTATATTGGCACCCGTAGCTCAG
>CAZJJZ010000020.1:8908-15650 GCA_964546505.1 uncultured Candidatus Peribacteria bacterium
TACACCAATGTCGTTATAGTATTATCTGCAATATGCACCCGTAGCTCAGTTGGCCCATGGCTTCCCCCGGAAGCCTAATCTACATAGAGCATTCATGCTCTATCCAACCCGCCACAAACTCGTTCCTTTTTACACCAATGTCGTTATAGTATTATCTGCAATATGCACCCGTAGCTCAGTTGGATAGAGCATCGGCTTGCGGAGCCGGAGGTCACAAGTTCGAATCTTGTCGGGTGCACCAGATTTTGTCCGTGAACATATAATCGCTTGTCTAATACGCTTCTTCCGGTTAAGCACATTTTTCACAAGGCAATTTGGACAAATTACTCCAAAAAGATTAAAATCCCTCCGCCATACTTTTTACACTCTATGCACACATTTTGGAAAAACCTAGCCTTGATATCACTAGCCTTATTTAGTTGTGCATTTTTTCCCGTGGCAAAAACCGAGGCCGTCGCTAGCTATGAGTTATTTCCTGCGACAATTCAAGAAATCAAAACTGATCCCAGGGATCCTCAAAGTAAGCGTCTAATAGTGTCACCTAATCGCCCAGACTTACCCAAACAGTTAGACCTCACTTCCACTAATTTATCAGAACATCTAAGCAGAACTCTCCAAGTCGGCGATCAATTGATAGTAGAAAATTTTCAAAGCAGTCCTCAGGAAGCACCGAGTTTCAGTGCGGTTGATTTGGTCCGCAATCAGCAAATTTTGATACTATTTGCCATCTTTTTGGTTCTGTCAATTGGTATCGGTAGGAAAAGAGGAATACTTTCTCTGATCACCATGTTAATCTCCTTTTTGATCATCATTCATTTCACCATCAAGCAAATCAGCGCCGGCCAGGACCCCGTATTAATAGCGATTATCAGCGCGTTTATCTTGATCCCAATTAATTTTTTTATTACCCATGGCAAGAGCAAAAAAGTAATTGCTGCTGCCATAAGCACCTGCATTGCCATGATTATCGGTATAGTTTTGGCAAATGTTTTTGTCAATTGGAGCAGATTGACCGGACTTAGTTCCGACGAAACCTTCTGGATTACTCAGACCTTCTCGGAAATCAACAATTTCCGTGGCCTGGTAATTGCCTCTATTGTACTGGGTTCTATTGGTATTTTGGATGATGTCACCATTGCCCAAAGTTCAACAGTAGAAGAATTAATCAAGTCTCACTCCGTCTTTGATGCCAAAAAAATCTTTCGCCAGGCAATGAATATTGGCCGTGATCATTTGGCTTCTATGGTCAATACATTGATTTTAGTCTACGCTTCGGCGTCTCTTCCTCTTTTTGTTTTATTCTCTAATAATATCGGCGATGTTACCAGTTTGATTAACCTGGAAACCATCACCGAAGAAATTATTCGTTCACTGGTATCCTCAATTGCCCTGATTATCGCCATCCCGATTTCCACTTGGTTCGCGGTCAAAATGCTCAGTCCCCGCAAGTCCATTAAAAATGGTCCTATTGTTTAGTGCGACTGAGATTATCCAACAGTTTTTCGAGAACCAGTTTTTCTTCGTTGAGAAATTTCAATTTGAATTTTGATAATTGAGTAGGATTATTTAACTCCTGTTTAATCATCGCAAAGTATTCTTGCAAATTGGCCAATTTCATTTCTTTCACCGCCTGACAATCCAAAGTAGAAATCAAAATGCTATTTTTTTCCAAAGAAATTTTTAAGATACCTCCCCTCGCCACAAAATGTTCCTCCAATCCATCTTTTGTCAAAAAGCGTAAAGGCGCATAACTTAAAGTACAAACCAATGCGGCATGTCCAGGTAATATTTTCAACCAACCAGCATCAGTAGCAATGGTTAAGAATTGAATTTCACCGATAAAAACAATTCCGGAGGGTACTGCAATTTCCAAATTCAAAGAGCTCTTTTTCATAATTTGGATTTTGAATGTCTTTGTTTAACCTCCTCAATATCTCCAGCCAAATAGAAATGCGCCTCATCAATATGATCACATTTACCATCCAAAATTTCCCGGAAACTTCTGACTGTCACCTCCTTACTGATGTATTGTCCTTTGGTGCCGGTGAATTGCTCCGCCACAAAGAAGTTCTGAGTTAAGAATTTTTGGATTTTTCTCGCTCTAAATACTGTTTGTTTATCTTCATCCGATAATTCTTCCATACCCAGAATGGCGATTACATCTTGCAAATCTTTATATTTCTGTAAAATGCTTTGTACTTCTCTGGCAGTTTGATAATGCAATTCACCAACCACCTCTTCGGTCAAAGCGTTGGATGTAGAGTCCAGCGGATCCACGGCCGGATATAGTCCCATGGAAGCCTGTTTTCTAGACAACACCACGGTTCCATCCAAATGTGCAAAGGTCGTGGCGGGAGCAGGATCTGTCAAATCATCCGCAGGCACGTAAACCGCCTGTACTGAAGTGATGGATCCATTTTTAGTGGAAGTAATTCGCTCCTGCAACACAGCCATATCTGTGGCCAAGGTGGGTTGATATCCCACGGCGGAAGGCATTCTACCAAGCAAAGCTGACACCTCCGCACCCGCTTGAGTAAAACGAAAAATATTATCAATAAACATCAGAATATCTTTACCCTGATCTCTAAATTTCTCCGCAATCGCCATAGCAGTAAAGGCTACTCTCATTCTGGCTCCCGGCGGTTCATTCATCTGTCCAAAAACCATCGCCAGTTTATCAATAACGCCGGAAGAAGTCATTTCTTCAATCAAATCATTCCCCTCTCTGGAACGTTCTCCCACCCCCGCAAATACAGAATAACCACCATGACTCATCGCCACATTATGAATCAACTCTTGCATCAAAACCGTTTTCCCCACACCAGCACCTCCAAACAAAGCAACTTTTCCACCTTTCACAAAAGGGATCAATAAATCAATCACCTTGATACCAGTTTCAAAAATTTCCACTTTGCCACTTTGATCTTTGAGAGTTGGCGGTAATGCATGAATACTTCTGCGTTCCACTTTTGGATCAATTTCTGACTTGCTGTCAATCGGTCTTCCCACCACATTCAAAACTCTTCCCAATACTTCCTCGCCAACAGGAGTGCTTATCGGCGCACCAGTATCAATCACCTCCATTCCACAGGCCAAACCATCCGTACTACTCATGGCAATCGTTCTCACCACTCCGGCACCCAAATGCGACTGAACCTCCAACACATTGTCTCCAATCACCAGAGCATCATATCTTTCTGGCATGTGCTGCTCAAAGTAAACATCAACGACTATGCCGATTATTTTAACAATTTTTCCAGTATGTACGTTGTTAGTCTTTTTCATAAAATTTTAGTAACTAATTTAAATCGATTCCGCCGCCCCCATTAATTCGATCAATTGCTGAGTAATGTATTGCTGACGTGTTTTATTATAAACCAAGGTTAATTCCTGTATTTGTTTTTGAGCAGAATCGGTGGCACTTTGCATGGCAATCATTCTGCTGGAATATTCCGCTGCCTTCAATTCATAAAACACACTAAACATAATACCTTTAACAATTGTTGCTAAGAGCCCATCCATCACCCCTTCTTTACTAGGCTCATTGAAAAGGTGAATATCATCTTTAGCAAATTTTTTAGTGGCAGCGGGTAAATAATAATCGACAGTGTTTTCGGAAAGAGGTAAAAAGGTTTGAAAGTTGGCGTAATAGGTTAAGGTGTTTTTGAAATTGGGTGACAAAAATACCACCTCTTTGATTTCTTTTTTTTCCCAAAGTTGAAAAATAAAATCAATCAACTCCAACACTTCCCAGGAATTCAAATTTTCATTGAGATTCACATAACTTTTGCAAACTGCAATATTATTAGCGGCAGCAAAATCCCGGGCCTTCTTGCCCACAGTCAACAACAATTTCTGCTCTGGTGGTAAATTTTTCCAGAAGGGGGAATTCAACAAAGCTTTGGCCAATGTTGAGTTCAGCTTACCACATAATCCTTTATCCGAGCTGTACATCAAAAACAATATTTTACCTTTTTCTCTTGGCAGCAACAATTCGTGTTGATGATTGGACCACTTGTAAATATTCAAGATCGCACAAATATTACCCACAAAGGCTTTGGCTGAAGCAGCCTTTTTTTGAAAATTACGCATTTTTGCGGTCGCTACCAACTGCATTGCTTTGGTGATTTTTTGAGTATTTTTCACCGCCTGGATTTTCTTTCTGATCTCTTGTACTGAAGCCATCAGTTAAAAAATTTAGCGAATAATTCAAGGATTTCCTGCTCTATTTCTTTAGTCCATTCTTTTTTGGTCTCTATTTCGGCAATCAAAACTTTATTTCTACCCATGAACTCCAGGAGTTCTGTAATTTTCAGCTGGCAGTTTTGTTCCGGTACTTGATCCAAATAACCTCTGGTAGCAGCCACCAGCAATACCACCTCCTGCCACAACTTATAAGGTCTGGCCTGTTTCTGTTTTAATACTTCCACCACTCTTTTTCCTCTGATTAATTTTTGTTTAGCACTTTCATCCAATTCCGAAGAAAATTGTGAAAAAGCCTCCAATTCATAATATTGAGCCAAATCCAATTTGGCAGTTCCGGAAATTTTTTTGACAATTTTAGTTTGCGCCGCCCCGCCAACTCTGGATACGGAAATACCCACATTGATAGCCGGACGAACACCTTTATAAAACAAATTTGATTCCAGAAAGATCTGGCCGTCGGTAATAGAAATCACATTGGTGGGAATATATGCGGAAACATCATTTGCTTGTGTCTCAATAATTGGTAAAGCGGTGATACTTCCACCACCCTTGGCTTCATTCAAACTGGCCGCTCTTTCCAACAATCTGGAGTGCAAATAAAAAACATCACCGGGAAAAGCTTCTCTCCCTGGCGGTCTTCTCAATAATAAAGACATTTCACGATAAGCGACCGCGTGTTTACTCAAATCATCCATCACCACCAACACATCCTTTCCTTGATCCATGAAATATTCTGCTATTGCCATGGCCGAAAAAGGAGCTAAAAACTGCAACACCGCCGAGCTGGCAGATGCCGCTGAAACAATCACTGTATAATCCATAGCTCCAGACTTTTTGAGCAACTCCAGAACATTTGCAGTTTTCGCCTCCCTCTGACCAATGGCGGCATAAACACATATTACATCTTGATTTTTTTGGTTGATAATCGTGTCCAAAGCAATTGTGGTTTTACCCGTCTGGCGGTCACCGATAATCAATTCCCTTTGCCCTCTACCAACAGGTATCAAAGCGTCAATTGCCAAAATTCCTGTCTGCATCGGTTTATGGACAGATTTTCTATCCATTACACCCGGTGCCAATTTTTCTATTGGATAATGCTTACGACAATGCAATTCTTTGCCACCATCCAAAGCATTTCCCAGAGGATCCACCACTCTACCCAACAAATTATCACCGACTCCAATTGACAATTGTTGGCCGCTGGAAACCACAGTCATACCTTCTTTAATTCCACTTCCTCCAGAAAGCACCAATGCGTAAGCCAAGTTTTTCTCCAAATTCATCACCAAAGCTTTACTACCGGTCTCGGCCACTTCCACCATTTCCGACATCTTTAAATCCGCTAATCCATAAACTGCAATCACACCATCTTTATAGGATTTGATCAGGCCGACTTTCTGCTTATCATTATCATTAGCTTTTTCATCAAGCCTGATATTCTTTTCCAGTTGATCAAGAAAGTCCTGAAGCGATGAGTTTTTCATAAACTTATTTTAAAATATTGCTAATACGCTTGTGCCAAGAATAATCAACCACAGTACCATTGACCGCGATTGAAATTCCTCCAAGCAAATTCTGATCCGTTAAAAACTGCACATTGGCATTGTGATAAGCGGCAGTAAAAAATTGACGGAAATTTTGTTTTTCTTCAAAAGACAAAGCGGCGACAGTTTTGATTAATATCAGATTGGAGTCACCAATTCTCTGCTGCAACTCCATAATCGCCTGCTCTAATTCTTGCCAGCTGAGTTGATCAAACTCCACCGGTGCCAGTTTGGCGATTACTTGGTGTTTTTTTGCCTCGGCCAAGTCAGCGCTATCCATCAACACTCTCAAGGATTCCAAAATGGTCTGTAATAAAGGTAAAGAATGTTTTGGAGCACCTGTCTGATGACGAATTTCCAATACAATGGCCTGCAAAGTTTTTAACCATTGCTCTGAATTCAGATCCAGATATTCCCGGGGCATAGCCAAACCCACTGCGGGCATGCCAGCTTTTTGCCTCATCAAGTCAATCAAGGCCAATTGTATCAATCTTTCAATCACTGTTTTGTTGAAGTAAATTTATTCCAACCTTCCTGGACACTTTTTTCCAAATCTTTAGTACTTGCCTTATCTTTTAAAAATGATGTCACCAACAGAAGAATAATTTTTTTGACCGTTTCTTCTGAGTCTTTCAATAAATTAGCCTTGGCCTGAGATATTTCCTGCTCGGCTTTGACCATCATTGCCGACTTGTGCTTTTCCATTTCCAATAATAAGGCTGCCCTTTCTTCTTCCATTTGTTGTCTACCAATGGCCAATTCAGCCTGCAATTCAGCATATACTTTTTCTTTTTCCAATTTCATTTTGTCCAATTGTTTCAAAGCCTCATCGCGAAATTGCTCTGCTTCAGCAATATTCTTAGCAATTTGCTGAGAACGTTGATCCAAAAATTGAAAAATTTTGGGCGCGAAATATTTGGAAACCACCCAAAATAAAATGCCAAAATTAACTATGTAAGCCAAGATACTCTGCCAATTGATACCCAACTTAG
>CAZJJZ010000020.1:15666-24562 GCA_964546505.1 uncultured Candidatus Peribacteria bacterium
GCAAGTTGTTCCATGTTGATTATACAAAGAGAATTATCAAGGAAATCACCAGACAATAAATACCGGTTGATTCACAAATCGCCATAGCCACAATCATTTTGGGGAAAATATTTTCAGCAATTTCCGGATTGCGACCGATTGATTCCATAGCTTTTGAAGCTACCATTCCTTCTGCGATGGCCGGTGCGATGGAACCAATGCCCATACAAATTGCCGCGGCCAAAACTTTCATCGATTCTATTTCCATATAAAAAAATTAATAAAATATTATTTAATTTGATTTAACACTATTGATAGTTCCGCTCATAAAATTGAGCGATAAAAGAGTGAAGACAAAAGCCTGAACCACTCCTGAAAATATACTCAGCGCCAAAAAAGGTAAAGGGAAAATATAACTGGTAAAAAAGGCAATTGCCGAAATTACCGCAATCATTACTTCACCGGCAAAAATATTGCCAAACAAACGCGCTGATAAGGACACCAATTTGGCCACCTCACCAATTACATCCAGCAAAGCGATCACATTATCCAGTAAGGCACCACCAAAATCACTGAAACTTCTCGCCTTCCAGAATTTATCCAATTTAATATAATTACCCAGATGCTTCAAAGGCGAGATACTGAAAGCCATTACATGTGCGGCAGATAAGCAAATCAGTGCCAAAGCAATGGTGCCGCTCCAATCAGAGGTAGCCGTCCGAAACAAATTCTGTCCGTCATGAATCAAACTACCCACCAAAGGAATTACCGTGAACTGATTAGCCAAGAGAATAAATAAAAATAAACTCAAATAAAAAGGTAAATATCTACGCGCCAGCTGCTCCGAACCATAAGCAACTTTCAAATATCCCATAAATTGCAAAGTAATCAGCTCAAAAACCTGCTGCATTCTCCCTGGAATCAATTTGAACCCACCTCTCAAGCTAAAAATCAAGACCACGATCAACACCGTCACCGTCAAGGCGCTCAAAATAGAATTGGTGACTCCCCAACCACCAAGATTGAGAATAGTCGCGGATTGTAAGGCCATTCCTTCCATTATTTGGTCAGTTTTTTGATGTATTTAACGAGAACTATTTGCGTCACAAAAAAAGATAGGATCAACAAAATAATCAAAAACAGTGGTCTTCGATTAAACACTAAATCCAATCCATATCCCACGCCCGCAAACAACAGCACAATTAATAAAGTAATGCCAAGAGTTCTGACAGCTATTCTCCAGTGCTCTTTGCCCACCAGTCCTTCTAGCACCGTTTTACGATCTTTTCGCCAAAAGCTACTTCTCTTCATAAAGCATCTTTATTAGAAAAATCAATATAAAGAAAGTTCTTTCAAAAGCAAGACCCTAGTCATTGCTAAATCAAGCAATCATTGAATGATTCTATTTTCCGCCTTGTAAATTTTTGATGGCCTGTGCGCGATTAGCCGCACTGAAAATATAATTCCCCGCCACCAGAACATCCACCCCGGCCTCTCTGGCCAGTACCGCGGTTTCGGCATTGATACCACCATCAATTTCTATCAACAAACCAGGCGCAACTTCATCAGCCAAGCGACGCAACTCCTTTACTTTATCTAAAACATAAGGAATGAATTTTTGCCCGCCAAAACCAGGATTAACACTCATGATCAGTACCATGTCCAGCAAAGGTAAGATCGGCTTAATCATTTCCAGAGAAGTTGCGGGATTAATTGATACAGCCGCCTTAACGCCCAAATCTTTGATTTGCTGAATCACCCTGTCCAGATGCACACAAGCCTCCGCATGAACAGTGATAGAATCAGCACCAGCCTGCACAAAATCAGCGATATATCGCTCCGGGCTTTCAATCATCAAATGACAATCCACCAGCAACTTGGTTTTGATTTTAGCCAACACCGGCGCGCCCAAGGTAATATTCGGTACAAAATGTCCATCCATCACATCCACATGTAGCCAATGCGCGCCGGCCTTCTCCAATTGCGCGATCTCCTCATTCAAACAACCAAAATCCGCGGACAATATCGAAGCCGCCACCAGTGTATCTCGCTTTTGCCGAATTGTTGTTTTTTGGGCCATGCTTGTAGAATTAAGCTGCAATCGCCTCAATTTTTTCCACTCTGCGTTGATGCCTTTCCTCCGCATCAAAAGTAGTATTCAAAAAAGTATCCAAAATATCCAAAGCCAAATCTTTGCCGGTCAATCTTTCACCCAAGCATAAAACATTGGCATTATTATGCTGGCGTGCCAATTTAGCAGTTATTTCATTATTAGCCAATACAGCTCTAATATCTTTCATTTTATTGGCGGCCATACACATTCCCACTCCACTTCCACAAATCAACAAGCCCATGGCACCTCCATTTTCACGTACTTTTTCACCAACCTCTCTGGCAATATCAGGATAATCAGTTGGATCATTATTAAAAACTCCTAAATCCAAAGCAGAAATTTCCTCTCCATTGACCAGCTTTTTACCAACCAAAGCTTCTTTTAGCTGATTTTTCAATTGAAATCCTGCATGATCTGAACCAATATATAAACGCATTTTTGTATTTTTTAAGGTTTTCATCCTATTTTATCATGTTGGAACAAATCAGTACAGCCAAGATTTTTTCGGAACGTCTGGAAAAGCTGGGCGCAAAATACCGCAATTTAGTAGTTCTAGACACCAATTTAAGACAAAATATCGCTGCCAATAATTTTGCCAAGAGTTTTCCTGATCGATATTTTTCCTTTCCTTTACAAGACAATATTGTCACCAGCGCCGCCTCGGGCTTTGCCATTCGTGGCAAAATCCCTTTTTGCTTAGGTCCAGCAGCCAGCTTAATCAGCGGCAATTTAGCCAGCTTACGACAACAAATCGTACCCAACAATCTCAATCTGAAGTTGATTGGCTTTAACGCTGGCCTTTCGGAAAGTGAGAATGGCCTTCTGGACCAAAGTACAGAAGACTTAGCTCAAACTCTCAGTCTGCCAAACCTCAAAATCTTAGTTCCCACTGATCAAAATGAGTTAAAAGTACATCTGGAAACCTTATGTAGTGACTTTGGCCCTACTTATCTCCGCTTATCAAAAGATCTGCTTGTCAATCCGCTACACAACTCTTCGGACGACTTGCCAATTCTCAAAAACGGCGAAGAACTAGCCATCATCTGCCTGGGAGGATTATTGCCTGAAGTCTATCAAGCTTCTTCCGAACTGGAAAAACGCGGCATTTCTCTCAAACTAATCAGCATTCCTTGTTTGCAGCCATTACCCAAGAGCCTTTTTTCGCAAATTGAAAAGGTTAAACTTTTGGTTACTATCGAAGACCACTATCATTTTGGGGGCTTGGGCAGCTTGATTGAACAACTGTTATTGGAGCAGCAAGTCATCATCCCCTTACTAAAAATCGGCACCCGACAAATCTGTGAAGCCGGAAAACCACAGGAATTACTCAAAAAACACAACCTGGACAGTAAATCACTTTACGAAACTATCCGTAACCGCTGGCTGGAAATTTAAGTCCTGAAAACTACTACTTCTGATACCAGTTAACTTTATCTCCCGGTAGAATACCCATTTCCTTCGCTTTACCAGCATTTAATTCCACCACATAGCGTGCATCTGCTTTGGAATTAACAATTGGACAATCACTCACTTGACAAGGCTGAACATTCTCAACGATATGTACAATTTGTCGATTGGCATTGATAAAAATCATATCTAAAGGAATCAATGTATTTTTCATCCAGAAATTCACCTGTCCCTGTACAGGAAATACAAATAACATACCGGCATTGGCCGCCAAACTGGTACGATTCATCAAACCAATTTTTCTTTTTAAGTCAGTATCAGCCACTTCCACCTCATATTCAAACGCCTTGCCCTGATTATTAAAAAATTGCAGCTTTTTAACATCCAAACCCCGATTGATTATTGCCTGATTGGCCACGTCCTCAGGCTTGGTACTGCCCTTATAGGTTAAAGTATCTGTTTTGATATTCTCTGTCGCAGGCCCAAAACAGGCGCTTAAAGCTAACATCATCACCGCCAAAATCGCAATTCCCGCTTTGCTCATATAACTAAATTAAACCTAACTAAACTTAAGGACAAAAAACATAACTGTCAAGCTACGCGCCTAGACAAGCAGTAGTGAACTATTTTGCTAAATACAAATTTCTGAACTCCACCAACTGTTGACCAAAAAAATCTTGATAATTCGGTATTTTGGCCAATAGAAACTGTTGAATTTCCATCGTGTCTTTTTTTTCCTCCGCCATTTTTTCTAAAGTAGTTTGATCTTGTTCGCTCAATTGGCTCATTGCCGCCAGCATTAAACGCTGCTCCAAACGCGCGTAAAGATCATTGATGAGAATTGCTTTGACTTCATCTGGTAAGCTTTGGCCTGATTCATCCACCAGTGAAGTTAAATAAGCTTTGATTTCTGGAGTCATTGAAGTGTTTGTTATTTGCTATTTATCTTTTACTTTATTTTTGCCTTTTGGAAAAGTCAAAAAGCCCCTTCCATCATCGTCAAAATAATACTGGTGCTTACCAACATTATTTTCCACTGAATAAACCTGTAAATGACGATATCTAGAAGGAGAAGCCAACTCATGCCCATGGACTAAACGATTTACTCCACTTTGAATGAGCCACTTTTCCTGATCCTCATTCAAAAATACCAAATTCTGATCATCAATTACAGTAACTAACTGATTAGTTTTTTCATCAAAATCCTCTGCATAAGCCCGCTCACCGGCATTGGTGTTCAAAAACAAGTAACTCAAATATTGATATTCCAGCTCCACTTGATCATTTCCCAGTAAGCAATTACGCAAATTTCTTTGGTAAACAGCGTTAACCTGATCTATTGACTCCTGCAAGTTGTTTCCTGCCGTCTGTAGTACCTCCACCGCACCTTGTGTCAAAGGAGCATGCACAAAAATTTCATCCTCCACTTGCTCTATCAATTTGCCATGACAAATTTCCTTCAAAACCTGCCTACCCACTGGATCGGTTTTGAGCACTTGTGCTATTTGCTTTCCCATCTCACTGATCAGAGCCATTTTTTTGTCTCTATTTTCACTAAACAATTGCGCCTTGGCTTCAGGGGAAATCTTACGGGAGATCTGGCTCATATACTCCACATCCAAATCATTGATTGCCGCCAATTGCTCTGTGCTACCCCATTTATTCATAAATTCATCCAAACCAACTGACTGATTGGAGTGATAATACTGTCTTAAAAATCCCACTTCCACACCCAATAACCAACGAATCAGATAATGGTCATGATTGCCGTGAATGGTGATCAAATCACCACCTTCCAGACGCGCCTGTTTACGTAGTTCAGAAAAACTTAGTACTGTCCGAATACTGGTTTTATGCCTATCACCCAATACATCACCCAGTTGCACCAGTTTGCGATCTCCGCCTACCCATTCATACAAAAACTCCTCATCCAGATTTTCTTCATTCACATAGACTAATGGCACACTGAATTGCACCAAATTCAATTTATCCAATAAAGTCGCCCATGTCCTAAAATTGCCATGCAAATCACCTACGCAACTTACTTCATGCTGATGAATCACCTCCGCCGAATCCTTAAAACTGGTGCAGCGGCTTTTCTTGATCCAGTCAGGTTGATATAGTGTTTCCTTTTCTTCCGGATTGTTCCACTCATTAGAATTCATAAATTACTCTGGGTTGTTTCTTTGATCAGGTAAAGTTTGACCTGGACTCAACTGTGTTCTAGATACCGACCGCACACGTCTTCTATTCGCCGGTGCCGCCGGCATTACCTTTGTCGGCGCTGCTGACGAGTCCGGTGCCGCCGGCATTACCTGTGTCGGCGCGACTTGACCAGAACGTTTTGCCGCCTCTAGCGCTTTCTCCATTTCAGCCTCATGTGCAGCAACATATTCCGGGTGCTTGCTAGCGAAATCCTGACGTTCTTCCTGCGGTTGTATTGGTGGCGGTACAGGGTCATAATTCATAAACTCAGGTTCCTTGTCCATGTCCTTGTCTTTGTTATTATAATCCAAATGAACACCACGTGCACCTGGCATGGCAATTGGCGGAGCGAATAAAATCCTGTCTGTCGCCTCGACTGGTAGTTTGACTGCAGTATCACCGGTGACTAAAAATTTAACCTCATCTTTTGGCACATAACTATGATCACCTTTCAGAGAAGCCATCACATTAAACACACCATTTTTATCTACATATCCGGCAGCAATGGCTTCAGTTTTCAAACCCGGCAAAGTATCATTGTGTGCTTTTGCCAAGCTACCTGCATCAAAATACTGACCATCAATTGCCACCTTACCATCCGCTCCGACATCAAATAACTTCCAAACAGCTTTGCCATTCTCATGCATCTGCAAACCAACTTTCAATGGTCCATCAGCATTACCCAAATTTACTGTAGAAGTATGCTGTAAAGATTTGTTAAACATGTTCACAATGGAGAAATGGCAATTGCCATCTGCTTCAATTTTGGGCTTACCATCCCACCAGAAACGTAATTCATCCAGAATCGGATGGCCCGGCGAATCCGTATGTAAACGAACCGAAAGTGGTTTAAATCCCAGTACACTAAAAGATGCAGGCGAACCCGCAACTGCTGAATGAATTTCAGTAACTGTAAAATTATTGCTTCGCAAAAAGGCTAAAGAAGTGGCATCCAGGCTTCCGGTTTTAGGATCGATGTTCAACGGCACTTGCACAAAATGTCTCTTGGCCAGCTCCGCTTTCAAGGTTGCCAAATCCATAGCATTTCCTTGATTGAACAAATCATTATGAAGATAATGAGTGTTTGTGCCAGTAATTTGGTTTCCAGGAATATTTCCCCAATAATCTTGTGCCCAAGAGAATCCCCAAATCGCGCTAGTAGCAGTAGCACTCACCGCCGCACCAATACCAGCAGCCTTCCAATTTTCCAACCTTCTAAATTTCCGATAATTGGCCTCTGTTTTTTTGACATTCTGCCAAATATTTTCCGCCGCCTGTTCTTTGGCTCTTACCAAATCATCCACGCTTGAAGAGACATTTTTAAAATATTTTTGTTTAGCCTGCGCCACTTTAACCAATAAATTCAAACGCTGGCTTTCAATATTTTGTTCACCTCCATCAAATTTGATTAAATCAATACGCCTTGAACGGTTACTGAATAACGTTTCCTCATGTAACCCCAGTTCAGACCTTTCATTGCGCACCTCAATTTCCGCCACGGCAGCACAAATCGCCGAATAATCCTGCTTGGCATCCGCGTCATCCAGCGCGGCTAATAACTCAGTCACAGTTTTCTTTTCGTAGAGCGTTTCTTTTTCTTCCATTTTTCTTTCCAGAGTACGATTTTTGGAATGATAATCAGTCAAATTAACTCCCAATGCTTCTCTTCTTTCTTTTTGAGCTTTCAAATGAGCAATCTCGGTATTACGACGATAATAGGCATAGATACCGCCCACAGCCGCCCCCGCCAAAACTGAAGCCGCAAAAGTCGCTACACCTGGAGCGAAAACCAAAGATAGACCTGCGGTACCGGCGGCCAATGCCACTGATCTGGCAGTCGAATTGGAAGTAATATTAGCTAAAATGGAAGCACCTCCATAAACTGCAATTGGCAAAGCGATTGGTGGTGTAACCAAACGACCCAAAAGTGGTATTTTTTGAAGACCTTCAACGATATTTCTAGAAATTTTATCCGCCGAAGTTAAATCGCGCACTTCTGTTTTTACGTCAACATTTCTGGCTTTCGCCACCTTCATGGCAACTTTAAAATTATCCAAATCCAGATTATTCAATCCTTCCAAATGCTTTTCCAAAGCCACAATTTGTTCACTCAATCGTTGTTTTTCTTGATCATCAGTGGATTTGGTCAAGCTGTCTTTCAATTGATCCAACTGAGTTGTTGCAGCCTGCTTCTGAGCGAGACCGCTCTTTTTGGCTTTGATTTTTTCCAACAAACCCGCCGCTCCCGAATTTGGCATTGAAGATTCCAAAAAAGCGACCAAAGCTTGGTCATTACTGCTTTTCAGTTGAGGTAAAATCTTTTCTTTCACCTGTAATTTAAACCACGAATCTAGTTGAGCTTCTGATTTGGTGTTATCAGTCACATAAGTTTTCACTAAATTTTCCATTTCAGCCAATATTGTTTGATTGGTCACCTCAGCTGCTTTTTCTTCAGTTAATAGATGTTGATTATCAGCACCAGACAAACCGACACCAATTCTTTCCGCAATCGCTTCCAATTCTTTTTCCAGCATAAAACGATCTTGATCAGTTTTGGCAATTGGTGCTTTTTCTGAACGCAAAGATTCCACATCTCCGGAAATCATTGACTTCCAAATACCCTGTTTTTCTCTCAATTTTTCTTTACTCAATCCGGTTAATTCAGCTCGATAATGAGGATCTTTTTTAATCCGCGTTTCGATTTCTTTGGCATATGCATCGCGATAACCCTGCGCCGCATTACGCTTCCACCAGCCGTAAGCAGCCTTATCAAGACGCAGTAAAGCACTCCAGGTACGCGGCTGTAACTCCTTTAATTCACGATCCAATCTTTCGTCCGCCAAGCGTTCGGCAATACGTCTGATTTTCTCATCCACATCTACCACAATCAAATCCAAATCAACTTTTTTGACTTCTATTGGTTTTATTGCAACGGGCTCTGACCTGGGTGGCTGTGGGTCAACTCGAACTGGTCCTGGTCCTACTCGCCCTGGTTGTGAGTCTGGTCCTGGCCCTACTTGCTCAGATTCGGGCCCACGTTGTGATTCCGGTCCTGGTCCTACTCGCCCTGGTTGTGATTCCGGTCCTGGTTCAACTTGCTCAGATTCGGGCCCACGTTGTGATTCCGGTCCTGGTCTTACTCGCCCTGGTTGTGATTCCGGTCCTGGTTCAACTTGCTCAGATTCGGGCCCA
>CAZJJZ010000021.1:0-8579 GCA_964546505.1 uncultured Candidatus Peribacteria bacterium
AAGAACCAAAATCATGTTATGACTTAAGTTATCACCAGGAAGGACCATTTCCGACTCATGAACTAATTAAAACTGGCTTTTTGGGATCAACACCAATACGTCTATTGCCTCCAGAAGAAATTATTATTGCCAAAATTTTTTCACGTCAACATTATGAAAGCAAAGAACACTTACAGGAAGTAATCACTACTTTGGCAAATCCTGATACGATTTTAACAATTGTTCCAGAACTGCTAAAACAAAGACATCCCAAAATTGCCTCTAATCTACTTTATATATTAAACCGCGAATTAACGGCTTGTTATATTCTTGGTGATCAAAATGATCCCAGCTTACTCAAAAAAATGTCTTTATTCACCGGTAAGAACATCGAATTACCATCCAAAGCAGCAACCACAACTGTCCAAAAAATCACAGAAGAAACCAGAAAATCTATTGATTCTACCCCCAATCCACTCGCTATTTAGACCACTACAAAAGAGATTAGTCAACGGTGGCTAGCTTGACCGATTTTTTTAATGCGATTACTATTTGTGACCAAAATGAACACCTAACCTATTTAAATATGCGTACAAAATACGTCATCGGTAATTGGAAAATGAATACTGATTTAAGCAGTGGACTAAAATTAGTAGAAGAAATTTTTGAAATCGCCCAACACACTGACTCTGAACACATCAAAGTAGTTCTTTGCTCACCCTTCACCCACCTTTCCGAATTAGGAAAATTCTTACAAAAACTACCACACTTCTCATTGGGGGCGCAAAACACCTCTCACAAAAAGAATGGTGCTTTAACAGGAGAAATCTCTGTGGAAATGCTCAAATCAGTGGGTGTTGAATACATTATCGTCGGCCACAGTGAAAGAAGAGATCATTTCCGTGAGTCTGATGAAATGATCAAAGCCAAAGTAGATTTGATTTTGGAAGAAGGTATGAAGCCAGTTTTCTGCTGTGGAGAACCAAAAGAAATTCGTGAAGCAGATCAACAAAATGCCTATGTTTTAAAACAAATTGAGAATGCACTGTTTCATTTACCAGCAGAACAAATCACCAAAGTTGTTTTAGCTTATGAACCTGTATGGGCAATTGGCACTGGCCTTACCGCCAATACTGATCAAATCCAGGCAATGCATCAAACCATCCGCCAAGCACTCGCACAAAAATATGGTCAAACTATCGCCGATGAGATTTCTATACTCTATGGTGGAAGCTGCAAAGCTAGCAATGCTCCAGAAATCTTCGGCCTCACTGATGTTGATGGAGGATTAATTGGCGGTGCTTCATTAATAGCCAATGAATTTGTCAATATTATTTCTGCTCATCAAAAGTAGCAAATTTACTTCTGACTTGCTAGTCTTGTCACATGTCATTAACAGCAATTTTTTATCCGAAGTCCATTGCCATAATTGGTGCCTCCACCAAAAGTGGTAGTGTCGGTAACGCCGTTGTAAAAAATCTACAAACTCAAGGCTACCAGGGTAAAATCTATCCTGTTAATCCCAAAGCCGAAGAACTTTATGGACTAAAGTGCTATCCTGATATAGATGAAGTACCGGATCAGGTGGATTTGATCATTGTAGCCATTCCCGCAGCAGCTGTGCCCGGCATTATCGCGCCAGCAGCTGCCAAAGGAGCAAAAGGTTGCATTGTGATTTCTGCTGGCTTCAAAGAAGTAGGCCAATTAGCATTAGAACAACAGCTTAAAGCAGAATGTGAAAAATATCAGATCAGTTTAGTTGGACCCAATTGTTTAGGGATACTTAATCCGGAAATTTCCCTTAATGCCTCTTTCGCGGCTATCTTGCCTCAGCCCGGCAATGTGGCTTTTTGCTCACAAAGTGGTGCGCTTTGCACTGCCGTTTTGGATTACGCTGATCAGCTGGGCATAGGCTTTTCCAAATTCGTCAGTATTGGCAACAAAGCACAAATTGATGAAGTGACTTTACTGGAATATCTGCACAATGACAGTCAGACCAAAGTAATCGCCATGTACATTGAAGATTTGAAAGATGGTCAAATTTTTAGAGAAACAGCTTTGAAGTTAACTAAAGCCAATCCTGCCAAGCCAATCATCATACTAAAATCAGGTAGAACAACAGCTGGCGCATCCGCTTCCGCCTCTCACACTGGGTCTTTATCTGGTACGGATAGTGCTTACGACGCCCTCTTTAGACAAGCAGGAGTCATTCGAGCTAATGACATAGCTGAAATGTTTGATTTGATACAAGTGTTCAATAACAATGCACTGCCTGAAGGCAACAAGGTAGGAATAATCACTAATGCGGGTGGACCTGGAGTTTTAACCACTGACGCGGCAGTCAGCACCGGCCTAAAAATGGCCTCTTTAACCCCCAACACTATAACGTCACTGAAAGCTTACCTACCTGCTGCGGCTTCCTGCCATAATCCCATTGATATTTTAGGAGACGCTCAAGCGGACCGTTATCGTTTCGCCTTAGAACAGGCAGCTGCCGATCCTAACGTGGACAGTATTTTGGTCATATTGACTCCACAATCAATGACAGAAATTGAGGCGACTGCGCAGGCAATCATAGACACCAAACAACTTACACACAAACCCCTGGTTGCTTGTTTGATGGGTGAAGTTACTGTAGCAAAAGGCCTAAAATTACTTCAACAAGCTAATATAGCCTCTATCAACTTTCCAGAATCCGCAGCCAAGGCCTTGGCTAAACTAAGTAACTTTGCTGACTTTTACCACAGTCCCGCCGAAGAACAATTTGAATTTAATGATCTGCAGCCTGAATTAGTTAGCAAATTGTTACAAGAAGGTCGGGAACAGGGCGTAACTGCGTTTCCGGAAGCTAAAGCCAATCAGATTTTAGCCGCCTACGGCTTTCCGGTTTTGCAATCTTTTGTAGCCACCAGCGCGGCAGAAGCAGGAGAAATAGCCCAAAAAATCAACCAAAGAATGGTTTTTAAAATCGTCTCTAAAGATATTTTGCATAAATTTGATGCCGGTGGAGTTATTCTCAATGTCATGCCAGAACAAGCCGCCAAAACCTATCAGCTTGTTCTGGATAACTGTCAAAAATACAAACCTGATGCTGTTTTGGAAGGAGTATTAATTGCGGAAATGTTGGACTTGACCCGTGGTGTTGAATTTATTATCGGTGCCAAAAAAGACGCTCAATTAGGACAAATAATCATGGTCGGCTGGGGAGGAATATTTGTGGAAATATTCCAGGATGTCAGTTTTTCCATGGCACCAATCAGCAAAACAGAAGCACAAAAAATGATCACTCGAGTGAAGGCACATTCTTTATTGAATGGTGCAAGAGGAAAAACCAAAATGGATGAACAAAAATTAGTAGAATGTCTTGGGCGTTTAAGCAGGTTATTATCTGATTTTCCAGAAATAATTGAACTAGACATCAACCCATTGTTAATCTTACCTGATAGTGAAGGCGTGAAATGCCTAGACTCGCGATTAATATTCCAATAAACTAACAAAGCAAAAAGCAGGCTCAACAACCAAAGGAAACAATTTTGCCACTTTTTGAGATCCAAATTTGCAACCCTTTCACTCCTCAACCTACTCTCAGCTGCCTCATCATCGAGGCCAACAACGAAGGAGAGATTCGCGCTGCATTGGCCAAAATTCACCGGACTTTTCCTTGCCAACTCGCCTTGAACGTGGATGTCACGCCCTACCCGGGCGACTCCAAAGCTCTTCCCCTGCACGACTTTGTGGATGAGCTGTACAGCAGGCTGAAGTTTCGTATGACTGAGTCCAGTCCTCCTCCCGAATCCGCCTATCACTTCGCAGAACTCAAATTGCCAAACGTTTCCTAATTCAGCCATGCTGCCTCATTTGCCGATGGGAGCAACTACATCAGTAGCCAGCCCCTCGCTGTTCTTTCCCAGGTCGCCAAAGGCGACCTGGGAGTACCAAACATTGCCTCTATTTCTTGGGAGGTAAGCTTTTTCCCTTCTGGTCCTTGCCCCAATTCAACAACGCCAATCCATTCATGATAGCCATCGCTTTAGACTCCACAGAATCCGTACTACTGCCAAATCCGCGACGTACTCTGCCCAAATTATCTTTGATTAAGACAGTAGAAACCACCACTGACGCCGCACCAGTCATTTCCTCATGCCCCGGTAAATCGACATCAACTTTTTGCTCAAAATAATCCTGAACATCAAAATTAAAATTTGGCTGATCGATTTTAATTATCTCCACCAGAGCTTTTCTAAAAGCCTCCAATGTTCCTCTACTGGAAGCTTTTTGTACACTGAGTAGTTCGACCCTACCATTACTTTTTTTGGTGATTCCCACTTTCACTTGCTGACCCATAGCTTGATTTTCAGCCAGGGCTACCGCATCCAAACCTTCATACAGCAAAGAGTCCAAATGATAAGTTACACCATTATACCTATTCACCTCCTGAACTAATTCATAGACAAATTTCGGCTGACACAAGACCTCAGCCAAATACTCCTGCACATTTCTGCTGCGCTCATAACCTGTCCTGATTTCTTCAAACATTTTTTTCTCCATTTCCGGACTAACATATACTTCCAATTCAGACAAGACCGCCCTTAAAGCATCCACACCTTGTTCTGAATTTAAAGATAATTCACCATCATTCCCCCAATCAGCAACGTTCAAAGCGCGATATACCTGCTCCGGCAAAACCTGTTTCCCCGTCTCTAAACTACGTTTTTGCGCATATCTCTGTGCATTTTGTTCTGCAGCAAAATGTATTCCAGCAGTTGTTGACTTTGCACTAACTTGCTGTCCCACAATCGGTGTGTTTACTGGAATAGCTAAACCGGTTAAATTGGCTACCAAATTGGCTGTTCTCATCATCAAAGTAGTTGGCTGGACCGCGGTTTCCACTCCAAACCTTTCCCGAAACTGATGCAGTTGAGCCACCACAGTCGCCAAATCTGCGTTTCCTGGACCTTCACCCAAAGCGTTCATTGTTACCTCCACTTGACCTGCTCCCCCTTTAACCACAGCGGCCACCGTATTTGCTACCGCTTGACCTAAGTCATTATGCGTGTGTGTAGAGAGCATAGCCTCTAAACCCTTTCTTCTGAGCGCATAAAGTGCCGCACTCACCTCGGCAAACATTTTGGGATAGTCATCCAACACTGCAATACCATTAGTATCGCATAAAGATAACTTGATTTGCACTTTTTCTCCGTCAATTCCGGCGATTTCTGCCTGTTCATAGGTTTGTGCCACTATTTTTTTGCATACACTAAAGACAAATTCCGGATTTTCATTAAAAGCATCCATAGCTTGTTCCAAATAATACATCACTTTCAATTTGATCTGCTCTCCATTTTGATCCAGTTTACCCAGATGCGCTTGTACTACTCTCTCGACCACCTTCTCCAAACCAGCCAAAAATTGGCTTTCCGAAATTTGTTCCACCTGCCCATACCATCGCAATTTCCGCGATGGTCTTAGCAGAACATTCAACTGCGCTCTATCTTCAGCCAAGACACCACCTCTATCCAATGCCTCCATGGCAGCCTTGATGGAAACCGCGTCACTACCACACATCGCGGCAATTACCATCCTCTTGGTATTTTTTGCCACTTCTTCAATCACCCTTACACTATTGGCTGCTTCTTTCCCGGGAAAACCCGCCTCACAAATATCCACTCCCAATTGTTCTTCCATCTGAGCAATCCTCACTCTATCTTGCACTCCAATATGAGCTGCTGATTTAGTCTGCAGGCCATCGCGCAGTGTTGTGGAAGCAATCAGAATTTTTCTTGGTTCTGGTTCGTAGATGGAGGAAATTGCTTGTCTTGATAATGACATAAAGGTGGTGGTTAAAAAAAGCCGCCCCGGCTGGGGCGGCTGATGTTTTGATATAAGCAACAACTACTCGCCCCTTGGTGAGATTTTTGGAGTGATAATAATTGTTGGGCGAACAGTTAACATGAAAAAAAATCATCAAACTTAACCACAGTATAAAAACTAGTCCTTAATTTGTCAAAAAAAATAAATTCCCGAACCAGAAATTCTGCTGTAGAATCATCAAAAATAAAATCACCCATTTTGCCAAAAAAACATGCCCAAATAGGAATGTGGATCGATTCATACGACAATCTCTTCTCCGACTTCGATTCTCGACACTACGCACAAAGACAGATTTCCAGCGATTTTTTTGACGAAGCACGCAAAATAATTCAGGAAATTAATCCCGAAAAATTTGCACTGAATTTGATTATACCCCAAAAAAAACGCAATCATCGACTAGAAAAAATCATCATCCATCGTCTGCATACCATTTTCAAGAATTATCTGCACAAAGAAAAAAAAGCTTATTTGGAATTCATTCATCGTGGAATTTTGGTTGTCAGTATCGGAATTGTCGCCATGACCACAGCAGCAATTATTGATTATTTTCAAATCATCAATTTCTATACAACTATGTTGACTACGTTTTTAGAGCCTGGGGGCTGGTACTGTACCTGGTTCGGCTTAGACAGCATCTTTTACTCTGGTACCCAAAAAAGAAGAGAAATTCATTTTTATCAAAAATTAGCCACTGCCGAAATTTTATTTCATAACGACTAAACTTTATGCCGATATATACCATTATCGCCACACTCTTACTCTATCCTCTCTACACTTGGATCACATCTCAAGTAGCCGTCGCCAGAAGAACGCATCAGCACCCTGCTCCCAAAATGGAAGGTGATTTAAACTTCATGCGTTACTTACGTGTCCAAATGAATACAGTGGAAAGATTAGTCATTTTCTTACCACTGCTTTGGATTACGGCAATCTATGGTAATGATCTGTTCGCTGGAATTTGCGGTTATATTTGGATCATTGGTCGACTGATTTACGCCCTTGGTTACTATCGAGAAGCGCAAAAACGTCAAATCGGATTTTTAATCAATGCCGCTATCGAAACCATACTTTTCGGCGCAATTATTTACTTTCTTTACGCTTACTTTTTTTAGTTGAAGGCAACTGCTCCACATCTGTGTTTTGTGCAGACTCTGGTACTGTAGTTTTGGAAATCACCACTTGATCATCCACAAAATCAACTAATACCCGATCTCCTTTTTGAATGTGATGTTCAATCAACTGCAAAGATAATTCATCCAAAATTTTACTTTGTATCAAACGCTTCAAAGGTCTAGCGCCAAACTTCTCATCATAGCCTGCCGTCACCAAATATAACGCCGCCATTTTGGAGAGCTCCAAATGTATACCCTGTTTTTGTAATCTCTTTTGCACCGCCTTTAATTGCAATTCCACAATTTGTGCCAAATCATCCTTAGATAAATGATCAAACAAAACAATATCATCTACACGATTGATAAATTCAGGACGGAAAAAACTATGTAAAATCTTGTTCAATTCTACTTCTTGTTGCACCGGATCAGCCGCATATTTAGCCAATTCTGCCGCACCCAAGTTGGAAGTCATAATTATCACCGTGTTTTTAAAATCCACTGTTCTGCCCTTGGAGTCAGTCAACCTACCATCATCCAAAACCTGCAGTAGTAAATTGAAAACATCAGGATGGGCCTTTTCAATTTCATCCAAGAGCAATACTGTATAGGGATGTCTGCGTACCGCCTCAGTCAACTGACCTCCTTCTTCATATCCAACATAGCCTGGGGGAGAACCCACCAATCTAGCCACTGAATGTTTTTCCATGTATTCACTCATATCGATGCGCGTGATCATCTTCTCATCATTAAACAAAAATTGCGCCAGAGCTTTGGCTAATTCAGTTTTACCCACACCAGTAGGCCCAATAAAGATAAATGAACCAATTGGACGATTTTCATCAGCGATGCCTGCGCGACTTCTGCGTATCGCCTTTGAAACAGCCGAAATCGCCTGTTTTTGACCAATAACTTTTTTGCCCAATTCCTGCTCCATGGTTGCCAGTTTTTGAGTCTCTTCAGTGAGCATTTTGGCAACTGGTATGCCAGTCCACCTGGATACGACTTTAGCAATATCTTCTTCAGTCACTTCCTCTTTCAACAAAGCTCTTTCACCCTGTAAAGCCGCTAATTTTTGCTGTGCAGCATCTATGGCTTTTTGTAATTCCGGAATTTTCCCATAATTTATTTCCGCCACTTTCTGATAATTTCCAACCCGCTCTGCTTGTGCCGCCTCACTCCTCAGTTCATCAATCTTTTGATTATGACCTTTGATGGTATCAATCACTTCTTTTTCATTTTTCCACTGCAATTCCAGAGCTTTATTCTGCTCACTCAATTCTGCCAATTCTTTTTCCAGCTCTACTAAACGCAACTGCGAGTTTTGATCGCTTTCCTTTTTGAGTGCCTCTCTTTCTATCTCCAATTGAGTAATTCGGCGATGTAAAGAATCCAACTCCGATGGTTTGCTATCGATTTCTATTTTCAATACTGAGGCCGCCTCGTCCATTAAATCAATCGCTTTATCCGGCAAAAAACGATCTGCGATATAACGGGAAGATAAATTCACGGCAGCCACAATCGCATTATCTCTAATTCGCACACCATGATGCACTTCATACTTTTCTTTAACTCCTCGGAGTATCGAAATCGCGTCTTTGATAGCCGGTTCATTGACTT
>CAZJJZ010000021.1:8596-10895 GCA_964546505.1 uncultured Candidatus Peribacteria bacterium
AAAACGCCTTTCCAAAGCAGCATCTTTCTCCACATATTTACGATATTCTTTCAAAGTAGTCGCACCAATAGTACGCAACTTTCCTCTGGCCAAAGCCGGTTTTAATAAATTTCCAGCATCAACAGCACCTTCCGCTCCCCCAGCTCCCACAATAGTATGCAACTCATCGATGAAGAGAATAATTCTGCCATCAGAACTTTCTATCTCGTTAATAATTGCCTTCAATCTTTCTTCGAATTCTCCACGATAAGAAGTACCAGCCAGCAAAGCACCCAAATCCAAACTCAAAATTAACTTATTTTTCAGCACATCAGGCACATCGCCATCAACAATCTTTTTGGCCAGACCTTCGACAATAGCGGTTTTCCCGGTACCAGGTTCGCCCACCAAGACCGGATTGTTTTTGGTTCTTCGGGACAAAATTTGCATTACACGCCGAATTTCCTCATCCCTACCCACCACAGGATCAACCTTACCTTGTTGTGCCAAAGAGGTAAAATCGATGGTATATTTCTGCAAAGCTTGAAATTTTCCTTCAGGATTTTTATCGGTCACTCTTTGATTTCCTCGTAACTCTGCCAGAACTTTCAAAACCTGACTTTTCTCTAACTGTAACAATTTTGCCACATTGGCTTGCCCCAATAATGACAATAATAAGTGCTCAGTACTGATATATTCATCACGCAGTCCTGCGGCCTCACTTTCCGCCTGATCCAAAACTTTTTTCATCTCCGGTGTAAAATAAACCTGCTCACTTGCACCACTTACTGCAGGAATCTGGGCTATTTCTTGTTTTACCGCCGAGGTTAAAGTGGTAGTATTTTTCTCTAGTTGATGCAAAATTCCTTCCACCAACCCACCCTTTTGCTCCAACAACACCAACAATAAATGCCAAGGCGCCAAAGCCTGATGTCCAAGCTTATTGGCCAATTCAATAGTCCCCTGAATAGCTTCCGCTGATTTGGTTGTATAATTATTGAAGTTCATAAATTTGCACTTATTTAGCACTCATTATTTTAGAGTGCTAAAAATATTTTGTCAAATCAAACCCAATTTGACCATTTTGTCCTTCAGTCTAATCATTGTCAGCACATATTCGCTATGACTCCAGGTTAATGGCGCTACAGAAAGAGCACGTCCATCCAAAGGATCAATCTGTTCCGGTAAGATTCCTGCAGCATTGGCCCTTTGATTCACCCACTTCAACAAATCAAAGACTTCTTGCAAATCAGCTTTGGAATTTGCCAAATCAATTTTCCACATCGCATACCACAAAGTAGTAATTATCCAGGGGTTTCCAACCAATTCCGGATGTAATTCACTATAAAATTCTCTTTGATAATAGTCATTAGTATAACGAGCTATTCCGCCAATTGGCCCCTTGACCCACAGCTGCTCCTTGATGGCCGCCATGGTGGAAACTATTTTCTCGTCATGAGCTGGTAAAATGCCCATGCGCCAAACATAAGCCAAACTGGCATCCACAGTGGCATCTTGCTCCACAATCACCCCTTCTTTAATCACGATTTTTTTATAAAAACGCCCATGTTCCTCTGAATACAAATATTTCATCATCGCCTTACGCATTTTTTCAGCGGTTTTGGTGAAGAGCGCGGCGTCGTCATAATGCGCTGTTGCCTCTGCCAAAGAAGCAGCTGCCAACAAACCGGCAATAGTAGTAGCCACGGTATAGCTAAACACACCTCTTTGTTCTTCCCATAAATCATAACTGGGCAGCGGCAAGTCATAATCAGGATAAACATATTCCACCATAAACATACCTGCTTTTTTGATGAAACTGTCATACAATTCATACACATATTCCAAAGACATAAAATTCTGGTACAAATCATACAAAGCCACAATGGGCAAAGCGGTTTCATCTTCTTGTATCGGCAACTGAACCTCACCATTTTTGAACATCGGATGCCAAGAAGATCCCAAAGAGCCATCTGGGTTATATTTGTGTAACATATACCCCTCGCTGGTGAGCAATTTACTGCAAAAATTAAAAAAGTCTTTCGAAGTGTCTGAATACTTGGCATGAGTCATTGCCATAATGGCAATCGCCGCGTCTCTTGCCCACATATAAGTATAAGTATCTTTATTAAACTTGATAATATCGGAATCATTGGCCGCAATCACCGCACCTCCATGATCGATTTGGGATTTTATGATCAACAAACTTCTGCGGAACAACTCCTGCAAATTCTCATCCAAACCGTCAAAATCACAAACCAATTTATTACTCCAATGCTTCCAATAATCCAAGGTATGCTGAAAAATTTTCGCTCCGGCA
>CAZJJZ010000021.1:10905-12000 GCA_964546505.1 uncultured Candidatus Peribacteria bacterium
TTTAATGAAATTTATTTTAAATGAATTAAATTTTATTGGTATGTATTTTTTTGACATCATTATAACTTTCCCCCGCACAGACATAATAATTCAATATTTTTTCCTCACCGGCTTCAAAATGTTCCTTAAAGCCTACCGTTGAATCCACAGATCCCTGTTCAATTGGATTGCCTTCCAAACGACCATCTTCAGCATCCCGCCAAGTCCCTTCTTTACCCATATAATTACTTTTGCCAGTAGCAAATTCCACAATCCCATCACCACTTTTTTCCCACTCTCCAAAAATCAAAAAATAACGACGCTTGCGATAATGAATGACTCCGTTCAAATAAGGATCATACTCTGCAGTATCCTGAAGTTTATCACCGTAAATATGTAAATCAGTGTGAAAAAACAATTTTATATCTCGTGAATAATCAGCAGTATTTTTAACTCTAATTCTACGCATGAAGATATCACTGTAAGTCACAACCAGATCTTCAAAATGCAATTCCAATTTCAAATCTCTATTTCTAGCCAGGGAATTTCCTACCAAGGAATCTTTATGATATTTGATTTCCATTTCCCAACCACTGTCGGTAAACCAGGAAAAACGTCCGTCAACAAAGATACCGATACGATGCAGATTTTTGTAAGTAGTATGATCTTCCATACCCACATGCGGATAATAAAAATCCGACATCAACAGATTATTGCTGATATTGACTAACAATTTCCCATTTCCAACTACCAAAGCTTTAGGCATTTTGTTTATTTTGTAAATTGAGTACTTTTTCTTTTAGTCTGGCAAAGACATTCATGTATGCGATATAGGCTTCATAAGGCGATTCATAAGGTGAAAAATACTTATGTACATCACCATCATGCCAATATTTTAAACACATATAATAAAAATGATCTGAAGTCTGCATTTTACGCCACTCATCAACAATCTTCTGTACTTCCACTTTGCGCGATTTTTTGAGCGGATGCAGATATTTTTCCAAACCGGCAATCGACTCGATGCAACTGTCCTGTAATGGATTTCCTGTCCAAGCAGAAAGATCTCTTTCCAAGTCCGCCCAGGATAAATGATTATGACAATCCACCTCCCCC
>CAZJJZ010000021.1:12010-13249 GCA_964546505.1 uncultured Candidatus Peribacteria bacterium
GACGTGGAAATTTGGCTAAAGTTTCACTGGGAGTGGCAAAACCAATGCCCGCAGCCAAAACTTTTTCTGGCAAAGCTTTCAAAAATTCAAAAATTCCGGTATCCGCCCATTGATGTTCACCAAAAGTTTCAAAATCCATAAACAGATTGATCGAATCACCGACAATTTTTTCCAACCAACCAACATACTTTTCCACCGTTAACGGATACTCTTCCCAAGCTTTGTTACCAAAACGAAAAGCAATATCATCGGATAATTTATAATCTTTTAAAAGTAAACCAAACTCATTTTTGATTTTACCAATGGCATATTCCTCCGCAATTTTTTGATCTGCTGGATGCAGACCAGATGCCACGGGAGTTAATACATCATGTTGTTTTTTTCCGCTCAACACTTTATCCCAGCCCTCCAATAACATTCCCTCGAAGCCCAAAGTTTTGATAAAATTTGCGATTTCATTGTTGTAAATCAACTCAGTATTTCTAAAAACCTTCGTGTTAACCCCAAACAGTTTTTTAATCAATTTACGATGTTTCAAAATCTGCTCAGCGTAATCTTGCTTGGAATACAGAAAAGTCAAAGAGTGATAGTAAGTTTCCGATAACAGTTCCACTTGACCGGTTTGCACCAGTTTCTGAAAGCTGTTCAAAACCCGCTCACCAATTTCTCCGAACTGTAAACACTGTTCCAAAAAAACTCCCGATAAAGAAAAGGAAATCTTAAACTCCGGATATTTCTGCAACAACTCCAGCAACAACGCATTGGTCGGTAAATAACATTTTTCGGCGACCTTTTGGAAAACGGCCAGATTGGTAGCTTGCGCAGGTCCAGCAAAATAATCTTTTTCCTCCTGAAAATAATTATAATCATTCAAACGATAAGGCTGATGTACCTGGAAATAAAAGCAAATCGATTTGGCGTAATTAGTTTTTGTTTTTTTCATATAGGTGAATTATTCAGACAGCATTTTTTGATAGATTTTTTTGATTTTTTTGGATTGGTCATGCCAAGTCAAAAACTTAGTTTCCTGCTTGGCCTGTTTAGCCAAAGTTTTGGCCAAAACTGGATGATCGATCAAAGCAATTACCTGTGAGGCCATTTTCTCTATATCCCAAAAATCCACTTTTAAACTATTTTGAATCACCTCTCCGGCACCTGAGGTTTTACTCATAATTACCGGCGTACCCATTTCCACAGCTTCCAAAGCAGTAATACCAAAAGGCTCGGAAACAGAAGGCA
>CAZJJZ010000021.1:13271-24488 GCA_964546505.1 uncultured Candidatus Peribacteria bacterium
GGGAGTGATAAAATGCTCTCTGTAAGTCTTTTCCTCCCAAAAAACCAGCACAAAGCACTTTTTCCTGCAATCCCAACTGTATAATTTTTTGAATTATTCCCTCCATCATATCCCCACTACCTGCAATCACGAACTTTACATTTTGCCGCTTACTCAATACTTTAGCAGCCATATCCACAAAAAATTCCGGACCTTTTTGCACAGTTACACGGCCCAAGAATAAAACAATTTTATCTTTTTTATCAAACTTGGTCTCAATATCTAATTGGTGGTCTCGCTCTCCCTGATGATACAATGTAGCATTATGAACGACGGCAATTTTCTCCGGTGCAATCTGATAATATTGCACCAGCATGCGTTTGGTATGTTCGGAAACCACAATAATATGATCAGCATACCATAATCCATGCTTTTCTTTGGCATAGATAAAAGGATTGGGATGGCCAGCTGTGCGATCAATTTCTGTGGCATGTACATGGGCCACCAATGGTTTACCAGTCATTTTTTTGATACGCATCCCCGCCTGATAAGTCATCCAATCATGTGCATGAATCACATCATGGGGATGTTCTTTAGCCACTTCCGCAGCTTCAAAGGCAAATTTTTCCACTTCCAGCCAAAACTGTTTACCATAGATCTCGTGATGCTTTTTGACTTGCTCAGCTTGGCCCGGTTGAACCTTTTCGATTTTGAACTTGATTGCTGTTTCCGTTTGAGGAAGTCCCTGATAAGGGGAATAGAGCAACTTTTGATCCACCTGCAATTTCACAATTTTCATTTTCTTGGAAACCAGTTTAATATTCTGGCTAATTTCAGTATCCTCAATATTTAAATAAGAGGGAACCACAAAGGTTACCTCTACATCTTCTCTACCCAAGCCCTCCGCAATACCACGGCACGCTACTCCAAGGCCACCTGATTTGATGGGAGCGAACTCCCAGCCCAGCATCAATACTTTCATTGGCATCAAGTTAAATCCTTTTATTATAACAGAAAAATGACTTTTAATTAAGCGCTAAACCTGTCAAAATTAAACAAACTACTTGACGTAATGTGAAATAATCATATAAAGACCATGCATTTAATTGCCACCTGCGCTTTTGGATTGGAGAGCTTAGTAGAAAAAGAACTTAGAGATGCCAAAATCTGGACACTTAGCAAGCAAAACGGCCGAGTCGATTTCCAGGGCGAATGGGCAGAAGTAATTCGTAGTAATTACATTTTGCGCTGCGCTGATCGCGTTTATCTACACTTGGCAGAATTTGAAGCGAAAAGCTTCGACCAACTTTTTGATCATTGTTTTGCTATTCCGTGGGCCGACTTCTTGCCCAAGACGGCTAAAATCACTGTATTGGCAAGCTCCAATCAATCACAACTGCATGGTGTACCCACTATTCAAAGTATCAGCCAAAAAGCCATTTTCAAGAAAATGTCTCAAAGCTATGGTTTAGAAACCTTCCCGCAAACCGGCCCTGAGTTTGAAATTCAAATCAAATTTCAAAAAGATCATTGCCTGATAGCACTCAACACTTCCGGTACCAGTTTGCATCGCCGAGGTTACCGCCAAAAAGCCGGAGAAGCCCCACTCAAAGAAACTCTTGCAGCAGCCATGCTGCAACTAACTCTTAACCCCCATCATAAAACTCTCATTGATCCTTTTTGCGGCAGCGGCACTATACCCATTGAAGCCGCTATGATTAGCCAAAAAATTGCTCCCGGTCTGCAACGAAATTTTGCCTACCAAAATTGGCCAATTACAGAAATCAAGTCACTGCAAAAAACAATTTATCAAGAATTAACTGCTCAAATTCAGCCAGCTGGCAGCCTGCAAATCCTGGGTGCGGACCTCAATCCCGACCTCATTAAAATTGCCAAACAAAATGCCAAAGCTGCAGGAGTAGAAAAAATCCAATTCAGTAGCGGTTCCTTCGCCAGTTTTCCTTATGCCAATTTCCCTCAAGCACTGCTCTTAACCAACCCACCTTATGGCGAAAGACTCGAAGAAGTGACTATTGCCGAGCAGATTCTGGCAGATTTGGGTCACCTTTCCCAACAACACCAACAATTGGAAATGGGCATTCTAACGCCTTCAGAAAATTTCAACCAGTTTTTTGGCCGACCCGCAAATCAAAATCGCAAGTTATATAATGGAAAAATCAAGTGCTACTTACAAATAATCAAAAAAAATGACTCAGCAATATAATTTTATTTCCTGGAATGTTAATGGCATTCGCGCCGCCGAGAAAAAAGGGTTTGTAGACTGGGTTTTAGCTACGGACGCTCACGTCATCGCCCTGCAAGAAACCAAAGCTCACCCCGAACAACTCTCCCCCAACCTACTTCAAATACCAGGTTACCAATGCCACTGGAAATCCGGAGAACGTAAGGGGTACAGCGGAGTGGGAATTTATCACAAATTGCAACCACTTCAAACTTTAGACACATTCGTGGAGCCAATTCTCAATAATGAAGGCCGTCTGATAGGCTTGGAATTGGAAAAATTTTATTTTTTCGATTTATATGCCCCCAATGGAGGACAAGGCATCGAGCGAGTTCAATATAAATTACAATTTTACAAGGCCTTTTATGAGTACATCACCAAATTACCCAAACCGGTGATTTTTTGCGGCGACATCAATACCGCACATCAAGAAATCGACCTTGCCAGACCGTCAGAAAACCGCAATACTTCAGGTTTTATGGACATTGAAAGAGAATGGCTGCATTTTATCACCAAACAAGGCTATATCGATACCTTCCGGCATTTTCATCCCGGAGAAGCAAATCGCTACAGCTGGTGGGACATGAAAACGCGCGCCCGCGAACGGAATGTGGGCTGGAGAATCGATTATTTCTTCGCTAGTCCTGAACTACAGCCCAATTTAATTAACGCAGATATTCTACACGAAAACCTAGGCTCAGATCACGCTCCCATTACCTTACAAATCAATATTTAAGCCTTAGATTTGACGAGCTTTTTGGTCTTCTTGATGACAACTCTTTTGGCCTTGATTTTGATTATTTTTTTGACCACCCGACGTCTGACATTTTTGTCTTTCAACTCAATTTTTTTCATCACACCTTCCACCACTAACTGAGCTTTAAATTTGTTTAACAGCTCCATGGCCTGCTCATTATCGCGTACTATATATATATAGTCAAAATCCTCCTTACCAATCATTCCATCTTTGAGCGGATATTTTTTCATCCAATCAATCAGCTGCTCCCACATTTCTCCAATCAAAATAATCGGGCGATAGCTCACATGGTGAACCTGCAAATGTTGCCACATGTAATATAATTCCAATAAAGTACCAATACCTCCTTTAGTAATCACCATTGCATTAGACAGCTTCAAAAAGGTGTCTAAGCGATTGGAAAAATGATCAAAGGTTTTAAACATTTCCAAAAAAGGATTCCCCGAATTCTCCCAAGGCAGCTTGATAATTAAACCAATTGAATCAGCCAAGCCTTTGGAGTCGCCCGCCATATGTCCCTCATTAGCTGCCTCCATCATCCCCGGTCCTCCACCTGTTACCACATCATACCCCTGTTCACCGATTTTTTTAGCCAAATCAAAGACCTGCCAATATTCCTGATCTTTTTTACTAATTCGGGCAGAACCAAAAATCGCTACTCTGAAACGATTCTTTTTTCATAACTCCGGACCCAAAAACAGTGATTTCTTTTTCAAAGACCTAATCTTCATTTTTTATTTTTTTAGTAATTTTTTGACTCTTTTCATTATATCATCAACACCAATTTTAGCATAATCATAAAGCTCCTCAGGTTTGCCGGAGAGCTGGTATGCTGTAACCCCCATCCATTCAAAAGCTTTCAGTGTCATCTTTTTGCGTACCAGTTCCGCAGCTAATTGACCAGCCAAACCAGAGTAAGGATTGTGATCCTCCAAGACAATCAACTTGCCAGTTTTCTTGATTGATTTAAATAGGGTTTCATCAAATTTTTTAATCGATGAAACTGCTATCAGTTCGACTTCAATTCCCTTTTTAAAAAGTTCATCAACTACTTTGACCGCCAAAGAAACCATTGGTCCGCTAGCAGCTATGGTCAATAATTTGCCAGCTCTAATCAGATCAGTTCGGCCATAGTAGTATTGATAGTTTTGATCAAATATTATTTTGCCATCCCGATCTGTTAAGACGGGTATTTTGTGCCGTCCCATGCGCACATAAAAATTGCCATAATGTTTTGCCACAAAGCGAATCATCCGATCTGTTTGATTTGGATCACATGGTTCCACAGTCATTGTATTGAACATTCCCAAAAATGATCCTTGATCATCAATAGCTTGATGAGTTGGGCCATCTTCCCCCACGGAAAGCCCACAATGAGTTGCTACCATTTTGACATTAGTATGATTAATGTCATTAACTCGAGCTTGATCCTTGGCTCTGCTGGAAATAAAGGCCCCAAAAGTGGAAGCGAAAGGTATTTTGCCAGCCAAGCTCAAGCCACCAGCAGCAGAAATCATCTGCTGTTCAGCTATACCACAATCAAAATGTCGTTCTGGAAATTCTTCGGCCATAATGGCAGTTTTAACTGACTCTGCCAAATCCGCAGTCAATGCTACAAGGTCTTTATTTAATTCCGCCAAGTCCTTTAACGCGTTGCCGTAAGCGGTTCGACAATCAGTCAATTCATTTGCTGCATATATTCTTGGCTTGCCAACTTTAACCTTTAATTCGGTTAAATTTTCAGTAAACACCGGTTTTACCGGTTTCCAGGTAATCAGTTTTTTGACTTCTGCTATACGCAATAGATCCTTTTTTTGCAGCGGGATTTTGGCCAAAGCCTTCTCCGTATCCTCTGGCTTTGGTGCTTTCCCATGCCAAGTAGACCGCAATTGTTCACCTTCTTTTTGCATAAACTCAACACCATATCCCATAATGGTTTTTCCAATCAATACCACCGGTTTTCCGGATTTATTGGCATTAGCTTTACTCAAAGCTTTCCAAATCTGTTGATGATTATTACCATCAAACTCCAGCACTAACCATCCAGCTGCGTTAAAAGTCCCGGCAATATTGACGGGCATTACTTTGTGCAAAGCATCAGAAAGTTGCACCCGATTATAATCCACAAATAAAATTAAATTATCCAAGCGGTACTTATTGGCAAAGTTAATCATTTCATGCACCTGCCCTTCGTTGAATTCACCATCACCCATCAAGGCATAAACTTTTTTGCCAGTATGATTGATTTTTTCTGCGAGAGCAAAACCACTTGCCGCAGAAACACCAGTACCCAAAGGACCAGTACCATAACATATTCCCGGCACCAACCTGGTGACATGCCCTTCAAAAATACTACCGATTTTTCTAAAACTATTTAGCACCGTCTCTTTGTCCACATATCCCAACTCGGCCAAAATAGCATATACTGCGGGTGAAATATGCCCATTAGAAACAACTACCGTTTCACCGGTTTGAGCGATAATCATACTGTAAAGGACTGCCAAATAGTCAATCGCACCCAAAGAGCCACCAGGATGTCCACTCTGGGCATTGGTGACCATTGCCAAAATACTGCGTCTGCAAGCTAAGCTTAAAGACTGTAGAGCCCACTGCTGAGACCAGCTCAAAGATTTTCCAAGTTTCGCTATTTTCATAAAAATTATTTGGCTAAATATTTTCTGGTTAAATTTTTGGAAAGTTCCACTCCCGGCTGATCAAAAGCATTGATTTCAAACAACTCTCCCAGATAAGCGATTGAACCTTCCAGTAGCATAAAAATTTCTCCCAAATTGGTTTCATCAATTTTTGCCAGTGTAATCTTCACTATTGGGCGATCATTAGCAGCCAAAGCATCAATTGTTCCCTGCATTTCTGTCTTGAATAATTTGGCCATGGTTACACCTTTCAAATAACCCAACTCTTCTCTGAAAAATGGTTCATCTGGAATTTTCTGGTCAACAGGAGATTTCGCTTCGTCCAGAAAAATAAACAATTTATCATTTGGACCTTCATTAAAAAGTTGATTTTGTGAATGTTGATCTGTAGCTCCAGTAGCATGCATAGGAGTTATGCCAACATTGATTTTTTTACCTTTATTATTCACTGCTTTACCAATACTTTCTCCTAAAAGTTGAATATACCAATTGGAAAGTCTGATTAGCTTTTGCGAATACGCATAATTTACTGAAATGAATTTTTTCTTTTGATAAAGTAAATATTGAATTACAGCTAACTGGAAAGCAAAATTCTCCTCAAAGTTTTCACTCCAAAATTTCTTTTTCATCGCCTTGGCACCTTTTAGCAAAGCTGCCACATCCAAACCAATCAAGGCAGCAGGCAATAAACCTACAGGGGTGAGCACGCTAAATCTACCACCCACGTTTTGAGGTATTTCAAAGGTGGTAATTTTTTTATTTTCATTTGCCAGCTTTCTGAGTAAACCTTTTTCTGGGTCAGTCACAAACACAAAATGTTTTTCCCAGCTCAATTTCAAACCCTCAATTTTTTTCTTAAAATAAAGATACTGTGCCAAGGTTTCTGGTGTTCCACCCGACTTGGTAATCACCAAAAATAAAGTTTTTTTCAGATTGGCGGTTTCCTCAAACTCCTGAATTAAAACCGGATCAATATTATCCAAAACAAATAATCGGGGTTTATTGGGCAGGAATAAGTGACTCAGACTCTGCTGCAAACAGATCATTCCCAAAGCACTTCCACCAATTCCCAACACCACAATATTTTCATATTTACCTTTCACTTGCTTAGCAAAATCCAGTACTTTCTGCAGTGTTTTTTGATCATCGACAATTTCATGAAACCCCAACTTACGTTCAACGATTTTTTGTTTTAAGGCCTTGATTTTATTGTGGAAGGGCTTCAATTCAGACTTGGAAAGCCCATGTTTAGAAGACACTTCCAACAATTTAGAATAATCAAACTTGATCATAATGTTTTTGTTTTAAATTATTTTTTTTGCAGATTTTTGACTTTAGCAAAGTCATCCATGAACTTTTTCAAACCCAAATCTGTGAGAGGGTGATGAAAAAGCTTATCCAAAACCTCTGTAGGCATAGTAATTACATCAGAACCAATTTTAGCAGCTTCAATCACCTGTCTGGGATGACGGACAGAAGCCGTTAATACTTCTGCCTTGTAATCATAATTGAAAAGCATTTCCACAATTTCCGCGATTAAATCTATGCCTTCAAAACCTATATCATCCAAACGTCCTATAAATGGACTAATCAAAGAAGCTCCCGCCTTGGCCGCGATCAAGGCCTGTGCGGCCGAAAAAATCAAAGTCATATTCACCTTAATTCCCTTGTCCGATAAATATTTACAAGCCCTCACACCATCGGGAATCATGGGCAATTTGACATAAATATTCTTGTGCCAGGCAGCGTATTCCAAACCTTGTTTAATCATCCCTTCATATTCGGTCGCCACCACTTCCGCGCTAATCGGACCATTTACCACTTTAATAATTTCCTTAATTCTTTTTTCCATCGAAACTCCCTCTTTAGCGATCAAAGAAGGATTAGTTGTAACACCATCTACAATGCCAAAAGCATAGTATTTTTTGATTTCTTCCAAATTTGCTGTATCTAAAAATATTTTCATTTTATTTTGGTTTTAAATTGCCAAAATCATCCTATTGTATTTGGAAATATTTTACAAGCGAGAATAATAAGTTATAATCAACTTGCAAATAATCAAAAACTTGCTAGTCTTGGCATCACCGACTAGAATCTTAATAAATGACTAATCCATCAAAATTACAACTGGCAGAGTTAGATGATAGACCAGAACCACAAGAATCAGGAATATCAAGTAAGTACGCTGAGTATTGCGAACAACAATTTTCAACACAAGAAAATACAATCGAGCATCCCTTGTCTCTGATTGTTCCTTCCAACAAACCCAAAGGATTCGAACCAGAAGGTAATATCATTTTTATCGACGATGATGTACAAATTCGCAATGCTGTCTTTCGCATACTAAGAAAGCAATTACGCGCTGTACTACTGTATGATGACAGCAAGGAATTAATCATTAATTGCAGCGACTATCCAGCCAACAGTCTGATCATTTCAGATTACGACCTTTACTCTTCAAAGGCTTCTGAAATTGTATTAGGAACACAAATTGCTGAAATCACTTTCGAAGCACGTAAAGCTCTCAATATTCCTTTCGTGCTCACTAGTTCCATGCCACCAGAAAATATTGCCAACTTAGATAATTTGCAGAAAACTGGCATTATTAATGATTTTGTCCCCAAATCACAACTATTATCCAGTTCCAATAGTTTATTGAGCTTTGTTTCCAATCATTTTGAAAGCGTGAAAGCAAAACTGAGTAATAAATAAAAAACTCCACCTGAAGTGGAGTTTCTATTCAGCATTTTGATGTATCAGGATCCACCGGTTTGATAGTACTCACCAGCATTCCATCCGGTAATTTCCGGCATGTCCAAGCTATTTTCCAAAATATAGGCCTTGTGCTCCACCAATTTCTTCTCATATTTTTTGATAATAGCCTTGGCTTTGGCCGCATAGCGCGCATCTTTCTGCAATAGAATCATGGCGTCAATAATGGCATGATACCTACTGGCTTTATTCACAACCAACATATCAAACGGTGTTGTAGTAGTACCTTCTTCAATATATCCATTAATCTTGAAACGATCATGATTGGGCATTCCAAAAATCATATGACGAACATCTGAAGGATAGCCATGATAATGATAAACCACTGGCTTGTCAGCGGTAAAATATTCCTCAAAGCGTTTGACATTATTAAGTGGATTTTTGATAGCGCCAAGACCCTGTTCGGTTACTTCTGAAACATATACCAAACGAATTTTCAGCTCGGGAAAATCTTTTTTGAGCAAATCTAATGCGGCAACTAGTTCCTGAACCATATAATCACCAGAAGCGGCAAACACCAAGTCTGGATTTTTGGCAGCGATAGGATCAAACCAATCCCAAATCATGATTCCGGTTTTTTGTTGTTGTCTAGCCTGTTTAACAGTAAGCCATTGTGGCAAATCCGTTTTACCTACGGCAATCACATTCAAATGATTACGACGCTTGAAACACTCTTCCAGGGTGACCATCAAACTATTGCCATCAGCCGGATAAAAAACCGAAGCGAATTTTCCGTTTTTAGTGAGAGTATTACTGATCAATCCGGGATTTTCATGCGAGAAACCATTATGTTCCTGTCTCCAGGTATTACTGGATAAAACATAATTCAAAGACGCGATTGGTTTGCGCCATTTGATCTCATTCATCTGCTTCAAAGTTTTGCAGTGTTGATCAACCATACTGGCCACAATCTGGGCAAAGGCCTCATAAGTCACAAAAATACCATGACGACCGGTCATGAGATATCCCTGCAAAAAGCCTTGTAATGTCTGTTCAGAAAGCATTTCAGTTACTCTTCCCTCAGTAACAATATTTTCATCCTCAGGTTTTACCGGCCAGAGATATTCACGTCCTTTTGCCGCATCAAAAACTCGGCCGAATTTATTGGAATCGGTTTCGTCCGGGCAAAAGAAACGGAAAATCGAATAGTTCTTTTTATCTTTCATTAATGCGTTCAACCATTCAGCAGCAATTGCGGGAGAGCTGGCGGCAGCAGTACCTTTATTTTTGGGAAACTCAAATTTCTCCACTTTGGGCATTACCAAATTACGATAAATGTCACCACCATAGGAATTTTTCACCTTCCCTAGTCGTAAATCTTTGGCAGGAATATAGGTTAATAATTTGGGCAGTGGCCTACCTTTACTATCAATTAGATCTTGAATTTTATAGCTTTCTAACCAGTTTTTGACTAAATTAAATTCTTCGGCGTTGGCACGAGGGTTTTTGACGGGTAAGCCATGTGAGCGAAAATTATCCAAAATCTTTTTACCATTCAATTCCACAGGCCCAGTCCAACCCTTGCGAGACCGCATGATAATGACCGGCCATTGAGGCTTCAATACTTGATTATTGACACGCGCTGCCTGCCATATCGCTCGGATATCTTGATAGGCTCTTTCCATGGTGTCCGCCATACATTCATGCATCAAGTGATCTTCTTCATCAACAATGTAGGGTTTATAACCAAAGCCTCTGAACATATTATCCAATTCCTCATTAGACATTGTAGAGTAAATGGTCGGACCAGAAATTTTATATCCATTGATGTGAACAACTGGCAAAACCGCTCCGGATTCTTTAGGATTCAAAAACTTATTACCATGCCAGGCCGTAGCCAAGGCGCCGGTTTCCGCCTCTCCATCACCCACCACACAAAGTGCAATCAAATCCGGATTATCCATTACTGCACCATAAGCCGTAGAAAGGGAGTAACCCAATTCTCCACCTTCCAAAATACTACCCGGAACATCTGGAGTGGCATGACTATGAAAACCATAAGGCCAACTAAACTGTTTAACCACAAACTGCGCGCCCCGCTCATCGCGAGTGGCTTTTTTGTGATATTCACCAAGTGTGCCCTCAGCGTAAACATTCATCAAAGTCGCGGGCGCGCCATGTCCGGGACCAGTCAAATAAATAAATTTTTGTTGATATTTAGAAGCCAGGTAATTGGCATGTAGATAAATGAAATTCAAACCTGGTACAGTGCCCCAATGCCCCAATGGTCTTTTTTTAATCTGCTCCGGAATAAGCGGTTTGCGTAAAAAAACATTATCCTGCAAATACAAACAAGCTGCAGCCAGATAATTGACATAACGAAAATAGTCCTGCATCCAGTTTTTGACTTGCGGATCCAAAGGCATGTATTTACGTTTTACCGAAGTCGAGACTGTTAGGCTTTTTTTAACCACTACAGGCAATTTCACAGCCAGCGTTTTTTTTGGCAATGGCTTTGGCGACTTTTTCAGCTGCTTGGTTTTGGCTAACGCAGCTTTAACCACTTTTTTAGTGATTGATTTGGGAACAGCCTTGATGGATTTGGGCATTTTGGTATGAATAAGGTTTAGTTTTGATTTATGGTAATTTGATTTAAATAAGCGGCATTTTTTTTGATTTCAGCGATCAGTTCACGATAATCTTTAACAATAATATCAACACCGGCGTCAATTAACAAATTTTTCTCCGTAGTGGTTTGTAAACCAATACAAAAAAGTCCGGCCGCCTTGGCACTTTTCACTCCTGAAACAGAATCTTCAATGGCCAACATTTCTTGAGGCATAAACCCCATTTCCTTCATCGCGGCCAAGTAA
>CAZJJZ010000022.1:0-9374 GCA_964546505.1 uncultured Candidatus Peribacteria bacterium
AACTTTGGTCCAGCCTCGGCTGTTGGAGACACCTCAGTCGGCGCTCCAGTTGCAGCTGTTGGCTTTTCAACCGGTGGCTCCACTACGATGCCTTTTGCATCTGTATACACATTCAGCTTTCTATAATACCTGTATGCCTTGCCATCAATGACCATCCCTTCTACCTTCTGTTTTGAAACAAGACTATAATCCAGCGGTTTTCCAACTTCAAACTTTGGTCCAGCCTCGGCTGTTGGAGACACCTCAGTCGGCGCTCCAGTTGCAGCTGCTTTCTCAACAGGTTTCGGTGGTTCAACCACAACACCATTTCTATCGACAAATAGTCGAAGTTCTGAGACAAAATAAGTTGGAAAATCGTGATGACTTTTAACTGCAATCAACGTCTTGCCAGCCAAACTAACTTGCTCACCAACGCGCGCTGCGGTCACTGGAGCTTCAGAAACAAAACCCTGACCAGGTACATATCTTCCCACTCTTGTACCATAGACCGTTGGATTAGAGCCAGCTGCCTCATAATGAGAAACTTCTTCGGGTAATGTAGGATTTCTTGATGAATTCTTTGGAGTATCATTACCAGCTTTGGGAGTAGAACTTCCATCACCTTTTGGTACACTTTTATTTGTCTTAACACCTTTTTTACCACTTTCAACACCACTACCTGCAGATGCGTTATCAATTGCTTTTTTAGCAGCACGAAAACCTTCAATATCATGCATTAAAGCATTTATATATTGACCCCCCTCCACAATTTGTGAAGCTAATTGTGATCTTTGCGGTTCTTTAGCCGTATCAAAAGCTTCTTTTAATTTTGCATTTAACTGCCTAACCTCGCCTACTTGTTTTGTTAGTTCATTCTCAATATTCTGGAAAATCGCTTTCTTCTTCGGAGCTAATTTATCCACTAACTGTCCAAGTTGCTTTTCTAACTGTGGCAAATCAGTACTTTCTTTAGCCCTAGCAATGGCAATTTGCCATTCCAATTCATTGATTCGACCATCCAAAGCTAAAGCATCAGCATTAAATTTTTCTATTTTTCGAGCATTGAAATCTTTTAATGCTGCATCAATCTTCTTAGGAGCTTCCGCAGCAGCATGACCAATTTTCAAACCCAAAATCATTGCTAAATCATCTGCTGACAAATCTTTGCCCTGCGCCCCCTCTAATGCTCCCATTGATGCAATTTCTGCAGCCAAAGCGTTGGTGCCATTAACTCCTTTAATTAAACCACTCATCTTACCAGCACCTTCAGCAAATTTTAAAGCTCTCATTAATCTTCCACTTGATCCCAATACACCCATGGTCAAGGCCGCTGTTCTCCATTCTTCACAAAAAGTTTCCAAGTTAGTTACTTTATAGTTTCCAGTCAGAACACCATTTAGAGTTGAATCGGTTAAGACAAAAATTGGCGATTCGACTGCAAGAAGACCAAATACTTCCGAAGCCAACATCGCTCCACCTCGACCATAAGCAGCAGCATTCGCTGCAGAAATTCCCAATCTTGCTAACGCTTGTTCTGCCAATAATCCACTCGCTGAAACACCCATACTGGTTGCTTCACCAAAAGCTAAACTTCCAGCTTCCCGAACGAGCAAACTGGAAACAGCTTCACCAGCTGCCATTACGCCTGCTCTGCCCAAACTTGCTATACCACCCGATAATGCCAATAGAGCGATTTGAATAGGAATTTCTCTTATTAAACGATCCCTAGTAGCATCACTAATGCCGCTAACGCCAAAATTTTCTGTCCAAGTTCCCTGCCATTGTTGTCCCTTTAATGCCATATATTCTTTCCAAGCTTCAAATTCTTCAGTATTATTTTGAATGCTTGAGGGAATTTTTGCGTTAGTTGCATGTAAAATTTCTTCTTTCCAAACACTGGTCAAATATTCTTGTTGGAATTTTGCTCTTATTTGATCTTCTTTCCAAGGATGTAATTTCTCGTAATTTTTATCTTCTTGACATTTTTTATCATATTCAGCTTTAGCTTCATTCATTTTTGGAGCCAGTGCCAAGCTTTCTTTAAATGTCCCCCCATATTTTTTCACAATTTCTTCGTAGGTAATCTTTGGCTTTCCATTATCACCCTCTTGCAATTTATCAGCAAAATACATGGAGAAAAATTTGTCCGCCTTAGTATAATTGGATTCGCTGCGATATTTTCTTGCCAAAAATAGCATACCTTCCCTTCCATTTTGTAGAGCCAATTGATCAAATGAACTATCTTCCATTTTTTTTGCAAATTCACTTTTGATCTCCTCCAAATTTTTCAAAGGCGCTAAAAATTTATCATAGGCCGCCTTAAAGTCGGGTACTTGACCACTAGCAATAGCCTGTTCTGCCTGTTTTAATGCCTCTCCATACTTTTCCCAAGCAACATAATCCGGATTTGTCTTCTGTTCCGGTGCCGCACCCCCAACTGGCTGACCATAAGTAGATCCAGCCCTTCTTACAGCGTCTTGCCAATCCACTTGATATCCTGCAACCTCTACTTTTGATTTTGGAACACGGGAAGGTTGCGGAATCTGATCAAATTCAATTTTTATCTGATTGAGTTCTGTTAAAGCAATTCGTTTTAGTAATTCCTTTGCAGTTTCAATCATCTTCAATTCGTGTGTTTCATCTTTCAATACTTTTCGATCAGCATTACTACCTTTGATAAAATTCTTTAGAACATTTTTTGCACTTGTTAAATCACCTGTTTCAATCAGCTTTTGAGCCTTAAACAAATCTGCATTCACATCTAAAAGTAAATCCAACTCAGCCAAAACTGACGTTGCGGTTTCCACATATTCTTTTTCTTTTTTTGCCGCAGAAGTACCAACTAGTAAATTACGATCATGATCTAAAAATTGTTTGAAAAGCTTTCGAGCCTCTTCGTACGAGCCAAGTTTATAAAGTTTTTTTGCTGCAAAAAAATTATCTAACGCCGGCGGTCTAATCTTTTCTTGAACCTGTTCATCAACCTCTAGCTTCACATTGGCAATTTCCAACAGTATCTTATTTTTTTCTATTTCAGACAAAGTTTCCCATTCAGATGTATAGGTCTTTTCTCCATTCGCACTTATCGTAATATACTTATTGAAACGATCTTTAATCAGCTTTTGCTCATTAGCTTCAACTACTTTCGACTGAAGTTGCTGAATAAGCTGTTCACAGGTCTTTCCCTTCACTAAGTTTATTGCTTGCAAAAATTCTGCGGGTAATTGCGTACTACGATTCTTCAACGCAAATAAATTACATACTTCTGCAAAGGCCTCCTGGTATTTACCCAACATTCCATCTTTACTTTTTTCTCGATCTTTTAATGATTTTGTTTCTTCTTTAGCTAACTCTTCCATTTTAATTTGGACCTGCTGATATTTAGCTTCAACAGCCACAATTGTTTTTAAATTTTCCTGATAAGTATTTAAAGTTTCTTTTAAATTGAAAGCCTCTTTATCAATTGCCTCAACTCCAGACACGTCGGTTCTTCTCTGACCATCTTTTTTTTCAGTTTTGGTAGCACTATTCTTATCTAAAATCATTTTGCCTCTAGCAGCCACAGAATTTAAAGCACTCAGAATCTTTTGCTTACCTTTTGCTAAATAAGCTTTTGCTTGTGGTGTGTTTAACTTCATACTCTCCTCCAGATGCTGAAACTGATCTACCGAACTCATAAAAGCATCAGTATTCTGCTCGATAATCTTTTTTAAATCCTGATTTTCTTGTTGATCTTTTAATTTATTAACTTCTGCTTGCTTCTGATCAATTTGTTGGTCAAATGCTCCAGGCATATCTACTTTTGTTAAATGTTTTTAATTAGATTTTCCAAATCAGCTTCTTCTAATTCTTTACGATTACTTTCTTCAATCAAAAAGACATCTGTTTGAAGTTTTTTAACTAAACTTTTTAACTGCTTGCCCAGTTTAAAATCCGAATCATTTTTAAGAGCTGTTTTTAAATACAAATCGACTCTTCTGTTGACCTCCCAAACTTTTTGAAACAGTAATCGCAAAATAATAGGTGGCAAAGTCCCAGATTGTTTAATCCAGTAACTTTTATCTTTGTCAGATAGCAATAAACATTTTTGCAACTCATCTTTAAAGCTTGATGCGTTTATATAAATAGTTGTTTTGCTCATAAAAATATTTAGTTCTCACCATTATAACACAATTGCAACATTCACTCAAGTAAATACCCGCCAAGTTTATTTTGAAACTGTCCACAAAACCTAAACAGCTTTTTCTCCGCACCTCCCCCTTGCCAAAACACCCTTTTCCCATTACAATCTCCTAGAATTTTGAGCGGTGAGTAATCACTGTGTTCCTTAAAAAGTCTGCTTGCAGATTAATAACGGTCCATAGAGGAAAGTCCGGGCACCAGAAGACAAGGATAAAACCTAACGGGTTTGGCCGGGTAATATATTCAAAATACCCGGTACGGAAAGTGCCACAGAGACAATACTAATTCTGACCAGGAGGCTGGCCACAAGCCAATTTTCCAGACAGAATGAAAGGTGAAAAGGCCCATTCAGTGGGCTTCGTAAAGCAATTTACAAACGGTAAACCCTATCCGGTGCAAGGCGGGTGGGAGCAAAGGAACCATTGCGTCTTCCAATCCCCAGCTCCCCGCTGCTTGAGGCTTTTGGCGACAAAAGTCCCAGAGAGATGATTACAAGTTTAGCTTGCCTAAATTACAGAACCCGGCTTATGATCCGCTCAAGATTCAATAAAACCGACCAATTCCCATGAAAAAATTCGAACTGGTTACACAATTAATTGGTGTTTTAGTCGACTTCCTCCTGACCTTTTGCGCCTTTTATTTGGCATATCACTTGCGTTTGGTCACCGATCTGATACCGGGAGTTCAGTTACCGATCACTCCTTCAGAATTCCCTCCTTTTCAAGAATACTTCCCAACTGCTTTGGCTTTTTCAGCATTATTAAGCATAATTTTCGCTCTTCGCGGACATTACCAGTTTCGCAAACGCACCCTCTTGGCACAGAACCGGCACATCATGTTAGATTCGGTACTCTGGCTACTCACCATTATCGCTTTCTATTTCTTTCAGCGCAGCTTTCCTTTCTCACGTCTAGCTTTGATACAGACTTGGCTCATCACCATCATCTTATTATTGCTGGGAAGAGCAATACTGCAAATGATCAAAACACGCTTCTACCGCAGAGGTATTGGCCAAAATCGCGTACTGATCGCTGGTAGCAGTCAATTAATGCCTTCTTTTTGCCAAGACTTCTTCCGCAATCCACAATATCTACCCATCGGCTATATCAACAGCACCGCTAATCCCCAAGCTAAATTGACCTACTTGGGAGATTATCAAGACTTATCCACAATCTGCAAACAGCGGCAAATTGATCAAATAATTTATTTCAGTCACAATCAATCAGACACGACGGAAACCAAACTACTGGATTTTTGCCGTGAAAATCAGCTGCTTTTTAGTTTTATCCCCGAGCAAGCCGAAATCCAACGCACTAATATCGAAATTGAAACCGTGGAAAATATTCCCATTTTTCACCTTAAACCCACGCCCCTAGATGGCTGGGGAAAAATTTACAAGCGTTTTTTTGACCTGATATGTTCCAGTATTTTAATCATTTTGCTCTCGCCAATCATGCTTTTGATTGCAATACTGATCAAATTGGATGATCGGAAAGGAACCATCATTTTCAAGTATTTGGACGATGGTAATCGAGTGAAAAGAGTGGGCGAAAAAGGCAGGCTCTTCAACTTCTACAAATTTCGCACCATGAAACCTGGAACTCACAATTTACGCTATACAGAATTGGCCCAAAAAGACATGCGTAAGGATTCACCGTTGGTGAAAATCAAAAATGATCCACGGGTTACAAAAATCGGCAAATTTTTACGCCAGTTTTCTCTTGATGAATTACCCCAACTTTTCAATGTCTGGAAAGGCGAAATGAGCTTGGTTGGACCGCGCCCGCACTTGCCGGAAGAAGTTGCGAAGTATCAAAAACATCATAAATTCGTACTTACCACCAAACCAGGAATTACAGGCATGGCTCAAGTAAGCGGTAGAAGTGATTTGGACTTTGAGCGGGAAGTTAATCTGGATAGCTATTATATCGAAAACTGGAGCCCAATACTTGACTTGAAAATTTTACTAAAAACAGTTCTGGTAGTCTTCCAAAAGCATCAAGAATAGTATAGACTGCATCAGAAAATTTGATCGCAATTTTAGTGACCGTTATTTTCTTTTAATCTCTAGATCGTTACTTAATGTTAAAACTCATTGAAAAGCTGATTGGCGACCCCAATCAGAAAATTCTCAAAAAACTTTGGCCAATTGTCAAAAAAATCAACCAAATCGAAACGGAATATCAACAAAGTATCACCACAGACGAGCAGGTTCAGGCCAAGACTGCCGAATTTAAAGACCGTTTAAAACAGGGAGAAACATTAGACCAGCTCTTGCCTGAAGCTTTCGCCCTTGTCAAACATGCTTGCCGCCGACTTAACGGTCGAGAATTCGAACTGGAAAAAGTATACGAGAATACTGCAGAAGGCGAACGCAAAAAATATGTCTGGAATATGATCCCTTACGATGTTCAGCTGCTCGGAGGAATTATTTTGCATAAAGGTAAAATTGCCGAAATGAAAACCGGTGAAGGCATAACCTTAGTCTGTACTTGCCCACTCTATTTGAATGCTTTGCAAGGCGATGGCGCTTATTTGGTTACCGTAAATGAATACTTGGCACAAAGAGACGCCGAATGGATGGGAGTTTTGTATAATTATCTGGGCCTCACTGTAGGTGTCAATCTGCATCAACTGAATCGAGAACAAAAAAAAGCTGCCTATAATTGCGATATCACTTATGGAACCAATAGCGAATTTGGCTTCGACTATCTCCGCGACAATATGGCAACCAATGTGGATTCGATAGTACAGCGCAAATTAAATTATGCTATCGTGGATGAAGTGGATTCCATTTTGATTGATGAAGCGCGAACTCCTCTGATCATTTCTTCACCGGCGCAAGAGTCAACTGATAAATATGCCAAATACGCGCAATTAGTTCGCAATTTGGAAGCCGAAACGCATTTCAAAATCGATGAAAAACAACGCAGCGCGACATTGACTGAAAGCGGCATTAAGAAAATGGAAGAGCTGATGGGTGTGGATAATATTTATACCGAAGCCGGTTTTGACGAGGTTCACCACATTGAACAAGCACTGAAAGCCAACGCCATATTCAAGAAAAATGTTGATTATGTTGTCAAGGATGGCGAAATTTTAATTGTTGATGAATTTACCGGACGTTTGATGGAAGGCCGTCGTTATTCTGATGGTTTGCATCAGGCCATCGAAGCAAAAGAAAACGTAGAAATTAAAAGAGAGAGCCGTACCTTTGCCACCATCACTTTTCAAAATCTCTTCCGCTTATTCAACAAATTAGCCGGTATGACTGGTACCGCCAAAACCGAAGAAGAAGAATTTTTACGAATTTATGCTTTAGAAACCGTAGTAGTCCCCACCAACCGTGGCGTGAATAGGAAAGACAACGAAGATTTAATCTTCAAATCTAAAGCAGGAAAATATGATGCTGTAGCCAAAAGAGTACAAGAAGCTCATGCTATTGGCCAACCTGTACTGATTGGTACCGTTTCCATTGAACAATCTGAATTATTAAGCCAGGTTTTAGTGCGCCACAAAATTCCTCATGCAGTTTTGAACGCCAAATTTCACGAGCAAGAAGCGGAAATAGTAGCAATGGCTGGTAAAAAAGGCGCAGTCACTATTGCCACCAACATGGCCGGAAGAGGTACAGATATCAAGTTGGATTCAGAAGTGAAAGATTTAGGAGGATTACTCGTCATCGGTACCGAAAGGCATGAATCTCGTCGTATCGATAATCAATTACGTGGACGTTCCGGTCGTCAAGGTGACCCCGGTGAAAGTCAATTTTATGTTTCAATGCAGGACGATTTGATGCGATTATTTGGAGGAGATCGCATGCTTCGTATGATGGAAGCTCTGAAATTACCTGAAGACATGCCAATCCAGAATGGCTGGCTTTCCAACACCATCGAAAGCGCCCAGAAAAAAGTGGAAGGACGTAACTTTGATATTCGTAAACATTTAGTAGAATACGATGACGTCATGAATAAACATCGTGAAATCATTTATTCACGTCGCCGTAAAGCTCTCCTGCATGACAATATTAAAAATGAAATAATTTTACTGATTGAAAAACAAGCCGAAAAAATCGCTCTCAATTGTTTCAAACCAGAACACAAAACATATGATTATGATGAAGCGGTAAACATTTTGGAAATGATGATTACTGAAGTTCGGGGTGAATTCAATTTGGAAATCTTCAAACGCCAACAAGATGAAGAAGAGATCATTGAATTCATCAAGACCTATTTACTGGAAAAATACAACAACAAAGAAAATCAGCTCAGCGATCCCAATACCCTTAGACAAATCGAAAAATCGGTCATGTTATCCGTCATTGATACTCATTGGATGGAACATATTGATGCCATGCAACAGTTACGAGAGAGTGTATCTTTGAGAGGCTATGCGCAAAAAGATCCTTTAATCGAATATAAAGAATTGGCCTTCCAAATGTTTAAAGAAATGTTGGGCAAAATACAAATTGACACCTTATCTACCCTCTACAAAATTGACCTAAAAAACAGTTTGCCTGGCCATTTGTTAAAGGGCAATCAACCCGCTGAAATGCTTATCACCAATGCTGATGATATTGAAGGCGGCCTCAACAACAATCTGGTAGCTGCCAATAGTTGGGCCACACCTCAGCAAACTAATCTAGACCTAGAACAAGCCGCCAAAGCCTTTGCTAATTTGGAAGACACAGAAGCGGATCAACCAATTCAAACAGGTGAAATAATCAAAATTAAGGCGGATAGTCCTGGAACTAAACCATTGGTTTTGGGGCAGGCCGCGGCCGCGGGCCGCGGCACTGGGACTCTACCCTGCGCCAATTTAGGTAGAAATGACATTTGCCCTGTCTGCGGCGTCAAAGCCAAGAAATGTCCAAAACAATAATTAACTTCCATGGCCCTAATCCACAAAACCAATCAACTGATTAATGATATCTCTTTTCTCATTATCGGCATCCTGCTTTCCGCGATTCTGCTATTATTTTTAATGAGATTCCTGAATGTCTGGGGCTTAGTATTTGGCGTTCTGACTATGGTGACGGCAGGACTTTATTGTCATCGCAAAAAAATCCGTCCTTTTGGCAAACGCTACCTGCACTTGATGCTGCGAGGCGCCTTTTGGTTCAGCATTCTCATTAGCATTTTCGCCTTGATTACGTTTATACTCTTCTATTCAGTACTCCAAAACCTCATTTCCTAAGACTTTCTAATCAACAA
>CAZJJZ010000022.1:9402-12843 GCA_964546505.1 uncultured Candidatus Peribacteria bacterium
AGATCTACTTACTCCTGTACAAAATTTCGCCACATTTGGCTGGCTCTGAGTTTCATATCGCCAACATATTTGCTACCCATTTCTTTGGAATAAGGCCTTTCACACGGCGAAGTCAATTCTTCAAAGGCCATTTGCGCTATCGGCATTTTATAATACAACAGTATGGGAATATTAGCGGTGTTATGCAGTTCTAAAGTCATTTTTAAAGAATTTCCTGGATCCAAGAAACCGGCGGTAACATGTATCAAAACTCCCATTCTACCTACAGAACTTTTCCCTTCCAAACGCCCCACCAAGCGATCATTTACCCCTGTCGTCTCATAAATCATCCCCAAGGCAAATTCACCTGGGTGCAGCACAAAAGGTTTATCCTCAGAAATCACCACTTCCTTCATCATATCATCAATTGGTTTTTTGGGATCAATGACATAATTTTGATTGGTGTCGAAAACCAAAAAATGCTTGTCTAAATGCAAATCAATCGAAGCGGGCTGAATATATTTGGCGTCAAAAGGATCAATCGTTATTTCTCCTTTGGCAATCGCCGCTTTTATCTCTCGATCCGATAAAATCATAAATTTTATTTTAGAATTTGATCGGGCGTATCATAGACTGAAAAACCTAATTTAGGCAATAGTAATGGCAGAGTTTAAAAATATTTTCTCATCAGCAACTTAACTCGATACCCTTTTCCGTAACGCTTCAAAGTCAAAGTGTCTTTCGGATTCAAAATAATTACATCATGATCCAACCCAGTCTGCAAATCAACTTCACAACTTTTGCTGCAAGATATTATCAATTCATCACCATTGACCTCTTTTTGGACATCTACTCCAGAAATTGTGATATTATCATATTCTCTCACACCTCTGGCAATCAGCTCCAGATCAGATTTATTGATACATCCGGTCGTATTAACACCTGCACCAGTACCTATGGCTAATAGCACGGCATTGGTAATATTCCTGATTCTGCGTGCAATAGCCGTTTTACCAGCAACTTCCTTCTGCTTCATCCCATCTTGTTTTTCTATCTGGTGATTAATTTTTTTCATACCACATAATTTAAAGTCTCATTTAATTATAACACATTTGCATATTTAATCAAGCTAGATAAGTATTATTAAAACTGTATAATCTGCAAAAAGGTTATATATGAAAGAAAAAAACCTCATCCAAAAATTTGCCGATTCAGGAGCAGGACCCACTTCTTTGATTGTCACTGGTATTGGATTTTTCGGTGATTTTGTAAAACCATATTTCAATTTCATACCACTTTTCCTCTTGCTATCAGCAATAGCTAGCGGAATATGGTGGTTTGCCGTCACCGCGCCAAAACGCAAAAAATTGGCTAATTTTGAATCTATTTTAGCAACCGCTCATGGCAAAGTTTTGGGGGTTTTACTTATTTCGACGCTTTATTGGGGCGTGTTAACTCCCATTTTCCTTCTTTCCCCTCAACAGGGTTTTGCGGCCACCCTTTCCCCCACCATTTCTGACTGGCAAGAATCGCTTTTCGGTAAATTGGACCGCATCGAACAAAAACTGGATTCCGGTATCGAGCAAATACTCGCCAAAATTGACCAAGTCGATCAAAAAGCTGGACTAATCAGCAATCCCAGTTCTGCTAATGATTATTATCATAATGCCAGAATTCAGGAAATTAGTGGTAATTTACTGGAAGCGCGCCAAAGCTATCAAAAAGTTATTGCGGCAGATTTAAGCTATTTTGATCCATATCTATCTTATTATTCCATTCTGAAAAATTTAGAAGGTCCTAGCTCGGCTCGTCAAATCATCGGCGAACTGAGAACTGAATTTCCTCAAAACGCGGCAGCACAGCTGATTCACGCCATCAGCAAAGAGAGTAGAGAAGATCAATTCGCTTTGCTACAACGACTTACACAACAATTCCCTGACTATGGTCCCATCTACTACTATTTGATTATGCATTTTTCTTTTCAGGAGAACGGTTTGGCTACTAATGAAGAAAAAAAATCTCAGAGAGCATATTTGGAAAAATTTAATCAGTTGGAAAAAGAGCAACTATTCAGCAAATTCATTATCGATAAGAATAAATCGGAAGAAATGCTCAAAGAAATTTCAGCCCAAAGTAAAATGACTGAGGGAATGCTGGGAAAGATGATAGACAAACCAATTGACATTAAAATAACCCCCCTCAACAAATCTGTCAGTATCGCTTTCATTCCGACTGAATTAGTCCAAAAAATCTTTTATCGTCTCAATCAACAAGGAGAATTCAAAGACACCGGTGATTCGGGCATTAGCATGGTTGGTCAGGACTATACCTTACCCAATTATCAGGTCATGGAAGCTCTGCCCATTGGTGAACACCAGATTGAAGTAAAATATCAGGATTCCAAAGGTAATACCAGTCCGGTATACAGCTTCCCTGTGAAAATTGAAGACTTAACACTCAATTATCCTCCTTACAAAATGATTGACCCTCAGACCGGACAGGCGCAATATTTGGTATCTTGGAGTCTTTATGACAGCAACGCCGAATATGACCTCAAATATAGCCTCAACAACTCCTCCTTAGACCAAACTGTAGAATCCGTACTCTATCTCAAAAATCTGCCCTCAGGAAAACATACCCTCTACATGCAAGGAATCAACAAATCCAATCAAACCAAAACCAATTTAGCCACAATGGAGTTTACAATCAATGAATAAATTTGGTACAATATAGGTCAAAATACTCCCCACAATTTGAAATCACCTTACATACGCTTGGAGGTTTTCCGACATGATGAAAAAAACAGCCACCAACAAGATGAATTAGCACAATTGACCGAAAATGGTCGCCATAGAGCCTTGGCAGCTGGCGCAAGCCGTAAACCTAAACTCAATCAAGGCTACATTGTCGCCAGTCCCAGAGAAAGAGCCATGCACTCTGCCGCTTTACAATTTTTTGGACCGCTTTTTCAGGATCTTAATTTACATCAAAAAGATTTACACGGCGGTTTAAGTGAGGTCAAAGAAAAATTATCCGGCACCGAATACCAACTCGATAATATACTGCGCACCGATCAACGGCTTAATTTTAATTTTGAAGCTCATCCTGAAATACATCGGGCTTTTTATGATGAGTACAATAAAACTGAGAATAATCGTACCTTGGATTTTCAAAAAGATTTATCAGATCAGTTGATTTTGCAGATCGCCCGCAAGACCGCTGTCGATGACACTACAAGCGCAGCGCAAATCCGGTCGGTGAAAGGATTTACTCAAATGGTTGGCGATTTGGCAGAAGTAATACTAGAGTTCTGGCAAAAAATAGTATCATGGCAGGAATTATACCACTCTAATCCTAGCTCTTTCGACGATGAAGAAATGTTAATTTTCTTGGGCTCGCATTCACAAAACATCGAATGTTTTTTAATGAAAATCATGGAAATGAAAGAGTCACCAGACAAAT
>CAZJJZ010000022.1:12879-15676 GCA_964546505.1 uncultured Candidatus Peribacteria bacterium
TAACCTTCAGAAAAACTGCGCGAAGTTTAATCGACAGTGAAGGATTTTTCTTGAAAATTGCTTCAGTGGACCAGGCCGAGCTGTTTTTTCAACAATATCAATGGGCAATCACACCCGCAGATTTACGCAACCTGGTGCAAGCTAGAGATCAATTTGCACAAGAACTAGAAATCAAATTAGCCGAAGTTTAATCCAAGTAAATCTCTCTAGGCTTGGCACCGTTGACAGGGCCAATTACTCCTCTTTCCTCCATTAAATCCAACAATCTCGCGGCTCTGGCATAACCAACTTTCAAACGACGTTGCAATAAAGAAGCTGAGGCTTTGCGTGACTCCAAAACAACCTTTAAAGCCTCTTCGTACATATCATCACCATCATCACCTCCCAGCTCGGATTTAGGCAAACCTTGTACAGCCTCACCCACCACTTTGGTAGAAATAATATCCTGCAAATAAACCGGTTCGCCATGAATTTTGATATTATTTACCACTCTCTCAATTTCTTTGGAGGAGATGTATATGCCTTGGATACGTACTGGTTTGCTTTGACCACTTGGCAAATATAGCATATCACCTTTACCCAGCAAATCCTCCGCACCAGCACTATCCAATATCGTACGCGAATCAATTTGCGAGGATACCGCAAAAGCGATGCGGGAAGGAATATTGGCTTTAATCAAACCGGTAATAATATCCACGGACGGTCTTTGCGTAGCTATCACCAAATGCATACCCACGGCACGAGCCATTTGAGCGATTCGACAAATCGACGCCTCGACATCTTTACCAGCCGTCATCATCAAATCCGCCAACTCATCTATCACAATCACAATTTTCGGCATTTTCTCGGGTAGTTTTTCCGCCTCTAAAACCTCATCATTCAAAGTTTCCACCCCTTCCGCCTCAGCCTGTAGATTTTCTTCAGCATCTTCCAAAGCTCTTTGAATGGCATTACCGGATTCTGCCAAAGCAGCTTTCTTTTCTTCACAAAATTTATTGTATTCCCCAATATTACGACAACCATTTTCAGAGAAAATCTGATAACGACGGTTCATTTCCGCTACGGCCCAGCGCAAAGCAATTGCCGCCTTTTCTGGATCTGTTATCACCGGCGTTAGTAAATGAGCTACTCCATTATAAGTAGTCAATTCCACCCGCTTTGGATCAACTAACATCAACCGCAAGTCCGCTGGCGAGTTTTGATATAACAAAGAGATTAAAAATGTGTTCATACCCACCGATTTTCCTGAACCGGTCGCACCGGCAATCAGTAAATGAGGCATAGCTTCCAAATCCCCACAAACCGGTTTGCCAGAAACGTCTCTACCCAATGGGAAACGTAGATTTGAGCTAAAAGTAGCATACTCTTTGCTCTCCATTATTTCCCTTAAATGCACTGAAATACGATGGTCATTTGGAACTTCTATGCCCACTAAACCTTTTCCTGGAATAGGTGCCTCAATACGAATAGAGGTAGCGGAAAGAGCTAAAGCCAAGTCACTTTTCAAAGAAGTGATTTTGGATAATTTGACCCCTTCATGTGGCTTCAATGTATATTGTACAACCGTTGGTCCAACATGGTCACATCAATGCCGAATTGCTCCAATTTAGCTTTGATTTTGGCGGCATTATCCGATAACAAATCATCATCGTGAGCAACATCTGGTACTGCCGGAGCCAATAAATCTAAGCTGGGAGCTGTCCAGGTGGTACCGCCAATTCCAGCATCACTGGCAGTGACCGCTTCTTCGTTTTCATCCTTGATTTTTATCTGTTTAACTTTTTCGTTTTGATCTTTCGCAATCGGTGTTTTTTCAAAACTTACCAATTCAGCTGGCAAATGTTCATCAGCTTCTGAACTGATTAAATCTTTAGCACCAGCCATACGTCTGATTTTGAGAGTTGGTTCATGTTCATATTCTGTCGGCATACCAAAATCACTATCCGGCATATCATCAATTCTTTTGACAATTTTTTCAGTTTTTTCTTCCTCATCTTCTGTTTCCTCATCATCACGGACATTGAGACGAACCAGACGAATATCCGGTTTCAAGAACTTCAAAACCTGAATAATGGAGATTTCAAAAGTTAATAAAACTCCCACAATCAAAGTTGTAATAAACACCACCGCTGATCCTACCGCACCGATTTTAAAAACTTCCAAAAACAAAAAATTGGTCACAAATCCGATATAGCCGCCGTACTCAGCGGCTTGAGCCTTACTAAATATTCCATCCATCGGCACGGATAAATGCAAAATAGAAAGACCGGAAACCACGATCATCAACATGCCCAAGAGACGTGAAAATTGAAAACTGACCTGTTTGGCCAAAAAATAATATAAAGCAATTACAAACAAAATAATCGGCACCACATAAATCCCCCAACCAAACACAGGAGCAATAAAACTTAGCCAATAATCACCAACTACCCCGAATTTTTTATACAGACTAAGTAAGGTAAAAAAGCCCAAAGCCACATAAAAAACACCATAAATTTCCCTCAAAACCGACTTCTTAACCTTCAATTCAAAAGTCGGCTTTTTCCTTTTTGTACTTGCTGTACGTTTTTTCTTTTTGGCCATGCTGCAATATGTTTTTTGATAGTATGGGCAAAGCTGCCGCAAAAATCAATGCTCTAAAGAGCCCAAACAGTATAAACAAATTGTAGCGGTACTACAAATGTTCTGCTATATTACCCTACGAAATTTTGTTTATCTTTTGTATGATTAGAACGCGTTTTGCACCATCACCAACCGGTTATTTACACATTGGAGGTCTGAGAACCTGCCTCTACAA
>CAZJJZ010000022.1:15697-23823 GCA_964546505.1 uncultured Candidatus Peribacteria bacterium
CTCTATGCCAAAAAAAATCACGGTAAATGTATTTTACGTATTGAAGACACCGATCAGACCCGTTTTGTGCCTGGCGCAGCGGAAGCCTTAATTCAAGTTTTGGCCGACTTGGGGATTCATTTTGAAGAAGGACCAATTCCCCACCCCACAAACTCAGCCACCTCTGGCGAAATGTATCATCTTCAACAAATTGGCGACCATGGCCCCTACATCCAATCCCAAAGAACAGAACTCTACCGAAAATATGCCTTGGAATTAGTGGCTAAAGGTCATGCTTACTATTGCTTTGCAACCGCAACAGAATTGGAAGAAATGCGTAATGCCCAAATAGCTGCCGGCCTCGCCCCCATGTATGACCGCCGCGCTCTCAACCTTACACCGGAAGAAGTAAATAGCAAACTCGAGGCCGGCCTACCTTACGTCATTCGTCTAAAAATGCCCCGCGACCGCATCATCACATTCCACGATCAAGTTCGTGGAAAAGTGAGCTTCTTGGGAAAAGAAATCGATGATCAAATCCTGATCAAGTCCGACGGCTTACCAACTTACCATTTAGCCAATGTGGTTGATGATCACTTGATGGCGATCACTCACGTGATCCGTGCGGAAGAATGGCTTCCTTCAACCCCAAAACATCTCTTCATGTACGAAGCGTTCGGCTGGCAAGCTCCCACTTTTGCTCATCTACCGTTAATTTTGAATGCCGATAAATCCAAACTCTCCAAAAGGCAAAATGATGTCTCTGTTGAGAGCTATTTGCAAAAAGGCTACACCAAAGAAGCTTTGCTCAATTATGTGGCGCTGCTAGGCTGGCATCCAGGCAAAGGTATTGAACAAGAGATCTTTACCCTGAATCAATTAATCGAAGGCTTTCAACTTGAGCATGTTCATAAAGCCGGTGCAGTTTTTGATTTGGAAAAATTGGACTGGTTCAATTGGCAATGGCAAAAAATTAATTACTATAAAGAGCTAGATAATGCCGCAATTCAGATAAAAGCCGATGTACAAATCAACATCTTGCCCAGTCACGAACACACTTATACTTTCGCGACTGATGAAAATCAGCACAAATTTGAGCAAGCCCGCAGCCAAATTCTCTTACAAAAAGCTACCCCCCATCTGGTTGACGAAATTAAATCCAGCGCACCCTCCCAATTACTGCTGCGCGCCTTATTGGTGAATGAAGAAAAAATCATTAAAAATCCTTCTCAAACGAATGATCTTATTGGTTATTTTTATCAACCCATCCCACTAAATCCTGAACTTCTTCTGAATTCTAAAATGGGCGTCACCGACCAAAACATTGCCCAAAACAGCTTGCAATTTGCTAAAAATGTTTTAGAAAAACTACCTGCGGAAGCAGATTTAAACGCTATCAAAGACACCTTTTTGACAAGCATCAAAGCCACAGAACAAAAAAACGGTACTGTATTATGGCCACTGAGGGTAGCGCTCACTCACCTAGAATTTTCTGTAGGAGCTTTTGAAGCAATTTGGGTTTTAGGAAAAGAAGAAAGTCTAAAAAGACTTGATCAGGCACTCGAAAAGTAGGAAAATTAAATATAGTTTAAGCGTCTAAAACCTAAGCAATGAATTACGACGAATTACAACAAATAGTGCGTTACATCCGCAAAAATCTGCAATGTCCTATCTGCCAGAAAAATTATTTGAATCGTGGTATCGAGGTACTTTCTACTTTTGATGATCAAGGATTATTCCACCTGAATTGTACTCACTGCACCAACCAGGTTATGGTCCATGTAACCATCAGCGATGACGAAGCGATCATGACTCAAACCGCAGAATCTCATCAACAAAAGATTACTGCAGAAAAAAGCCTTTCCGAACGCAAACACCGATCAATCAATATCGGAGAGAATGTGACAATTAATGATGTAATAGACATTCATTCTTTTCTGAATGAATTCAATGGCGATTTCAAATCGCTTTTTAAAAAATAAAGCCTAAAAAGAATTATGTTGACCAAAACCAAAATAACCCTACCGGTATTATTACTTCTAATGTTACTGGCGGGATGTCAAATATTCCCTGATACCACTACCAAAATTCAGGAGACTTACAATACGGCCATTACGGAAGGAGCGCAAAAATCTCAAGAACTGAAACAAACTCTAGATCAAAAAACCACAGAACTAAAGCAAACCTACGAAGAAACCAAAAATAAGGTGGATCAGAAGGTCCAACAATTCAACGAAGCTGGTCAAAAAATTCAAGAAGCCCAAAAAGCTTTCGGTGAAGCGACAGATGCAGTCAGCAATTTAACGAATTAAAGATGTTCATTTTGGTATTAAACGCCGGATCTTCATCTTTAAAATTTCAACTATTTCAAAGTCAGCGTCGTAGCCTCAAGAATATTATCAAGGGAGTTGCCGACGCCATCAATTTGCCACACGCCTATTACTCTGTGCAGACCATTGCAGAGCAAAAAACCTGGCAAGAAAAAATCCACGACCATCATCAAGCCATTGAAAAAATTCTCCAGCTGATTCTAGAACAAAAAGTATTATCCTCTTTGTCAGAAATCCAAATTATCGGTCATCGTGTGGTGCATGGCGGAGAAACTTTCAAACAACCGACCAAAATTACACCGGCTGTCACCAAAAAAATCAAAGAACTTTGCAAATTGGCTCCTTTACACAATCCTGCCAATTTAGCAGTCATAGAAAGTTGCCAAAAAATCCTACCTAAAGCTGCCCAAGTAGCAGTATTTGATACCGCTTTTCATGAAACTTTGCCTGAAGTAGCTTATTTGTACCCCATCCCCATAAATTTTTACCAAGAATACGGTATTAGAAGATATGGTTTTCATGGAATTAGTCATGAATATGTTAGTAAACAAGCCATTAAATGGCTCAAAGCCAACAAGCTTCTCTCACAAAAAATCATTTCCTGTCATTTAGGAAATGGTTGTTCGGTGACAGCGATCAAGAATGGTAAATCGATTGAAACCAGCATGGGATACACCCCTTTGGAAGGCTTGATGATGGGAACCCGTTCCGGTAATGTTGATCCCTATCTTCCTTTGATCCTCGCTCAGGATGAACATTTAACCATCAATCAAGCGATGGATTTATTAAACAAAGAATCTGGATTATTGGGCGTGTCTGGACTTTCCTCAGACATTCGTGTATTGCATGGCGCGGCAATGAGAAATAATCAAAAAGCCATTTTGGCGCTCAAACTGTATTGCCATATCGTCGCCAAATACATCGCCGCATATACAACTGGACTGGGAGGTTTGGATTGTCTAATCTTCACTGCCGGAATTGGCGAACACGCCCATTACATCCGCTCCAGTATCTGTCAGGAATTAAGGCATTTTGGTATCAAGTTAAATCATCGAGCTAATCAACAAAACCAATGGCAAATTTCCAACTCAGATTCATCCTTACCAGTTTTAGTAGTACCTACTAACGAAGAATTAGCTATAGCTCAAGCCGCGCACCGGCTATTAAAACATTAACATGAACAATTATCATCAAACGTCCCTCTATCGCCACTGGCTTAGCTTCATGGACAGTGTTCAAAATTTGGAAAAAAGCAACAATAGTTTAGTATTTCAGAAAATCGACAACCTGTTAATTGATTTCTCCACCAGTCTGGCTACTGCCTTGATTGAAAACAACAAAACACAAGTTAATGAGCGTTTAATCGCTACCCTTAAACTGCTTTTCCCCATCAGCCAATTATTGCAGCTAGCTCAACATCAAAACCTCATTTCTCAAAGCAATACCAAAAAACTGCTTGATCATTTACAGCAATATCAGACAGAAATGGAGAATTTTATCAATCACCGTCCTACGATCTTGATTCTTAGTTCCATCATGGGGCAAGGACACATGAGCGCCGCCAAAGCTATCAAAGGAGGCGTACAACATCTTTTTGGCCAAGATTATCATGTGGAAATTGTTGATTTTTTTGAACAAGTAGCAAGTTTGTTGAATAAAACCTCGATCAAAGCCTATGAAAGTTCCAGCAAACATACGCCGAAACTGTGGCAATACTTCTATGAAGGTACGGATAGTAAATGGGCGGTAAAATTTGTAAATTTATTAAATTATCCACTGGCTTCAGCTAAAATTGAAAAGTTTTTTGAAAGTCATCAGCCGGATATCATCATTTCCACCTATCCACTTTGGGATTATCTGGCCTCTCTGGTCTTGAAAAAATTTGATTATTCCCGCTTTATTAGCGTCGTTACCGATTCCATTTCTGTTCACACTTATTGGAATTGCGCCAATTTGGACTATCACATAGTGCCAAATGAAGAAACTGCAGTTTCATTACGAAAAATTGGTGTCAAAACAGACAAAATCAAAATTTTAGGTTTTCCGGTCAGTACCCAATTCATGGAACCGCTTAACAAATCAGAATTTCTTCAATCCCAAGGACTGTCACCAGAAAAATTTACGGTTTTATTTCTTCCCACTGCCGAAAAACCCAAAAATACAATCAAAACTTTGGAGCAGATACAGCACGAATTACCTGATATTAACCTCATTACCATTTGTGGACGCAATGCCGAACTTTATCCCAAGCTAGTGAAACAAAATTGGCCAGACAATTTCAAAATTTTGTCTTGGACTAATTTAATGCCAGCATTTATTAAATCAGCCGATTTAGTGGTCACTAAAGCTGGAGGAGCTACGGTTATGGAATGTGTAGCGGCCAAAAAACCAATGATCATCACACAAATTATTCCTGGTCAAGAAACCGGTAATGCCGAATTAATCAAGCTTTACAACCTGGGTATTATCCAAAAACAAGCCAATATGGAGATTAGCGAATGCATCAAATATATTCGTGATAATCAACAACAATTCCTCAAGGGTTTCGAAAAAGTTTCCAAACCCGAATCTGCCATTAAAGTAGCTCGCTTTATCGACGAGCTACTGCAAGAGAAAAAAACCTCTCTTTGATTCCCTCACGAAGTCTAGAAATCAGTATTAAGAGCTAGTATTTAAACTTATAAATACTAGTCTTTGTGAGTAAATAGGCTGTATTAGTATCTTTATCCACCACAATATCCCTCAATTCACCCAATTCATCGAATAAAAATTGCGTTGAATAAACAGCATTACCGGTACGATCATCTTTCAAGTAAACCAAGACACGACGTTCACCAGGTTCTAATACAAAGATTTGGGACATATCCAACTCAGTGTACATCTTGGTAGGACTCACCACTGGTTTTACCGGTTGTTTCAACAATCTAAAGCCCTCCTGCAATGCTCCTTGAAACAGCTTCAACATCGATCCATCATTGTTCAAAACAAAGATATTTCCGTCTATAGCCATATCCACCGCTTTAGTGAAGTTGGGGTTTACGGCATAGGCCTGAGCTGATTCGAATTTATCTCGGGTACGGGTATAACGCCAAATCTGATTTCCTTTATTATCCAATAAATAGATTTTATTTTTGTAAGATTTGATCACCTGGGCCTCTTTAAAAGCCGCATCACTGGTAGTTAGAAAGTTCACACGATCATTCTTATATTCCAGAATTTTGGCCGCTTCAGTGTAAAAAAGAATTGAGTCTTTATCTTCATAACTAGTAGCACTAATCACTTTTTCATTATCATCAATAGTCAAAGGATTCTGGGCCTGATCTGCTAAGATTGGATATAAAGCATTGTACTCATAAGCAAACAACTGCTTATTTAAAATTACCAAACCCAAGGCGTCCACATTCTGACGTTTTTCTGTTAAGTCTACCACTTTTTGCACTTCTGGACGCATCACACCATCAAGTTGGTCTCGAGTCTCCAATATTTTATCCAAGACTTCTCTAGATTTCGCTCTATAATAACCAGAGTTATAAATCTCTATCGCTTCTTTCTCTGCCTGCACCAACAATTCTGAAGCTCGCGCTTTGTCATATTGACCGGTGGTAATTGCCGAACTAACTGTTTCCGTGATTTGAGAGAGTTTGGCTGCCATTTCTTTAACTTTCTGTTCTTCATCGCCTTTTGCCCTCAACCACCAAACCCCGGCACTCAGCAGAATAACCAAAACCACCACTGCCGCAATGATTTGATTTTTACCCCAATTGGTAAAGTAAAAACGGTTTTTTGTCCTTTCCCCCCTACCTTCATCATCACTACTGACCTGCTCTTTAATGCGATCCATCAAGTTACGTCCTCCATTCATCGCTTTACTACCCAATAATTTAGCTTTCGCCAGCCATTGATTACTGGACTTTGTGTCTGTATCTACAGCTTCATCAATGGTTAAGTTTTGATACCCCTCTTCTTTGGTGTGTGCCAGAGCGGGTTTGGACAAATCCGCTATAGCCATTTTTTTCTGATCCAATACTTGTATGCCCACCAAACCGACTTTAGAGAGGATTTCACCATGCAAATGATCTTTCAACTCTTGCATTGTTTTGGCCAAATTATGACCGGCTATTTTGCCCAAATCACTTTTGGTAATATAGCGGATTAGACGAGTGGAACACAGCAAAATCAAATCATTGCCTTCCAAATCTCCAGAAGCAATATTACTAAACACTTCTTTGGCATTAGCCTCATCTAAATCATCACTAATGGTGGTAGCCAATTTTTTGCGAATCAGATAAGCCTCCGCTTCACCTGATTGCGTTAAGAATAAAGCATTGCCCACTACTGCCGCAATTATCACATTCAACTTCCCTAAATATTCATTTCCTCTCTCCTGTCTGAAGGCATTTAAAGCACGATTGATTTCCTTTAAAGATTCTTCAAAACGTTCATAGGCATCCGCATCAAAAACACAAAAAAAGACTTTCCTCATAGTATCAAAAATAATTTCACCAATTTGTTCGGCATCAAAATTATTCTGTTGAATATCCAAATTGATAAAAAATTTACCACTATTTTCACCGCCCTCACCCAGATCATAAGCATAGTTTTCCACGAAGCCTCCTTCATTCTTACCCAAAAAGAGAAAATCGTATTGTGTTTTTGTTGTCATGACATAGCCTTAAATTTTTGTGTTAGCATACTCCTAAAAAAGCCAAATTTCAAATAGTTGACATCTTAGAGACTTGCCGCTAACATCGTCGCACACCATAATCAAGACTGGAAATGTTAAGAAAATTGCAAAAAAGAAAGCACATCAAAATGCATGGATTCCTCTCCCGCATGTCAACTAAAGGTGGCAGAAATGTATTGGCTCGTCGCCGTGCTAAAGGACGTAAACAATTAACAGTTAGCGACAAATAAAGTCGTAAGGCCTTCTAATGCTCAAGAAAAATCTGCGTCTCGACCAAAAAGCTTTTGCCAAAGTCTTGAAAAATGGTCGCCGAATGGAAGAAAACGGCTTGTCTGTTAAATTTCTACCCAATCGCTTGAACCATCCCCGTTTTGGACTGGTACTAAGCAAAAAAGTCCTTAAATTAGCTACCGATCGCAACCTTTTGCGCAGACAAATCTTTGAAATCATACAAGCAAATCTAGCAGAAAATCAGATCAATTTTGACATCATCTTTTTGCTTCGTCACGATCTCTCCACCAAAACTTTCACTGAGCTAAAAACCATTTTTTCTGATATCATCAGAAAGATCAGCCATTTATCCACCAATTATGACCAAAGGTAAACCACTTACCCAATTACTCCAGAATATTCTCACCTTCATTCTGATTTTTCTGGTAGTACAGTTCGTCTATAATTATTTCTTTGCTCCCAAACCCGCAGAAACACAAAGTGGTTTAATTTTCAAAACCACCAGCTCATCCTATGAGCTCAATCGACCCGTCCAGGTAACAATCGAAAATTACACCACCAAAGATTTGAGTTTGGGTGAACATTGTCCCAATCCACCTTTCCAAGTACAATTCCAAAAAGATGGTCAATGGCAGGATCTTAACGCCACCGCCATCGAAAAAGAATGTACTCCCACGCAAAATCAAGTCATTCCATCCAAAGGCACCGCGACTATTAATTTAGCCCCCTGGAGTAACGAATTATTTCAAAACCTTGGCCAATATCGTTTGGTACTGGAACATGACGGACAAACGTATCAAACCACTGATTTCGAAGTCACCTCGCTCTCCTTTTTTTCCTGGATATGGCAGACACTTCTAACACAACCTATTTTCAACATCTTATTCTTTTTCGGGGCCTGT
>CAZJJZ010000023.1:0-1740 GCA_964546505.1 uncultured Candidatus Peribacteria bacterium
TTTATGGAGTTAAAGATAAAGGATCTGAATTGATATTGTTGTCAATGTAATGGATTGTTTGTTGGATATTATTGGCATGGTGTTGGTTTGTAGAAGTTTTTGAAGTTGAGGTAGCAAATGCCCAGGTCACTTTGGATTAAGGGGTCGTTTGGTGCAAGACTAAGGGATCTTTCTAATAGTACAATTCCTAATTCTTTTTTGCCTGAATGAAAATAAGACCAGCCCAGACAGCGGAGAATTTCAGGATGATTTTTATATACTAAATCCGCTTTTTCCAAGTGGGCGATGGAATCGGACCAGAGATTCAGTGCGGAATAGGTAAAGCCCAATAAATAATGTGCATTGGCACTGTCCGGATTGATTCGTAAGGCTTGAATTAACGCTCTTTCGGCTTTTTGGTAATCTCGGAGGCTGAGGTAATTATCGCCAATTTCTTCATAGGCTTCCTGACAATCTAAATCCACTTCCAGAATTTTTTCACAAAGTAAAATCGCCTCTTGATGTTGGCCGGACTTTTTGCTTTCTTCGGCCTTTTCTATTAAGAAATTTCTATTTTGGTCTTTCATTTTTTGTTTTTGCTAAATCCAAACATTATAGCAAAAAAATGCGACCTCAACAAGACTGTAAAATCAGAGAGGGCGTTTAACTCTTGAGGCTGACAATTTGATGTCGTAGTCTTTTGGATCGGTTTAATCCAATTTGAGACCTTTGAGATACTTTTTTAAATCTGGGCCTAAGTCAGTTCTTTTTAAACCGAATTCAATGGTTGCCTTGATCAAACCGATTTTAGTACCAGTGTCAAAGCGGCTACCTTCTAGTTTCTTGGCGAAAATTTTCTGGATTTTCAACAATTCACCAAAACCATCAATTAATCTCAATTCGCCATCTTTGCTTTTGGGAGCTTTTTCTATGCAGTCAAAAACTTCCGGAGTGATGATGTATTTACCAATAATTGCCAGGTTGGAGGGTGCTACTTCTGGTTTGGGTTTTTCCACCAAATCTTCCACTTCATATAAATCATCTGTCAGTGCTTTTCCCTTAATGACACCATAGCTGGATACATTTTTCTTTTCTACCTCTTCCAAGCCAATCACACTGCAACCGGTTTCATTGTAAATCTCAATTAATTGTTTGATGGCTGGTACTTTGCCATCTACAATGTCATCGCCAAATAAAACAGCACAGGGTTCATCGCCAATAACGCTGCGTGCGCATAAAATTGCATGACCGTCACCAAGCGGTTTAGGTTGTCTCACATACACAAATTTGGCCAAATTGGGTATCTGGTTGATTTCATTTAAAAGTTGATGTTTAGCTTTTTCTACCAAAGTTTGTTCAAGTTCAAAGGATGTGTCGAAATGGTCTTCGATGGCTCTTTTGCCTCGTCCAGTGACCATAATGATTTCTTCAATTCCGGCTGCAACCGCTTCTTCCACCAAATATTGCACCACGGGTTTATCCACAATCGGTAGCATTTCTTTTGGTTGTGCTTTGGTAGCCGGCAAAAAACGTGTACCAAATCCTGCTACTGGAAATATTGCTTTGCGAATCTTTTTGAAACGGGGCATCGGCTTGTGGGTTAAAGATTAAGTTAGGTTGCTAGCTTGGGGAGGGGGTAAAGCAATTAATCTACTTTGATTTTGATTAATTTAGTGCGATTTCCTCCGGTTTTGGGAATACCGATTTTGAGAATTCCCTCTTTGAAACTGGCGGAAATTTTACTGCCATCGGCATTGTCAG
>CAZJJZ010000023.1:1860-2126 GCA_964546505.1 uncultured Candidatus Peribacteria bacterium
CATCGGTGACAGTGACATTGATGTCGGCCAATTTTACGCCGGCAATGGGGGCCAGAATAATCAATTCGTGTTTGGTTTCATAAATATCCAGACTGATTTGACCTTCTTCTTTAGGTAATTGTGGTTCAGAGGATAAGTCAATATTGATGGCATTAATGAGGGTTTCTTCTTTTTTGCTGTTCATAATTTGATTTTTAACTCAAGCTGATGGAACTTTGTTCTTCAGATTGATTTTTAACTCAAGCTGATGGAACTTTGTTCTTCAG
>CAZJJZ010000023.1:2152-23708 GCA_964546505.1 uncultured Candidatus Peribacteria bacterium
TGGATTTGGGGTGGTCGCCAGCTTTAGGTTCGTCAAAGTAGGCTTCAAATTCTTCTCTAGTTAAGGATTCTTTGACTAATAAATCTTCAGCTATTTTGATAATTGTTTCCCGTTTTTCTCTAATGATTTTTTGCGTAATTTCCAAGGCTTCTTCGATAATCTTTTTCACTTCTTGGTCAATTTTTTTGGCGGTTTCTTCGGAATAATGTTTGGTTTGCCCCAAATCCCGTCCCAAGAAAACTTCATGATTGGGCTCACGATATTGTACTGGGCCAAGCGTACTCATACCATAAGCTGTCACCATGCGGGTGGCGATATTAGTAGCTTTTTCCAAGTCATTGGAGGCCCCGGTAGACATTTCTCCAAAAAATTCGATTTCTGCCGCGTATCCGCCCAGTAGTGAGCAAAGTTCGTCGGCGAATTTGCTACGTGTGTAGAGGTGTTTGTCCTCTTCCGGTAAAAACCAGGTAACACCAAGGGCCATGCCGCGCGAAACTATCGAGATTTTATGGATTGGATCACAGTTTTCACGTAAATGGCCTACGACGGCATGGCCTACTTCGTGATAGGCTGTGCGTTTGCGTTCAGCATCATTTAATACACGAGATCTTCTTTCAGGTCCCATCATCACTTTTTCCACAGCATTTTGTAAGTCGTTTTGAGTAATGTGTTTGCGATTCTCTTTGGCTGCGGTAATGGCCGCTTCATTCATCAGATTTTCCAAATCCGCTCCGGAAAAACCTGGTGTATGAAGAGCGATAGTATTGATATTGGCATCTTTTTCGATGGGTTTATTGCGGGCATGAACACCTAATATCGCTTCACGGTCTTTGATGTCAGGTAAATCTACCATGACTCGACGGTCAAAACGACCTGGTCGCAGCAGAGCTGGATCAAGTACGTCCGGACGATTGGTGGCGGCCATGACAATAATGCCAGTTTCATTTTCAAAGCCGTCCATTTCCGTTAGGATTTGATTAAGAGTTTGTTCTCTTTCATCGTGTCCGCCGCCGAATCCTGCTCCTCTTTGGCGACCAACAGCATCTATTTCATCAATAAAAATGATACAAGGAGCATTTTTTTGTGCTCGGCGGAAAAGGTCACGTACTCGAGAAGCACCTACTCCCACAAACATTTCCACAAATTCTGAACCGGAAATACTGAAGAAGGGGACATTGGCTTCTCCAGCAACTGCTCTTGCCAATAAAGTTTTTCCTGTTCCAGGTGGACCAACCAATAAAACACCTTTAGGAATTTTGGCGCCCATTTGGGTGTATTTGAAAGGACTTTTTAGAAAGTCAACAATCTCAATCAACTCCTGTTTGGCTTCTTCGGCTCCAGCTACATCACTGAATTTGGTGGATTTTTTCTGGGTATCAACCATTTTGGCCTTACTTTTGCCAAAGGAAAGTGCTTGATTATTACTGGATTGAGCAGAACGCATCATAAATAAGAAGACGCCGATGATTAGCAAGAAGGGCACCACGCTAATGACCAGATTCAACCAAAAACTGTTGTTGCTTGGTGGTAAAACTTCAGTTTCTATATCGCGACGTGTTTCTGCTGGAACAGTATTGAGAACTTGATCAATGGTAGCTGAAGGTTCTTTGTAAGTAAAACTGCGAGAACCATCTGTTCTGGTAATATTGATACGATTGGTTTCGGTTTCCAGGCTAATTTTTGCAATATTGCCAGACTTGGCGTCTTCCACAAATTGGTCCAGACTTATTTTTTTGACATTGGAACCTGCAGGATTATTGATTACGAAAATGGCCGAGATAATTAGTACAATTATTGCCAGCAGAATATAGTTGTTGGTTCCGGTAGGTTTTTTGGGAGAAAGGGTTGGTGCCATAAAGCTCGGTTAATTTATTTTTCGAAAGGACTGATCTAATATTATAGTCTCGTTCTGGCAAAATTCTAGTCCAACTTGGTTTTAATCACAACTTCTCTTTTTTGTGTCAGGGGATTTTTTTGAATTTTGAGTTGATGACCAGGACCAAATTCTTTTTGACGATTGGATTTTTGCTGATGCAATACTTTGATTATCGCACTTACTTGGTGAATAGTTAGTGATTTTTGATGCAATTGAAAGTAAATCTTTTGTAATAATTGTTTTTGGACGAAAAGTGGCAAACTCAAAAATTGATCCAGTTCAAAGCGTTGCTGCAAAAAATGTTCGTTCAGCCAACTTTGTTCGGCTTGATCGATAAAGGCGGCAAATTCTTGAAGTTGAGTCAAACTGTTGTGGAAAGTTTTTAGGAAACTGGGATTGATTTTCTGGAATGAAGGGATAATTTCGTGTCTGATTAAATTTCGGGAATATTGGGTGTCGAAATTACTAGAATCTTGATGATAGGGAATTTGCTGATTATCTAAGTAATTTAAAATAGTACTCTTGGGAGTGGTGATGAGGGGACGTAGAAGCTGTCTTTGTCGATCTACACCAGGTATGCCAAACAAGCCTTTAAGGCTAATCCCCCTGCTGAAGTTGAATAATACAGTTTCGATGTGATCATTTAAATGATGGGCTGTTAAAATCCAGTGAGCTTGATATTCTTTACTAACAGTTTGGAAAAAATGATAACGTGCCTGGCGGGCGTTTTCTTCTAAATTACCACTTTTCTGTTTTAAATTGGTCAGCGTTTTGGTGATCAGTTTGAGCTTTTTTTGTTTGGCAATTTTTTGCACCAACTTGGCTTCGGCCACGCTTTCCTGGCCACGTAATTGATGATTTACATAAGCCAGAATGATCAGGGGGCGCTGAGGAAGTTGCAGGCATTTTTCCAACAAATAAACAGAGTCCGGTCCACCGGAAAAACCCAGAATCAGGGTGCTTTGAGGCTGAATTAAATCGAAATAGTTCATATTAAGCTTTAAATTTGCGTGCGGCTTTTTTCTTGCGGTCACGGAGCACGAAGTGCGGAGTTTTTTTGCTTTTGCCGATTTGTTTTTGGCTCAGCAGAATGATTTGATCAAAATTATCGTCTTCCGCAGCTTTATTGTTTTGTTCTGCGTCACAGAGCAGGCAATGATGCAGAATCATAAAACCTTTTTTGGGATTTTGATCGATTTTGATGGGTTCCATTGGTCCGCCGCAATTGGCTGCACGATCTCCGGGAATATGGGCGTCTAAGTGTTTGGAGTAAAGACATTGGCGGCAATGATTGCGGCAGGTTTGGGCGGCAGGAGGGTTCAAATGTCCGCAGATTTCACATTTAAATTCTTGATTGATTTTCTGCATTGTTGAATAACGTGTTTTGTGGTAAAATATAAAGATTTAACTTTAAAACAAATGTCTGAAGCAGATCATAGCACACAAAATCAAACAGTAAATACGATGATTGCTGGGAAATCGGCTAAAATGGTTTTATTTTTGGTGTTAGTTTTAGTGATATTATCCGCGGTTACAGCGATACAGCAATTTTCTATAGGTGGTATTGAAAATCAAATTGCTCAAGCCGATCAGCAAATTGGTAAATTGAAAGTTGATTTAGAGACTTTACAAGGTGATGAAACCGAGGCGACTCAAATAGCCAAAATGGCTTTGGATAACTTAAAAAAACAGGAGATTCGTTGGTCTGAAGTTTTGGCGAATATCAATGGTTTGGTGCCGAAAGACGCTTCCAATAGGCCTAAAGTTAGATTTTTATCTTATTCCGGTACAGCTGATGGGAAGGTAAATATCTCCGCGGTGACTGCAGCCTCTGCCATGCCGCCTTTTAATGATGTCGCTCAGATTATCTCCACATTTAGCGATAATGTTTATTTCAAAGAGGTTTATGTGCCGTCTATTTCCAAGGGAACAAATGATCAAGGTCAAACTACTTTGAGTTTTATCTTGAATTTACGCTATGAGCCGGTTGATACGGGCAGCGATGAGGCAGTGAACAGTGCAGTGTCTGTTCCAGTGAAAACCAATTCAACTCCGGCGGCTAGTAATACAGCCTCTCCACCTGGCGTCAAAACACCTGCTTCCAAACCCATTCCACGTACACAAAATTAAATTTTCAACATGACTAATTCAAGTAATAAAGCTACAGCACTGATCAATTTAGTTCTTCTGGTGGGAATTTTGGCTGCCATTTTTTATTGGACTTTACCGGTATTTCAGCAGGCCGGTACTCTTAAAGCTAATTTAACCGCTAAAGAACAGGAAAAAACAGATTTGGAGAAAAGAATTCAAGAAGTGCAGAAAATACAACTTGAACAAGCAAATAGTAGTGAAGTGGCTCAACAGACAGAGTTGAACGCTATTCCCAATGAATTAAATCAAAGCCAGATTATTAACGACTTGAATGCTTTGGCCAGCAAAAACGCTGTGAATATCAATAGTATCAGTTTCAGCATTCCGGTGCAGTCCAAAGAGCAAGTCAAAAAAGCTACAATCAATCTTACGCTCAGTGCTGCGCCTCGTGATTTATTGACTTTTTTGCGCGGAATCGAAAATAACAGCAGAAAAATTCTGGTCAAAACCATTACCGTACAGGTTGGTCAGGCTTCAGAAGTGGAAAGAGTGAATTTTAATATTTCCATGGAGACATACTTTCAACAGAATATCTAATGGACAAAACTTTAAGTAAATTAGATCAAATATTGGCTAAAGACAATCTGGTCAATGACCCACGCAAGCAATTTGTATATGGTTTAGCCAAAAACAGAAATCGTACCTTGTTCGATCGTTTGGATGATTTTTTAATTGATCATTCCAGAGTGCCACTAAAAGAAAAAGCTTATTTTTTTCATTTGTTGGCGGTGATGATAGACGCGGGAATTCCGGTAATGACTGCTATGGAAATTTTATCCAAGAAGGCTGATAATGTGCGGCTAGCCAGAATTTTGTATACCATATCTTATGATTTGAAGCAGGGAACACAACTTTCCAAGGCTATGGCCAAGTATCCTGATGTGTTTGGAGAAATGGAGCTTGGGGTAGTGAAATCCGGAGAGGCAGCGGGAAATTTGGACAAAATGTTGTTTAAATTATCGGCGGAGCTCGATAAATCCAATGAATTGCAGATCAAGTTGGTGACGGCGTCTATTTATCCTATTGCAGTGCTGGTGGTACTGGTTTTGGCGTCTACAGGAATGATGACTTTTGTTATTCCGCAATTGGTTACTTTGTTGAAAGAAGGTGGTTTACAGGAGGATAATTTTCCACCGATGACCAAACTATTGATCTTGATCAGTAATTTCACCTTAAATTATTGGTGGTTGCTGATTGCGGGAGCCTTGATTGCCTATTTCGCTTTCAATTTCTGGGTGTCGACAGAGGATGGAAAGTTTCGTTGGCATTACTTGGTTTTGCGGATGCCGGTTTTGGGTGAATTGTTGCGTAAAGTTTATGTGCTGCGTTTTGTTTCCACTTTGGGCATATTATTGGAATCCGGTTTGCCGGTGATCAAAGCTTTGGAAATTGTTGCTACCAGCATGACTAATCAGCTGTATCAATTGAAGGCTTTCGAGGTGATTCATAAGGTAAAAGACGGTGCCAAGATTTCTGAGGCCCTGATGGATAGTTCTTTTTTGTTTAGTGAAACAGTAATTTCGATGTTGAATATCGGGGAAAAAACCGCCCAAATATCTCGAATTTCCGCCAAGATTTCGGAACATTATGATCGTGAAATCGACCATTCCATCAAGCGTTTAACCAGTTTATTCGAGCCGATTATGATTGTGACGGTGGGAATTACGGTGGCTCTATTGGCTTTGGCCATTTTGACACCAATTTTCCAATTAACTCAATTGGTACAAACCTAATTTCTTGGTTATGAAAGTGAAGCAGTTAAACAAACGGGGCTGGGTGATGGCGCGCGTGGGAGTTTTTAAGAGAGGATGGGGTGGATGTGCCCAGCAGAAGCGTGTTGGTGGATTGGTGCGGGCTTTTACCTTGATTGAATTGATGATCGTGATGGCGATTATCGCGCTACTGACGGTTTTGGCTTTGTCCAATTATGCCAGTGTGCAAGCGGCCGCGCGGTTGGATTTTGCCACGGATGCTTTGGTGGCAAGTTTGCGGGAACAGATGATGTTGGCGAAGAGTGGGAGGACAGAAGATCGGAAATTGCAATGTTTTGCGGTGAAGTTTGGCGGGGAGGGGGGATTTGAGGTGGGGAGTAGTGAATATAAGGCGGTGGATGGGCAGAAGGTTGATGAATGTGATGATGTTGCTAGCTGGCAGCAGAAGGATTTTGTGGGGAATGGGGTGAAGATGAAGGTGGGAGAGGTAGGTGGTTCAGCGACACATGGTTTTTCTGTAGAGATTTACTTTAAGCCACCTTTTGGCAAGGCTGTGGGTAAAGACAATAACGTTGTCACCAAAAGCTATCAATTCCAAATTTTGTCAGAAAATAGCGCTGATTCTTCCCCCAGATATGTCTGTTTCGATCCGCAAAATCAAAGTGCGGTGGGGTCGAAAACAGCCTGCGATTAAGATCTCCTTGTGAGTATTTAGTGCTTCTAAAAAGTGCTTTTTTGTGCTATAATATGAAGAAATTTTAATTTTTTCGGTGGTGTGGAAAATTTTTAGAAAATTGGGGTGGAAATTAGGTCGGGAATTGCCGCTTTTTGCCAAAGCTTTTACTTTGCCGGAAGTGGTCATTGCAATCAGTATTTTGGTGATGACGATTACCACTGCTACCGGAATTTTGGTTACCGTGATGCGCACAAATAGTGATAACGTGAATAGCTTGGTGGCTTATGGACTGGCGCAGGAGGGCATTGAGGCCGTGCGGGCAATGCGCGATAGCAATTGGTTTTTGGTTTTAATTTTTCAGGGTGGGACGGGGGGGGAGCCTGGTTCAACGGTGTGGGTGGATGATTCTGGTGCTTTGCCAACTGAAAGCAGTGATGCAAAATATTTTATTTTGCAGAAGAATGAAAGTGTGGCAGAAAATTGTGGAAATAAGCCAAGTCAAACAGCATTTGGTAATGCCTGTCTGCCATTCAAGTTTATTCCAGTGGAAACTGACATTAATGCTGATGCTCAAGCAAAAGAATCTGACAATACTCAAGTTTATAAATCCAAATCAGGAGAATTAGTAAATTTTATCCAAAACCCAAACTCCACCTCCACCCCCTCCGGCTTCTCCCGCTTCATCAAAATTGAAGCAAAAGATTTTTGCAAAGACATGAGCTCATCGAATACGACATCTTCAAGCGGTTCTAGTGGATGCAGCAACATCACCTCCTCCAAATACCAAGTCACCAGCTATGTTTCCTGGAATACCGCCAGTGGACAGGAGCGGAAAGTGGTTTTGACTACTGAATTAACTGATTGGAAAAAATAATGAAACAAATTTTGCAGAAAATCAGTGCTGTTAGAATGATGGCTTTTGGAGCCGTGAAAGCTTTGGTACTGGCTGTGAAAAATTTTCGAATTGGGCAGAAAAAAGCTTTTACTTTGATGGAACTTTTAATTGCCATGTCGATTTTTGTGATTTTTTTGACTCTGGCCGGAAGCTCTTATATCAGCATTATCCGAGCGCAGAAAAGTGCCAATGAAGTGCGCCAAATGTATTCTGATTTGCGGGGATTTATTGATGAAGTTAATGAAACGATGCGTAGCGGGCGAATTGATTATTCGTGTTATAGCGATGTTCGTTCAAGTTCAAACCCAAATATTGATATAAGCTGTGATAGTGGAGCTCAAATCTCTGCCAAAAATCGCTTAATCATCGCTTCCAATGACGGTCTAAAGAAAACGCATTTTATCTATGAAAGTGAATCCAATACTCTCAAAGAAAAAATTTACGCCCGACAGAGTTTGAGTGAAAGTTGGATTTCTTCAGAAAAACCCCTCAATTTCCAAAATCTACAAATCAAAAATTTGCAGTGGGACATTGCGCCAAAGCAAGATCCTAATGTTAATTTTGCTGATCTATCAACTCAATTGCAGCCGATGGTGTGGGTGAATTTGAGTGTGACTAGCAAAATTCCGACTGTGCAATTTGATTTGGATTTTCAAACTTTAATCACTAGCCGTTTTAGCCAATCATGAAAATAAAAATTGCTAAAATTTGTGGCTTGAGAAGACAAAAAACTGCTGATAAAGCGGTGTGTTTGCAGTTGCAGAATTTTTTGCTACGTCCTAAACAAGCTTCAGCGTTGCTGATTATGTTGCTTCTGATGGGCTTGCTGATGACTTTGAGTTTGGGAATTAGTAATTTGGTGATTCGGGAAATTTCCGTGACGCAATCTTTGGTGGACGCCAATAAAGCTTATTATGCGGCGGAGGCCGGGGTGGAAAATGCTTTGCTGGGTTTGAAGCATAATGAACCTGGGTTTGAGGGCGAAGCAACAGGTATTGCTACGGATCTCGACCCCTTCTTCCAATATCAAGTTTCCATCGATAATTCCACCTCCACAATTCCCGACTTTCCGGAGGATAGACCAATTTATTTAAATGAATTCTGTGAAAAAACTGATGCCAATAATCCCTTTGCGATTGGTTATTCATTTGCAGCTTTAAAAAGTAGTGCAACTTGTCCAGAAGCGACTTTCAAAGTTTTAGGTTTGAATGAAACTCATATTATTCCATTATATCGTGCCGCTCCTGGTGGTGGTTCAGAAAAAATTAGTAATTTTTTGGTGCAATATTATACCAGCTCTGCGCAATTGCAGGGAGAATTAGCTGATTTGGAGTTGCAATATTTTGATATTTTGCGCTGGAAAATTTATGGTCGGCCAATTAATGATTTGGGTAGGACTGAGTCGATTGCTGATTTTTATCCCAGTGTGGATAATGCCGGGCCGACCAATCCGGTTTGTATTGGAACAGATGCCAGTTTGAGGGGATCTATTTACAAGGAAGATTGCATTTTTCCTGTTTTAACTCTTGATGTTAGTCAGGGCCAAAATGATACAGTCTGGTCCGGTGCCCGTGAATGTTATGCCACTGATGCGGGAATTTTTGTTACTGGTGGCGCGCAGATTAAGGGAACGAGCGTGGATAAAGACGTGCAAGGTAGTGATTCCGGACAATGCGATATGCGTAGTTTTATTGATTCACATGAGCAAAATTATTTGGTGCTGACCAATATGACCAATCCGGCGGTGCTGGGAATTGGTAGTACGGCTGATAAAGAACAGATTCGCAAAGCTAATATCTATTATCGAGTGATAACTAGCCAAGACTCGGACTCTCCGCAACTGGTGCCGGATTTCGCTATGATACATGCGGATGGAATGGTGCAAAAGGGCGATGAAATTCGCAAAAGTTTGGAGGTGAAATACAAAGCTCCAGGATTTTTACCGGTTTTCAATTTTTCTTTGTATAAAACTGCCAGTGGGGACAAGTCTAACGAGTAAATCCGCGAACTAACAAAATAAATAAATTTAAAAAACTAAACCAAAAACAATGACTTACTTATTTCAAAACAAAAATGAATTACTGTGGCGGGGAAAGGTGAGCGGGGGGAGATTTGTGGGGATGGCGCTGAGAGCAGAACAACCGAGTGCAGGTGAGGAGGAGCGGAAAGAACCAAAAAAAGAGAAGGATCAGCGACCACCTGAAGCTAAGGAAGCTGCTGCCAATCAATTAAAAAACAAATTGCAAGATACGGTTACTGGAGCAGAAACAAAGAAAGTAGAATCATTCGTGAATGACGAATTGGACAAATTGAAGGGGGTGCTGGATGGAGCGAATGTGGGGAATTTGATAGAAACAAAAGGAAGTCCTCCTAAAAAAAAGCTTGTTGACTTTGCAAGTAATGACAGTGTTAAAAGTTTAATTGAGGCTTCAAAAGCTGCAGTTTCTGATAATCAAGTTGACGGTAAACCAGACGCCGCTGACGCCGCAGAAAAAAAATTCATTGCCAGCGTACTCCCAAAATATTTAATGCGTTCTCTTTCAGAAGCGATTGGGATGAAGTCAGTAACAACTGATAAAGTAGAGATTGAAAAAGAATTGAAGTCTTTACAAATCACTTCAGCTTCGATTGTAAATGGTCAATGGAAATTTGTAAGAGAATCTGGTGCAAACGCAGCAAATCCTCAACCACAAGAAAAGTATTTAACTCCCACTCGTGAGGCAGAGGTTCAGCAAGAAAATGAAGCTAAAGCAAAAGAAGCTGAACAAAAACATATAGCAGAGCGTGCTAAAGCTTTAGAAAAAGTGGATTTGAAGTCGGTGACGTCTCAAAAAGTTGATTTCACTTTTGGTGGCGACAATCTGAAGTTGGAACAAAAATATGATGATGTTTTTAGCCAACTTTCGAAGAGTCTTCAACCGCGTAACATTTTTTCTGCAGATGATTTGCAAAAAACTTTTTCTGATAATTACAATCAAAACAAAGAAAGCTTTAAAAAGATCTATGGCGTTAAAGAGGATTACAAACTACCGGATAATTTTTCAGAAATCATCTTAGCGCTCAATAAAAATGGTTTTCGATCGATCAAAATCGAGTCCGGCAAATTGGTCATGATTGATGATAAAGGCAAATCACACAGCGACTTTTTTAGTGGTTCAACTTTGAAAGATGCTCCTGATGCGCACGATATTTATCTGGATCCGCTTTTAAAACAAAAAGCAGATGCGGAAAAGAAGCTGATTGTTGATTTGTCTAAAGAAAAAGTAAATCCTCCTGAAGTGCAAAGAGTCATTGATGAGCTGAAAAAGATGGGTGAAAAAGTGGAAACTCGTTACTTGGATTTATTTCAAAAGATTTTGGATTATGAAAAAGGTGGAAGTCCGGTGAAATCGAAAATTAGTTTAAATGGCACTGAAATGCCTTTAATTTTTGGTTATAATGCCGAGAAAAATGATTATGTTTTAAACGTTGATAAAGCCTATGGTGGTCATATTTATTCTAATAGTAAAGAAGGTATTTTGAGCACAATTAATTCGGGTGAATTTTTACGTTTATTCCAGGAAAATGGTTTGAAGGCCAAATCCAATTATCCGGATTTGAAATTATTAGACGAGCCAAAAGAGACAACAAAAGGTTATGTATTCTTGGCTTTGGATTGGCAATTACCAGGTATTGATCCAAAAGTTTGGGTTAGGGCGGAAAACCATGGTCGTGTGAGTGTGGTTATCCAGGGGAAAGAAATTGGTGTTGATGGTCAGGATACTTATCGTTTTGTGGCAGAGGATATGCAGGATTTGCAAAATAAATTGAATCGCTTCGTGATATTTAATAGAAAAATGAAAGAAAAGAATTACGAAATTGATTGGCAACCTGGTGGAGCAGGGCACAGAGTTGAGGTGCCTTCACGCAGATTGTTAGATGGAAAAGTTCAACGTGAAAGGAGGGAGATGTTGAGGAAAGAAGAATGGTTGTATGAGCAATTAGATTCTACGGATAAATTAAATTCAATAATCAAAAAATCACCTGAATTGAGTCAATTGGGTAAAGTAGATTTTGTCAGACAGAAATTTGATAGAAGTGAGAATGAACATGGTGCTATAATGGTCAAATTTGATTGGATGAATAGACTGCATCCGGGGTCTTATTTTGAAATCAAAATTCCTGAAGGTAGTGCAAAAATGAATTTGATAATGCAGCCTGGGGATAATCCTGTTGGCAGTGGTCTGGAATTAGTGAAAGATGTTTTATTGGCGATGAAAGACGCAAAAAGTTTGGATGTGAGTGTGGCGGCAGAAGGTAGGAAGCGAGAATTTTTAAATGGAAAATTGAGTGAAAATGGACATGAAAATTGGGAATTAGCTCCCGGAGTGGAAATTTCTGCTTTATTTGGCACGCACCTAGAAATGAAATTTGCCAAGGATGCGGTGCCAAAAGATTTTGATGCGTTGGTTAATGGAAAGACTAACTGGTCTGAAGTGTTAAAGCAATTAAAGGAACTTGGTTATTTGAGGGAGAAAAAAGCTTCTGAAGATCGAAAAGAGGAGGAAGCGGAGCCTGTGGTGAAGTATGATTTTACTGATATTTCAAAAGTGGTTTATGAGGGTACTACTACTAGGGTTTTTCCATCAACCAAAGAATATACCCAGCAGAAATTTGATACATTATTTAGTAGTGAAAAAGATTTTAAAGATGTTTTGGAAACACTCAAAAAGCCTGTTTTAAATGATTTGAAGAAATACCTTTATGCCTGTCATTCGAATTTGGAAGGAACTTCGACTGAACAGAATGCGACTTATCGTCAATTGGAGCTTACTGTAACCAAAAGAGCAATTGAGATGAATTATCCAGATGCAAAGCAAACTTTAACACCTAACATTGCCAAAAAAATTCTTGATCAAGTGAAAATGCAATTATTAACGCCACAAGAGTACATGGAACATTGTACTCAGGTAGAAGCAAGAGATAAATATCGAGCGGAAAAAGCTGTAAGAGAAAAAGCTGCAAAAGAAACTGCAGATGCTGAGTTGAATGGTAAATCTGTGAAAGACTATTTAGAAAATCATCCTTTTGATCAAAATGAAAACTCATTAGCACTGCAAGCATCACAGCTGTTGTTTGAAATAAGTCAAAAAGATGGGAAAAAACAAATAACTGATTTTTATTCTGCAACCTTTGCAAATGTGGAGTACCAAAACTTGCGTGATCAATTAATTATTAATTTGAAAGTGGGACAGGGGAAAAGTGGTGGTGCGCCATTTGAATATATGTGTTTGAAAATTTTCAAAGATAGTGCGAACAAAACAAAAGTGTCTATCGCGGAAGGACAAAACTTATCATATGAAACTTTTTCACGCGCAGAGAAATTTAATTTAGACGATATTACTAAAACGGCACAATCCAAGCGCAGTAGTGTTGTCAAAGAATTAATGGCAAATCTAAAATAGTTTACATTTGACTTCCTGACTGGCTTTTCTTAAGCTGAAGTGGCTTTACAAACATGTTACTTCAGCTTTTTATATGAAAAGTCAGCATTCGGGCAAATTTTATATCACCACTTCGATTCCTTATGTGAATTCCAAGCCTCATGTGGGCTTTGCGATGGAATTGGTGCATTGTGATTTTTTGGCGCGTTATCATCGTTTGCATGGTAATGAAACTTATTTCCTTACCGGAACCGATGAACATGGTGTAAAAATCGCTGAAGTGGCGGAAAAAGAAGGGATTTCGGCACAGAAATTGACCGATAAATATTCGGCTGAATTTGCCCGTTTGGCACAAGAAATGAAAGCTACCAATGATGATTTTGTGCGCACCACTCAGGAGAGACATATTCATTTTGTGCAGGAATTGTGGCAAAAATTGGCTGCGGCAGGTGACATATACAAGTCCAAATATCAAGGGCTGTATTGTGTGGGCTGTGAAAGATTTTTGCCGGAAAAGGAGCTGGTGGATGGCAAATGTCCAATTCATCAAACAGTACCCAAGGTGGTGGAAGAGGAAAATTATTTTTTTCGTCTTTCCAGATATGCCCAGAAAATTCAGGATTTGATTGAAAAAGATGAGGTGAAAATTTGGCCGGAAAGTAAAAAAAATGAATTACTGAATTTGATGAAAGAAGGAGTGGAAGATGTTAGTTTTTCACGTAGTAAGGAGGCTTATAAATGGGGAATTCCTGTTCCCGGAGACGAAAATCAATTGATGTATGTGTGGTGCGATGCCCTGCCCAATTATCTTTCTGTGATTGATCAGGAAAAGTTTTGGCCGGCTGATGTCCATGCCATCGGTAAAGATATTTTGCGCTTTCATGCTTTGGTATGGGTGGGAATGCTGCTTTCTGCCAACTATGCTTTACCCAAAAATATTATGGTGCATGGTTTTATTACCTCTGATGGTCAAAAGATGAGTAAATCACTGGGGAATGTGGTTAATCCTTTTGATTATATTGAAAAATATGGTTATGAAGCTTTGCGATTTTTTTTATTGCGAGAAATTCCCACTTTGGATGATGGGGATTTTAGTGCGGCGCGTTTTGGCATTGTGTATAGCGAGGATATGGCCAATACAATTGGAAATTTGGTGAGTAGGGTGCTGGCGATGAGCAAAAAATATTTTTCCGGTAAAGTGGAAAAATTGGAAGTAGATGCGCGTTGGCAAGATTTGGTAAGTAGAATCTGGCAACAGTATCATCAGTCTGTGAGTAATTTTGATTTCAAAAAAGCTTTAGAACAGGTTTTGGATCTAGCAAGAGAGGCCAATAAATATGTGGAGGACGAAAAACCCTGGGTGCTAGCTAAAGAGGACACGGTTAAATTGCAAAAAGTGATTTATAATTTATTGGAAGTGATACGCCACCTGGCCTTAATGTTATTGCCGGTTTTACCAGACAAGGCGGAAGCGATTTTGCGGGTGTTTTATGCGGAAGCGGCAGCACATAATTGGCTGGGTAGACAGAAATTCGGTGAATTGGTGGAAATTGAGTTAAAGGAGGATTTGGCTATTTTGTTCCCTAGGTTAGAGGTGTAGTGTAGTTTACTCTTGTTTTGGGGTTGATGGTTTACCACCTTCTGTGTTTGTACTTGTTGTATTTTGTGTGTTTTGTTCTTCTATCTTGGTGTTAGAATTACCGGATTCATTGAGTTTAAGGGTTTGTTCGATGATTCCGCGGACAATGACCCAGGAAAAAATAATTACTAATAGGCCAATGATAGCCCATTTAACCGCTTCTTTGGCTTTGTCGGCGTTTTTGGGATTACTGGCACTGGTGACATAAAATAAACCGGCAACTGCCAGAACAATTACCGCTACCGGAGCAGCCACATAAATTAGGCCTCCGGCCAGTATTTGTAAAACGAAATTGCCGTAAGTCGCAGGAGCGCGATTGCTGTCTTCAGATTTTTTGACAATGGTGCCAGGTGCATAAGTTGGCTTCAAATCATCCTTCAAAGTTACCTGGGCAAAAGCAAAGTTGAAACTGCCGAATAGTGCGAGGGTGAGAAAAATGGATTTTATAAAGTTGTTTTTTTTCATGATTCTGTTTGAGGTGCTGTAGAAGGATTACCGCCTTCTGTTTTATTACCACTAGCTGGAACAGCAGCTTGTCCACTTGGCCCAGTCTGCACCACTCCTGTTCCCGGATTAAAGACCTGCAATTCGGAAACTCCCAAAACAATGGCGTATGAAGCCGCAATTACCACAAGTCCGATAATCGCAAAGGTGAGTGTGCTTTTGCCTTTGTCAACCATTTTGGTGTCGCCCCGGGCGGTGGCCATTAAGTAGCCGCCGTAAGTGAGAATACCCAAAGTGATGGCGCCGGTGATATTGAGGATGATTTTGATGATGGCGGCGATGGAGACAGCCCAGGATGTTTGTGGTAGGGCTTGTACAGCCGCTAATTTGGAGCCGGTTAGGGGTTTTGCTTCTTTACCCTCACCGACTGTATATTGAAATCCACGGAGATAGTCATCAGCATTGGGTTTGGTCGTGTCGGCCATTGCGATCTGTGGAATTTGGACAAAAGAAATGAGGCCAAGGATGGTGATGGCGAAAAAAATAGACGCCTTTAATTTTTGCAAAAGCTGTTTCATTTAATATTGTTGGGTAAAGCGGAAATAATGGCCACTATGCCATAAGAAAGTAGTGAAAGTAATAGTCCAATCAGGGCGAAAGTAATTGTTTTTTTACCTTTTTTAAATTTTTCTTCTTCGCCTTGTGCAGTGATCATTTGTAATCCTCCAAAAATCACAAACAGCAATGAAAGCGAAGAGGTGATGCCAATAACTAGTGAGGCGATACTTGGTAAAATTTGTTCTTGTAAGGCATTTCCGGCATTTTCTGCGGTTGGGATGGCGATCTGAGCGTCTTTGGTATTGGCACCGGGTGGTATAATGGGTGGTTGTACAACGCGAGGTGTGGAATCTTTGGCGGATGCAGGTGGGTCTACTGCGATTGCAAAAGAAAAATTGCCCAAAAGCAGCAAGCTGATTAATCCGAATGTGAGAATTTTTTTGAGCATTTTACCAGGTAAAAAAGTTAGGATTGATGGTGTAGAGAATGACTGCGGAAAGAAACAGCACGATTAAACCCGTCAGAGATTTGGTAATTAATTCTTTGGCTTTGGCCATTTTATTGGCGTCGCCGCCGGCAGAAGCCACTTGAATGCCGCCGATGATCATCAGGAGAACCGCCAGGATGCCACCTAGGCCGGCGGCGTATTGATACAAAGCTCCGATGTAAACATATAGGAGGTTAGTGCCACTTGGCGCAGTGAAAACTTGGACGTATTCGCAGGTGGTAACGGTGGAGTCGTTGGATTGGCCATCTGATGCAGTACATTGATCTACCTCTACATATTCACTATAACAATTACGGAAAGAAGTTGAAGGTTTGCCATCTACTGTGGTCTTGGTTGTGGTACAGACTGTTTTTCTGGCGCAGTTTTTGATTGATGTTTTATTGCTAACCGCTATAGGTTCCTCTGTAATTACCACTATATCTTTTAACTCTGTTGTTGTTCTAATGTCTTTACATTGTTTATTTTTTGCTGTTGTTGCGTCTTTACATTGATCAGTTTTATTGTTATTTTCAATCAGACATTTTCTCAAAGCACTATCAGCCAGGGCACATTTTTCATTTGTTGCCACATAATCCAAATTGTTCAAATCAGGACATTGAATGCCATTACTGTTTGTTGTGGTTGGAGAAGCATCACTCGGCTTTCCGATCTCCTGCGCCAAAGCCAAATTAATATTAAGCAAAGCACTCAAAGTTATTAAAGCCACTAATTTTACAATTTTGCTATTCATCAGTTGAAAGTTTCAAAGAATAGGTTTTGGACAAATGCAACTATGAAAAACGCAGTAAAGGTGATCACTATGCCAAATATTGAATATTTGATAAATTCTTTACCTTTATTGATTTGTTCAGTATTTCCTGCAGAAGCAATCATCATAAAACCTCCCACTACAATCCCCAGTAAAGCCAAAGAACCAATGGTATAGGCAATAAAATTGATGATTTTGATGATGAAATTGGCGGCGGGGTTGGTACTGTTTCGGTAGCTTTGATTTTGCACTCCTTCAGAAATAGCGGTATCACCTTTTACTTGTAAACTTCCTAGATTAAAGGCTTTACCTGTGTTTTCTTCTTCAGTTAAGCTTCTTGTTGTGTTTTGTGAGGTGTAATCTGAGGATTTATTTGCTGCTTTACCCGCTGCTTCACCTGCTGCTTCATTTGCGGCAGCATTGCTAGCGGCATTATCGGGTTCTGGAGTTTTCTTCAAAATAATAGTATCCTGCGCCCCCGCTACCACTGGTACCAAAACACAAGCCAAAATTGTCATGGCCAGAATTTTTTTCCACCAGAACCAGAAAATTTGTTCCACGCTGTTTTTGGCAGTGGTCATAAAGATTAGGTTTGATTAGTGTCAAATTCTGCAGGAATATTGGACAGGGCGGTTTCTTCATCGATAATTCCGGCCTCCAAGAGATCAGTAATGGATTTTTTCATGGTTTGCATGCCTTCTTTGGAGCCGGTTTCAATAGCAGAATTGAGCTGATGAGTCTTGTTTTTACGAATCATATTGGCCACAGCATTGTTGTTGAGCATAATTTCCAAACCGGCCACGCGTCCATTGCCTTCTTTGGTGCGTAGTAAAGTCTGCCAAATTACTGCTCGCAAGCTTTCTGAAAGCTGCATACGAATTTGATTTTGTTGACTGGTTGGAAAAGCATCAATAATACGGTCGATGGATTTGGCTGCGCCATTGGTATGCAAAGTGGCAAAAACTAAATGTCCGGTTTCCGCAGCAGTTAAAGCTAAAGCAATTGTTTCCAAGTCACGCATTTCACCCACTAGAATGACGTCCGGATCTTCACGCAGGGCAGAACGTAAAGCTTTGGAAAAGCTTTGTGTATGAGTGCCAACTTCTCTTTGTTCAAAATAAGATTTCTTATTCTCATGAATATATTCAATTGGATCTTCAATGGTAATGATATGAAGAGCTTCATTGTCATTGATTTCATTGATCATCGCGGCCAAGGTGGTGGATTTACCGGATCCGGTTGGTCCGGTCACCAACACCAAACCATTGGGGAAATTACAAATATTACGCACTTGATCGGGCAGACCTAACTCGTCCAAAGTCAACACCTGTTCGGGAATGACACGGAAGGTAGCGCCAATACCTTTTCTCTGGACAAAGATATTTACTCTGAAACGGGAAATGCCTGGTACATCCAAAGAAAAATCATAATCCAATGTTTTGGCGAAAATTTCTTTTTGCTCGGGTGTCAGAATTTCCAAAAGATACTCCTCAGCGGTTTTTTTGTTTAAAATGGGGTGTTCTTCGATTTGTACCAATTCTCCATTGATCCGTAAAACGGGTTTGCAGCCGGTAGAAATGTAGATGTCAGAAGCTTTGTATTGGACTGCGGTACGGAAAATTTTGTCTAATTGAGCCATAATTTTTGTTTTTTATTTTGCCTGATTGTTTTTTGTTTTTTTGAATTAGAGGTCTACTCCTTCATCCAGGGTTTCGTCGTCTAATTTGGGTAAGACATTTTCTATGGCCGCCCATTCAGTATCTTCATGTTCGGGTACGATAATAGTGACGCGATCTCCGATTTCAGCTTTGAAATAAGTAACTGAAGCAAGTAATACTTTGTAAGATTTTCCGCTGGCAATAACTCGATATTGACCATCGTCATAAGTGAGAGTGCCGACAATTTTGCGTCTTTCGATGGGACCGATTTGTTTGTAGATGAAACTGCCGTCGTCTGAAATGGTTAATTTCAAGACATCGCCAGGAACCAGTTTAGATTTGGACGCGTAATTTGCTGGTACGGAATACATTTTTTTGTCTGGACCCATCATGTTTTGACCATCAAAAACACCTTCGATGATATGGCCTTCAGAAGTTTTCTTGCTGCCGCTGACAACTTTGTCAGTCAATTTGGTGGCGCTGGGCAAACTGTCTTTGCCCACAATTTCCATTAATAATTGCTTGGCTGAACGAATTGATGATTCAGCACTTTCCAGTATTTCTTTAAGTAGGGCGATTTTTGAGGATTGAGACATGTTAATTAGTTTATTTTTATTTCTCTGACTTATTATAGCAAAAAAAGCGGATTATCACAATCCAGTCTTCCTGAAATGTCTGGTTTTTCACCAGATTATTCTTTTTTCTTTTTGAGCACCCAGTTTTCTATCATATAGCGGCGAGTAATTCCAATGTTGGTGATGATTCTAAAGGTGAATACAAAGGCAGCCGCCAGATACAAATCCAAACCCAGTTTATCACCCAAAATGGTGATAAAGATTGATAACAGGATGTTAAAGCCTAAACCGGTAATGAAAATTAAGGCGTCAAATTTGTCATGAGTGGCCTCCGCCCGTACCGCGCCAAAAAGAGCATCTAAAATACCCATAATGATTACCGCCGAATATTTGGTTAATTCGACAGGGATACTGACATTCAAACTGAAGCCAACCAGTAACCCGATAAAGATACCCAAGAATGCCCAAATCATGTTAACGAGGTTTAAAAATCACTTTTTCTGCATCCGTTCCAGCTATGCGTAAGTCTATATATTCTGGTGGATTTTTGTAAATATCCAGTTTTGGTAAAGCTCTTTTTAGCTTGTCAATTTGCTGGATCATGTTATTGCTCTGTTCGCTGTAATTCATGTCAAACCAGATGGAGATGCCATTTTCTGTGCGTAAGCGGATTTCCCTCGCAGTTTTGAGGTAAATGGCTTCCACTATTCTTAAGCCAAATTTTTCTTCAAATAGATTGATAGTTTTGAGGATATAATCCAGAGCGGCAGCTTTGATAGGTCTGCTGCCCAATTCAAAAGCTTGATTGTTTTCAATCACGATGTAGGGTAAATCCGGATTTTCGTCATTTTCTTGAGTAATGATTCCCTCTGTATTGATTAAGTATTTTTTGGTGGTGCGAATGCCGTCTGAACCGCTGATGATGGCCGTGATATTGGCAATTTGGGGAAGTTTTTCGACTTTGACAATTAAGCTATTGGGAAATTGTCGTGAGAGGCTGATTTGGCCATAGATCGGTGCTATCGCTTTGATTTTTTCGATCAAGGCTTTTTGGTTGATGAATAAGAGATTTTGATCCCTTAATTCTTGGTTTAACAAATCATTGAGAGCTAAGTTAGTGGTGATTACTGTGCCGTCCTCTTGAACTTCGTATTGTTGAATCAAGAATATTCCTGAAAAAAAGACCAAATAAACCGTTACAATTACACAGATTAGGCTAGTGAGGAGGAATAGCAGTCGGCCTAGTTTATTGGGTTTCGTTCTGCTGATTCTGGCCGGCGGTTGCAGGCTTTTTTGTAAATTCTGTTTTTTTAATTTGTGGTTTTTCTTGAAACCTTCAAGTGGCGTGCGTTGATGGTAGGGCGTGCTGGTGGTGCTAATCAAGCTGCTGTTCGGAAAAACTGCCAGCCTTTTTTGGGCTTGACGGTGGGTTTTTCTTTTTTAGGTTTGCGCTTTTTGGGGATGAATAGCCCCATAACATTTCTTTAACAAATTGTGCTAAAGATATAGCATGGCCGGAATGGTGACAAGTATCAATCCACCAAAAATAATTGCCATTTGCCAAACAAGTCTTCTATTTCCAAAGACTATCACTGTAAAAACTTTCTGAATCATGTTGAGCAAGATCACTCCGAGAATAATATTTTTGGCTAAATCCAATGTCATGGCTGTTCCAGCAATTTGGCTTGTAGAAACGATAATCGGGTCGTCTACTGCAAAAAAGGCCATTAAACCTGCTAAGACATAGTACCAGCTCAGATTAGCGTAAGCCAAAACCACATTAGCTACAACGAAAGTAAGAGTCAGGATAATGGCGAATTTAATTGCCGTTGTGAGTTTGAAGGGGGATTCTAGAGTCTTGGTTAAATCTTGAATTTCAGCATTATTATCGGCATTTTTTTTGTCTGTAAAAATGACTACAAAACCTGCAGCCAATAAGTATAAAGTCAGCACGTTCATGGGTATGAACAGTCTTTGAAACAGATCTTTATTTAAAGCTTGAATCAGGATGAAAAGTTTAAAAAAACTGGAGGCGCAGGCCAGTACTATACCAGCTACATAGGGTTTGGTAACTAAGATGTTTTCCTTGCTCTGATTGGCTAAAGTAAGCGAAGTGAGTGTGCTGGAATAAAAGCCACCGATAAAGCCGGTTAAAGCAATCCCTTTTTTATTTCCCAGGAAGCGGATGAGAATATACCCCAGAAAACTGATCGCCGACACTATTACCACGATTAACCAGATATTATAGGGATTGAGGATGGTTAATTGCGAAGCTTTTTCTGGTAGATTGGTATAGAGAGAGATAAAATCGATAACCGTGCTGTCATAAGAGACATTTGGCAGAAAGGGAAGAATGACAAAAGAAATCACCAAAAATTTGATGGCATCGATTATTTCATTGGAAGAAATTTTGGAAGCGGCTTGATGCAAATATTCTTTGATGGAGAGTATTAGGGTGGTGGTGACCGCAATGACTATCGGTACAATGATGGGCGTAATCATTGCCAATGCACCTAAACAAAAGACGATTAAAGTACTGATTTCAGTTTTGAAATTAATTCTTTTTTGGGTGAAGACAAAGTTACTAAATGGGATGAGTAAAAAAAGCGATACCAATACCAGCTGTTTTAATCATTGGTAAATCATTAGCACCATCTCCCATAGCAATGGTTTGACTTAATTCTAAGCCATTT
>CAZJJZ010000024.1:0-1021 GCA_964546505.1 uncultured Candidatus Peribacteria bacterium
GGCCAAGAAAAACTGTTGCAACTTCTTCATAAAATCAATTCTCTGGCTGATCATAGTTTGAATTTCCTCATATTTATCCTCACCTTCAGACATTAAGCCCAAATAGGTATTTTCCATAATTAATTTCTGCACGAAATAATCCTGCCGATAAAATTGCGGATACTGAATAAATAAATTGTCCATCAGCTGATTTTGTCTTTGAATTGCGATCAAATAATTTTTTAATCTTTCACCACCCAGATTTTGTAGTTCGGTAAATAGCTTCTGATAATCAGCGAAGGCGTTTTTCAAACGTACAGTATTGTTATTTTCCGCGTAATGATTGAGTATATCTAAATTCTCCTTCAAAAAATCAAATTTCAAATCGATTTCAGACTCGGTGCCGGCAAAGCCTTGACGATATAATGCTCCCAAAACCGGTTTTGCCTCAAATAATGGATCATCAGGAGTCAAAAAAGCCAAATATTCATATTCACTAATAATCCTTTGATTATAAACGTCCTTCAATTTACCGCCGTATTGACCGATTAATTGATTGGCCAAAGTACTAAACTCATTTAAACGCGCTTTGGCTTCCTGGCTTTTCCCTGAATCAAACCAATACTCACTATCATAAAGTAAATCGTAAAGCGCATTTAAATCTCTTTCACCAATTTTGTCTTTGGAAAAAGTTAGGGCATTAGCCAAAGTTTTCCAAATTTGACCACTTTGATAATCCCAGGCTTCTAAAGAAGTATATTTCAAACCTCTTTGGCGGATTTTCTGCAGACGCTCATTTTTGACAGTCACGGCCAATGAGTCATCAGCTGATAAATTTTGCAGTAACCAGCTGTCAAAATTAGCCTCATCACGATCAAATACACTATATTGTAGTTCTTTGATCAGTTTAGAAAACAGCAATTTACTGATCACCTCTGCATTTTCAGCAATTTTATTAGCAAAAACCGTCGCTTGTCTACCTTGCGGTACCAATAATTGATTCAAAATATTTGCTGGATTCTTCTCTATCAAACCATTGGGC
>CAZJJZ010000024.1:1045-22443 GCA_964546505.1 uncultured Candidatus Peribacteria bacterium
CCTACCAAGCTCAAAATCACAAAACCACTAAAAGTAGAAATCACCGATTTTTCCGCTGAAACTTGCCAATAGGAAACAGACTGATCCGGATCAACCACTGCCCCTTCCACCATCACATTCACTCCCACATTTGAAAATCGAGTATTCAACCAAAATTCTCCATTTTGGAATTTAAAAACATATTCCCCTTGTTGTACATCCAAAGCAGTTATCAATAACTCCGAATTAGCATTCAAACGAATCACACCATCTCCCGGAATGGTTAAAGTGGCTTGCGCATTTTCTCCTACCCGGATCACATCACCTTGCTCCAAACTTGCTCCCGTAGACAACTCCACAGCCTTGCCGGCTCTATTTACCTGCACTGTACCATTGCCGACTTTGATGGCATTTTCTCTGCCAATTGTCTCGGCCAAAGAAAAAGTTTGTTCATAATAAAAACTCCCCAAAAACACAGCTCCACCAAGCAAAACCGCCACTAACTGTTTCAGAAACATTTTCATTTACTTTTTTAATTTCAATAAATCCTTCAATTATAGCTTTTCTGAGCCATTTAGTCAATTTAAAAAGGGAGAAAATTTGGCTTAAGCTTAGGAAGTGGAGTATGCTGGACAGGAGATTTTTAAACATTTTGCCGTTATGCAACTATTACAGCGCTTTATTGTTATTGGACTACTCGTCTTGCCAACCAGTACTTTTGCTTTGAATATCAACGATTTATCGACAAGCAATGCACAATATCAATTTATTGAGGAAGCTATCAATAAAAAGGCTTTCACCTTGGACGAAAAAAATAATTTTCGACCACAAGAACCCGTCAACCGAGCAGCTTTTTTGAAGGCAGCCTTTACATACGCCGATTACACACCTCCCAAAACACTGAACAACTTTACTGGTTACAGCGATGTACCAGAAAACAGCTGGTTTGCACCTTTTGTCAAAAAAGCACTGGAAATCAGAATTTATCAAAACACCGGCAACAACAGTAAATTCGAACCAGATGCAATCATTAATCGGCAAGAAGCACTATTCAGCGGCCTAACCATTTTTGGCATTCCAGCGCCGCTAAGCAATCCCAAACAGATTGATTTGTACAATGATATTCGTCCAAACCGCCCCTACAGTAGCCTCTTTCTGGCAGCTAAACTGGCCGGGATCTATTTCAACGCATCTCCTAATCAATTCTTTCCAGCCAAACCCCTTACTCGCGCTGATGCAGCAGAACTTCTTTACCGTCTGAAACAAGCCAATAGAAGTACCCCATCCAGTACTGATGAGAATATTCCTACCATCGAATTAGACAATACTGACGAACACACAGAAACTCTCTTAACCAACCCCAAATTCGGAATCATGCTGAGTGCCTGGTCCAAAATCCACGACAGTTATTTATTCCAAGAAGAAATTGATGAAGAACAATTGGTTTATGGTGCAATTGAAGGTATGGTCAGAAAACTCGGTGATTCTTACTCCAATTTTCATCAACCCAATAATGATGGCGAAGAGTTTATCTATGTTCCCGTAGATTATGAAGGCATTGGCGCTATCATCAATCAAGAGGGTGACCAGTTCCTTATTCAAACCACCATTACAGGCTCTCCAGCCAGCTTAGCAGGCATTAAATCTGGCGACCAAATCATTTCGATTGATGGCCTGGAAATTAAAGGGAAAACCGTGGAAGAAGTGAGCAAATTACTGAAAGGCAAAGCTGGAAGCACAGTCAAATTACGCCTGCTTCGCAATAGTCAAATTCTCAATTTCACACTGATCAGACAAAAAATTAATCTGGATTCGGTCAGTGGAAGAATTTTAGAAAATCAAATTATCTATTTGCAAATCACGGAATTTTCAGAGAATTCCACTCAAGAGTTTGCTGACACCTTAGAAAAGTTGGAATATCAAAAATATCAAAAAATGATTATTGATTTACGTAATGATCCAGGCGGATACTTGACCACCACCCAAGAAATATTAAATCGGTTTTTACCTGAGAATAAGGTAATATTCTACACTTCAGACAGCAAAAATCGTCTAAAACCGTATTACTCCCAAGGTCCTGGTGATTTGGCAAAATACGATATTGTAGTTTTGATCAATGAAGGCAGCGCCTCAGCAGCTGAGATTATGGCCGGAGCTTTACAAGAGCATGACGTAGCTTATTTAGTTGGCACCACCACTTACGGAAAAGGTACCATTCAGCAAATAGACACTTTCGAGGATAATTCCACTCTCAAATTAACCATCGCCAAGTGGCTGACCCCCAAGAAGAACAGTCTCAACAAAACAGGTCTAGCACCTGATCTGGAAGTCAAAAACAGCGATCAACCATCAATTCAAGATGCTCAATTACAGGCTGCCATCAATTACTTGAAGTAAATTACTCATAATTTTCACCTGTTCCGGCTGCATTTTCCAAACCACGCAAAATCTCTTCAGGATTGGTCGTAATGATTTTGTCTTCCATATATGAAGCGATTACTTGAATAGCCACATGCTTTAAACCCGCAAAAAATAAACCTTGCCCCACACCACTATTTAATAATAAGTATTTCTCTCCTTCTGTCAGATTAAAAACTTTCTGCAAAATATTCATGGAAGCGGGCGATTGTTTGAGCAACAATTGCATCGAGGAATTAGTAACAATTGGCTTTCCATAAGCACTTTTCATGAAATCTTCGACATCCTGTGTAATGGTTGTAATGCCCAAATAGTACTTACGCGCTCTCTTCACTAAACCGAACATAAACTTGGCAGAATCCTCATGCTGCATCATTGTCCAGGCCTCATCCACAATCATTAAACGCTTTTTCAGCGAAGAACGCACTTTATTCCAAATGTAATTCAAGATGATGTGCATCGCGATTGGCCGCAAAGAGTCTTCTAAATCTCGTATGGAAAAAACCATTAGACCACTTTGTAAATCCACATTGGTTGGTTTGTTGAAAATTCCTGAATATGTACCTTTGGTATATTTTTCCAATCTTTGAGCCAAATCCTGACCGCCCTCCATATTCACCACTAAAGCGTGCAAATCCTCCATGGTCGGCACAGGTAAATTAGAAGGATCAATCAAATCCATAGTAATACCTTTCAAGGCATAAACATCAATTAAAGCCTTATCCATCAAACCTTCTTCATACGCTGTCATGCCACCCAACATAATTTTCAATAAACCATGTAAAGTAATAATGTTGGAACGCAATAAATCACCAGGCTGCAATTCCTCATCCTTGAGGGCTGCCGGCAAGTCAAAAGGATTAATTCGGCGATCAGAGGTCAAAGATACTCTTAAATACGATCCACCAACCGTTCTTGCCAAAGATTCATACTCGTTTTCAGGGTCAATTACAATCACATCAACACCCAACATTAAATAACGCAATACCTCCAATTTAACAGTGTATGACTTACCTGCTCCGGAGGTAGCAAATACGACAGAATTAGCATTTGGCAGAGAAAAACGGTCAAAGATAATCAAGCTGTCATTATGACGATTTAAGCCGTACAGAACACCCTCATTGGAAGTTAAATCTGAAGAACTGAAAGGAAAGGTAGTTGATAAAGGACCGGTATTCATATTTCTCATTACTTCCAATTCATCCAAACCCATGGGTAAAGTAGAGTTCAAGCCGTGCTCCATTCTCATGTCTGCCCGCTTAGTCAGTACCAATTTAGCACCTAAAATCGACTCTAACTGTTTGGAAGTTTGCTCAATTTTCTTTAATTCATCAGCATAAATCGTAAAATACATGGCAAACTGAAAAAACTTCTCCTGTCCACGTTGAATTTCTGTTCGTAATTGTTCCGCATCTTCCAAGGCAGTTTCCAATGCTGGATCGCGTATTAAGCCTTTTTCTCTATTCATAGATACAGAAGCCTGCATTTGCGTTACTTTTCTGGTCAAAATGCGCATGATTTTGGAAGAGTCGATGGGATAGATGAATTGCGCTATATCCATCGTAGCGTCAAAATTAACCACTGGAGAAAGCCAATTGGTATCCATATAACGCGGATAGGCATAGACCATAAATGTACGGGTATACATTCCCTCTACTTTCAAGTGATCATATTCAATTTGCATTGCCGATGGAGCAATCAAATCTCTGATAGAAGCCATTCCTTCTTGAAAAATTCTCTCAGATTCGATCAGTTTTTGCCTTTCCTGTAATTCCTGAGCCGCCTTGCTTTGTCCTTCAGGAGTATTTTTGGCAGAAATTTGAGCCTGGGTTTTTCCGACATCATCCAAAGTTCTGGATGCTTCCTCAATACCCGCCAGTTTACCTTTCGCAATTTCCTCCTTACCTTTTGCTAATAAAGTTTTGGCCGAAGTCAATAAATCTGCTGCAGGCTGTTTGGATTTTTCGGCATCAGCGGCAGAATGAGCTGCTGCGGCAGGACTTTCGGCGGTTGCGTCTGAAGGCGGCTTGGGTAATGCGGTTAAATTTTTCAAATTATCCAACCAAGAGGGTTTTTCTGCTGTTTTTGGCACCGTATCTTCTACAGCTGCCGCCACTGGTAACGGCGTTGAAACCGGTGATTCTTTTTCAGTCTGAGTTTTTTGCTCAAATTTAGCACCGTCCGCGCCTTCAAAGACCAAACCCTCAATCGCCTCCTGTTCTTTCCGTTGATCAGAATTGATAATCACTTGCGTCTTACCAGTCTCGTCAAATTGTACTTGCTCTTCGTGCGCTGCCAATTGTTTCAAACCAGCCAATGGATCATTCGCCGAAGCCGCATTCGCTCCAGAACTATTACTTTGACCAGCTTGATTGCCAAGTTTGTTTTCCTCACTCATGCCAACTTTGTTTTTATATTTCTGTTAATTATAGCAGAAAAACCGCTCTTTTACAATAAGTTTAGCCGCAACATATTTCAGATATAACTCAAGTTTAATTTACGCACACTTACACCAATTGTGTTAATATCCCCTGGAACAAAATTTAAGCGTTTTTGAATGTCACCAGAAAACAATCAAAACTCACCAGCAGAAAACCCTGCCAATTCAGGTGAAAACAAACTTTTCCAAGATTTCACACTCCGCAACATTTCACGTGAAATGGAGTCGGCTTACTTGAATTACGCCATGAGCGTAATCGTTTCTCGCGCCTTACCCGATGTACGCGACGGTTTGAAACCGGTTAATCGTAGAATTCTCTATGCAATGGACGAAATTGGACTCAGATCCAATGCCAGTTACAAAAAATCCGCTAAAGTAGTGGGTGAAGTACTGGGTAAATATCATCCACATGGCGATAATCCCGTTTACATGGCGATGGTACGTATGGCACAAGACTTTGCCATGCGTTATACATTGGTGAACGGTCAAGGTAACTTTGGTTCAGTAGATGGCGACTCAGCTGCTGCCATGCGTTATACAGAAGCCAAACTCGCCAAAATTTCCGATGAAATGCTGGCTGATATTGATAAGGAAACTGTTGATTGGGAAGACAATTACGATGCTTCCACCAAAGAGCCTAAAGTTTTGCCAACTAAAATACCTAATCTTCTGTTAAACGGCTCCACAGGTATTGCCGTGGGTATGGCCACTTCCATTCCTCCTCACAATTTAAGCGAAGTTACTAAAGGAATATTGCATTTAATTCGTCATCCGGAAGCAACTTTGGAGGAGTTAATGCAGTTTGTTAAAGGTCCGGACTTCCCAACTGGAGGAACAATTTACGATTATGAAGCGATCAAAACCGCCTATTCCACCGGCCGAGGTGGCGTTGTGATTAGAGCCAAAGCCGATATTGAAGAACGTAAAGGAGGAAAATTCCAGATCATTGTTACAGAAATTCCCTATCAAGTTAACAAAGCGGATTTAATTACCAAAATTGCCGAGCTGGTCCGTGATAAAAAAATCGTTGGTATTAGCGATATTCGTGATGAGTCCAAAAAAGACATTAGAATTGTGATTGAGCTCAAAAAAGAAGCCTATCCCAAAAAACTACTCAATCAACTCTACAAACTCACCCAAATGCAGGTGACTTTTAATTTCAATATGATTGCCTTGGTGGATGGAATTCAGCCAAAATTGTTGGATTTGAAACAAATATTAGAATATTTCATTCAACATCGCCGTACTGTTATTTTCCGCCGTACCCAATTTGATCTTAAAATAGCCAAAGAAAGAGCACATATCTTGGAAGGTTTGAAAATCGCTCTTGATCACATTGATGAAATTATTCGAACTATTCGCTCTTCTGAAACCAAAGAAATTGCTCATGAGCAATTGATGAAAAACTTTAAACTTTCAGATCTGCAAGCCAAAGCTATTTTGGAAATGAGGCTTCAAACCTTAGCCGGCCTGGAAAGAAAGAAAATAGAAGATGAATTAGCCGAAAAATTAGCTTTAATAGCTCATTTGGAAGGCATTTTGGCCGATCCTGAAAAAATCACAGTCATTGTGGAAGAAGAAATGCAGGAGGTTTTGACCAAGTACAGCGATGAACGCAAAACCGAAATTAATCCTAACGCTGTTGGCAAATTTTCCAGCAAAGACACCATCCCCAACGAAGCCATGATTGTCATGATGACTCGTGAGAATTACATCAAACGTGTACCAACCAACACTTTCCAATCCCAAAATCGTGGTGGCAAAGGCATTGTGGGCGCAACCACCAAAGAAGAAGATGAAGTTCGACTGCTGGTACAAGCCAACAATCATGATGAGCTACTTTATTTTACCAATTTGGGCCGCGTTTTCCGCTTACCAGTTTACGAAATCGCTCTATCTTCCAGAACCGCCAAAGGGACGCCGGTAGTAAACTTCTTACAATTAATGGAAGATGAAATAGTAACGGCCATTCTACCAACCGAGGAAAAGATGACAGCTAAGCATTTATTAATGTGTACAACCAGAGGTACAGTCAAGAAAACCCCCACAGAAGAATACAAAAATGTACGCAAATCAGGCCTTATCGCCATTAAATTAAGAGATGGAGACCATCTGAACTGGGTCCGACAAATCAACGATCAGAATGAAGTAATCATTGTTACCAGAGAAGGAAAATCTATCCGTTTCAATGAAAGTGATGTTTCCGCTACCGGTAGAGCCTCGATGGGCGTACGTGGAATCCATCTAAAACCACAAGACACAGTCATTGATATGGATGTCATCAAAAACCCCTCTCAAGCAGAGGTTTTGGTAATTATGGAAAATGGAACCGGTAAAAGCAGTTCTGTTGAAGAATACCGACTGCAAAGCAGAGGTGGTACAGGAGTTAAAGCAGCGAATTTGAACACAAAAACCGGGAAAATAGTCGGTGCCAAAGTAATCGAAGATAATCAAAATGATGATTTGATTATGATTTCTAAACAAGGTCAGGTAATTCGCCTTAACCTCAAAAACATTCCTTCTCAAGGTAGAACCACTTCTGGTGTTTATTTGATGAGATTGAATGATGATGACAAAGTTGCTTCCACTTCGATTATTCCAGAACGTAAAATTGATGTAACTGCGCCAGAAAAAGCCGATGAAAATCAAGAAGCATTATTAGAAGAAGCCGAAGAAGTGGCTTCAGAATAAGCAAAACAGCAGAAAATAAATTTACTTGCCAGTAATTACCTTTATCAATATAATTCACTCACCTTTTTAAGGACCTAATCCAAGTTTATGAAAGCTAAAATTCATCCAAAAAATAATCCCGTAGTCTTTATTGATTTGACCAGCGGTGCCGAATTCCCAACCTTTTCTACACTTTCTTCCAAAGAAACCAAAACCATCAATGGAATTGAATACCAAGTAATTAAGGTAGAAAGCTCTTCTGCTTCACATCCTTTTTACACTGGTACTCAAAAATCAGCTACCAAAGGTAATCAGGTTGCTAAATACCTGGAAAAAGTCAAAAAAGCCCAGGAATCCAATCAACCAAAAGCAGCTGCAGAAACATCAGAAGAAAAACCAGCTAAAGCTGCCAAGAAATCTGCTAAGAAAAAATAAGCTGCCAATAATAAAGTTTTCCAAACTAAGCCTCTTCTCAAAAAGAGGCTTTTTTAAAAACAAAATTCTGCTAAGATACACGCAAAAGAATAAGAAAATGACAGTGGCTTTTGAATTTCAATTACAATTTCAAGATCAGCAGACCGGCGCGCGCGCCGGTCTGCTACACACGCCCCACGGCCTGATCGAAACACCGGTTTTTATGCCAGTGGGCACGCTTGGGTCAGTAAAAGGGCTTGCGCCTGAAGATTTACACGCCGTGGGCGCACAAATTATTTTAGCCAACACCTATCATCTCATGCTTCGACCAGGTGAAGATTTAATTGCCGAGCATGGTGGCCTAGCTAAATGGACAAATTGGCAAAAACCAATGCTCACTGATTCAGGTGGATTTCAGGTATTTTCACTTGGTGAAGGTAATAAAAAGGGCAATAACAATGTCAAAATTTCTGATGATGGAGTCAAATTCAAATCACATTTAGATGGCAGTAGTCACTTCTTGACACCGGAAAAAGTAATGGAAATCGAGACCAAACTGGGCGCTGACATCATCATGCAATTAGACGAATGCGCTCCAGTTGATTCCAGCAAAGAGTATGCCCAAAAAGCCCTGGACAGAACGCATGCCTGGGCCGAACGCAGCCTCATCAAGCATCAGGAATTAGAAAAGCAAAAATTAGATTCTGCCAATCCCCCACCTCCACAAGCTCTGTTCCCTATTATTCAGGGAACCATACATCATGATTTACGAATTGCTTCCACCAAATTTCAAGGCAATTTGCCCTGCCACGGAGTGGCGATTGGCGGATTAAGTGTGGGTGAAAAAAACGAGACCATGTATGAAATTTTGAGCGTCATTCAACCTCATCTGCCAGTCCATAAACCACATTATTTAATGGGCGTGGGTACTCCCAAAGATTTACTGGAAAGTATTGAAAGAGGTATTGATATGTTCGATTGCGTGCACGCTACACGCATTGCCCGTCACGGCTGCTTTTACGATCAAGATGGTCGCCAACACATCACCAATAATAAATACAAAAATGACCCCACTCCATTGGATCCTACGCAAGTAAATAGCCCTATCAAACAGTATTCCAAAAGTTATATTCGCCATCTTTTTCAAGAAAACGAAATGCTAGCTCTTCGACTTTTAAGCATGCATAATCTATACTTTTTAATTGAATTGACCAAACAAGCCAGGCAAGCAATTTTAACCAATAGTTTCAGCACTTTTAAAAATCGCTTTTTCTCACATTTTAAATCCGAAAAATAATGATCGCTTATCTCAAAGGACTTATCATCAATAAAAATCAACAATCCATAATTCTTTCCACAGGAGCAATCGGTTATGAAGTTTTTTTACCCAAAAATAAACTCGAAAAAATTGCTGAAAATTCTCATAAGGAATTCTTTATCTACACCAAAGTCAGAGAAGACGAAATTTCACTTTACGGTTTCGAAAGCTTAATCGAATTAAACTTTTTTAAGCTGCTCCTGGAGGTAAATGGCGTAGGCCCCAAGATGGCAATGGAAATACTGAGTCATGATTTAAATCAAACTCAAACCGCAATACTACAAAAAAACAGCTCCTTCCTCAGTAAAATTCCAGGGATAGGCAAAAAAACCGCTGAAAGGATTATTTTGGAATTGCAAAACAAAGTAATCCCTACAGAGATTGCCATTCTCCAAAATACCGAAACCGCAGCAACCGAACAAATGGAAGAAGCCACTCTGGCACTGATCAACCTAGGCTACAACCGCTATCAAATTAATCGGATTTTTCAAAAACTGACTGACAGTGAACAACTTTCCACAGAAGATTTAATCACCCATTTCTTGCGACACAACTAATTGACAGATTATGCAATTCCATTAGAATTGGCATGCTTTCCCAACGCATGTGAAAGAGGTAATTGACATGGATCTAACGATAGCACAATTGTCCGCCGGATTTTGGCGGGATGTACGGACCAAAGATGCCGCGATGCTTCTGAAAACCCCGATTGAGAGTTTGCAGGAGCTGGACCGGTTCGAGATCGTGGAAGGGGGCGATTTTCGCTACTTCAACTTTCTCAACGAGAAGCTCGCCGGGAAGTGTTTCCTGAACTGCAATTTCGAGGGAGCCAGCTTTCATCAGCGAGCACTTGCTCAGGTAGTCTTCAACAACTGCAAACTGAGTCACACAAACTTCGCAGGCTGCAACCTGATCAACTGTCGTTTTCGCGGCTGCCACGGAGAGAAAACCGACTTCACACTTTGCAGTTTCGAAAAAAACTGCAACCTGGAACAGTCGACACTGATGAAGGCCAAGCTGGTTGGTGCCAGCTCCAAGAACAGTTTCTCCATGGTGGGCAGCCGACTGATCCGACCAACCATCCGCGATTGCAAGATCGTCGACGCCAATCTATTTCAGCTTGCCATTCAGGGGGGTGAGGTCTACCACAATAGCTTCACTTACTGTGAATGGAAGGGCGTCACTTTGGTGGAGTTGAAGTACAGTGCGCACAATGCAGTGCTGCCTGAAGACATGCATGATCAAGAGGTCCACAATCTGGTGAGTCTGCTCAATCGCGACAACTACAGAGACTATCGGAAGTAGGACGATTAGCCTCGTTCACTACCGGGAAGAGCTTCCGGCGAGCCGACACAGACGGCTCGCCTCTTTCCAATTAACATGCTATAATAAGAAAAAGATATTCAATAACGCACAAAACTATACATCCATTTTTATTCGGCGCTTCAATTTCCGCGCATCAAACAGAAGGTAACAACATCCATAGTGACTGGTGGCAATTCGAACAAAAAAAAATGCCAGGAAGAGAATCCGGGCAAGCTTCCAATCATTATGAATTATTTGCTGAAGATCACAAATTAGCCAGAGAGCTTGGCCACAATGCTCATCGCTTTTCTTTGGAATGGGCAAAAATTGAGCCAGAACCGGGGAAAATAGATTATCAAGTTGTGGAACACTACCACAAAGTTTATCAATCATTACGGGACAATCAACTCACTCCCATCACCACTCTGTGGCATTTTACACTTCCTCAGTGGTTTATTGACCTTGGGGGTTTTACCAAAAAGGAAAATATTCGTCACTTTACCAACTATTGCAAATTCGTTGGACAGACCTTTAAATCTGAAATGGGCATTATCAATACCATCAATGAACCAGAAGTTTACGTCTTTAATTGTTATGTTTCAGGAGAATGGCCACCACAAGTAAAAGGACTCAAAAATTGGCCTCGATTAATTCGCAATTTAGCCATTGCTCATCGTCACGCCTACTACTCGCTGAAAAAAATCAATCCAGAATTCCAGATCAGTGTGGCCAAAAACAATCAAGTCTTTAGACCGGATCGTAAGTATAACTTCCTGGATAACGCTCTCACTTGGTGGGCGGATTACCATTGGAATTATGAGTTTTTACGACTTGTCAAAAATGAATTGGACTATATTGGACTCAATTACTACTTTTATCATTGCCTGCGATATAAATGGAATCAATCCAAAGGCAAACCGGCTTTCTTCCAATTATCTTATCCTACTGCGGAAAAAACAGACTTGGATTGGGAAGTCTATCCAAAAGGTTTGTATTTGATCACCAAGAAATTATGGCAAAAATATCACAAACCAATTTTGATTACTGAACATGGCTTTGCCGATTCACAGGACCGCTTACGTGCCAACGGTATTAGAGAAGGCTTGGAATGGCTACTGAAATCCAAAAACGAAGGAACACAATTGATGGGGTATTTACACTGGTCTCTTATCGATAATTTTGAATGGGCGGAAAGTTTCAAACCACGTTTTGGCCTCATTGAAGTCAATTACTCAGAAAAATTTAGACGTACCATTCGTCCTTCAGCATTAGCTTACAAAGAATATATTGCAGAATTCGCTCCACTTTTTAACTCGCCTCATCATGAACAATACAGAAGAAAGGTATCACCAACAGATTCAGGATCATCTGAAACTAATCGAGTTGGAATACCAGAAATTTAGTGAGCATTGCTTACAGTTCAAGGCAGCGGCTGAAGTGGAAATTGCCGCATTGGACAAGACTTCCGCTAGCTATGTTGAACAGGAAACACAAATCAAATTAAGATTAAAATCCAAACTCGATAGTGAGTTGCAAAAGTTTGAGCTTGAAATGCGCCGTCGTTTCGGCGATAATCTGACTGCTCTGGAAGCAATCTATGATGAAAAAAAATCTGGAACGCTAATAGAGCTTGAAAAGCTTATACAAAACATCTAAGAATGTTTACAACAATCTTCAAAAATTTTTCTGCCGATTCATTTTGGCAGAAAAGATTGATTTATGACAATGAAGCCGCCCCACCCTCTCCAGAGAATTTCTCCAATCCCGAAAAACAAAAAGCACCTGGGGAAGCTGCCAGAGAAATTGCCAGCCAATCACCTAGTGACATTGTTTCTAATGCCATGAGTGCCGGTGGCGCCACCAAATCCAAATACGCTACAAAAACGCAAAATTTGGCTAATTTAATTGACGAAAATCCACTTAATAATTCTTCAAAATAAGTAAACATGACTAACAAAAACACTAAACTGGTCTGTACTATCGGCCCGGCAACTAATAATGTTGATACCTTGGTAAAAATGGCCAAGGCAGGTATGAATGTTGCCCGTTTAAACTGCTCACACGCCAGCCATGAAGTTTTGGCCGAAGTAATCAAAAACGTGCGCGCTGCAGAAAAAAAATCCGGCTTAACCATAGCGCTTTTGCTTGATTTACAAGGTCCAAAAATTCGTCTTGGTATGGTGCCAGAAGAGGGAGTAAAACTGGAAAATGGCGATGCCGTGGTATTATCAACCGGTGCGAAAGAATTCAAATTAGACAAAAAAGTTCCAGTTGTTCCAGTTCAATATAAAGATTTACACAAAGATGTTGCCGCCGGCGACACCATTCTCATTGAAGACGGCTTGGTTGAATTAACAGTCAACAAAGTGGCCAAAACAGAAATTTTCTGTCAATCAGTTGGACTCAATATCCTCAAATCTAAAAAAGGTATCAATGTACCAACAGCCTCCATCAGTGCCAATCCTTTATCAGAAAAAGACATTGAGGATTTAAATTATGGACTTAAATTGGGCGTGGATTTTGTTGCTTTATCTTTTGTACGGAATCCGAAGGATATTCAAGATCTTCGCAACCGCATCAGCAAGGCCAAATCTCAAGCAAAGATAATTGCTAAAATTGAAAGACACGAAGCCGTTAAATTGATCGAAGAGATTATGTTGGAAACAGACGGGGTCATGGTGGCTAGAGGCGATCTGGGCGTAGAATTACCGGCTAAAGAAGTACCTTTAATACAAAAGAAAATCATCGCTATCGCGAATGAACTTGGCAAACCAGTCATAGTTGCCACTGAAGTAATGCAATCGATGATCACTCAGTCTCGACCGACTAGAGCTGAAGTCAGCGATGCCGCAAATGGCATTTTGGATGGAACTGACGCCTTAATGACCTCCAACGAAACTGCTGTAGGTAAATATCCAGTGAAAACTATCGAAACCATGGCCAGCATTGCAGAAACAGTAGAAATGGCTTTACAGAAAATGGATACTGAAGATCACCATCACGCCGCCAATACCGCGGAAGCATTAGCCTACGCGGCCACAGACTTGGCTCACCAAGTGGAAGCTAAGTGTTTAGTGGTATTTGATCAGCATAGTTATTTGACACAACAGATTTCCAAAGCACGTCGTTTTGAAAATCTGGTGATCATCAGTGATAACGCTACAACTGCTCGTCAATTGGCTCTGGTCTGGGGTGTGAAACAGGTGTTTAATAACAAAATTGAAGCGACTAAATTAAAGGATACCGCAGTCAAAATTCTCACAGCGAACAAATTGGCGAAGAAAAATGATGTAGTAGTGCTAGTTGCATGTCTGGAAAATCAACAAATCGTGCAGATTATCAACGTCTAATGAAAATATTGGGTATTGATCCAGGTTACGCTATCACCGGCTTTGGCCTGATTGAAGCCCATAGTCAGGAATATGTCGCACTGGACTTCGGCGCTATCACCACCAAACCAAAACAAGCGCATCTCCAGAGAATTAAGGAAATTTGTTTGGATTTGACCCAATTGATAGCTCAACATCATCCAGATTGTCTGGTGATCGAAAAGTTGTTTTTCAGTAAAAACGTCAAGACAGCGCTGCCAGTAGCTGAGTTGCGAGGAGCAATTCTCTTTCTGGCAGCGCAAAAAAATCTTCCGGTCTTTGAATATGCACCAAATCAGGTTAAAATGGCGGTGTGCGGCAATGGACAAGCAGTCAAATCGCAAATTGAAAAAATGGTTACCTTGCTTCTAAAGTTACCGTCCGCTCCGCAACCAGATGATGTTGCCGACGCTTTGGCAATAGCAATCTGCCACGCTCATCAAAACCAAATCAACGCTCAAATCAATGCTTAAAAATTTCTTTCGACTCATTCTTTTGTTAATCACGGCTGGCTTAGTCCTATTATTTTTATTCCTCTTTGATTTACCCCCCTTTAACCAAAACAGCTCAACCGCCAACCCTGCTCCAGACATTAACAATGATAATGCTGCCAAACAGGCAGAAGAAGCTGCTTTGCCGGCAAATCTAAAAGATAAAAAAGTCACTCGTGAAAAAAGTTATGAGGAAGCTCTTGCTCGAGCTAAGCAACTACAAGAGGCCAATTTCCCTACTCTAGCCATTGCTGAATATCAGTATGCTTACAGTAAAAACAGCCAGGATCTCAATCCACTCTTTCAAATTGGCAAAATATATTTACGCATCAACAATTACTCCAAAGCCCAAACCGTTTTTGAAGAAATTTTAAGGAAAGAACCCAATAATACCGAGGCCAAGATTTATCTGACTCGCAGTTTATTGGGACAAAGAGAAATTTCCAAAGCCAAAGAGGTCATTTCCACAATTACCACCGACACCCAAACCTCACTTTATTACAAAGGTATAATTGCAGCATATTTTGGCGAACACGAAGTGGCAAAAAAATCTTTGGAAACTGCCAGGTCGCAAAACGTTTCTGCTGATATCAGCAAAAAAGCCGCCAACTTCCTGGCTGCCTATGAGGAATATGGCTTTAGTACAGAATCACCCAATATTCATCTAAAAGTGCTATTAGCACGCAGCTACAATCAAACGGGTGAATATCAAATGGCCATTCCACTTCTATTTGAGGTAACCAAGGAAAAGCTTGATTATCGTGACGCCTGGGTCTTGCTTGGCTATGCCTATTTACAAACAGAAAAATACCAAGATGCGATAGAAGCCTTACAAAGAGCTAAAATTCTGGATTCAGAAAAACCAGAAACCAATTTCTTTTTGGGCTTGGCTTATTTTTCCATTAATAACTATCAAAAAGCTCAAGAACTACTCACCAAAGCGAAAGAAAACGGTTTTGAACCAAAGGTACAGATCGACCAAAAACTGGCGGAAATTTATCTACAATTACAAAGCTATGACCAGTCCGCCGCAGCATATGAAGCCGTTCTAACAGCTAATAAACAAGACATCGATTACTACATCAGGCCAATCTGGATTTACATCGAAAAAACCAAGCAGCCACAAAAAGCCTTGGAGTTAGCCAGTAAAGGTTTACGAGATCACCCAGGCCAAGCGATGAGTCACAATCTGATGGGCTGGGCATTATTGGCCAATCAGGATTATTCCGCTGCAAATAAAGAACTGGAAGAAGCGCTGAAACTCAACCCCTACTTGGACGCCGCTCACCTCAATCAAGGACAACTTTTTGAACAAACCGGTAAATATCTTGAGGCAATTAACTCTTACAAAAAAGCACATCAACTCGGAAACGGTAATAGTGTTAGTGAATTAGCCGCTACTCGTTATAATCGCCTGATCGCCAAAAATCCTGCCAATTATTCTCAAGCCAATGTCATTTCTCCATAACATCTCGGCCCCATTTTTGATCTCTCTATTTAGTTTCCTGACCGGTAGCGCCATCGGTAGTTTTTTGAGCGTTTTGGTCAATCGACTGCATTTACAAGAACAAGGAATTATTTTTGGCAAATCTCATTGCCCAAAATGTCATCATCAACTAAAAGCCATCAACCTTATTCCTCTCCTCAGTTATCTTTGGCAAGCTGGCAAATGTCGATACTGCCGCCGCGCGATTAGCATAGAATATTTTTTATTAGAATTATTCACAGGATTGATATTTGCCGGTGGAGGATGGTTTTTACTTACACAATTACCCTCGGCAAATTTTATTCAGATATCGCTTTGGGGACTAATTTTAGGAAATTTAATTGCACTTATCTATAGCGACTTAAAATATCAAGAGGTAAGCAATTTATTCCTTATCACCAATCTCTTTCTTTTCTTAGCGGCAATTTGGCTCAGTCCCATCGATTTTTTCACCAAGATGCCGATAGATTTCTGGTCTCAGCTCGCTGGAATGGGCATCATTGGCCTATTTTTCGGAATGCAAATAGTGCTTTCTCGCGGACGCTGGCTGGGCCTGGGAGACTTGCTGTTTGCACTGCCGATCGGCTTTTACTTGGGTTGGCATAGCACATTGGTTTGGTTGGTATTAACTTATTTTTTGGGTGGACTCTGTGGGGTAGTTTTGCTACTCGCTAAACGGGCAGGTAAACAAACTAGCATTGCCTTTTTGCCCTTTCTGGGCATTGCCCTTTTACCGGCTGTTTTGTGGGGAGAAAGGCTTTTTAATTGGTACTTTAATTTTTAAACTATGAAAACTGTTATCATGGCCGGAGGTTCTGGAACACGTCTTTGGCCGCTCAGTCGCCGCAATGAACCCAAGCAATTTCAAAAACTGGTCTCCGAAAAAACAATGCTCCAGGAAACAATAGAGCGACTATCCTTCCAAAAACCAGAAGACATTTTCGTAGCAACTATCGCCCCCTACCTGGATTTGGTTAAAGAGCAAACCTTCAATCTCATACCAGTAGAAAATATTATAGTAGAGCCCGCTTTGCGTGACACTTGTCCTGCAATCGGCTTCATTGCCAGTCACTTAGCTCAAATTGATCCTGATGATGTAATGAGCATCATTTACGCCGATCATTTGATTCAAGACACCGCAGAAATGGCCAGCAAACTGCAGGTAGCCGCAAAAATGGCTCAACAACAAGGCACCATTAATATTATCGAAGTAAAAGCCAATTATCCCAACACCTCCTTGGGCTATGTTAAAATCGGTAAACAAGTAGATGAAATCGATGGCATACCCGTTCATAGCTTCGAAAAATTTGTAGAAAAACCAGATTTGGAAACAGCGAAAAAATTTATCAAGCTGAATAGCTATCTTTGGAATACCGGGCTTTATGTCTGGAAAATTTCCACCATTCTGGAAGCCTTTGAACAATATCAACCGGAAACAGCAGCCATACTTCATCAAATCAATCAAAGTCGAAATTTGCCACATTTTCCGCAGATAGTAGCCGAGCTATACCCACGTTGCCAAAAAATTTCCATCGATTTTGCTATCATGGAAAAGTTGAATCCAGACAGAGTACGAATAATTCCTGCTGATTTGGGCTGGAATGATATCGGTATCTGGTCAGAGATTTGGAAAGAATTAGCCACAGAAGAACAAAACAACGTCCTTAAAGGACAAGTAATTCCTGTGCAAAGCAAAAATTGTCTCATCTATAGTCATGGAAAAAAAGTGATTGCCACCTTGGGGATAGAAGACCTGGTGGTGGTTGATACACCTGACGCTTTATTGGTTTGTCCACGCCAACGCGCCAATGACCTCAAAATTCTGATTGAAAAAGTACAAGAATTGCGCTCTGATCTGCTTTAAACTGGCAAATAGACTTGTTATTTAGTCAAACTGTCCTATACTATCGACCGTCAAAAACCATTTATTCTCTAAAGTTTATGTATAAAAATAAATACCTTTATGCTGGAATCACCCTGCTGGTAGCCGCAGGAATGGCTTTCTACAATCTGCCTGGTGATTGGCAGAAACAAATTTTGCCGATACTTCCCGATAGCATTGCTAACAATAAAATCAACTTGGGACTGGATTTGCAGGGAGGGTCACAATTGGATTACAAAATCGATCTTCGCAATGTTCCTGATGAAGACAAACAAGACATTATCAATGGCGTAATTAACGTCATTACTAAAAGAGTAAATGGCTTGGGTGTTTCTGAACCAAATATTTACTCATCGGCAGTGGGTAATGAAAATCACATCATTGTGGAGTTGGCGGGAATTAAAGATTTGGAAGAAGCCAAAGCGACAGTTGGTAAAACTATCCAATTGGAATTCAAAGAGCGTAAAGACACCGTTGATCCTGACTACGCCAAAAAAGTAAAAGAACAAGCTGAACAAGCACTACAAAAAGTCAAAACTACAGATTTCAAAACCTTTGGTGAAGAAGAAAGTAGAGCCAATTCTGGTAAAGTCAGTTACCAAGAACAAAGTGAATTTAAATTTGCTGATGAGGTGAGTGAGCAATTTGGTAAAATTTTACCTCAAATGAAAGTTGGAGAAGTTTATGGTAGTTTAATTGAACCAACTGCCGGAGAATACACCATTTCAGCTGATGGTCAATTAGTGGAAAATAAAGGATATTACCTACTCAAACTGACAGATCAACAAACTGTAGATCGAAATTTGGATCAACCTCGCAAAGTTAAATTTGCTCGAATTTTGATTAAGGGATCAGAAGAAACAAACGCTGATCAGGCGGCCAAACAAAAAGCGGAAGCAATTTTAACAGCCATCAATCAAGTTAGAGCAACTCCCGGACTGACCAATGATAAAATTAATGTTGAAGGGCTAACCATTAATACTGCTGGACCGGTTAGTTTCGCTACTTTAGCCAAAGAATTTTCAGAAGATAGCAGCAGCAAAGAACAAGATGGCGTGATGGAACAACCAGCGGTTACTGGTAGCGATGCTGAGTACTCACGAGAAATCCGTGATGCAGTTTTGGCCTTCCAAGCAGCCGGTGAAATCAACTCCAGTGTTGTAAAAAATAGTGAAGGTTACAATATCCTCAAAGCAGTTGAAATTATCCCTGAAAAGAAAGAAACTCGACAAGAGGCTCAATACAAATTCGCTACTATTTTCTTCAGTGCCTTGGATGATTCTTGGCAAGAAACAGACTTAAACGGGCAATACTTCCAAAGAGCGGATATTTCCTTTGACAGTCTCTACAACCCAATTGTTCAGATTTCATTCAATGCAGAAGGCGCTAAAAAATTCGAACAATTAACAGAAAAAAATCTTAACAAACCGATTGCCATCTTTGTAGGTGGAAACTTGATCTCAGCACCCAATGTGAACGAAAAAATTTCCGGAGGTCAAGCAGTGATATCTGGTCGATTTACTTTGGAACAAGCCGAAACTCTTGCACGTGACCTCAATACCGGAGCTATTCCAGCGCCAATTACACTCGTGGGACAATACACTATTGGTGCTTCGCTGGGACAGGACGCCCTAGAAAAGAGTATTCAAGCAGGCCTAATCGGCTTTTTACTGGTTGGTATTTTCATGTTCATCTACTATCGCTGGGCAGGTTTAATAGCCACTTTAGCTCTGGGAATTTACGCCATCATTTTGGTCTTTTTAATCAAAGTGAATGTACCACTCTATGTCTCTTTGCCAATTTCTGTAGCTGTTTTCGTTTATTTGATTATCGCAATTCTCAATAATAAAGACTCCGGACCAGAAAAATTCATTGCCTTATTGCTAGCCAGCTTCGTGCTCTTCTTCCTCAGTTTCATTCTTTCTACTTCAGTAGTGATGACCTTGGCTGGTATCGCTGGTGTGATTCTATCCATCGGTATGGCTGTTGATGCCAACATTTTGATTTTTGAAAGAATCAAAGAAGAGTTACGCGATGGTAGACCGGTGGAATCGGCTGTGAGAATAGGTTTTGATCGAGCCTGGAGTAGTATCAAAGACTCCAATTTTTCTTCACTAATCACCTGTGCTATCTTGTTCTATTTTGGAAGTTCGATGATTCAAGGATTTGCCTTTAATTTGGCAGCAGGTATTTTGGTTTCTATGTTCACGGCAATCACCATTAGTCGCTTATTCCTCTACTCAGCAGAAGGATTGGGTTGGCTAAATAACGCTAAATTCTTTGGCTTCCCCAAAAAATTAAATCCACTACTTTGGCCAATTATTGCCAAAAGAGGCATTCTTTACACAATCTCTGCTGTCATCTTGATTGTATCAATATCTGGAGCCTTCATCTTTGGACTAAAACCCGGCATGGACTTTACCGGTGGAAGTTTACTGGAAATTAAATTCAGCAAAGCTGTGTCTAATGAAGAAGTTAAAGGTGCTTTAGTTGAGATACAGAAAGAACTTAAAGGCGAAGTCACTACCCCAACAAACGAGACAGCAGCGTCTCCGGAAAGCGAATTAACCTCCCCCACTGCCAGTCTAGCAGAGCTGGATCTGACCTCAGCCAATGTAATCAGTACCGGCGAGTCCATCATTATCAAAACCAAGTATATTACAACTGAACAGCAAGAAAGTGTAACCGAAAAGATGAAAGCAAAATTTGGCGACCTAGAAGTAACCCGCTTCCAAACTATAGGCGCCACAGTTGGTCAAAGCGTGACTACTAACGCTATTATGGCTGTAGTAATTGCTTCTATCGCTATTATTTCATATATCGCCTTCGCTTTCCGCCAAGTGCCAAAAAGTATTGGTAAATGGAAATTTGGCGTCTCTGCAGTGATAGCCTTGTTACATGATTTAATTGTCATGTTGGGAATCTACACATATTTGGGTGGCATTTTAGGCGTTGAAATTGACGCACTATTTATCACCGCTTTACTGACGGTGATGGGCTTCTCTGTTCATGATACCATCGTAGTTTTAGACCGACTTCGTGAAAAATTAAAAAATCCCGGCAAAGACGAAACTTTTGCAGACCTCACCAATCAAGCCGTCAATGAAACTATTGAAAGATCAATAAACACTTCCATCTCGACAATGTTGGCTCTGCTGGCTCTGGTCATCTTCGGCCACGAAAATATTCGCTTCTTTAACCTGGCCTTATTGATCGGTATTTTTGTAGGAACCTATTCCTCCATTTTTATTGCCAGCCCATTACTCGTAGACTGGGTTCATCGCAGTGCAAGCAAAAAATAAAGTTGATCACAACTCAAAAGCCCGATAGCTGCACGCATCGGGCTTTTTTAATTGAGACAATAGCTAGAAAGGTGTAACGATTTAATCTTAGTAGTGCCAAAGTTACTACTCAAAGAGCTCAGCGTACAATTTAAATTTCCAAGACTTTAACCGGGCCAGCATAACATCTTGCCGAGTTAGCCTCTATGGAATTTTGGCCTGGCCCCCTAAATTTGGCCACCAAATTGGCTGCCTGATCGCAACTCGCCTGCTCCACTACCAAATCCCCTTGATCCAAATCAACTCCACCACAAGTGATTACATCACCATCAGGCACCTCAGAGAC
>CAZJJZ010000025.1:0-4980 GCA_964546505.1 uncultured Candidatus Peribacteria bacterium
TAGCTTCAAAAAACCAATTTCCTGGGGCGCTACCCTTGACTATCACCGGACTGGAAACTTGCTGATTAACCGTTGGCATTGTGAGATCGATGCTTTGTAAGGAGGAATTTGGTGAACTGGAGTTTTCACCACTAGTACTGGGGTCATTCTGGTTGTTGCTGGAATTGGAGTCGGAACCCGTTGCATTGTTCATGTTACCATCATTTCCCGTAGAAGCATTGCTAGGAGTTGAATTGTCAGAACCACTACTAAGATCATTGTTTCCTGAACCCGTTGAAGGCAAAGGGTTGGTACAAGCTGTCAGTAAGATTACTATGCAAAAACCTATTGGTAAAAGAAGTTTATTCATATGCTTGGTATTAGGGATAGTTTGATTATACACCCTCTGCAGAAAGTTGCTTAAGGAGCATTTACTTTTTGCTGACAATATGCTATACAGTTGCGCTGAAAAGCGGAGCAAGAGAGGTGTCCCTTTGTTTTTGGCATTGTTTTTTCATCTGAAAGTAAATTTGAGAGGGGAAAACATCCAAAGGCAAATGACGCGCTTAACTTAGCTTAAGTAATTGAAAATTGGAGGTGACATGACGAGTCTGGATAAGCATTTGGACAGTTTGAACCAGTGGAGTCCTCAGGACTTCAAGCAACTCACCGTCGTCTTGCGCTGGCTGCTGGCTCTGCGATACTTGGCAGAGCAGGGCAAGGTGATGAGCGAGCAGCAGAGTCACGACGTAGGGCGAATCTTCGACCAGCACTACAACAAGACCATCTATGGGTACCTTTGCGAAAGCAAGGCGCCCGAGGAAGTGATCCGTGGTACTCGGCTGGTTCTGCTGGCGCTGCAGGGAATCGCCGACTTGGGCGAGTGTTGCCCGGGTGCGGACTTCGCCCATCAGACTGAGAAATGGCTGAGAAACAGCCGTGACACTCTACCCGAAAGCAGGGTGAGCCGGATCGAAGGTCTGGCAGAATCCAAGAAACTCGCCCTTGGCTGAGTGATGAGCGTGAGGCGGGCCCCTCAGGGCCTGTCGTCGCCCAGCCGCGCAGCGAAAACATCAGCAGGTTTGATGTTTTTGATCGCGCGGCTGGGCTCTTTAATTATGAAAATTGGACAAGTTTGTTGCTGACAGAGAGATTACATTTCGCGGGAACTGGTGAAAATTGGAAAAAGTAGTATTATAATGGTGAATTGTTTTTTACTTTCACCATGGAAAAACCTAGAAATGATCAGGAAGTTCAGGAACAACCCACCAAGCCGGTTAATGTAATAGATTTCAACCAATACAAACTGCGAAAAGCCTATTCGGAGATTACTTTGGAGTCGGAAGCTCAAGAGGTAGAAAGACAAAATCTGCGGATTTATGAAAAAAGATACGATGAAATAGTTGCGGCATTGGAACAAAAACATCTCAATCCCAGAGTTCTATTTAGCGCTTTGATCAAACTGAGTCAGGACGGTTATCCCAAAGCGCATTTAAAAGCTTTAGAGTTACGTGCTAAAAAAGAAAGAAAGATGGCCTTTCCAAATTTACTCTTGCTGATTGAGTACGCCATTAAGTACTTGCAAAGGAATAGTATGAGCAGGGATAGACTTTCAGAAATGATTATGGTTTCCGATATGCTGGATATTGCACAGGAAAATAACCTCATACCAAATTTTTATCCCTCAACAGAGATGCTAAACTATCAACAGTGCCTAGACCTGCTGGCGAAAAATTTTTCACGACTATATTTAACGACTGATCTGATTGAAAACTACAATCAAGCCTTAAAAGATGAGATAAATTGTTTGTTGCTCAATCTGAAATAGTTCACGGTTTCTTCACTGTTTTTTCAGGTGGGCTTCAGGATGAGTGTACTATGCTGCTAGAGGATAATCTTTATTGGCCAAAAGATATATCCAAAAAATATTTTATAAAAAAGTAATATGAACAAAAAAATCGCTTACAAAGCATCAGCAGCACTGGCAACCGTGGCGCTGGGCGTGGGAGTGGGCTCCAGCTCAATGCTGGCAATGGCAGCGGAAAATTCCACCTCCACGCAAAACACCAAGCCCTCGATTATGCAGTGGGTGGGTAAAAACAAGATGGGAAAACATGGTGCTGAGAAATTTGGCCGCGGCATGACTGGCGGCATGGGTGGTTTTGTTAATTTGGAAAATACCTCTGTGACTTCAGAGAAAATCAGCAATGGAGTGAAAGAAACGGTAGTGGGATCCACGGCTGAGGCCATCAAAAATATTCAAACAGTGGCCGATAAACTGAAGGTAAAGCAGTTGAATTATACCAAAATGCACACATCAAATTCCGACAAGGATAAAGCCTGGAAGATGAATGTAACTACAACTGTAGAAAAAACTGATCAAGGAGCGGTGATTACCCGCACCTCCACGGATAACGAGACAATTGCACGTTTACACAATCAAGCAGATATCCACTCGGTGATGCAAAAACTGCGAGCTGAGAATGTGGATATAGCAGCAGCTATTACCAGGACGGTTACAGAAACCGCCAACGGCGTACAGATTAATGTCAGCTCGGACAATGCATCTGTTCAACAGTGAATCAAATTAACAGAAAAGAACGCTCCTCACGGCAGAATGTTTAAGTTTGATTTACGCTAAGAGTAGTTTTAAATTAAAAAGTACTTGCCCTAGAATTCTTAATAGCCTTAATAACGCAATCAAACATGTCGATTAAAATCTTATTGATAGATGACGAAAAGGCCATTGCAGAAACCCTGATCGCTTATGCCAACAGGGAAAACATGTCGGTGAGTTATGCCGAAAATGGCCAAGTAGGAATGGACTTGTTTGCTGCGGAAAAATTCGATGTAATTATTCTGGACTGGATGCTACCCGGCCTCTCCGGTCCAGAAATAATTACCATGATTCGTCAGAAGAGCAGTGTCCCCATTTTGATGATTAGCGCCAGGGATGATGAGTCTGATATTGTTATTGGCTTGAATTACGGAGCGGATGATTATTTGACTAAACCTTTTGGTCCCAGGGAATTAATCGCCAGAGTTAAGTCTTTAGCCAGAAGGGCTCAAACACCGGTCAATGGTAGTACGACTGAGGATGTTCAGACAGGGAATTTGAGGATTTCATTTGGCAAAAGAAGCGTTTGGAAGGATGGTGAACCGGTTACTTTGACCATGCATGAATTTAGAATCTTGGCGATTTTGGTCCAGCATGATGGTGAAGTGGTAACACGAGAACGTTTGATGGAGGATGCATTGGATTATAAAGATTTTACCACTGACCGCACTTTGGATACTCATATCAAAAATTTAAGGAAAAAAATTGAAGACCCCCAAAATGAACATGAATTTATTCAAACAGTTCGTGGTGTAGGATTTAAGTTTGTCAAAAAAAATGAGAATTAGAAGTAAATTCACACTGAGTTTTGTACTGCTCGCGTTTACGGTTTTGGGAGGATACGCTTTGGCAATGGACCTGTTCCTACAGGATGCTTTTAAGCATTTTGTTCAGGGCAAACAGGTGGAAATTGTAAGACAAACCATGACCGACCAAGCACCTCCGGTGTGCATTGAATGGGTCAAAAAACCAGCACGCTCAAAACTACCTGAAGAGTGCTTTGATTATTTACCAATCAAAAATAGCCAAGGATTCAAACTATTGATACAAAGGACGGAATTTGACCAAAATTCTCCGGAAATCGCTTTTTTGAAAGCTCATAAACAGAGTACTTTACTGGTTGCGGCTTTGGCTGTGGGTTTGTCGATTTTTTTAGCCTATCTTTTCAGCCGTTTTTTGCTACGTAGAATAGTGGATTTACGTGATTCAATGAATGAATATCGAGAGACAGGAAAAGTGGAGAAAATTGAAACCCGAAAAATTGATGATGAATTTGATGAGTTAGCTTCCGACTACAATCATTTGCTGGAGGCGATACAAAAACAGGAAAAAGTACGTAAAGATTTTTTCGTTGATGTTACACATGAATTGCGAACTCCTTTAACTTCCATACAGGGGTATCTGGAAGGATTACAGGATGGAGTTTATCAACCCTCCCAACAAATTTATGAAAAAATGTTAGTCGAGCTGAAGCGGCTTACTAAAATGGTTAAAGAAATGACCAATTTAGCCAGAACAGAAAGTGAAATATTGCAGTTGGAGAAAACAGTGGCGGATTTGGAGAGTTTGAGCCAGGAAGTAGTGGAGTTATTGGCCACCTCAGCCAAACAAAAAGGCATTAAGTTGGAAATCTCAGGTAAAGGTTCAGCCTGTCTTGATCAAGCTAAATTTAAACAGGTAATGATTAATTTGGTAAACAATGCCATTCAACATGGAAAGGAAAATTCCACAGTGAAAATTGAGATTAAAGAAACCAAAACGGCGACAGAAATAGAGGTAATTAACCAAGCTGATGATTTGGAAGCCTCAGAAATGGAGTATTGGTTTGAAAGATTTTATAAAACCGACAAATCAAGGAAATACAAGTCTGAAACTGGGGAAAACCACAATCTGGGTATTGGTTTAGCCATAGTCAAGAAAATTGTGGAAGCACATTCTGGCTCAGTAAGAGCGGAAAAAACTGGCGATTCAGAAGTTACAGTTAAAATCAAACTGCCACCGGCCAATTAGTTTTAGGTTTCGATTTCACTTTGATAACGGCTATAGATTTCCAGGCACATTTGCTCTAATTCATCCCACACCTTCTCCGCCTCACCAGGAGAATAAATTTGACGAAGATGCGTGCCCGGATCCAAGTCCAAAACCGAAAAATCATGATACTTGATTTTGGCCAAATGCATCAAAGTGGCAGAGCTATAGAGTAGCTCGTCGATGTATTTACTGGTTTTTTTGTCGTTAGGATCAAGCGCTTCATGTACTAGCCTGGAGGTGTCGGTAACGATGCGTTCGAAGGCCAGGGTTTGATAAATATTTTTAGCTATTTCCACCAGAGCATTGGTGGCATTCAAAAAGTCGACTAAAAGTGTTTTGTGTTTACCTAAAAG
>CAZJJZ010000025.1:4992-20309 GCA_964546505.1 uncultured Candidatus Peribacteria bacterium
TCTGGTTATTTTCAGTCATTTTGATTTTCTCCCAGAGCTGATCACAGAGAAGAATATATTTGCGGAAAATCTGACGGCGTCGGTGTAGGGTAATGTGTAAATTCAGATCGTCCAATTTGTTTGATTCATTCTCTAAGTCCAATTTTGGAACAATATTTGTAGGACTCAACATCAACCAGAGTTGATCACCCGATTTGTCTTTTTTTTCTTCGAGTTTAGCTAATTTTCTAGCCTCTATATTGGAGGCGTTCCAACCAGGAATGAATCCGATATTAGCAAACATCTGGATGGCTTTTGGACTGACTTGAGAGGTAATAATGGGAAAGTTTTTCTTGGTGATCAACTCTCTGCAGAGGGCAAAAATGGCCGTATTAATTAATTTTGTGGCTTTGCCTTGATATGGGACTGGATGTATATAAAACTGCTTGCCGTGAAATGGTTCGAAGGAAAGCGCGATTAATTCGCCCTGGCCCTGCTGTTGATCGCTAATACTGACTGTAGTTTTCTTGCCTCGAAATATAAAATTGTAAATAAATTTATTATCATCAAAACCATATTCCTGAAAAGCCGCTGTCATTGCTAAGTATAAATCCTCCTCAGTTAAACTATCTCTAAGTGACGGAGTGCTGATTGTTTTGAATTCCGGAGGTGCTTCGCTGAGTTGTCGATTACTTTTGGTCACACTGGAGTATTAATTGATAAAATTAAACTACTTATAAACTTTCTTGTCAACATCGGCTGTAATTATGGTTTTGCTAGACAACTTTCTGTGGATTGTTTACAATTTCCATTGAATAATTATATCCAATAAAAATAAATATGAAAGTGAAATCTCTTTTACTCCTCGGAGTCATTTCTGGAAGCCTGTTTTTGAGCGCCTGTAATACAGGTGTGCAATTCCCAGCAGCCCAAAAATCCGCTCCCACCAGTTCATCCAGCGTTAATGGCTCTATCACTATTTTACCCGCCAAAGATCAGAATGTGACTGGATCAATCACCATTACCGACCCCACTACACCTACAAACGCGATGTCGGAAAAGAGTAATCAGGAAACTTCACAAACCAGCTCCATTACTACGCCCTATTCCGCAGCTAAATTAGCCGACTTGAAAGGCAAAGAACCGGTGGCTATTTTCTTTCACGCGACTTGGTGCCCAGTTTGTCAGGCAATGGATAAAAACTTAGCCACAGAACCAGAAAAAATACCAAATGGAGTAACTATTTTGAAAGCAGACTATGACACAGAAGATTCTTTGAAAAAAGAATATCAAGTCGTACAGCAATCTACTTGGGTGGTCTTGGATAAAACCGGCAAAGAAGTAGCTAGAAATCCCGGTTTTGATTACGCGAGTGTGATAGGCGACTTGCAAAAAGCTTTATAAATATAATTTTGCAGTAAATGAATTTAAAAGAACAAATTCAAGCTGACTTGATCGCAGCCATGAAAAGTGGTGATGAAGTAGCCAAAGGAGCTATTCGAATGTTGAAAGCAGCAATATTGAAGTTTGAAGTGGAAGGCGAAAAAAAACTGGCTGATGATGCGGCGGTAATCAATTTGGTGCAAAAAGAAATCAAGCAAAGGAAGGATTCTGCCGAGGCATACAGGTCTGGTAACAATGAAGAATTGGCCAAGAAGGAAGAGGCTGAAATTCAAGTTCTACTAAAATATTTACCGGCGCAGCTTTCTGAAACCGAGGTACGATCCATTATTGTTGAAACCTTGAGTGCAGCAGGAATAACCAGCAAAGCTGAAATCGGCAAAGCAATGGGATTATTAATGCCAAAATTGAAAGGAAAGACTGATGGCGCTCTGATCAATAAAATTGTCGGCGAATTGTTAAAATGATTCTGCCATGAAAATTTATACCAAGACCGGCGATCAAGGAGAAACTTCATTACTCGGAGGTGTCCGTGTAAGTAAAGCGGATTTGCAGATACAGGTGATTGGCGAAGTGGACGAACTAAACTCGGCTCTGGGAGTTGCGATTGCCCAGAGTAAGTTTGGTAAATTACTGATGATTGGTGAATATCTACAAAACTGGCTGTTTGAAGTGGGGAGCTTGGTCGCGGAAAAGAAAAACGAGTCTGATTATACTAATGCAGATGCCAAATTATCAGATATGATTACCCGGATGGAGGGTTGGATAGATGAATTAACCAAAGAACTGCCGGCTTTGCAGAACTTCATCTTACCGGGTGGCAGTGTGGCTTCTGCGGATTGGCATTTGGCTAGAGCCGTGTGCAGAAGGGTGGAAAGAACAGTGGTCGCCGCGGCAAAAATACTAAATGATGGCTCCAGGATAAAAGCTTTTTTTAATCGCTTGGCCGATTTATTGTTCACAATGGCCAGAGCGGAAAATGCCCATCAGAGAGTTCCGGAAGTGATTTGGAAGAAAATGTGACAAATCAATGATTGACAGATGTGCTGAAGGAGTCTAGATTTAATGAGCTTTAATATTTTTATTATGGAAAAGGAATCAAGTGAAAAAGCTAGTCTTAATAAACGCTTTGCTGAACAGATGCAGGCATCAACAACTCCTACCGAGGCGGGATCACAGAGAGCCAGTGATATAGCTCAAGAAGTTCGGAGTGATTTGGAGAGAACACAAAGACCGGTTAAATTCGATGCCGGACTAATGAAGAAATTTACCGCTGCGTCTACGCCAAGTCCCAAACCAACTGTAAGCGAAAAGCCCGCACAACCTGTAGACAAAACAACAACTTCCACCAATGAAGAAAGTTCTGACTTGCCTGCAGTAAAACCCGGTCAGGTTAATCATAACGCCACCACTATCACCGCTATCCCGAAAAAGAAAGTTGAAACTGCCTCGAATAGACCCGCCAAAGAACTGATCGAGGTTATCAAAGCCCTGGATATCAAAAAACGCATTGATTATGTGGAGGCAATTGGCAGCGAAACGCCCTCGGAAGAGCAATGGACTGTCTTTTGTGGCAAACTCAATCAAAAATCCGCTGATATGGGATACGGAGTTTTTGGCATGGACTTTACTGGCCTTGCTCAGACTGTTAATTAAGAATGGAAATTTCAAACCTCAGTTCAAAACCTGGTTGGGACACACCATCTAAAAATTTTTGAAAAAACAAAATGAAAAATAACTTAACCTGGCTAATTGGCGGAGAAGCGGGCTTTGGCATACAAAGCGCCGGACATTATTTTGCTCTAGCCTGCAGCCGTGGCGGGTTGTTTGTCTTTGGAAACGCCGAATACCCCTCATTGATTCGTGGAGGGCACAACTCCAATACCATCAGAGTCGCGGACTTTGAAGTTAGCGTACACAAAGAAAAATTAAATCTGATTTTGGCCATGAATGAGGAAACTCTACTGATGCATGGCAAGGAGCTGGTGCCAGGTGGCGCTGTAATTTATGACGCCGAAGCGGTAAAAAACTTTGATTTCGACCATGCGGGGTTTCCTGCTGAAAAAGAAATTTTCGCAGTTCCTTTGAGGAAAATTGCCTTTGAAATAGGCAAGGGTGAAATTACCAGAAATACCGTGGGAGTCGCAGCAAGTTTTGCAGTTTTGGGTTATGACCTGGAAATTTACTTGGCTATTTTGACAGAAAGTTTCGGTAAAAAGGGTGGGACAGTTGTGGAAAATAACTTGGCGGCGGCGCGCGCTGGTTATCAGTATGTTTTGGATAATTACGCCACACAGGTGACTAACTTTGGCTGGAAGCTGGAGAAGGTGGAGAGCGCGCCGCGAAGGATGTTAATCACTGGTAATGATGCTACCTGCCTGGGAGCTTTGAAGGCAGGTGTTAAATTTGTTGCTGAATACCCCATGACACCATCGTCTGGAATTTTGCATTTCATGTCAAAACAAGCTAAGGATTTTAATATTATTGTGAAGCATACCGAGGATGAATTAGCCGCAATGAATATGGTGGTTGGTGCCAGCTGGGCGGGTGCACGCGCGATGACAGCTACCTCTGGAGGCGGTTTTTCCTTGATGGTCGAAGCTATGGGCATGGCCGGCATGATAGAAACTCCGGCGGTGATTATTGAAGGTCAAAGAGGCGGACCTTCAACTGGTTTGCCCACCCGTACCGAACAAAGTGACTTGCAATTTGTGATGCACGCCTCTCAGGGCGAATTCCCCAGGGCGGTGTTGGCCGCGGCTGATATGCAAGACTTGTTCTACTTAACCTTTAAAGCATTTAATCTTGCAGAGAAATACCAAATCCCCGTGGTGGTGTTGAGCGATAAGCATTTGGCTGAGTGCATCAAGAATTATCCGCAATTTGAAACGAGTCACCTGCGGGTCGAAAGAGGCCAGCTAGCTCGAACGGATGCTGAAGTGGAACAATTATTGAACGAGGGCTATCTCACTCCAGATAAAGGCTTTTATCGTTATCGATTTACAGCTGATGGAATTTCTCCCCGGGTGATTCCGGGTACCAAGGGGGGTAGACATCGTGCCTCCACAGATGAACATGATGAAACTGGAGATTTAACTGAAACAGAAGAAAATCGCAATCAAATGATGGCAAAGAGAATGCGCAAAATGGAAACCTGTCTGCAAGACATTCCTTTACCAGTAGTAAATGGCCCTGCTGAGGACGGCTCATTCACAGCCGGACCGGCTTACCCGGTTGAAGAGGCGGACATGTTGTTTATCACTTGGGGTTCTCCAAAAGACGCTTTGCTGGAAGTGATGCAAAATTTACGAAGTCAAGGAGTGAAGGCCAATTTACTCGTGATACGCTATTTCATTCCATTCCATTCTGCTGCGATAAAAGAGATTTTGACTAGTCATAAGTTACTGATTGGTGTGGAGATGAATTATAGCGGTCAAATGTGTAATTATTTAACAGAAAAGACCGGAGTGGAAATCAGTCACCGGATTTTGAAATATTCTGGTAGACAATTTACCGCCGACGAATTATTGGAAAAGGTGCAGAATTTAATTTCTAAACAATAACAAATGCCTGTACAAATACACGACTATGATACTCTCGCCAAACCGGACTGGTGTCCTGGCTGTGGTGATTTTGGTATTCAAGTAGCGGTTAAACAGGCCTTGACCAATGCACAGATCGAACCACACAATTTAGCCTTCGTTAGTGATATTGGTTGTAGTGGCAAAATCGCCCACTGGCTTAATACATATGGCTTACACAGCTTGCATGGCCGGGCGTTGGCATGTGCCACTGGAGTCAAATTTGCAAATCGCAATTTAACAGTTGTGGCAGGCGCTGGTGACGGCGGTGGTTTTGGAATAGGTGGTGGACACTTGGTTCACGCCATCAGACGTAATCCTGACATTACTTACCTGGTCCATAATAATATGGTGTATGGACTAACTAAAGGACAGATGACTCCTACTTCTTGTAAGGGTTTTGTAACGCCCTCTTCCCCCTTTGGCGCAGTCGAAGACGAGCTCAATCCACTTGCCTTGGCACTGAGTTTGGGATGCAGTTTCGTGGCTAGAGGCAGTTCTGGTGACGCACCTGGTTTAGCCAAGATAATTGAGGCGGCCATCAAGCATAAGGGCTTTGCCTTGGTGGATATTTTTCAACCATGCGTGACCTTTAACAAAGTTCAGACATACGCATATTTCATTCAAAATACTTACAAAATCAACGAGGAGCATGACAAAACCAATTGGGAAGAGGCTATGAAATTAGCCAGAAAGACAGACAAATTTCCGCTGGGTATATTGTATCAGATAGACAAACCGGTTTATGAAGAACATGATCCTGGTAGGCATCCAGAAAAGGCCGTGGTAGACTTACCGATAGAAGACATCAGCATTGATCATTTGTTTGCTAAATACTACTAATGCCGCTGAGTAAAAACACATTAATCGGACATCGCGGTTGCGCCAGTACCAAACAAGAAAATACCAGAAGCGCTTTTGAACAGGCGATCAAGGAAGGTGCTGAATGGGTGGAAATGGATTTACGAATTACCCGTGACAATGTGGTGGTAGTTTTTCATGACGCTGAACTAGCCGGGGTGAGAATTAAAGGCGAAAAATATGATACTTTGCTGGAAATTGCCGCCATCAATCAACTGGAGTTTCCCACATTGGAAGAAATTTTAGAGGCTTTGGAGGGTCGGGTTAAGTTATTGGTGGAGATCAAAGAAGAAGGGTATGAGGACTTGGTAATGCAACAATTATTGCAAAGATTCGCCAGTCATGAGTTGATGATTCAAAGTTTTAAAGATGAAGTGATTTGGTACATCAAAAAACACTATCCAGCTATTCAGGCCGGACTGCTATTGGGGACTGGTTATAATGATGAGTATTTTGCCAGAAAGGGTTGGCGATTTTTCGGACATAAATTATTGGAGTTTTATCCTTGGCAACGGTTGAAGAATTGTCACGCGGATTTTATGGCAGTGAACCATCGTCTGGTGAGTCAGGCCATGTTGAAAAGAGCTAGTAGAGAGAATTTGGCGGTGTTGGTCTGGACAGTAAATACACCGTCAGTTTTTCAAAAAATACAAAGTAGTGGTTTAGTGTCGGGCATTATTACGGATTGGCCAGGTAGATGGAAGAATGATTAATTCTTGACATTTTCGGTTTTTATGTCATGCTGTGAAAGCTGATTTTAGTATGACATGAAATTAAATCATAAAAATCTGAGTTTGCGTCATTTGGGCAGCCAATCCATAACTCTATGTGATCAGCTGTTTGATGAAAAAATTGTTACTGATCGTAGCAACCCTAACCATCATCGGGATTACTGTGTGGTAGATTTGCCCGAGGGATTGATATTTAAAGAGGTGACTGAAGATTTCTTTTTGGGCAGAATAGTCAGATTTACCGAACAGGTCAAAGAAAAGCTGGTATCAGTCGTGACAGCCAAGAGATGGCAAAGATTATCTGGAGAAACGCTGGAAGCTATCAAAGAGTTAAATGAAGAAATGTCTGACACTGTCCGGAAGCATTACAAGAAATTGGGACCAGTGAAGTCAAAGAGAAACTTGGACGTCTTATTGATTTTGTTATCGAAGAATTACCGTAATTTTGAACAGAAAAAAAATGCCCTGGGTATAGCTAGAAATATCATTATCTGGTCAGACTGTTTCTGGGCCTTGGAAAAGCAGAGTTGGTTGACCTTAAATTTTCCAGATAATCAACCAAATGAAAGCGAGACAGAAATTACACAAGCCAGTGCGGCACCTGAAGAACGAGTAGAAGCCACTCAGGAGTCCGCTACAGTAACCGTAACTGAGCATTCAGCGCTGAGCGTTGAAGATAAACCACTGCCTGAAGCCACCAGTCAAGATATTATCGAAATTATTGAACGTTCTAGAGAGTTGATCGGCATGTTGAGTTTGGCAGAATTCTCTGACGATAAGGAGGAAAAAATTGAAGCTCAATATGCTGAAATTGTCGCAGAAATTAAGATTATCAGAGAAGCGGCATTGACCTTTTTGGATTCTAAAAGCATTCAAAGTGAGGTTTTAACCAGTACTATGGAGGGGTTATTGCTGGATATTGAAATTTTGAAAGAAAAGTTGGTGCAAATGGACGCTCAATTGGAAGTAACCATGAATGATTATCAATATTTTCTGGACAATTTATTAGAAGAGTACGACCAGTTAAAAGCAGGAGTGGAATATGTCAAAAACTATATTCGCTTCAAGCATGTCAAAAATCTATTGCAGGAGGATGCTCTAAAGCAAGCTGAAGAAGAGCTAGATCAAAAAACCAGAGAATGTGAGTCGACCTTTAGGAATTTTGAAGAGCTTGTTTTGAACGCCGATGAGTTGAAAGCTGAAGTAACAGCTCTGGAAAAAATCGCCGGTAGAATGCAAAACATCAAACCTATTTTAGACGCCAGGGAGAGGGCTGTTTGGCATACTGATAGGTGGCACGATCAGGCGTTGGTACTCGTGAAAAAAAATAAGCAAGATGAAATTGCGGAGGTACAGCCATCCTTTGTCACTGACGATTTATCAACTACTCCGACTACGACTGTTGACTCTAAACAACCCCATCCAGAATTAGCACCAGTACAATTTGAAGAGGGAGAGAGTACAATCGAACAACAAATGGACGCCCTCTTGAAGCAATTACTTTCGACTAATCGCTGGGCTGATGTTGATTCTCTGCTGTGCTTTGTACCACATTTAATTTCCAGAGAATTAAGAAACGATATCTTTGGAGAGGCTTATAAAAATGGTAGAAACGTGAAAGAACATTTTCCGGAGGATAAAAAAATCGGTGCTGGAAAAGACAAAGCTGACTGGAGCAGCCGTGAAGCAGTATTATCACATGTGCGGGTGCGGGTGGCGTTGGCCTGGCCATTGCTTGGTGAAATGCTAAATAACGGTAAAATCACTTTGGTACGCAAAATCTTAAAACAATATAGCACTAAACATTGGAAGTATAGTAGAATCAACGTTGAAAGCATTCTAAAACATAATAATGGCTTCCAATCCTTGGAAGAGGTCATTGAAGCAATTTAATTAATAGATATGAAAGAGCGTGATAATAGCGGGCAGATTGCGAAGGAAGCTGCAAATCTACTGGAAGCGGCAAAAATGGTATTGGAGGAATGTGAACAATTTTTGGGCGAAATGAGAACCACGTTCGCATACAATAATTCCGCCAAAAGTCTGCGGGGGAAGATCTATGCCGTCTTACTTTTGGAGCAGATGTCTGTACAAATGCCAGTGAATATGCAAAGGGGCTATCACAAAGACAAGGAAAAAGTCCTTGCTGATTTTGAGGAATTTAAACGTGCCTTAACAGAGCTAAGTCCTGAAGCAGACAAAAAGTCTAAACTACTAATCTTAGAGAAGCTGAAGGAATTACTAAAAGGAATTAAGTATTTTACTGCGCGATTCGATTTTAAGCAGGAGGATTTTTTGCGAGAGATGGTGGAGGAATTGGCTGGACTTTTTCCAAAACTCAATGCCTATAAAGATGCAATACAAGTGCAAATCCCTAATTTAGAAACCGTTTCTTCGGATACCAGAAAAATTGTAGTGGTAACACAGGCCTTATTGACTATGCCGGGAAAAATAGAAGAACGACGTAAAAAATAAATCTTTAGCTACGGTTTTTTAAATCCTGTTTGGCTCTGGAAATCGCTTCTGTGGCGCTATCAGGTAAAAAGTGCTCACCACCGATCTTTTTGACAACTCCGGTTTTGATTAAACATTTTTTGACCTCAGGATGCAGGGTTGCTAAATAAACTTTACCACCCATATTCAGCACTCGATCCACAATCACTTCCAAAGTATGCGCTGCAGAAGCATCAATATGATGAACATGTTTCATACGGAAAATGACAATTTCACCCTGGCAATGTTGCATTAAACTTTCCAGCTGCGAGGCCACTCCAAAAAATAAAGGCCCCGCAAATTCATAAAGCTGAATTTCAGGCAGATCACGAATAGACTCATGAAGCCGCTCTGATCCTTCAGAACCTTTACCTTCAGGATCCTCGAATATTCGACTTACTGAAAGTTGACTCACACGGCCAATAAACAGCAATGCGGCAAGCACAATTCCCATTCCCACGGCAACAGTTAAATCCAAAAAAACTGTCAGAAAAAAGGTGGATAGAAGAACAAGAGCGTCAGTTTTGGGAGCCCTGAGCAAGTGAATGAAGTGAGGTATTTCCGCCATGTTATAAGCAACCATCACGAGAATTGCTGCCAGAGCGGCCATCGGGATATATGCGGCTAGAGGTGCGGCGACGAGCAAGATAATTAATAAAGTTAACCCATGTATAACCGCAGACATTTGAGTTTTTCCACCATTTTTGATATTTGCAGCAGTACGTGCGATTGCGCCAGTTGCTGGGATACCGCCAAAGAATGGTAAAATGAGATTTCCGACACCCTGAGAAATCAACTCTTTGTTGGAGTTATGCTTGCTTCCGGTCATACCGTCAGCCACTACCGCGGATAGCAAAGACTCGATGGCACCAAGCATGGCAATAGTAAATGCGGAAGGAATCAGTAGTTGTATCGTATCCCAGGAGAAATTGAGCATTTGAAATTGGGGTAGACCCGCTGGAATGTGGCCAACCAAAGCTGGAGAAGGAAGTAGCCCCTTCAAGCCAAAATTGATAATTAAAGAGGTGATGATACCGGCGACTAAAGCGATAGGTGCAGGAGGGATGGTTTTGTTGAATTTCTTCCATAAAATAAAAGCCGCCAAAGAAACAGTAGCAATAATTATTGAACTAATGTTAATACCGTTACCCAGTGCAGAGAAAACCGCTTGCATAGTCTCCAGAAAACCATTGGGCCGATGTTCAAAACTTAATCCCAAAAGGTCTTTGATTTGACCTGAAAAAATAATCACACCAATACCAGAAGTAAAACCAACGGTGACTGGATAAGGAATGTACTTGATAATGGATCCAAAGCGAAACAAGCCCATTAACAGCAGAATCAGTCCAGCCAGGAATCCCGCGATCATCAATCCATCCAAGCCAAATTTATTAACCACTCCCAAGAGGATTACCACAAAGGCACCGGTTGGTCCGGAAATTTGAAATTTGGAACCGGACAAAGCTCCCATGACCAGACCAGCAATAATGGAGGTATAGATTCCCTGTTCAGCTTTCGCACCCGAGGCAATGGCGAAGGCAATGGCCAGCGGTATGGCAATAATACCGACAATTACTCCGGCGATTAAATCGTGCTGAAAATCTTTTTGCAAATATTTTGCAATTTTCTGGGTGAGTGGTGATTTGGAATTTCGTGTGACAACCTGGTTATTCATATAAAAATATTTAAATAGGTTGGCGGAGTCGTCGAAGGTCTGATTGTTGTGGTGTAAGCAGCTGAATGCTGTACTATCCTCAAGATGCGGCCTTATTAAATACGGCGGCTTCGTCAAAAGCCGTTAGATAATACTACCATTTTGCAGATTGGCAAGAAAAAGTAGTTAGACGGCTTGGTAGAGAGGAGGGAAGATGGTAGTCTAAAGCCATGTTAAAAATAAAAAAACAATTCAGTTGGAGTTGGTGGGATTTATTCTGGTTAATTTTAGTGAGTGCTTTGGTTTTTAATCCTTTTGGAAGCTTTCAGTTTGAAATCACAAAAATTACTTATCTGCTAGTTTTTTTGGTAATTTTTGGCGTAACTCTGATCAGTAATTTTTGGCAACAGAAATGGCATTTTTGCTATGACAAAAAATTACTTTGGGGAATTTTCTACCTGCTATTATTACTAACTGTTAGCACTGTCTTTTCGGTTAGTCCGCTGGAGAGTTTTTGGGGAGGGGCAGAAAGAATGCAGGGCGTTTACGCTATTTTATTATATGTACTTGTAATGCTGACGGCATATCAGTTACTGGCAGCAAAAAAAATCAAGCCTAACGGTTTTTGGTTCGCGTTAACTGCTGTAAGTTCGGTTTTGGCCGTGCTGGCAATTTTGCAATATTGGGGCTGGAATTTTACCGGGACGGACATGGCCAGACTGACATACCGCCCGCCGGCAACTTTTGGCCATCCTAACGATTTGGGGCAATGGCTGTTAATTTCAATTCTTGCCGGGCATTTTGCCTTGATCGGCAATAAAAGCAAGAGTCGATGGTGGATTTTAGGAGCTTTGTTTTTGCAATATATCGCTCTTGGACTAACACAGAATAAAGCCTCATTTTTGGGCCTAGCCGCCGGTTTGACAATTCTATACTGGTTGAGATTCCACTTCTTAAGCATGGCCGGAAAAATTGTTCTCATTACCTTAGTGGTGATAATGGTGAGTTTGGGCGGCTTGATATATTTGCAGTCCAGTCGATCAACTTCTTCACGCATGCTGATTTGGCCAAAAGCTTGGGCGTTGTCTTGGCAAAAGCCCCTTACCGGTCACGGATTGGAAACATATTACTATACAGCTCAAAGTAATTTGGACACTAGCGTGTTCGATCACGAAAATCTGTTTGATAAGCCGGACTATATTCACAATATAACTTTGCAGGTTTTCCATGACTGGGGCTTGTTTGGTCTGATTGGATTTTTGGCTTTGGCAGGACTAATCATCAGATCGTTGGTGCATAATCAAGACGTAGAAAATCAGTTTGCGGTCTTAGCATTGTTAGCCTCTGGCGTGGCTTTGCAATTTGGATTTAGTTTGACGGCGCAAAATATTGTCCTCGCCATTATTCTGGCGATTTGGTTTTGGAAAAACACTGCCGGAAATCAAAGTTTGGTGTTGAAGTCACAGTTATTGAAAATAGCCATATTTTTCACTCTGATAGTGATTGGTGGCGTAGCTTTGTTTAATCAAGCGAAATTGGAGAAAATCAACTATTTAATGGCGGAAAGTATCAAGAATTTGTTTCAACAACCAACTCTAGCAAAGTTACAGCAAAAAGAAATTTTAGACCTCAATCTGCCATTTAGATATTTCAATTATTTTACCTTACAATTCGCCAGTATTGATCAGCCGCAAGCTAAAGAGATGGATAAATACTTGCAAAACTTAAGCATGGTAACCAATAGAAACTTCCCATATTGGCTGGCAAAAGCAGACCTGAAAAGTAAGCGGGGAGAATTTAAAGAAGCTCGAAATGCTTATCAAGAAGCAAAGAGGCTTGCCCCTCATGATCCACAGATTTTTTTGAGCATGGCGGAGTTAGCTTGGCAAAAAGGGGATTGGCAGGAGGTGGTTAACAATTATGAGGAGTTAATCAATTTGATGCCGGACTACTGGCAAAAAGATTTTGTGACGGATGCGGCAACAGCAAATCAGCAAAGAATTTATTATAAAAATCATGGCGATGTACCGGAGTGGGTTATGAAATTAGCCTTGGCCTATCGGCAACTTGGCGATGAGGAGGGAGGGAAAAAGTGGATGGAAAAGTTGCCGGAGAAGATGCGAAAATAAAAAAAACCCCACCGCGCTTTGGCCATTGGCTTGGAGCGCGGTGGGGCGAATTTGGTTATTGTACTTTGCTATATAGGTAGAAGATTTGGGCGACTTCATTTCTGGTGATGGATTCGGCGGCTCGGCAATTGTTTTTATTGATTAGGTTATTCTTGACCATTACCGCCAGATACTTAGCAAACCAAGCGTTCATATCATAACCTACACAATAGTCCGCAGCAGAAACCGTATCAATTTGATTGGCTAATTGTGAGGAATTGACAAAAAGTTTAGCAAACTCAGCGACATTCATTTCTGCGGCTGGTTTGAAAGTACCATCAGGATAGCCAGCCAATATACCTAATTGATAAGCTGAATTAGCATACTTAGCAAACCAGTCTTGATTTCTAACATCAGAATAGTAGTTGGTATTGTCGTTGGTAACTTCATGATCAAAAGCTTCTAAAATCACTTTGGCGACTTCTGCGCGATTAATTGTTTTATAGCCCTTGAATGAACAGTCTTCAAAACCTGCAAAGACTGCGTTTTTTCTTACGTATTCAACAGCACTGTAGTATGATGAACTTTTGCGATTATCAATGAAGCTTTTACATCTTGGCGTTAGTTTGGTGGAAAGCTTGGAAACTTCCTGTTCCGGTTCGATTACTTTAGTCGAAAAAGTAGCAGGGGCTGGATTTGGCTTCGGAGGATTTACGGGCGTTGGTTTAATCTCAGGTGCTTCGCTAATTTTGTTTACTGTGCTTTCCCAGGTTTTTGGATAAACTTCTTTACAAGCACGCAAAGAGTCGACAGGAAAATTTTTATCATATTTACCCGTCCAGAGACCAGAATTTACATAAGTTTTGACAACTTTACAGGTGCTTTCATCTGGTATGTTTTGATAGGTGTCGACTACGGAGTTGAATAAAGCATCGTAAATTTCGTGACAAGTAGTAATGATTTGTTCAGGAAAATTAACATCATATTTTCCGGTAAACACTGAAGCATTAACTAGTCTTTTTACCGTGATACAAACATCAAGTTCCGGGATATTGGAGTACTTATTTGTGGTGGCAGACCAGATTGCTGGATAAGCATTAAGACAATCTACTCCTTCCGCAGCATAAGGATTGCGTGGGAAACCGGAGTAAAGTCCTGAATTGTAAAAGATTTTGATCATTTTACATCTGGAAATATTTAGAGAGTTGCTGTTATCTATGACTGTGTTGATTGTGACGTCTGAGGTGTCATGCCAATAAACTCGATAATATTTTTCGCAGCGGTTGGGTAAGTCAGAAGAGAGGTGACTTGGCTGATTGGCTGACCATGAACCACTGTAGAAAAGTTGTTTGACAGTTTGACACAAATTCTGATCAGGAACATCGGTAAAGGTTTCTTTGAAATTATTGAAATCAATTGAATAAAGTAATGAGCAAAGATTCAAAGTACCGGGCTGATAAGATTTTTCCACATTACCAGTCCAGAGGCCTGTGTTGGCAAATTGTTTGAAATAGATACAATTATTTCTGTCTGGGATATATTCGAACCGATCACTTTCCATGAAAGCTCCCGGCATGCTTGCTTGACATTGTTTTTGATCTTGAAGAGTCAAATTATCATAAAGGCCCTCATACCATTTGGGAGAATTGGACCAGGCTCCAGAGTTATACAATTTTTTTATTAACTGACATTTTTCAAAGGAAATTGTTTGACTGGTAGCGTCACTTAAATTTCCTTTAAAAAGATTACCGCTAAATGTACTGGCGAAGACAGCTACGATTGCGACTAGGGCAATTGAAACAATAACCAAAGGCTTTTTAAAGCTATTGTTGAGCTTTGTTTTTGACATTTTTGTGTAGGTAAAAAATTTATTTTAAATTTTCTTCTTATTATACCACAAAATTCAGGAACTGTAAAATGAACTAAGAATTCTAGCGACCCAGCCCCACCAGAACAACTAAAATTCTTAATTTACTTTGATTAAATTAGAGATCCACCTGATTTTGTAGTGCAATTTGAGCATTACGTTGTAAACCAGTCAGGCCAGTTCTCATGATTGGCGAGCCCGCGAAGCGGGCTAGGAATTGTTCACGCGACTGGAAGGAAAGTATCTCTGTCAATGGAATGGAATCACCGGCTATTTTGACTTCCGAGAAGGCTGCAAGCTGAAGAGGTTTAGCATGCACTTTATTGTATGGGCAAACTTCCTGGCAAATATCGCAACCAAAAATCAGGTTACCCATTTTTCCTGCAAATTCCTCTGGTATGGGACCTTCATGTTCGATAGTCAGATAAGAAATGCAGCGGCGAGCATCCATTACTCCAGGTGAAGTGAGGGCTTGTGTGGGACAGGCTTCGATGCAGCGGGTGCAGGTACCACAGCCATATTTGGCAATCTCAATTTGTTGATCATACTCCAATTCCAAGTCGGTGATTAGTTCTGCCAGGAAAAAGAAGGAGCCGATTTGAGGGTTAATTAAAGTGGTGTTTTTTCCGATGAAACCTAGCC
>CAZJJZ010000026.1:0-5545 GCA_964546505.1 uncultured Candidatus Peribacteria bacterium
TAAATATGTGTTCCATTTTACTTCATAGCCAATTTGGCATTTAACAGTGGTGTTTTCTGCTGGGTTTGTAGTATTTAGCTCATCAAGTGTGATATGGCCTGCTGTGGCAAAGGCTTGTATATCTGCTTTCACTTTTTCTTCATCTTCAAAATATTCTGGCGTGAATTCTTTTTCATTCAGGGGGACATAATTGGTAATGGCTTCGCCACGGTCATTTTTGCAAATTATTCCTAAATCTTCCAAGTTTTCGCCGTTTTCCAATAAAGCTTCCAAGAGATTAAAAGCTTTTCTGGTTCGTGTTTCGTTTTCATCGTCTTCATCCTCTCCGCCTGGAGTTCCTGGTGGATTGGCGCCTTGTCCTCCGGGTGTTTTTTGACCATCAAGATCTCGGCAATAGGAAATTTTCCAATTAGTTTCAAAAATATGATTGAATTTTTTGCCTAGACTGCGGCAACTACGACTGCCTCTGCCGGCGCTTTGAATTAATCTCGCTGGGGAGCCAGTGGCTCTAGCAATAATCACTGCATCCAAAGGTGGAAAATCCCAACCTTCAGTTAATTTATCCACAGTCACAATCAAATCCAATTGACCTGCGAGCATTTTTTCTTGGGCAATGGAACGGGATTCTTTGGGATCTTTACTGGTGATTCTTTGGCATTTTAAGCCGTATTTTTCTGTTGCCAGTTCAATAAATTTGTCACACTCGCTAATTTGAGAGCAAAAAACCGCTCCCTTGAATTTGTGCCGATTTTTTTTGGACTCTTCTACAAATAACTGCAATAATTTTTCGTAGGTCTCTTCTTTACTTAAAATTTCAGCTTCTTCTTCTAATGTTAATTTCGTAGTTGCAGCATCTTTACCAATCACAATTCGACCTGATGTATGGAAAATTTTGTAAGGAACCAGAACGCCGGAGCGGACTAAATTGGCATAGCTTTCGCGTGCTATTTCGTGGTCGCCAAAAACATCTTTTAAATGTTTATTTTTTAGTTTTGGTGTGGCTGTGAAAGCGAGCTTGAGGGATTGGGCTTCTTTGAAAAAATTTTGATGGAACAATTCATCCTCGGTTGTTGATTCTTCTTGGTCGGTATTATTGCGCTCTTTGATGCTTAAGCCTAGAGCTTCCTGGGTTTGTTGACCCATGGCGGTATGGGCTTCATCATAAACAATTAAACTACAGTCAAGGAATTTTTTTACAAAAGCGGCGTTTTGCTTCAACATAAATTTTCTACCGCTTTGTATGGTGGATACCACAATTTTTTTGTCAAATTCTTTATAGCCATCTCCTACAATACCAATATCTGTACGATCAATGCCGCAAGTTTTAACCAAATCTCTGATAGTTTGCTTGAGTAATCCATTTTTGGGTACAAAAATAATGGCTTGGACGTCAAGAGCTTTGATAATGGTACCAAAAAGTACGGTTTTGCCGGCGCCGGTAGGTTGAATCATGTAACCACACAAATTCCATTTTGGATCTTGGAGTTTGGCTTTGAGAGCTTGGAAGGCAGTTAATTGATTGAGCCTCAGTCCTTCCAACTCGGAGTCCTGAAAAGAGGCTAATTTGCTGAGTAGTTTTGTGCGTAATTGTTGATTTTTGACCTTGGAGGTTTTACGGTTGACTGATTCCCGAGATTCGGGGTGTTCATTTTGATAGTATATCTCTGAACTGTGAGAATTTTTTGTGGTGTATTTAGCTGTGTTTTTGTCGGGAACTTTGGTCACTGAACTAAATAGATGGTGGAAATCTATTTCTCCCAAATTGCCACACTTATTTATCATTATATCTTTATAATATAACTTAGAAAGTCTATAAGATTATGTGTATTTGTCAATAGAAGTTTTTCTATTTCCTCGAAGGCGGCGGAAGGGAGCTTCTTTTTCCGGAAGTTTCTAATTGTTCTTTGAGATTGTCGATTTCCGTAAGTGGGATGAGGCGTCCTTGATAGCTGATGCCGCCTCGTAGGCTTTTGCCGGTGAGGGTATTGATGTTGTGTTTGAGGAAATAGAGGCTTTCGTCTGCTTCGCGGACGATTAATTCACCTGTGGGGTCTTTTTCGACTCCTTGATATTCGCTGATGCCAATACTGGCGGTTACTGGAATTGCTTGTATTTCAATGTTTTGCTTAGTCGCGTAGGTGACTGGTCTGTCTGCAATTGCCTTGGAAATTCTACTGGCAACAATCATGGCACCTTGAATATCTGTTTTGGGTAAAATTATGGAAATCTCTTCGCCGCCATAACGGCAAGCGACATCCAAACGTCTTAAACCGGCCTCTTCTCTGATTCTTCGGGCAATTTCACTCAAAACGATGTCTCCAACCTGATGGCCATAAGTATCATTAATGGCTTTGAAATGATCTAAATCGGTAATAATATAAGAAAAGGTATCGCCATAGCGAGTGGCTCTTTCTATGTTGAGCGAAATTTGCTCATCCATAGTGTAACGATTTTGTAAACGAGTTAGCTGATCCGTGCGAGAAATTTGAAAGAGAATTTGGTTATTAACCAGTTGTTGGGCTAATTGACGATAAATGGCTAGGCAAATATCTTGTAGGTGAATCAAGGTTTGATTAGCAGTTTCACTATCATTGATTCTAATAATATTGGCGAGAGAAGGCGTGTAATCAATAATGGTGGTAATAATTTGTTCTTTCAAAAGACTGGTGATTCTTTCCAAATCCAATTTGTGTGAATCGACTTTTCTTTGAAAATCTGCGGAAATTAGCAGGTGGTTGATGCTTTGTTCCGCGTAGGCCTGGGCTTGTTTTTCAATTAGATCCATGCTTTTGCTGTGTTCTGGAGTCGGCATTTCTATAAAATAATTATTTAATTAGTCAAATAATTCCAGATAATCAAAAAGAGGCTTTTATTCTGGGTTAATGAATTCTGTTAAGCTTTTTCGGGATTTGGGTAGTGGCGCCAGTGATGGTGGTAATATTCTTGATTTTTCCGATCCATTTCCATCTTTTCATTTAGCACCTGTTCTATTTGGGCTTGTGAACGGCTGTTAATTTCTGAACGTAAAGCCTCAATATCTGCGAGAGATAACCTTTCCACTTCGGCAATGATGGCTTGTGTTTGTGTTAATAAATCTTGTTCTGGGCGTTTGGATTCACGCACAGAACTGCCTGGAATTGGCGTAAAACCATCGTTTTCCGGTGTAGAGTTTGACTGAATTTGAGGTGCGATAGATGCCATACACAAAAATGTTATTAGCAAATAAAATATAGGACTTTGGCTGGTTAAGTCAAGTTGAAAGGATTTTCTAAATCCAATGGGGCAGAGGGGTGGGAGTTAGTTGTTGGTATAAAAGAGCCCCCGCTTATGTGCAAGCGGGGGCTCTTCAACTGCATTTTTTCTACAGTTTATTTGTTGGCCGAAATTTTTAATTACATTTTTCCGGCTACCATTTCTGTTAATTCTACAGTTCTGGTGGAGTAGCCCCATTCATTGTCGTACCAAGCCAGGATTTTGACCATATTTGGTCCCATAGCCATGGTAGAAAGTCCATCTACAATAGAAGAATGCGCATTGCCTTTGAAATCTATAGAAACCAAAGGTTCATCGCAAACTTGCAGAATGTTTTGTAATTTGCTGGCGGCGGCAGCTTTCAATACTTGGTTGATCTCTTCTGCGGAAGTGTCTCTCTTGGTCACGAATGTGAAGTCTAATAAAGAAACAGAAGCTGTTGGTACGCGCACAGAAATACCGTTTAATTTGCCTTTTAATTCAGGTAAAACCTCACCTACTGCCACAGCGGCACCAGTAGTGGTAGGAATCATAGAAAGAGCGGCTGCACGTGCTCGGCGTAAATCTTTATGTTCCAAATCCTGTAATCTTTGATCGTTGGTATAGGAGTGAATTGTGTTCATCATTCCATGATCAATGCCGATTGCTTCGTGAATCACTTTGGTAACAGGAGCCATACAGTTGGTGGTGCAGGAAGCATTGGAGATGATATTGTGTGCTGCTGCATCGTATTTTTCATCATTAACTCCCATGACAATGGTAATGTCCGGAGACTTGGCGGGAGCGGAAATGATTACTTTTTTGGCTCCGGCGGTGAGATGCTTGGAGGCATTTTCGCGATCTGTGAATAAGCCAGTTGATTCAATCACGATATCAACTCCCAAATCCTTCCAAGGTAATTGTGCGGGATCTTTGACTTGCAAATATTTAATTTTGTGTCCATTTACAGTTATGGAATCAGCGTCTTCACATTTAATGTCTGCATCTAAGATTCCATAGCTGGAATCATATTTGAGTAGGTGAGCACAGGTTTTATTGTCGCCAATGTTATTTACTGCCACGATGTCTAGCGGACTGCCTTTTAATAGATTAACGCGGAAGAACTGACGACCAATTCTACCAAAACCATTAATGGCAACTTTTGGTTTGCTCATTGTTTATTGAGTTAAAGAAATACGAATTTTTTACGCAAAAAATCATTATTAATCGCGCAATCACATACTATATATAGTTTTTTATTTCAGGCAATTCCAAATGACTTTACAATTAGCTCAAAACCTCCTGTGATTAAAAAAGCGTATAGTAAATTACCAATGAAAATTGACAGTAGTGACGGCCAGAATTTGATCTCAAACAAGTCGGCCAACAAAATCGAGGAATAAGTACCGCTAGCGGGAAAAGGAACTAAAATAAAAATTGTGATAAAAATGGGGCCAAGCACCTGAATTGGTTTTTGGAAACGTCGATTAAATTTGTGTAATCTTCTTTCGATGGTACGGTGCAGAATAGGAATATGTTTAAAAGTAAAATCGATTACCTGTTTGATTAATAGTAGCAAGGCCGCTGCAATCAAGGTATTGCCGAGTAATGACCAAAAAATTGCCTCCCAGGCATTTAATCCGGAAATTAATCCGTAGGGGATGGATCCATTTAATTCGATTATCGGGGTGGCTGAAAGGATGGTGACAATTAATTGTGGTGGAAGAAAGTTTAGCATGGGTTTTTTTGATGTATTTTAACTGCCTGATGAGGAAATATGCAATGTTAATGTTTTTTAGGAATAAATTTTGTATACTTTTTTGAACAAATTTTTTGACTTTTCCCCAAATTTCTTTAAATTAGAGAGCGAAAACAGGGTGTGGATAAATTTTATCCAAGACTGTTCAGAAGATTTGCACGATTTGAACTAATAAATTGAGCAATTGAAACAAATAAACACTCAAAAACACGTTTCTGTACTACTAAAAGAAGTTCTCTCCTATTTGGATTTGAAACGTTTTAGTTTAGTGGTAGATGGAACTTTGGGGCTGGGTGGCTATTCAGAGGCTATTTTAGCCAATTCAGGCGATCATTTGAAGGTGGTGTCTTTTGATTTGGATAGTGAAAATTTAAAGTCAGCTCAGGAACGTTTGAAGCCTTATAGAAATAGATTTTTTGCCGTTCACGCTAACTTTGCCGATCTGGAACATCAACTTCAGCAATTAGGCTTCAATAAAATTGATGCACTGGTTTTGGATCTGGGGCTTTCTTCACCTCAATTGGATGAGGCGGAAAGAGGTTTTTCTTTTATGAG
>CAZJJZ010000026.1:5613-16403 GCA_964546505.1 uncultured Candidatus Peribacteria bacterium
ATAATTATTCGGAAACCGAATTGGCTAGAATTTTTTGGGAATTGGGTGAGGAGAAAAAGGCTCGCAAAATGGCATATTGGATTTGCCAAGAGCGTTTGAACAAAAAATTTGAAACTACTACTGAGTTGGCGGATTTGATTGCCAAAAAGTGTGGAAGGAAAACACAAAAAATTCATCCTGCCACCAGAATTTTTCAGGCACTCCGAATGGTGGTCAATCAAGAATTGAATAGTCTGGAACGAGTGATGGAAGACGCCTTAAAACTACTCAATAGTGGTGGACGCTTGATCATTGTTTCTTTTCATTCCCTGGAAGATCGGTTAGTGAAAAATTTTTTTCGTGCTAATGCCAAAGATTTCATTAATTTGCCAGATCAATTAAAAACCACGCTTTTAAAACCAAAATTAAAACTCATAACCAAAAAACCGGTCACACCTTCAACTGAAGAATTGCAAATTAACCCCCGTAGCCGCAGTGCGAAGTTGAGAGTAGCTGAACGGATTTAAAAATAAAAAACATGAAAAATATTGCCTACACCAACAGCCCTTACAGAAATTATGCCAAAAATATGGCTCGAATGGAACGTTCTGGTGAATCAAAAGTAAAAAGTTTAGAATTGGTTAAATTTGATATCAGTCCTACGCTGATAGTTTGGATTTTGAGTTTTTTGGTAGCGGTTTTGGGTTTGTGTTTTTTGTTTTCCTATAATCGAGTGGCCACTAAAGGTTATTATCTGAAGCGATTGGAAGTTGCTAATCAAGAGCTGACCAATCAATCACAACAAATCAATTTGGCTGTGTCCGAGGCAAAATCAATGACCAAAATGATTGCTGATGGTCGTATGGATGGTTTAGTTATACCCAAAAAAGTAACTCAGATTGAGGTGTCGGAAAACTTTTTGGCCAGCAATCAATAGTAACTTTGTAATAATTCTCCCCTGTAGCGGGTTTTCTGAAGTAAAGAGTCAGTGTTTTTTAATTGCATTGGTAGAAGTTTCAATGCTAAGCTCTTTACTAAAAGTGAATTTAGTATGAAAGATCAAAGGGGTACGGAAATTTTGGAGCAATTAGTGAAAAAGGCGCAAGCGGGTGATATTAAGGCTTTCGGTCAAATATATGATCAGTTTGTCCAGAAGATCTATAAATACATGTATTTTAAGGTCAAGGGTGAAGACGCCATGGATTTGACTGAAAATCTGTTTTTGAAAGTTTGGGAAAATCTCAAGAAATATCAGGCCAGACCGGGAATAACTTTTTCGGCGTGGATATTTAGAATCGCGCATAATTTGGTGGTGGATTATTATCGACAACATAAAGAGTTTTCGGACCTGGATACCAATTTGGAGGATGCTCGGAGGGAAAGCAGTCCCGCTACCATGACTGAATTATCGATGGATCAAGAAATGGTTCGTTCGGCTTTGGGTAAATTAAAAAAACAACATCAAGAAATTATCACCATTTGTTTTTTAAATGAGTTTGATAATTCTGAAGCGGCCAAAATCCTCAACAAAACTGAAGGTGCGCTCAGAGTGCTCAAGTTTAGAGCTTTGCAAGAAATGAAGCAGGTGTTGTTGGAAATGGGCTATAAATTTCAGTAACAAAAATCTTTGAGAGTAGTTATTACTCATGTAATTAAATCTTAAGTGCAAGATGTCCTGGTGGAATTTCAAAAAAAATCAGCAAATTGACGAGCAAATTCGCCGGGAACAGGTGGAAATTTTTCGCTTAAAAGTGCATTTGAATGACGAGCAGGTGCAGGCGATGCGTGAGCGTGTTTTGCAGTCCATCAGTAATTCCGAATTTCAACAGTTGATCAAAAACTCTACTGTACAGGAAAGACAGTCGCACTTTAATTTGGTGGAAAATTTGCAGCAAGTGGCTGCGCAAGTTAAGCTCAATACCTTTCAAACAGCGGCAATCAAAAGGAGGATTAATGAAGAGTCTCAAAATATTTTACAGAAACAACGCTGGTGGCTGTTTTGGGGAGGTATGCGCAGAGTTTTTGCGGCGGTTTTGTTATTGATTTTTAGTTTTTCGCTGGTGATTTTTTATCCTTTGGATAAGAAAATTTTGAAGGCCGGGAAATTTACCCTGATAGATACTGTCAAAGGTGAGGTTTTTGTGAATCGAGGTGGGCAGTTGATGGCAGTTAACAAGGACTTTTCATTAGAGGAGGGTGATTTGGTCTTTACCGAAGAAAATAGCTTTGTGGTAATTAAATTTTTGGATGATAGCGTGGCCAGATTGGACGAAAAAACTTTTTTAGAGATCAAAAAACTGTATGCCGCGCCTGAAAATATCACTCAAACTCAGGTTAATTTGGGCTTGGTAGAAGGGCAAGCTTGGGCCAAAGTACCAAATTTAACCGGTAATGAAGCGGTTTTTGAAATCGAAACAGATGAAGCGAAGGCGTCGGTACGGGATGGAGCGGCTTTTACCATCTCTGCCAAAAAGGGTGAAACCAAATTATTGGTTTACGAAAATGTCGTAGATGTTTCCAAGAAAAATGTTCCTGTACAAACTGTCAAACCAGTTATCTCTGGATATTCCGCGGAAATCAAACAGGTGACCACAGCAACACAACAAGCTGTGGTAATTGCCATTCAAGAAAAAACCGCGTCTGTTGATAATACTTGGGCGGAGATGAATCAGGATTTGGATCAACAATATGAAAAATTGCTTGCTGAAGCCAATGACCAATGGGTGAAGGATGCTTTGAGTAACAGCAATACTTTTGTGCGGATGTGGAGCGATTTGCAGGATTCTACCAAGGCGATTTTTCTGAATTCGGAGATTGAGCGATTGAGGAAAGATTATTTAGCCAATTACAACAGTTTTTTGACTGCTTATGCTGATTTGAAAAATTTGCGCAAAGGTGATGGAAAAAGAACAGAGATTTTAAAAAACCTGAATCAATTTAAATCTAATGTCATAGCCATTAGAAGTGAGCTGGTGGCATTAAGGAATGATTATCCAGAGCAAGTTGATTTATTAAATAAAGTAATTGATGAAACTTTAAGTATCCAAAGAAAAAACTTAGCGGGTATTTTAGTCTCTGACGCTCAGTACTTGGCTAAAGCGACTATTTGGGATGTCAGTGAGGCAATTGCTGAGGATGATTCAGAGAGGATGGAGGTGATTTTTGCTCGGGCGCGTAATACTCTGCTGGAAACTCAGATTTACATCAAACAAAATCAACTCAATAAAGTAGCGGATGGTTTGCGTCGTTATGATGCCTTGGTGGCTGAGTATTTGGCTTTAGGTAATGCTAATGCTCAGAATGGTGAATGGCAAAAGAGTATTTTTAGTTTATTCACTGATCAATTAGATCAAGTGAAATTACTCAGTGCTGTGGAAAAACAATTACAAAAAAAGCTGGCAGATTCAGACACTTTGGAAATGATTGGAGAGTTGAAGTTAAAAAATATCATGACTATTAATGCTTACTTGCTCAAGGATCAAGTCTATGTGCCGTATGCCTGGCTTCAAGATTATCAGGCCATCTTGGAGAATTACTTTGTTGACAGCAAATCACAAGCAACATATTTGGCGACAGTGCAGAATTTAATGCAAAAATACCCGGAAGCAAAACTGGCAACCGATCAAAATGCATGGTCTTTGGAGCAGCAAGAAGTTTCCGAGCAAAATGTTGATATTTTGGTGGACCAGCTACAACCTGAAAGCAATGCAACCAGTGAGGTACAAGAAGCTGCGAAGGTATTGGATTTCGCTATGGAAGAGATTACATTAGACCAACAATAATTCCCAGTGCGGCCATAAATCCGCCAATCAGCCAAAATCGCATGACTACTGTTGATTCATGCCAGCCAAGTTTTTCAAAATGATGATGGAGTGGTGCGATGAGAAATAGTTTTCTTCCTAAGATTTTTTTGGAACCGATTTGTAAAATCACCGATCCGGTTTCGATGACATAAATGAAACCAATTAGAGGTAGGACAAAAACAGAATCTGTCATCATTGCAATTACTCCTAGAGTCGCGCCGAGAGAAATAGCCCCGGTGTCACCCATATAAAATTTTGCTGGCACTATATTGAACCATAAAAAGCCCATAATAGCTCCGCTGATTACTGTACAGAAAGCGGAGAGGATGAGTAATCCTTTGATGTAAGCAATGACGGCAAAAGACAAAAAAGAAATAATTAATAAACCTCCAGCCAAGCCATCCAGACCATCTGTGATGTTGACGGCATTGGAGGTGGCGGTAATGATAAAAATAAACAGAACGATATAAAGAGGGCTGAAAGTAATTGCTGTTTGCAGGAATTCCCAATTGAAGAAATTGATCTGATTGAGATCAATGGTTAAATTACCGAGGGAGAGATCGCCGATAAATGGCACGTGGATAGTGGTATAACCTAAACGTAAATTGAACCAGAGGGCGCCGGCCAGCGCCAGTATAGTCAGTAGTGTGAATTTCGGTTTGATATCAAAGCCTTTTGTTTTGCCGGCGCCTTTTAAATTCAAATAATCGTCAAAGGCACCCAAGATAGCACCGGCAATCAGTGTAAAAAATGGTAACAGAGTTTCTTGTCTGGAGAAGAGCGAATTGCCAGTGATTCCCAGCCATTGCGGTATAAAAGAAAGTAGAACTATTATAATTACTGTGCCCCAGATCAATATGCCACCCATGGTTGGAGTACCTTGCTTCTTGGCATGTAATTCCTGAAAAACTACTGCTTTTTCCCCGGTAGAAGCTCGATCACGAAGCTGTTTGCCTACCTTATAGCGATGTAATAACTTAATGAAGTGAGGCGCTAGTAACAAGGCTAAGACAAATGCGGCAATTTGCGAAAATAAAATCAGGAGAACATTGCGGATATTGTCATGAAAAGGCGATAAGAATTCCATGTTGTGAGTTAAGGGATAAATTAAATCCAGGAAATGTTGCGAAAAGTCCAATCTGCTAAAACTTTGGTTTCCGCAAAACGATCAGGACTATTGAGGACGATTGTCAGAATTTGCCGTCCCTCGGCGTTTTGGATAATAGCAATTAAACATTGTCCAGCCAAGTCGGTTGTACCGGTTTTTAAACCCAAAACATCCAAATAACTGTCTAGTAGGTTGTTAGTCGCAGTTAACTCGTGGGTGAATTTACCATCTACGGAGGCAATGGTTAGCTTTTTTAATCTGGCTGTATTTTGGACTATTTTTTGACGGTAAACTTGTCTTGCTAAAATGGCCAGATCTTGGGCGGTGGAGTATTGTTGGGGATCGTCAAACCCCATCGGGTTCACAAAACTGGAACGAGATAAACCGTAATGTGCGGCTGCTTGATTCATTTTTTTGGCGAAGTCTGCCAAGTTGTCACTATTGTGATATGCCAAAGCTAAAGCTGCATCATTAGCTGATTTGACGAGCATTGCTTGTATTAAACTTTCGACTGTAATTTTCTCGTAAGCCAACAAATTAGCTTTAGCTGGTTCAATTTTGGTGGCTTCAGGTACAACAGTGACGACTTCTGATAATGGATTTTCTTTCAGGATCACCGCCATGGTCATTAATTTCCCTAAACTGGCAACCGGTAAAGGTTTTTTAGCATTTTGTTGAAAAAGAGTTTTGCCAGTTTCTAAATCCACTATCATCGCGGCTTTGGCCTTAATGACGGGTTGGACTGCATTGGGATTGAGATCTGGTTCAGGCGCTGCAGGAAGTTCGATCGCGGCCAAGGTTGTTTCCGTGGTGCTAGAGGGGAGAGGTGTGGCGATTTGTTGAGCCAGTGCCAGAGTAAGTAAACTGGTGAGCATCCTATTATTGAGATGAGTTGATGACGTTGGTAGAGTCGGTTGTTGCTGGATTATTCCCAGGCTGAGTGCTGGTGCCGGCGGACTTGTCCGTGGAATTTTCTTTGATCAAAGATGATAATGGTTTTTCTGGTGTGGCGGGTGTAGCGGTTGTAGGCGTAGCAGGCGGAGCAATTACAATATTATCAAATGGATCATCAACGGCGATAGTGCGATAGTCTTTACCAATTTCAATAACAATTTTGGTGGCTAGTTTTTTCTCATTATTTAGGTATTCTGCTGGAATGCCGGCCACTGCGGGTGCTTGGATAATTTCTTGAATTACTGCGAGAGCGGCAGGTGGTTGGTTGTTTTGGTCTGGCTGATAATAGATTTTGGAGGTGTCTTGGTCTCGATTGGTAGCATTGCCATAGTAGATGGTATTGAGACATTGTCTGGAAATCAGGTTCAAATATTTACCAGCCAATCCAGGTACTCTGGTGGCGTTTAATACTTGAATCGGAGCCTGTTCTGTAAAAATATTGCTGTAAAAATAATTTTGGATAAACTTTGAGATCTCCTCGTATTTTTTACCGATTTGAATTAACACAGCGGCACCGCCGTACTCGTCTCTGGGGGGGGTATACAAAAAGCCACCACAGGAAGTAAAATCGTCATTCAACACCACTGAGCTAATTTGGTCTTTATTGATGTCTTTACCGATTTTGGCTAATTCAATGATTTCAGGGACAGTTAAATTCGTGCTGATGCTATCACTGATTGAAGAGTAAAGTTGTTGTAATTTATTGAAATCTGTCAGCAAATTTAATTTTAGGGCTTTGTCTTTCACTGCGGCGATGATTTGTTGTTGTCTTTTGGCTCTGTCGAAGTCACTGGTGGTTTTGCGGCTACGAGCATATTTAAGAGCTGTTTCACCATCTAAAGTATGAAAGCCGGCTTTGATGCTGAAGGTTTGATACTTGGTAGTTTCCCCAAGAGGATAATAAGGGTCATTGATATCTTTTTCCACAACCACATCAATGCCTCCCAGGCTATCAACGATTTTGGTGAAGCCTTCAAAATTTACTCTGGCAAAATAGTGGATTTCAATTCCTAAAATTTCACCAAGTCGTTTACTTACTTCAGACAACGCGGCGCGATCATTTTTTTGCAAATTATAATACGAGTCATACAATTTATTGATTCTTTGCCCACCAGTTTGTGGATCTTTGATGTAGAAATCGCGCGGGATAGATAACATTTTGACAGTTTTGGTGTTTTGATCCAAACTCGCCACCAAAATAGTATCTGTTAAATTGGCTCCATCATGTCCTTCTCCGCCATTACCCAATAATAAAAAGTTGGTATGTTTGGATTTATCGGCTTGCAGTTCTTTGCCAAAATTAAAAATCAATGAACCAAAATCCAAACTACTTATCATTGCATAAATCAGCCAAATCAATCCAATGACAATGGTCAGAACGACTATGGCCGTAATGATGGTAAAATGCTGATAATGGCGAGGTGGGCGAGGAGGAGGAGTGGATTTATCGGAGAGATTGTTCTGTTGACTGAGTTTATCCAAGGTGGCTCGGATCTGATTGGTATTACGGATACGGTGAATTTTGAAATTCATGTGCAGGGGAAATTTAGGAGTTGCAGATGCCAGGACATTTTAAAGCTTTTTCGTGGAAAGTGAAGAATATTTTGCTAAAAAAGCAAGACTTTAATTAGTAGTAAAGCTGGTTGGTTTGACTTCTTAAATAATTGATTTAGTATGTTTGGGCTTTATACTTTTTATCAACAAACATGTTAGAAAACAGAAAAAAATGGTTGGCAGCGAGTGTATTATCAGTTTCATTACTATTAACCGCTTGTCAGCAACCAACAGCAGTGGTGAGTGTTGACCCACAAAAAGCTGTACAGGAAAGTTTAACAAAATCTGCTGAAATCACTTCTTACACTATGAAAGGTAAGATTACAGTGGATTTGAAAGGCCCAGAAGGTCAACCACCAGCAAAAGTCACAGCAAATCTGGATTTAGATGGTGGCTTGGATCTGAAGGACATTGCAGATCCGAAGGTGAATCTGAAAGTTAATGGCGACATGGGAGCTGATGCTGATTCAGCTAAAATCAATGCGGAGGTGAAAATCAATAAAGAAGCAATTTTCGTGATTGTGAACGCTTTAGAAGGTGCAGGTCAATTCAGTATTCCTGAAGAAATGAAGAATCAAGTTGTGGCCAAATGGTGGAAATTACCAATTCCTCCTGAATATTTTCAAGACTTAATGAAGAATTTACCTCAGGGTGGAAAAACAGCAGATTTGACACCTGAGCAAATGAAAATCAGAGAGACTTTCCAAAACACAGTTTTCTTCAAAGACGTAAAAGCGGCTGGTGAAGATACTGTAATGGGAACTGCAAGCAATCGTTACACTGCCACTTTAGACAAAAATGCCGTGGTAAACTTTGTGACAGAAATCGCCAAAACTCAAGGAGGAACTGTCACTGATGCAGAGATTGCCGAAATGAGAACAGCTTTGGAGAATGTTGATATTAATGTTGATCTTTATATTGCTAAAGATTCTGGAATTATGAATAGAGCAGTGGCGAATATTCAGGTTAAATCAACAGATGGAACTGCTCCAAGCGGACCAATCAAAGTAGATTTTGCTATTGGCAATATCAATCAACCGGTAACTGTAGAAGCACCTGCCAATGCTGAAGTATTACCTTTGAATTTCTAAACAATTTTTGAGGTGATCGAAGGAGGGAAATGTTTCCCTCCTTTTTTTATGTTTTTTTAATTGCGTTCAACTAGTCTGTAGGCAATTTAGCAAAACAACTTGATTTTACGGAAATTGAATTTAGCTTTGATAGGTTGGTTGATTGGTATTTCCGGTGCTAGCATTGTCGGGGGTGCTAATTTACAGTTTTTAATGACCAATACTCTGGGCTGCTTTTTTTTATTGGTGTTGAAAAAGGGGAGATTGTGGCTTATTTATTGGACTCTTTGGGGATTTCTTTTTGGCTTTTGGCAGCTGGGATTAGTGCATTATGGAGGGGAGTCAGTGGTGATTTTTTTGGGTCAAATTGTCGAGCCTTGGCGGCAAATTTTGTTGCAAGCGATCAATTCATTGTTTTGGTCACCGGACGATGGTTTAGTGGCGGGTGTTTTGCTGGGTGAAAGAAGTAGTTTAGACAAAGAATTGCTCAATTTTAAATTGACCGGATTGACTCACATTTTGGCGGTTTCGGGTTTCAATGTGACTTTAATTATTAATGTTTTGATGATGTTGATGTCCGGCTGGCCGCGCGCCAGGCGTTTTTACTTGGCATGGGCAGCAGTGTTTTGGTTCGCGATTCTGACCGGTGGTTCGGCTTCTGTGGTGCGCGCGGCGGTGATGGGCTCATTATTCTTGTTGGCAAAAATGTTACAAAGACAAGCCAACCCCATTACTGTTCTGCTCTGGACAGCTGTGTTGATGTCAATTTGGAATGAAAGTTATTTTAATCATGATTTATCGTTCGTGTTAAGCTTTCTGGCGACTTTTAGTTTGTTGATAATTATGCCTGAATGGGAGCAAATTGAATTGGATGGCTGGAAAGGTTCTTTGTGGGATGGTGTCAAAGTCACTTTAGCGGCCCAAACCTTAACTTTACCGGTTTCACTTTATTATTTTCAAGGTTTTTCCATTATTGCACCTTTGGCAAATCTATTGGTATTGCCATTTGTGCCGATTTTGATGTTATTGGGATTTTTTGGTTTAGTGGGGCAAATCTTGGTAATGCTACTGGCATTGGGTAGTTGGCAAATTGCACCATTAGACTGGTTATTATTGCTACTGGCGGCCAGCTGTCGAGAATTAGTGGCCTTGATGTTGGCGATAGTTAAACTCATGGCCAACTTGCCGCTGGCTTACTGGGAGGTAGAATATTTGCCGGTTTGGTTTTATCTACTTTACTGGCTACTAGTCTTTATTGTTTTTGGTAAATCCAAAGCGGTGCGAAATTGTCTTCAGTAGGTAACTGTTGGATTAGTTTGAGTTGAGGGTGGTTCATTTCAAAAGCATAGGAAAATACTTTGGCTGATTTTTTTAATTCTCGGATAAATTTACTTTCCAATGCCTGCATGGTATTTGGCAAGAGATAACAGAAAACAATATCTGCATCGCTTAAATTGGCATGGTGAAAGTTGGCAAATTTGATTTTGGCTTTGGAATGCCAAAGTAATTTTCGTAGTAAGGCCCAGAGGTAAACAACTGGTGAAAGCTCAAAACCAATCGCTTTAGCTCCGTATTGATTGGCAGCCAAATAAACCACTCTGCCATCTCCACAACCCAAATCATAAACAGTTTGTCCCTTGCCGGCATTGGCGATTTTGAGAATTTTTTGTACTCGTGCAAACGGTGTAGGTACAAATGGCGCTCCTTTGATCAGTGAAATGATGGTGGGAATGCTTAAGAGTATTAATAGTACTAGAGAGAAAACTTCGTTTAATGAACGAGTGGAAAAATAAGTACCAATGGGGATTAATACTCCCATGGTAATGATTACCACAAAATCACCCCATTTAGAATTGATAAAGGTAGATGGGGGCAAGTTGACCGGGGATTTGGATTTTTTGACTTGGTGTTTCATTTTTGATGGAAAAGGTGTTGGAAATCAGTAATGTGCCGGGTGCACATTCAGCTTTTATTTTATTGGCTATTTTTTCCAGATTTTCCGGAAAAAGGTAACAGTAAATCACTTTGGCGTCTGCCCAATTCTGTTTTAAATAGTTCCCATATTTGATTTGCACCGGCGAACGATGCCACCAGTTGGTGATAGTGGCAAGTAGATACGGCAATGGTGCATTTTCATAGCCAATGCCCTTGATACCATATTTTTGGGCTGCATGAATCAAGAAACGGCCATCACCACAGCCAAGATCATAAACAACAGCATTAGTTTGTAATTTGACCTCTGCCAAAATGCCTTTGATGGTTGAATTTTTGGAAGGTACAAATGGCACTCGATTGAAAAAAGGGCTGATGCAATATCCCAAT
>CAZJJZ010000026.1:16423-19577 GCA_964546505.1 uncultured Candidatus Peribacteria bacterium
GACCAATAAATTGATTAGGAAAGCCGATATGATGATGAGTAGTTCCAAGTCAGAAAAGTTATTTTCTGATTATTATAGCAGAAATTGTTGTTTTGTTTAAGCGGCTTTTTTGAAGGGCTTTTCAGCAAGGATTTTTTCTATTGTGGCGGAAGAAATTCCGGTATGGAGCGTTCTAGCGACGGTGGCTTTTTTGAGGGCTTGTTGACGTCGAATAGTTGCGCTTTGAGCTAGTTTGGCAAAAGCTGTGGCTTGCAACTGTCGCTGTGACTGATCCTCAACAATGACTTGTTCTGAGGTATGCTGCAATTCGCTGCTGAGCTGTTGCAAACTGTGTAAATTATCTACATTTACTGTGATTTTTGCTGGGACAGATGTTATCGATGGTGCAGATTTCTGGTTGGATTGAGTGTCGGGTGTTTCGCTGGTGGTAATTTTGCTTTTGGAAATGGCAGTTGGTAAACTGGAAATTTTTTGCATTAAGATAACCAATTCATTTTGACAGGCAATTAGGCGGTCCAGCGAGTTCAGGGATTGATCTTCGGCTTCTGCTGCTAGTGCGGCTTTTTCCACCAGATGACGAGTTTGTCGTTGTTTTTCTTGCGCGTATTGGACTTTGGCATCGGCAATTTCTTGAAGCAAAAATGGTAAGGACACGGAGATTTTTTCAGGAGCGATAGCCTTGGCTTTGACTAGAATTTCTTGATAAGTAGTATAACTGATCTGTTTGCCGAGCAATTCCAGGTTAAGGCGATCTGATAGAGTATTGAGTAAACTTTCTTGTTCTGAGGTGTTTTTTTTCTGTACTCGATCCATTTCTGCCAATTGATTGAGTATTTCTTCTTTTTGATCAAAACGACATTCAAAAAAAAGCGGAAATTTTTGTCTCAAATCTTGAGGATAACTTTCAAAGACATAGGTTAGTGATTCTTCAAACGCGATGCGGAAATCATATTCTCGAATGGCTTCTTCTTTGAGTTGAGGATTTTTCTCACCAATAAACCATTCCCAGCAATATTGTTTGGTTTCCGAACTGCAATGCCGAATTTTGGGTCCTAATAATTTATCCAGATATTCTCGATTCAGTTGATGGTGAAGTTGTTTGATTATTTCCTTTTTTTGGCTGAAGGGTAAGAATTCAAAATCGGGAAATTTAGCTTTTCTGGCTTCTGAAAATAGTTCGAACTGTTGATTGAGCACTACGGAAAACGATGATTGTTGAAGTGGATGATTTTTTTCAATCTGATGGCTGTTTTTTTGCATAATTATTGTGGAGTGATTGGTGGTAAGGTGATTTCTTCGGTTTTTTTGATAGCGAAAAGTGGAGGTTGCAGTTCGGTTGACGGTCTTTTGCGATTGGCTGACATTTTCATCAAGAATTGTGGAGAGTCTGGTGAATAGTTGATGATTTCTTTGGCGACAAACTCCAGTTTACCGATCTGTAAAATACCTTGGGTGAGCTGCTTTTTGAGAATTTTGACTAACTGTTCCACAGTGATTAATTGATGGAGATAAATTTTCTTATCAATGGGAGTTTTAGTAAATTTTTCCAGTTGCGCCTGAATTTGGAAATGCCAATTGGGATCGATTTCACCTCCGAGCATAAATATTTGTTGTAAATTGGCGGGCAGCCAGCTAGCAGCATCGAGATTTTCCTGCTCTTTGATTTTGTTGATCAGCTCTGTGGGATTGATATCGGCGCTTAAAAGGTTCTTCTCCAGTATGGGATGGAAAAAGTAATTTTCTTGTCCTTCCAGGTTCACCTTGGTTTTGACCAGATATGGCAATGGTTCCAATCCAGCGGTGGTTTTGAAAATTTCGCTGCTAAAAGAATTGCAGTTGGTGGCAATATTGATTTGCGGAAAGGCACTAATGATTTGACCAAGTTCTTTGATAATTTCCAGGGTTTGTAGAGAAAAATAACTGATTTTCTGATTGATCAAAAATTCAGCAAAGCCGTCCAAATACACTTTAATGACGGAGGATTGGGCTTCATTTTGGATCAAGATGGGTAAAATTTCGTTCAAATCAGAAAGGGCTGTCAGATTAGCGATGTTGAGGGCATAACTCTGCACGCTGGGCGGCATTTCTGGTCTGAGAAAGAGTAAATGCAATTGGGGATTCAATTTAGTGGTTTCGACAATCAATTCAAAGGTTTCACTCGCATCCAATTGATTGGTCAGGCTTGAGTCTTGAGGATTGCTAAGTGAGAAGTTTTGTTTTTTGCTCAGGGCTTCCAAGAAATCTGCGGTAATCAATAAATTGTAGCGTAGCTGTTCGTGATGATGGGCGTTTTTGAGGAATAACAAAAATTCAATTAAATCCGGGTGATGGACTGAAAGTTGAAGAGTTACTGTGCAAGCGGATTTTTTTTGATGTGTTTTCAGCAGACTGAGAGTGTCTTGGAAAATTTGGAGAAAAGTAACCGGACCGGAGGCGGTTTTGGGACTGGTGCTGATGAAACTATGTTGTGGTCTGAGGGCGGAAAAATTGATAGTGGTACTGATGCCATGATGTTGATTGAGTACCGTTTGTTGGAGTTTTTGAAAAATATCATCCAAACTGTCTGCCAGTTGATAAAATTGTTCACTAGGTGCCTCTGCGGGAAAATTGATTGCCGGAAGCAGAATTCCTTGATTGATCAGTTTGCGAAGGGAAGTGTCCGGAAATTGATTTAAAAACTCTTGCCAATCACTTATTTTGCTCACGCCCTGAAAGGTAGATAAAATCTGGTGTAAATCTTTTTCTGAGTAATGGCCTTGTTGTTGATGCAAATACAGCGCCAGTTTTTTGCGGATCAAATTTGCGGTTTGAGGAAGTCCCTGTTCTTCCAATAGCTGAGCCAGTAAAGTTGCTAATTGTTCATTGGAAAAACTGTTCTGCGGATTCGCCAACAGAATTTGTAAATAATTATGAGCTTTTTCCAGAATCTGTTCAGCATCGGGTAGAACTTCTTTAGCTTGTTTGGCTGCAGTTTCCAGGGCGGATAAGAGTTGCTGTTGATTAAAGGGCAGCGGATTTTGATTGGCGAAATTCATGGCCTATTTAGTATTTGATTTCATTTTAACCACTAGCTGTCGTATAGTGACGTCAGCATAGCAAAGCACCGCTTGCTGCCAAAGTGATTCGGAAGAGCGTCGTGTAGGGAAAGAGTGTA
>CAZJJZ010000027.1:0-17587 GCA_964546505.1 uncultured Candidatus Peribacteria bacterium
ATTCATGGTTTTAGATTAAGTTAGTTTTATTATACAATATTTTCTCTCATCTGTCAATAGTAGAGTAAAATACCTATACAAAGCACTGAAGATATACTAATATTGGCGGGCATGTGCGCCAGTAGCTCAGGGGATTAGAGCATTGGTCTTCGGAACCAAGGGTCGGGGGTTCGAATCCCTCCTGGCGCACCATCTCAAAAAACGCTCGCTTGCCGCAGCCAAAGCTGATATAATAAAGAAAAACAACTTTTCCTCATGGCTGGAGAATACATCATTGCCGATTCCATCGATCAATACTGGAAACAGTTAAAAGCTTTTTACGAAGCTTCTTCACCCAGCTTCCAGGAAATCACTGCAGATCAGTATAATAGCTATGAGCGTAGCGAAAGAGAAGATAGCGACAACCGACAAAACCAGGACCGATTAGGTACAGACAGCTCAGTAGTGGATATCACATTTTACAAATACCTGCCACAAGGCAAAATCGCATACCGCACCCATATTATCAGTGCGGAAGGACAAGAAGCCATCAAGTATTATCAAATCCAGACCAAAAATATCAGTGCGCTTTAAAAAAAGCGAAAAAAAGATTTCCAACTACTGCTGTGTGCATGTTTTTTTTCTTCCGCAAAATAGAAATCTAAATTCATCAGTATGATCTGATTGAGATGCTCAGCAAGAACCACTGGACTACTCACAGAATTGAGTAATTCGTTTAAATCTTCTCTACCAAAGACTGCAGCTACGCCCACCTTTCTTTCTTTGATTTGCATTATTAATTGATCCAGAGAATACTCCGGCTGAGTAATATATCGATCAATGCTGGATTTAGGAACTGTTGAACTCAAAGCTTGCAACTCCGACTTGCGCACAAATCTGGTTTCTGAGGATTCCAAACCAATAGTCTCACCCAAAAAATCTGTCAACTTATCCTTAACCCTTTGCACATTTTGCAAATCCTGATCTGAAGCTCTGAATTTACCCTCCAAGGTGTGATGCCTAAGAATGGGTTGTTCAGTATTATTAAAATGCTCTGCTTTTCCTAAACGTAAGTTCATAAGTAAAAGTTAGACAAAATGTAGTATAACAAAATAAAAAATTTATTCAATTTCCAGCTGAAGTGTTTAAGTCTGGATGTTTTTTTAGCATTTTTAGGAAAAAATCCTGTGAATTAATCGAATTTAATTTTTCTTGCAACAGGTGATTCACAAAATGTTCATTGAGTATCTCTAAAATAGCAAACCAGATTGAATCATACTTCGGCTTATCCAAGAGCAAAATCCTCCTAATCAGCTCCCCTTGACCATTGGCGATAATTTGTTGAAAAAATACTGGATGTTGTTTGACACAACGCTCAACAGCCTGACAATCAAAAAATAAAAAGTCCTGTACAATTTCTTTTTGCCAGTCATAAACAACTTTCAGTGCTAAAAACACTTGTTCCAAACCATGATCCAAATAAATATTCAGCAAATTCTCGGCATCAGCCTGAACCTGTTGTAAAAGTAGCTTTTCTAAATACGCTTTCTCGCTATAATAGTTGTATCGATCCGTCATAAATGAAATTGGATTAATTCAAAAAATACCACCATATGGCAAATAAGTCAAACTCGAAACATTTTTTAGCTCATTTTGATTGTTGTCTAGGGAAAATTCAGCCACTAGAAAATCAGAAAATTAAAGCCTTAAGAGCCAAACAATCCCGACCACAAATTGAAACCATTAGCTTGGTTGAAGGTCAACAAATTGATGTGACAGCCGATTTAAGCGTTGGCGATTTGCTGAAAGCTTTTCCTCAATTGTACGAACACTTTGCGGATATCAATCCCCTAGCCATGCTTTCGCCAGTCCTTGATACACAAAGTATAGAAGTGTTTTTAGCCGATACCACCATTGACCCTGAAGAGTTTTGCAAAGAATTGAATCATGTCTTAAATCAAATCAATGAGTAAATTTGCCGAAATTTTACTGGATCAAAAAGTAGGCAATCTGGGTGGTATTCTGACATATCAAATCCCCGACGGCCTGGAGGTAAAAGTCGGTGAATTTGTGGATATACCTTTACGTAAAGGAAAAAGTCGCGGGCTTATTTGGCAAATTACCGAGCAACAGCCAGCATACAAAACCAAAGCAATTTTTCAGAAAACAGCTAATCTTCCCAGTTTACAAGACTGGCAAATAGCACTCTTAAAATGGCTATCAGAATATTATTTTTGCCCACTGCATAAAGTGCTCAAATTATTTGTTCCAGCTGGCTTTTTGAAGAAGAAGCAAATCAAAATTTCCACTACATTAGAAACTGGCAATCAAATTCAGGAACTCCATCAATTAACTAAAATTCAACAGGAAGCTCTACTAACCATCCAAAACAGCAGTCAAAAAGTAATCCTCTTATACGGCATCACTGGCTCCGGTAAAACTGAAATTTATTGCCAATTAACTGCCAAAAACCTACAACAAAACCAACAAACTCTCATTTTAGTTCCGGAAATTTCCCTCACCCCACAAACCGTCAAAAATTTTGAACAGCGTTTTGGTAAAAATATCGCTATTATCCACTCCAAACTTAAACCCACCACCAAAGAAAAGGCCTGGCAAGCCATCGCTAACGGCACCACTAAAGTGATTATCGGCTCTCGCTCCGCCATCTTCGCACCATTCCAAAATCTCGGTACCATCATCATTGATGAAGAACATGATGATTCTTACAAACAAGACCAGGCTCCGCGCTATCATGCAGTCAAAGTTGCTCAAAAAATGACTGAATTATTACAGTTAAAAGTGGTACTCGGCTCTGCCACACCCGCCTTGGAAAGTTATTATCAAGCTGAAAATGGCCAATTCGCCAAGGCCGAAATGTTGGCTAGAGTTAATCAACAAGGCGCATTACCGCTAGTGGAAGTGATTGATTTACGCGAAGAATTACGCGCCAGTAATCTGTCAATTTTTAGCCGCAAGCTGGATCAAAAATTGCGTCAAACAATGCATCTGCAGAAGCAGGCGATTCTTTTTTTGAATAGACGCGGCGCGGCATCTGCCATTCTTTGTAGAGACTGCGGCTATGTAGCGAAATGTCCGGACTGTCAAATTGCCTTCACTTACCACAGCCGCGCCTACTTTGAAGGACTTTCCCTCAACAAAGAACGTATGATTTGCCATCATTGCGGCTTAGTGGCTGCCATTCCTCATACCTGCCCCGCCTGTCAAAGCGCTCGCATCCGCTACCTCGGCTTGGGTACACAAAGAGTGGAAGAGGAAATTAGCCAAAAATTCCCGCATAAAAAAATTATCCGTGCCGATAAAGACACCACCAGCACGGAAGAAGATTATCAAACCCTCTACCAGAGTTTGCGTGATCAAAAAGCCGATATTTTGATTGGCACACAAATGATTGGTAAGGGCTTGCATTTGCCGGCAGTGACTTTGGTGGGTGTGATGTTGGCGGAAACCACATTGACAATTCCGGATTTTCGCAGCGCGGAAAAAACATTTCAGTTACTAACTCAAGTGGCCGGGCGCGCCGGTAGAGAAGAATTTGGTGAAGTGATCATACAGACATATTTACCGGATCATTATGCCATTCAGTGCGCCCGGCAGCATGATTATCATCAATTTTATCAACAGGAAATTGCTTTTCGCCGTGAATTAAATTATCCCCCTTTCAGCAAACTGATCAAATTAACTATTCAAGACCAAGATAATCAAAAAGCCCAATTCAAAACCGCTGGCTTGGTCAAAAAAATGCAGGAATTCCACACCGCCAATTTCCCTGAAAACGACACCACTTTACATTCAATCGTCAGTTATCCAGCACTAATACCAAAAATCCGTCAAAACTACCGCTGGATTATTTTACTAAGTGGACAAAACCCTCAAGCATTTTTACAAAAATTCAGCTGTAATTTTGGACTTGATGATGATATAAAGATTGACGTAGATCCCGTAAATTCCATCTAAAAATGCAAAGCAAAAAGCGCATACTTTCCGGTATCCAATCCACTGGTAAGCCGCACCTTGGTAATTACTTTGGCTCGATGAAAAGCTGTATTGATTTACAAAGCCAAAATGACAGTTTTGTTTTCATTGCCGATTTACATTCTCTTACCACTTTCAAAACTGCGTCACAATTAACGGATAATATCCGCGACACTGCTTTGGATTATTTAGCACTGGGACTAGATCCGGAACAATGTGTTTTTTTTCGCCAAAGTGATGTGCCCGAGCATTGTGAATTGAGCTGGATATTTTCCGCTTTTACAGCCTATGGTGTCATGGAAAGAGCACATGCCTGGAAAGATGCTTTAGTCAAAAAAAAGAAAGATCCTACAGTTGGTCTGTTCACATATCCAATTTTGATGGCAGCAGACATTTTGCTATATCAACCTCATCTTGTACCGGTTGGTAAAGACCAAAAACAACATGTAGAAATCGCCCGTGACATTGCCGAAAAATTTAATAGTCACTTTGGGGAAATCTTTACTTTACCCCAAGAATACACCCCTGAGGGAATAGCTACCATTTTTGGAACTGATGGAGAAAAAATGAGCAAAAGTTACGGCAACACTATCGATATTTTTGCAACAGAAGAGCAACTCAAAAAACAAGTCATGTCCATCAAAACCGATTCCACTGCTTTGGAAGAGCCCAAAAATCCAGACACTTGTAATGTTTTCCGCATCTATACTTATCTGGCAGATAATCAGGAAATCGCCAACTTACGCGACCGCTATTTGGCGGGAAATTTTGGTTATGGCGAAGCCAAAAAAATCTTACTCGCCAAAATCCAACAATATTTCGCTCCAGCCCTCGCAAAAAGGATTGAACTGGCAGCCAAAAAAGACTATCTTGAAGACGTGCTGGCATCCGGTGCCAAAAAAGCCAAAAAAGTGGCCAAACAAACACTCGATACCGTCAAAGAAAAAATAGGCTTAATTTTATAAAATGCAAAAGACCAAGTATATCTTTATCACTGGCGGAGTCTGTTCCTCAATTGGCAAAGGGATCGCTGCAGCCTCCATCGGTGCTCTTCTAAAATCCACCGGTCTCAAAGTTTTTTCCATGAAATTGGATCCCTATATCAACGTCGATCCAGGAACAATGAACCCTTATCAACACGGCGAAGTTTATGTTCTTTCAGACGGCGCGGAAACGGATTTGGACCTGGGACATTATGAGCGCTTTATCGGCGAAAATTTAACACGTGAAAGCAGTGTCACAACTGGTAAAATCTATTCAGAAGTGATTGCCAAAGAACGGCAGGGACAATTTTTGGGAGGGACAATTCAAATCATTCCGCATATTACCAATGCCATTAAACAAAAAATCCGTGATGCAGGTGAACATTCTCAGGCAGATATCATGTTGGTGGAAATCGGAGGTACAACCGGTGATATTGAAGGTTTACCTTTCTTGGAAGCCTTACGTCAAATGCGTCATGAGCATGGTCATGAAAACACCCTATTTGTGCATCTTACTTTGCTCCCCTACTTGCAAGGATCCAATGAATTGAAAACCAAGCCCACACAAGCTTCTGTTCGTGAATTACGCTCGATTGGTATACAACCAGACATTATTCTGGCTCGCGCCGACCATGACATCAATCAAGAATTGATCGATAAAATCGCCTTATTTTGTGATGTTGAAAAAGACGCCGTTATTCCTGCTCTAACCGTCAAATCTATCTATAATGTACCTCTCAATTACGATAAATATAAAATAACTCAGTTAATTGCCAAGAAATTAGAGCTTGGCGATATTAACCCCAATTTGCAAGATTGGGAAAGTTTCAACCAAAAAATCCTTGCTGACAATCCTGTGGTAAAAATTGCGTTGGTTGGCAAATATACAGGCTTGGGCGATGCGTACTTGAGTGTAATTGAATCACTAAAAATCGCTGCCTATCATTTGGATCGCCATTTACAAGTACTCTGGGTTGACTCCGAAGATTTGGAAAAAAACTCCTCTCAAGCATGGGAAAAACTCAAGCAAGCACAAGGTGTTCTAGTTCCTGGTGGCTTTGGTCCCAGAGGAATTGAGGGCAAAATTTTAACCGCCCAATACTGTCGTGAGAGTAATGTACCTTATTTAGGTATCTGTCTGGGCATGCAAATTATGAGTATAGAATTTGCCAGATTCCTCAAAAAAGATATGCAATATACTTCTCAAGAATTTGATCAAGAAGGTAATATAGCACCCGAAAAATACGTCATTCATTATCTGCCAGGTCAAAATGATCAAACAGACAAAGGTGGTACACTGCGTCTTGGTACCTATCACTGTCAAATTATTCCAAACACCAAAGCAGCCGAGGTTTATCAAAAAAGCGACATTTATGAAAGACACCGCCATCGCTATGAATTCAATAACAGCCTCAAAGCTGATTTAGAAGCCGGTGGCCTACAGGTGTCAGGTATCAACCCAGAGAGTAATTTAGTGGAAATCGTGGAACTGAGTACTCATCCATATATGGTGGGTTGCCAATTTCACCCTGAATTTCTATCTCGCCCCAATCAACCACATCCTCTCTTTCATGGGTTGATTGCAGCTTCAATTAAACGCTAAATCAAAACATGCCCAAATACTCCTATATAGTTGTTAACAAGGAAAATAAAGAATTAAATGGAAATATCAATGCCCCGGATGAAGCTACCGCTCGTAAGGAATTAAATGCTTTAGGATTTTCCATACTCGGAATCACACTTGTGCCTGATGATAGTGTTGAGAATGCAGTGGAAGTACCGGAAAATATTGTCAAATATGAGTTTTCTGCCACTGATAAAGCCGGGAAAAATATTATCGGCACGATTCAGGGAGAAGATCTTTACGCCGTCTATAAAAGACTACTTTTGGAATATCAATTTGATGTTCATTTTATCTGTGACAGCCGACTTGATGAAGCCAGTAAAGAGAAGCAAAAAGTTCAAGCTATACTCGAATTAAAAGACCGTCTGGAGGAAGAAAAAATGGCTGCAGAGGCTAAAACACTCAAAACCCAAATCGATCAACAAGAATTCGCCATCAGACAGGCCAGCCTCAAAAAAATGGTAGAATTCGTGTTGCAAAAAGTGAATACCTTTTTGACTCAATACGCAGCAGATATCAAAGTCGAACACAAAGCCAAAATCAAATATTATGTCGACAAAATATTACGTATTCGAAATAGTACCAACCTGGAATATATCAAAGAAAGCTGTCAAGATTTATTGAAATACATCCAAGAACAGGAATTATTCATTCATACTGATTTACACCTCAGAGACCGCAGTATTATGACCTTGGAAGCTCGGAGTATGATGACTCAAATCAAGGCCGCAGATAAGAAAAAACAAAAAGATATTTTTGAGGAAATTCAAAAATGGCGACAGGAAAAAATAGTCGGCAAACAAAATGTTCCTCTTTATTTTCAAATCGTCAACAGTGTGGCCGAAATCTTCCTGGGCAGCGCGGAAGTTACTCCAGAAAAACAAGCTCTGTTAGAAGAACTCAATAACACCAATTCACAGTTAAAATCCTTCTTGGTAATCTATTTTGAAACTAAAGAAAAAGAAATCAAAAATGAAGCTTGGATGACCTTATTACGCCTCTGGCAAAACCGTAAAAAGATTAAACAAGATTTACGAAAACTAGAAACCAAACTAAAACAAGCTGAACTGGCCGCCACGGAATACACCTTAAGTGAATTGATATTTATTGATTTTTATCGCTTGGCTGGATGGGTCTTCGTCTTCTATCTGATTTATTATTTTTTGAGTATTTACCTGACTACCAAACAATTGCAAATACCGCTACTTCAAAGATTACCACTGATTTTTCAAACTTCATTTATCAAATATTTCTTTATCTTACTGTTTTTATTCATTTGTTTTGCCGGAATCAAAATCGAGTTCTTTAAACGCAAAAAATGGGCTGATTTTCCCTTAATGATTAGTTATGCTTTACTTGGTTTAATTTTAACTCTCAATTTTTAATGTTTCCCATCCTCTTTCAAATTGATCCAATTGTGTTTTACTCTCTCTGGGTCTCTTTAACTTTAGGCTTATTTATTGGATTTTTAGTAATTTATCGACTGACACCACTTCGGAAAAATAAATTAAATTTCATTGCCCAGAACTTTCTCCTACTCTTTTTTTCGGCTTTAATTGGCGCAAGAGTGGTTTTTGTCCTGGTTCACTACAACTATTATCTGATCAATTTCACAGAAAACGGAATTGTTCTAGGTCGATTATTGGAGGCTCTATTCATTTGGGATAAAGGACTTTCCGGATGGGGAGCTATCATTGGTTTCATGACTGCACTTTTCTTCTTATGCCGAAGCTCCGAGGAAAATTTTGCCAGCTGGAGTGATATTTTCTTACCAAGCTTCATCCTGATTTTAGCATTTACTAACTTTGGTGCGTTATTGGATGGCCGCAATTACGGCACACCAACAGACTTACCCTGGGGAATTACCCTGCTCAATTCACAATTCGCCGTACCTATACATCCCATACAAGGTTACGCTGCCATTTATTGTTTACTGATCTTCTTTGTGCTCTACTCCCTTTTTAGACGAATTAATCAACCCGGTACAATTGCCTGGCTCAGTATTGGTCTGTACAGCTTCTTCCGCTTTCTGGAAGAGTTTTTACGTGGAGACGAAACAATCACAGTGTTGGAAATACGTTTAGGACATATTATCAGTTTAATAGCCTTGATCATTGCGGTTACTATGTTGACCAAGCCCTACTGGTTAGCCAAATTTAAAAACCGTAAAACTCCCTGATCCAACCAAAACAAACGCTCTCCATGATACCACACAACGCTATCTTTATGAAGATTTTCAACTGACAAACTGGCACTATTTTGGCCATTAAAGTCTTCCAACAATAGCAGTTGATCTAATTGAAACAACAACTGCTTAGAATCAGGAAGTACTGCCACCAAACGCCTTTGATCCCAATAATTATTGATCAGCCTCTTCTTTTGTTTAGCATAATGCCATAACTGACCGGCATCATTAATCCAATAGAGATTTTCTCCATCCAACTGCAAATCTCCTACCAAATTACTTTCCAAAAACACTCGAGTACCATCTCTTTTCAAGAGATAGAGCAATTCCTGTTGAGTATTTTGCAAGCGAATTTTCACCAACCACTGATCCTGCCAAAAAAGTGGTTTCACCAAACTGATATTTTCTGAGAAAGTAATATTTTCAAGTTTTTGAGCAGTACCCCAATAAAGGGTGCTGGGATGCCAGATTAAATCCAAACCCTTTTCCGAAATTCGATTAATCAGCTGTACAGTTTTGATTTCACGGTTATCCAAATTAAGCCACCGATAACTGCCGTCAGTTGTTTTGAGAAAAATATTCTCTCCAAAACGGTCAATACCTACCAAATTGCTAGCCGTATCCAAATCTAGTTTTTGCGACTCCTTGAAATCATCTTGCAACAAATACCAACTATCATTTTGCAGACTAATCAACACTTGATCATCCCCCCAGACCTTTTCACTTAGACCAATAACACTCTCAGTTTGCCAAATTAATTGATCATTTTCCGGTAACCACAGACCATCTTGCAAAACACTGACCAAATCAGTCTGTACTTTGACCCAAAAGCTTTTATTTTGAAAACCGTCACGTTGAAGCTCTACAAAATATCTACCAGGCAATAAGCTAGGTATGGCAGCGGGGATTTTTTGAGCTACCCGCTGTTGATCTATAAAAACATCAACCTCCCCCGATCCAGTAATATAAATCAAACCCGTTTTGGCTAATTCAATCTGTTGAAAATTAATTTTAAAACCATTGGCCAATAATAAAGCGTAAACCAACATCAGCAAAAACACCGCAAAAATAAAGGTATTCACAAACCAATTAAGAAAATTGATTTTCATTAGCTATTAGCTCAATTTCAAGATCTCATAAGAAACCACTCCCAAAGGTGCGTTAACTTCCACAATTTCTCCCACAGAGCGCCCCAATAAAGCTGAGCCAACTGGAGATTCATTGGAAATCTTCTGATTCATTGGATCTGCTTCTGTAGTTCCCACAATGGTATATTCCATGGTTTCTCCCTGAAGTTTGCCGGAAACAGCTTTGATTTTGACCTTATTACCCAACTGAACAATAGCCGAATTTTTAGCACTATCACTCTCAATAATTTTGGCGTATTTTAACTGTTCAGTCAGAATAATAATTCTACCCTCCAAAAAGGCTTGTTCATTTTTCGCTTCTTCGTATTCGGAATTTTCCGACAAGTCACCGTAACTGACGGCTTCTTTGATTCTGCTAGCAATTTCTTTACGGCGAACTGTTTCCAAATGATGCAATTCATCTTGCAAAGCTTTATACCCCTCCTTGGTAACCAAAGTTACCTTGGATTCATCATTATTGGTTAAGACCGGAACGGGCTTCTTTACTGGTTTTGTCGCTTTTTTAACAGCCATAATATTTTAAATTAGATTTGAATAAGAAAATTGTTTTATACCGGACGAATTTTAACGCTTGTAGGATGTTCTTTCAATTTTTGTAAAACTTTTGCTTCAATTTGACGTATTCTCTCCCTGGTCACATTAAATTCTTGTCCAACTTCCTCCAAGGTATGATTTACACCATCAATCAAACCAAAACGCATTTCAATAATTTTTCTTTCACGAGGTGAAAGATATTGCAGCATTTCATGAATATTTTCTTTAATGAGAATACGATTTGTAGCCTCCTGAGGCATGACGGCATCATCATCTTCAATGAAGTCACCCAATTTGCTATCTTCTTCCGTTCCCACCGGTGCCTCCAAAGAAACGATATCCTGGGAGATTTTCATGATATGTTTAACCTTTTTCTCATCCATATCCATTTCCGCGGCCAATTCTCCAATAGAAGGTTCACGACCAAGCTCCTGAACCAAACGTCTTTGAGCATGAGTCAATTTATTGATCGTTTCCACCATGTGAACCGGTATACGAATCGTTCTAGCTTGATCGGCTATCGCTCGAGTAATCGCTTGTCTAATCCACCAAGTTGCATAGGTAGAAAATTTAAATCCGCGATCAGGATCAAATTTCTCCACAGCTCGAAACAGACCGATATTACCTTCCTGAATCAAATCCAGAAAAGAAAGTCCACGCCCGATGTATTTTTTGGCGATAGATACAACTAAACGTAAATTTGACTCTGCCAATTTTGACTTGGCAGACTGATCGCCTTTTTTGATTCTTCGAGCCAAATCAATTTCTTGCTTGGCATTTAAAAGCGGGATTTTACCGATTTCACAAAGATACAAACGGATTGAATCGTTGGCAATTTCCTTTAATTCAACAGATTTGGTGGCTGCTTCTTTTTCTTTTTCCGCCTGAATTTCTTCTTCTTCCGGTTCTTGATCCAAAATTTTGTCTTTGGCATCAATTACTTCAATCCCCAAATCCAAAAACAAACCATAAATTTCGTCAAGCAAAAGCAAATCGTCCTCAATATGAGGCATTGCTTTCAGTAATTCTTGATGTGTGATAAACCCATGCTCACGACCTTTCTTGATCAAATCCCGGACCTCTTCCGGGTATTGAGCCAACTTATCGTCAGAGGGTTGGGCAATAAATTTCTTGGTTCTAGCCATAGTTATTTTGCTTAGGAGCTAGCGGTACAGTCGGCTTAACTCAGTGAGTAAGCGTTGTACTTCTGCGGAATCATTTTGACTTTCAGCTGATTTGAGCTTTCTCTGCAGCAATTCTAATCGCTGTTTCTTGCTCTGATTCAGAATAAAATGCGATAAACCCTCAATTTCCTGTTTGATCTGTGCAGGCGGCAATTCACCATAATGCTCTCTGGCATAAAGCGAATTGATCGTCACCCGATCTTTTATTTGAGGTTGCAAATCCTGAAATGCATCTTTAATCAAAGCCGAAAAATCACTATTCCCAAAAGTGCTAAAATTATACTTCTCCCGCAAAATTTTGTAAACCGTTTTTACCGATTCATCATAAATAACTTGCTCAAAATCCAAATTTATTTCCTTAAATAAATCCCAAAATTCCACCATCATACCCAAAAATTTATCCTCCGCCGATGGCCCTGTCGAGGCAGAGTTATAGTTATCCTGAGCCATTTTAGAGACACCTGACTTAGTTAATTTTAGGGCATTTAAATCGTCCATAACCAATCTTGGATCAAGGCCCAAATCTGTTGCCAGTCGCTTCAAATATTGATCTTTCTCAATATTGCTTTTTATTTTGTAATATAATTGAGCGAATTCCCCAGCCACCTTCTTTTTGGCAAATAAATCCAGTTTTTTTTCTGGAAAACCGTATTTATTTAAGATTTCAGTATAAAAATAATCTGCAAAATATTCAGCCCCTGCCACAACTGCCGGCAAATCAGAGGCTGATTGTTGACAATATTCCGCGATATCTTTCACTCCACCTGGCAATCTCAAAACCCGCAAATTCCAATCAAAATCCTGAGCCATTTCGAAAGCCCTACGCACCGCCTCACGCCCGGCTGTATCCATATCAAAAGCCAAAATCAATGTATCCAAGTAGGGCTTCAACAAAGTCAAATGACGCATAGTCAAGGCAGTTCCATTAACAGCCACCACATTTTTGATGCCATTTTGCCAAGCGGCCAAAAAATCCATATACCCCTCCACCACCAATACAGATTTACTTTCTCTGATTGCCTGTTTTGTAACTTGAAAACCGTACAACAAGCTACTTTTTTGATAAATTGCCGTTTCCGGAGAATTGAGGTATTTAGGCTCTTGATCAGGCAAAATAGCCCTACCCCCAAATCCCACAACGCGACCCAAAGAATCCACCACCGGAAACATCAAACGAGCCCGAAAGCGATCATAGCAATTGAGCAAAGAAGTATCTTTTGCCACAGCCAGTCCGGCTGCCAAAATCTGTTTTTTATCAAAGCCTTTCTTTAATAATAACAAATGTGTTTGGTCAAAACTATCTGGCGCCAAGCCCAAAGCAAATTGACGCGCGGTCTCCGGCAAAATGCCCCGCTTTTGCAAATATTCCTGAAGCTTGGCGCCTTCTCCAGTTTCCCACAACTGTTGTACATAGAACTTTGCCACTTCTTCATGCAAATCCAACAAAAATTGCTTCTCATTCTTTTTCTCTGCAATTTGTTCAGGACGATAATCCTGCAATTCCACACCAGCCTTTTCAGCCAAAATCTTCAGCGCTTCGGCAAATTCTATGTTTTCCACCTCCATCAAAAACTTAAAAATATCTCCACCGCGATTAGTGGCGAAACAATAAGCTATACCTTTATCTGGGCTAACAACAAAACTGGGCGTTTTTTCCGGTTTGAAAGGTGAAAGTCCCTTGTAGTTGGTACCGGTTTTTTTGAGTACAACATATTCGGAAACCAGATCCAAAATACTGATTCTCGCCTTTATTTCCGCTACAACATCTCGCATGAATTATTTCTTTAGTAGAGACTGGTATACCACACTCATGCCCACTAACGCCACCACCAAAAATAAAACTATAATTGCCCATAGTTTTTCTCTCGTACCCAAAAAGACAGCCAATAAGCCAAAACCTAAACAGCCAGCATAAATGATCAATAATGCTTTGCGTACTGAAAATCCGGCATCCAACAAACGATGATGTAAATGTCCATAATCACCTTTAAAAGGAGATTTTCCAGATAGTATTCGTCTAAATATAACCCAAATGGCATCTAGAATTGGAAAACCCAAAACCAAAAACAGGGTAGCAATTTTTCCACCCGACATAAGAGCTAATACCGCTAGTATCAAACCCAAAAACATACTTCCTGTATCCCCCATCAAAATCTTGGCGGGAAAAAAATCATAACGCCAAAAGACCACCATTACCCCAAACAAAATTGCAGCCGCCGTGGCCACTTGTACCTGATCAATCGCGTGCATACCCGGCCGAATGGCCAATAAAAAAATAATCAAGGCAGCAATGGCCGAAACTCCCGAAGGCAAGCCGTTCAGACCATCAATCCAGTTAATCGTATTCATGATCAAAACCATCCACAAGATCACAAATACCATCGCCAAAACTTCAATTGGATAAGCGCCAATTGAGAGAGTCAACCAGCTAAGATCGATTACTCCCCCAAATGGATTGGAAATAGATTCAATTTTGAAACCAATCAAATAGATCGCCACTCCCACTAGCAATTGCATCAATAAACGCAATAACGGTGGCACACCTCGATAATCATCCCAAAAACTGATTAGTAAAACTAAAAAAGAAATCAGTAACAGTCCCAAAAAACGCGCATCAAATGGTAAAAAAATTGCTAAAGTCAGCCAAAAAGCAACAAAAATCGCCAAACCAGCATAATATGGTATTGGGGCACGCTTTAAACCATATTTGTGAGGACGATCCAACAAACCTACCTTGGGAAACAGATATAAGACAGCCTGAATCGCCAGCCAGCTGATAATGGCAGCCACCAACACTACTACACCATATTGACTTATAATAAGCATATTATTGCAAAATTTCAGTGCCCATCTTAATCAGTCGAACAATTTTCTGCAACCCGCTTACAGCAACAATTTACGTCGGAACTTTACCAAACCGCGACTACTTAACTCCAAAACACCGACAATTTTGTTTTGATAAACTGCCAAAACCGGCTTCTCCAAATCATTCCTGGAAAGTAAAAAATCGACCAATCTCATTTCCCCACCTACTGCCAAAAACTCCCATTGAGCAGGCAATAACTCCACTCGATGAAAATTTAAAAACGCCAAACCGTCTATTAACTTACCAGCATCCACTTCATCCACTTTCAAGGCATCATCAACACTAAATTGACCAATTTTCAGCCTCCGCAATGCCGCAACCACTCCACCGCAACCCAATTGCTCACCCAAGTCCCTGGCTATACTGCGAATATAGGTCCCCGAACTGCAGTGAACCATCAATTGTAGACTGGGAAAGCTATATTGAAGAAGTTTATTTTCGTAAATTTCTACCAACCTTGGTTTAATTTCAAACTCCTCTCCCTTTCTTGCCATTGCATAAGCCCGCTTACCGGCAATTTGTATTGCTGAAAATTTTGGTGGAATCTGTAAAATTTTACCAGTTAATTCCGTATTAATGATTGTTTCAATTTTTTGTACTTCGGGGACAGTATAACCATGTCCTTCTTTCACTTCTCCGTCCACATCATCAGTATTACTGGTCGCTCCCAGCCTAATCTCCACTTGATAAACTTTATCCAATCCTTCCAACAGCGGAATCAACTTAGTATACTCGCCCACAGCTACAATCATCAGTCCAGTAGCCAAAGGATCCAGAGTACCGATAAAACCCATTGTTTTAACATTTAATCGCTTACGCAAAACCATCAACTGTTTAAAAGAAGTCTCCCCCTGCGGTTTATCGATTAATAAAAAACCGTTCAAATTAGTTGTTCGTTTTTTCATGTTTATAAAGCGACATCAATTGGCTTAGAAAGCAACTCTCTTGCTATTCGACGATCATCCCAAGCCACTTTACGTCCCCCCACCATTTGTACGGTTTCAGCACCTTTACCGGCCAAAATAACGGTATCACCAGTACTCGCACTGGCCAAAGCAAAACGGATTGCCTCATAACGATCCGGCATTTTCCAAAAGTTTTCACCCTCCTTTCGCTGAACTCCCTGAGCAATATCTTCAATAATATGCACCTCATCTTCATCATAGGAATCATCAGTAGTCAAAATCACCCGATCTGCAATTTCATCGGCAACAGCACCCATTTTGGGGCGTTTAGCCTTATCCCGTCCACCTCCGGTACAGCCAAAAACTACAGTCAATTTACCTGGAGTTTGCGCTTTGTATAACTCCAAAAGTTTACGTAAAGAAGCTTCAGTATGCGCATAATCAACAATCACAGCAAAATCTTGACCACAATCGATTTGTTCAAATCTACCGGGTACCGTAGTTGCTTTTTCCAAAGCCGCTTTGATAGTTGGTAAATTAACGCCTACAGCCAAAGCCACTGTCGCAGCTGCCACGGCGTTATAAATACTGAATTCACCAGGCATTTTCAAATTAATTTCCGCCTGATTATTGGGAACGTGTAAAGTAAATTTTGAACCGGTATGTGTGTAGACAATGTCGGCAGGATAACAGTTACCGCCTTTTAACCCAAAAGTATATTTTTTGTCAGCCAAAAACTGATCAAAATAGGTAAATTCTTCATCATCTTGATTGAGTACAATAGTTTTGCCAATGCCCGGCTTGCGTCCTGCTCCATTCAATCTGGCAAAAAGTAAGCCTTTAGCTCGTATATATTCCTTAAAACCACCGTGATAATCCAAATGATCCTCACCTATATTTGTTAAAACAGCTGTATCAAAGTTGATACCCCAAACACGATTTTGCGTGATAGCGTGTGATGAGACCTCCAATACGGCAAATTGACATCTTTCCCCAACCATTCGACGTAATAATTTCTGCAAGAAAAACGGACTCAAGGTGGTCATTTTGGAACTGTTAACCCAGGAGTCATTTACCACTCGAAAATTAGTAGTTGAAGTCATACCTACTCGATATCCAGCCTCTGTGAGAATTGCGGCAACCAGGTTGGTTGTGGTGGTTTTTCCCTTGGTTCCAGTGATGCCAATCACTTGTAAGTTACCGGCCGGAAAACCATAAGCGATTGCCGCCAGGACGGCCAGAAATTTGTGATAAAAAAGCCGCAACGGATGCTGTTCCGGTAGCAATTTTTTAAGATTTCGAATCAACATGTAGTGGAATTAAACAAATAGCTAAAATTAACCAAAAAATCAATGAGAGATCATTTTTGAAATAAGTGGTATCAACCATCCCATGCAGCAAAATTACCAACAGCATAGAAAGCCCCAATAAACGAAAATACTTGATTTCGAAGGACTTGGCACGCCAAAAACGTAGAATAGCCATAACTATCAAAGCCAGCAAAGCCAAAACACCCAGCAAACCTAAATTCAGCCAAGTGGCTAAAAACAAATTATGAGGATGTAACATCACCCATTCATATGGCGCATGACCCAATATTTCCGGAGCTTGAAGATTATATACCGGTTCAAATTGTCCCAAACCCAAGCCCAACAAGGGATTGCTTTTAATCATTTCTCCAGCAATCTGATAAACCTCTACGCGTACAGCGGATGAACTACGCTGCTGTATTTCCAAAAGTTGATTCCATTTGGTAGTACCAGAAAATACAGCTACTCCTGCTAACACCAATAGGAAGGCCAAGAAACCCAAAAAATAATATACCAACTTTAGTCGCAACAAATCGGCTTTACGCTGATACTTGGCAGCCAAAACAGTATTAACAACCAAATAGCAAATTAAAGCCACAATGACTGCCAAGATAGCACCGTAGGATTGTGTAATCAGTAATGCAAAAGCCAGCAAAATCCCCGCACCCACATTTAATAACATTTTCTGCAAAGACCAACCCGCCACCACCGCCCGCACCACCAAAATCCAAGCTCCCACCAATGCGGGGGCCAGGTACATAGCCAAATAATTTGCATTGATAAATGGCCCGGAAGCCCGACCATCCAAAGTGATAAATTGACCAGTCACAAATTGGGCAATTGCCCATATCGCCAAGCCCAAAGCTGAAAGAA
>CAZJJZ010000028.1:0-4294 GCA_964546505.1 uncultured Candidatus Peribacteria bacterium
TCTTTTAAGCCTGATAATCAAATTAACCGTGCTGAATTTACCAAAATTATTGTCACTAAAGATTATCCGACAGAAGAAATCGAGACTTGTTTGAATGCTGAACAGGTAGAACTGTTTAGCGATGTGCCTAAGTCAGCCTGGTTTGCGAAATATGTTTGTCTGGCCAAGAAAAACGGTTTGGTTTCAGGATATCCGGACGGTTCCTTTCAACCAGCCAAAACCATCAACTTTGTGGAAGCTGCCAAAATGATTGCAATTTCTGTGGAAGGACAAGTGGATTCGATTTTTGGTGTCAATCCCGGTGAGCCCTGGTATCAAGGTTATGTTCAATATTTGGCTGACAACAAAGTTATTCCAGCTACCATTAAAAATGGGGAATACTTGATTACTCGTGGTGAAATGATGGAAATGATTTATCGTTTCAAGAAAAATATCGCCGATAAATACTCTCTGAACTATGAACAAGTAGTGGGTGCGGATAAAATGTGTGTCAAAGCCGGCGGCGTGACCGGGGTCAAAGAAGCTTGCTGTGCTGGCTTGGTGACTTATAATCCGGCTTATGCTAAAGGACAACCCTTGATTGGCAGTGGCGCTTTGTGTCTGGACCCTGTAAGAGAAAGTTTGCAAACCGCTGTAAATTTGATGATTACAAAAAACGCTTGTACGGAAGAAAAACTGCTCACTCCAAGTCTAGAGATGCCTTATTATAACGGGAATTTTGATGGTTGGTCTTTTGCGATGAAGTCTGATAAAAAGGGCTGCGCGGCCCGTTGCGACGTGGATGTGGCTAATCAAAAAGTCAGCATCGGTTGGATGTGTACGGGGGCTTTGTAATTAGTTTGCATTATTTTAAGCCCTTTTTTATAATGCCCAAGAGCAAAAATTTATTATTTAATCGTTAACAACATGGATTTTTCAGGAGTTAAAGAAAAAACTCTGGTTTTGATTAAGCCAGATGCGGTACAAAGAGGTCTGATCGGTGAGGTATTTAGCCGTTTTGAAAGAAAGGGTTTGAAAGTGGTGGGTGTCAAAATGATTTCTTTGGATGAAGCTATTTTGCGTGAACACTATGCTCATATCTCTGATAAGCCCTTTTTTCCTGGAGTAAGTGCTTTTATGCGCTCTACACCTGTAGTTGCTGTCTGTTTGGAAGGCTTGGAAGTAGTTGCCGCTGTACGTTTGATTTGTGGCATTACCAAAGCTCGTCAGGCAGAAGCAGGATCAATTCGCGGTGATTTAGCTATGAGTGTGGCTTGTAATGTCATTCATGCTTCTGATTCAGTAGAAACTGCACAAAAAGAGGTGCCAAGATTTTTTAATCCGGATGAGATTTTTGATTATGCGAAGTCGGAGTATGAACATGTCTATATGTCCGACGAACTCACCAAATAGCTCGAATTTTCGTTTTTACTTCGTTGCCTGCGGATAAAAACGGTCCTCACGTATATACATACGCTGCGGCCGTTTTTTCCTTGTCGCCTCGTAAAAAGCGGAAATTGGAGCTATTTGGTCGTTATAGTTACGGATGCTAGGCTGATAAACTATGGGGAGAGAGTGGTCGGTGCCCGGGATGATGGAGGGATTTCGCTATGCTGCGCGCGAAATTTTTTTCATTACATTGTATAAACATTATCAGTAAGCTGTTTTTCAGTATTTTGGAATTTGTTTTGGGGGGTGTCTGGGGTAGGATGAAGGATGTATTTCTTAACCCAAGCAACTATGAACAAGCATGCAAAAAACTCTGTTTCAGACAGGTCTGCTAGTACCGAAGGGGATTTCTCTTCAATTAATCCTTTTTCCAAACCGGACTCGGTGGGGCGAGGGATTTATTTTTTTCTTCAGGAAATGCGTGAAGAACATTTTGACAAGCAAGATCAGAAACGTAAAGCTCAAGAAAAAGAAGCGGTTTTGGAAGAATTGCGTTTGATGTTTTGTCTTAAAATGGCTGTTCTAGCCAAACAAAAAGGCGCGGAGGGCAGTATGCCTGACATTTTTAGACAGTCACAAAGTATTTTTCAGCTCATGTTGGCCTTGCGACAAAAAGAAGTGGTAGTGGAATCTAAACGTTTTTTTCTCAACCGTATCTTAAAGAAAAGTTTTTTTGGTTTCGTCTTCCGCAACCCCCGTAATCAATTTGAAATGACTGATCTTGGCAAAGAAATTATGGATGAATACCAACAGACTTGTATCGATATGTTCGCCAAACTTGATTTAGAAAAACTGGTTCAGGCCCAGCGGAAAATTTTCCGTAGAGCCATGGAAAGTCCCGAATTGGAAGACTACACCGAAATTCCGGACACTAATTCTCCATCTCCTATTCTGCAGAGTCTGGTTTTTCCGGAAGATTTGGAAAAGAAAACGCCACAGGTCCTGGTGCAAATTCCTGATCAGGCCAAATCACCACAGCAAAATTCAACTAGCCAGACACTGAAAAATGAACAGACCAAAAAAATGTTAACTACTGTTTGGCAAATAGAAGACCAAAACACTGCCACTGACTCTGATGAACAAGTTATCAGCTCTTCCGACATCATCTTTGAAGATACTAATGATCAGCCAAAAGCTCTCACGGAACAGCAAAGTAAGGCTGTCAAAAGTCTTCTGGAACGCGATCTAAAAGCTGACATCAAGACTATGCCGGAAACTGGTTTGTTGATCGAGGAAGCTCTGGATAAATTATGGGATCAAGTTACCGTTCCCACGGACACGGAAAGTCAGGCTCCTCTAACTCCTGATTATGCTTCCAATCCGGAATGGACGGCTCAACCTCTGCCCTTATCAAAACCAAAAAACCAGTAGTTTCTGCGGTTGCGGGAGGTCGACGGCCGGCTAAGTTTAAAGAGGGGAATTGAATTGATGTTCGGCAAGCAATTCGTTAAGATTCTCTAAAATTTAAACCACTGACTATGAAAGCGGCCGTTGATGCTTCCGAAAATTCATCGGTGACAGAAATTGCTGATTTGCAACGAGAGATTAAAATTTTGGTGAAATCTCAAACGCATGTAGATCAAGTTCTCGAATTTATTAATCTACCTATTGCAGCATGATGGAAATAATTTTTTATTCTGCTTTGATACTGACACCAATTTTGCTCTGGAATTGAACGATTAAGCTGTGTTATTTTTGCCTATTGAACTTAATAACACTTCTATGAAAAACAGATTGTTGATGTTGGGATTGTTGGTGGTGATTTTGGCTGGTTGTACCGGACAGATGCCAGAGACGACGGAACAAGACTCTGTGGGTGAAGTGAGAAATGCAGTGGATTCCGCAGCTACCGGTGATGCCTCCATGATGAAAAATATTGAAGCCTTGATGGCTGATGCCAAAACCAAAGTTGTTGCCAAAAAAATTGATCAGGGAGATTTAAAAGGTTATTTGGCCACTCCTCAGACTCCCGGAAATTATCCCTCTATTATCATGATTCATGAATGGTGGGGCTTGAATGAGAATATTATGAAAATGGCCGATCTGTTGGCCGGAAGCGGTTACAATGTTTTGGCAATTGATTTGTTTGGCGAAGTGGCGGTAACTCCAGAAAGAGCTCGTGAACTCTCCGGCGCAGTACGCGCCAATCCACAGGAGGCCGTGCGTAAAATGCAACTCGGTGTGGCCTTTCTGAAAGAGCAATTTGGTGAGCAGAGTAAAATTGCTTCTTTGGGATGGTGTTTTGGCGGCCAACAATCTCTACAATTGAGTTTAAATGAACCTTTGGATGCGACTGTGATCTATTACGGAAATTTGGAAACTGATCCGGAAAAACTGAAAAATATCTCCCAACCGGTCTTGGGAGTTTTTGGTTCGGCTGACACCGCTGTGCCAATCGACTCTGTCCGTGCTTTTGAGACAGCTTTACATTCTTTGAATGTGGAACAGCAAATCCTGGTCTATGACGGTTTGGGTCATGCCTTTGCCAATCCATCCGGAGACAATTACGCACCCAAAGAAACCTTAGACGCTTGGCAAAAAACTTTGGCATTTTTGGAGCGGAATTTGAAGTAGGGGCGAGCAGTAGTCGGGTAGTGAGTTGAGGAAGAAGATGGCGAAAATGCCACAATTTCTCTGTGTGGCAAATTCAATTTGTGGGAAATGCGGGACAAAAACAAGTAAAAATTAAAGCTATCAATGTATTGACGTGGTGTTTTGAGGGGGTCTATAGATTCATGTGCTTTATAGTAGTGAAAATTGTTTTACCAATTATAGAGTCATTGGTAATAAGTTCTATTCTAATTAGAAGATTTTCAGGAGTGTTGTTTTGAATGTATATCTTGCCTTCTTGTTCGGCTTCTATTGT
>CAZJJZ010000028.1:4311-9806 GCA_964546505.1 uncultured Candidatus Peribacteria bacterium
TAAATATTTTTTGCATGAGGAATTTTGATGGTTCAATTTGAAGATTAAAGACTTTTTTTTCTTGTGGTTTGAATAAATAAAATTTTTCATAAGAACTTGGTTTTATTTCAGCATGCTCAAATTTATTCTTTTGTTTATTGAAAATATATGCTCTTATCTCATCAATTCTGAAATTTTGTTGTTTTATGTTTTGAAGTTCCATATCAACGTCTATAATGGCAGTTTGAAATATTTTTTTGTTTTCGAAACTAAATTCACCATTTCTGTAAAATGTGAAATTCGATTTAGTCACTTTGTATCGTATGGGAAAGTATTCGAAAAATGCTTTGAAGTAAGAGATTACTTTACTTACGCTACCTATTATTCCTAATATTGTTTGATTATCCATTTAAAAAGAATATGCAACAGTATTGATTATAATCAATGCAAATACGGATAAAAAGCAAAAACTTGGTTTGAGTAGTTAATAGTAAATCATTAAAATGTGCGTATTGAATTAAGTTATTGGTATATGCAAACACAAAAAATGGATGGTGGGTCTTTTAATTCTCAGGCCGAATTGTTGGCAAGATTGAAAAGGGAAATGCCGGAGATTTTTGCTGAGGGAAAAATTGATACTAAAAAACTGAAAGAGACGCTTGGTGAAGATGTAATTGCCGATCAAGAGCGTTATGGACTCACATGGGCAGGGAAAGCGGAATGTTTTAAGAGAATCCAAGAAACTACAACCAATACTTTGAAGCCTTGTAGGGAGGAGTCTGTGGATTTTGATAATTCAGAAAATCTTTTTATTGAAGGCGACAATTTGCAGGTTTTGAAGGTGCTTCAAAAGAGCTATTACGGCAAAGTGAAGATGATTTACATCGATCCACCGTACAATACTGGTAATGATTTTATTTATAACGACAAGTTCTCAAGGACGAAACGAGAGGAGCTGATTGCAAATGGTTCGCTTGATGAGGATGGGAATATCGTTAATCACGATCTTTACCGCCAAAATACCCGCGACAGCGGGCATTTTCACAGCAATTGGCTGAATATGATGTATCCACGCCTCTTTTTAGCAAGGAACCTTTTGAAGCAAGATGGAGTGATTTTTGTGAGTATTGATGACAATGAAGTGAAGAATCTGAGGGCAATGATGGATGAAATTTTTGGAGAGGAGAATTTTATTGGGAACATTGCATGGAAAAAAACAAGTGGTGATAATAAACCATCTTTTGCTTTTACTCATGATAATATTTTAATTTTTGGTAGAGGTGGCAATGAGTTACCAAGAATTGATTTAAATGAAAAACAAAAGTTGCAATATAAAAATCCTGATAGTGATCCTCGCGGAGATTGGGCAGAGTCTGACTACAGGAGTAAATGGACCAAAAAAGAAAGAAAGAATTTATATTATGCAATAATTAATCCCAATACCGGTGAGGAAATATTTCCTGATACTTATTCTAAATCGCCAAGGGTTTGGGCTTGTAGTGAAGATACTCATAAAAAAACGTAGAACAGGGCTTGTTATGGTGGGGAAAGGACGGAAAAGCTAAAGAACCAAAAAAGAAAAGATTTCTAACAGAGCATCACGGGACGAATGTTAGAAGTGTTTGGAGTGACGCAGGAACGAATGACCTAGCAAGTAGTGAGTTAATGCAATTATTTCCAGAAGCACCTAGTTTATTTGATAATCCAAAACCAACTGAATTATTAAAAAAAATTGTTGGTATTTTTGATTCCGATGCTTTAGTTCTAGATTTTTTTGCCGGCTCGGGTACTACTGCTCATGCCGTAATGCAGCTCAATGCCGAAGATGGCGGTAATCGTAAGTGGATTTGCGTGCAATTGCCTGAAAAATGCAAAGAAGATACTGAAGCGGTAAAAGCAGGATTTACGACTATTGCTGATATTGCAAAGGAGCGTATTCGTCGCGCTGGGAAGAAAATACAGAAAGAAAAAAGCGATCAACTAGAATTGGATAAATCAAAGTTAGATTTTGGTTTTAAAGTTTTCAAGCTTGATGAAACAAACTTCAAGATTTGGAACACTCAAATCGAAAATGTTGCACAGTTGGAGCAGCAACTCATGGACTTTGTGGATAATGTGAAGCCCGAAGCATTAACAGAAAATCTGCTTTATGAACTGATTATCAAGAGTGGGTTGGAACTTAATGTGCTAATTGAAGAAAAGAAAGCCAAAGGTGGGGCTTATTATAGAATTGATAATGGTGAGTTGATTATCTGTTTGGTTGATAAATTGACTCAACCACTTTTCGACGCAATTCTTGCTGATAAACCGGAAAAGATCATCGTGCTCGATCGGGCTTTTGCCAATAACGATCAGTTAAAAACGAACATGCTTCTCTCCGCCGAGCACGCTGGAGTGAAGGAATTTAAAGTAATCTAATTTTTGATGTAAATATGACAAATTTAAAGCCAATCAATAAGGAATTATTATCTGCACAATTTGGAGTATTTTTTGGAGAAACAGTTGCGCGGCCAGACGTGATTTCAGACAGGATAAAAAGGGATTATCCTGATATTTTTAATGGCGCCCCAATTAATTTACCGATTCCTGTTGAGATATTGGATTTCCCGATTTCTCAGCTCAAGTCCATTGACAATAAATGGCAGTTAAATGTTTCTAGGCTAAGGGCTGATATCGTGTTTAACCCTGAAGAAAATCAAACATATGCGGATATCGTCGATGCGGTTAAAAAAATATATGAAATGGTTGGGAAAATTGCTGAGGAAGCAAAGAAAACAGGAGTTGTTATTTCAAGAATTACAAACATAAGTAATTATATATTCTTTGTTGATAATCCAATTGTTTTTTTGCAGACACTTTTTTTAAAACAAAATAACAGCAAGATGTCGGACTTAGTAATTAGATATAACGAATTGTTAACAGAGAAAAATCTTAATTTTAATAACATAACTCAGTACCAGATAGGCAATGTTAAGAAAGATGAAAAAGAGATTTCTGTTTTGTTGGTAATGAAGGATTTTAATACAAATCCAGAAATAAAAAACAAATTATCAGATCAGGAAATATCAGATTTCTTGAGTGTGGCACAAAAGCATACGCATAATTTTGAATTACCAGATAATGTATAACGATGGCAAAGATTAAACTAAATACAGGTGCGACAACTGTGAACATTCCAGATGATGAAAGTGGTAGTGTTACATTTTCTAATGATCAGGTCTCATCTCTAATGAAAGATCAACGGAAAAATTGGGAAGATTCCTATAAAAATTTGCAGGAAAACTATAATAAATCAAATCGTGAACGAGATAAGAAGATAAAGGAACAAGAGGTAAAACTTGGTGAATTAGAAAAACGGATTCAAAACTCTAATTCCCAGGCTTTTGCAATTTTATCAATTTTCACAACAGTTTTTACGTTTATTTCTATAAATATAAGTATTTTTCAGAAAGTTACTTTAGCAGCAGAGGCGGTGTTTTTTATGGCAATTATAGCGTTTTTTTGCTTAATAATAGTTTCTGTCCCTCTATTGTTGTTGCAATCCCTAAATGGGATCGCTATTCAGAATAAAAAAGCAATTTGGGCGATTTTTCTTTTTGGCATTGGGGCACTGATTTTAATGTGTCTTATTGTAAAGTTTATCAATTGGGAAATTATTTTAAATATTGTTAATAACAAATAGAACCAGAATCTGAGGTAAATATCACTAAATTCTTCTATGAAAAAAGAACTCATACAATCTCTTACGGCTAACTTTGAATCCTATGCTTATAATATCGTTTTGCCGACGCTGGAAAAACGATAAATATGGCAGATTCGCCACAATAAACATTAAAAATCTATGAAGCTAAAATTTGAAGCAAATCAGGAATATCAGCTGGAAGCGATTAAATCAATCGTGGATGTTTTTGAAGGGCAGCCTTTGGAAAGTGGTGATTTTGAAATTGAGATTGCGCCTTCTTCGGATCAATTACAGATTGGAAGTGATTTGCTGGTTGGTAATCGATTGATTTTGGATGATGCGGTTGTTTTGGAAAATGTTAATAGAGTGCAGATAAGAAACAGTTTGCCGATATCTGTCAGCGAATCGGATGGCGCTTTGGTGATGAAACCTTTAGCTTCAGCTCCCTTGTCTTCTTTAAGTGGTAAGCTGAAAGATGGTATGAACTTTTCTTTGGAAATGGAGACTGGTACTGGAAAGACTTACGTTTATCTCCGTACAATCCATGAACTTCATAAAAAATATGGTTTTAAAAAATTTGTTATTGTAGTGCCAAGTATTGCGATTAAAGAAGGAGTTTTGAAGAATTTGGAGGTTACCAAGGAGCATTTTTCGATGATTTACAATAATCCTCAGATGGATTTTTATGTCTATGATCCAAAGAAGCGCGGACAGCTGAAGAATTTTGCTACTACCAATGCTTTGCAAATTTTAGTAATCAATATCGATTCTTTTGCCAAGAAGGAAAGTAATATTATTTATCAGGAATCAGACTGGGGTGTTCCGATCGAGTATGTGAAGGCAGTTCGACCGATTGTGATCGTGGATGAACCGCAAAATATGGAAACGCCGATTCGTAAGCAAGCTATTGGCAATTTGAACCCACTATGTACTTTGCGTTTTTCCGCGACACATAAACATCCTTACAATCTTTTGTATAAACTTGATCCGGTTCGTGCCTATGATTTGGGGCTTGTGAAAAAGATTGAAGTGGATTCGGTCTATTCTGAGGATTCGTTTAATGATGCGTATTTGCAGGTTATCCAAATAAAGACGGGTAAAACTCCAAAGCAGATGAGTGCAAAAGTAGTCATCGATAAAAGCGATGATTATGGTTTACAGAGGAAAGAACTGACACTGAAATTTGGAGACGATTTGTTTGAACTTTCCGGCAAGCGCGATGTTTATCGGGATGGATACATTTTGGAAGAAATCAATACTGCCGAGCAGTTTATCTCTTTTTCAAACGGTAAAACTTATGCGATAGGCCAAAAAGATGAAGGGCTTCTTGAAGAAATCATGAAATATCAGATTAAGAAGACGGTTCAAAACCATTTTGAGAAGGAGAAAAAACTTAAAGATAAAGGTATTAAAGTGCTTTCTCTTTTCTTTATTGATAAAGTGGCAAACTATAGAACATATAGCGAAGATGGTTGGCTGAAAGGTAAGTTTGCGATGTGGTTTGAGGAAGTTTACAAAGAGTTTCAGGGTAAAATGCAGTTCAAGGGTGTCTTGGAGTATCCTGCAGAGGATGTGCATAACGGTTACTTTTCACAGGACAAGAAGAGCGGTATTTGGAAGGATTCGACGGATCGAGGTGGTGAAGGAGGTTCTTCCAAGGATGATGAGCAGACTTATGAGCTGATTATGAAGGATAAGGAGAGATTGTTGGATGTGAATACGCCATTAAGGTTTATTTTTAGCCATTCAGCGTTGCGTGAAGGATGGGATAATCCAAATGTTTTTCAAATTTGTACTCTGAATGAGACTCGTTCCGATATGAAGAAGAGGCAGG
>CAZJJZ010000028.1:9853-16027 GCA_964546505.1 uncultured Candidatus Peribacteria bacterium
ATCAGGATGGCGAACGCGTGTTTGATCAAAATATCAATATTTTGACGATAATTGCGAACGAAAGTTACGAGAGTTTTGCTAAGTCATTGCAAACAGAAATAGAGGAAGAGTGTGGAGTTAGCTTTACCGGTAGAATCAAAAATGCGAAAGAAAGGAAGTCTGTTCAGCTGAAGAAAGGTTTTGAATTAGATCCAAACTTTAAGGGTTTATGGGAAAGAATAAGTCAAAAAACAAAGTATAATGTGAATTATCATACAGAAGCATTAGTGTTAGAGGCAGCAAAAATTTTGAAAGAGGTAGAGATAAAAAAACCAAGAATTAGCAATATTCGTGTGCGTTTGGAGATGAATGAAAAAGGTGTTGATACTCGGACAATCACTACGGGCGGGCAAGTACTTGAAAATGATTATGAATTATCCCTTATCCCTGATTTGCTTGGCGCAATACAAAATAAAACTAAGTTAACTAAATCAACGATAATCGAGGTCTTAAAAAAGGCTGATAAATTGAAAGATATTTTACTGAATCCTCAATTATTGATTGATGAAGCGGCTAATGCTATTAATTTTGCTTTGAAAAAAATGATGATAGACGGAATAAAATATGAAAAAGTTGATGGTAGTTTTTATGAAATGCGACAATTTGAAAATCAAGAATTGGAAGAGTATTTGGATAAAATTGTAAAGGTAAACAACCTTGAAAAAACACTTTATGATCATGTGATTTTTGACTCAAGTGTGGAGAGTCAATTTGCTATGGATTTAGACGCTAGGGAGGATGTTAAATTTTATTTCAAATTACCAAGATGGTTTAAAATCCCAACACCAATTGGTGATTATATTCCGGATTGGGCGATAGTATTCGAAAATGACAAAAGAATTTATTTTGTAGTTGAAACAAAGGCGGATGGCGAGATTAGAGAAAGTGAAGACATGAAAATAAAGTGCGGAAGGGAGCATTTTAGAGTTTTGGATGGCGTATGTTATGCTCGTGTTGAGAGGCTGGAGAATATGATAATTGGAGGTTAATTTCTTAGTTAAAAATATGGAACTTGAAGTACTCTCTATTATACATGAAATTGAAGTTTATATTGGTTGGCTGCAAAATTTTTTTGAGAAGAAAGAAAGCCTTTATCGTATTAATGAAAAGTTTAACTTAGCTTTTTCTAATTCAAGATCTGATGATTTTGTTGAACATGAACGGAATAACAAAAGAAATATGGATTACGAAAATAAAATTAGAATAGTAAACCTCTCAATTAAAGCTTTTTTTACTCAAATTATTGTGGATTTGAATCACTTAAACTCTTTTAAAGGTTGTAAGAAGTTTTTTAAATCAGTTGCTTGTAATAGAGTTTTTATTCGTTTTAAAAATGGAAAACTAATTGAATTTCAAAATTTTAGTCAAAAAATCCAATTCTTTAGAGATGCGATAGTGCATCCGGAAGAGGTTATAATTTCACCTAGAGATATTCCTTTGAAGTTGGAAACGGACATTTCATTAATTAATAAAGATGAAAGTTTTATTAAATCTGATTGCTATCTAATTGCAGATAAACAAGATAATGATTATTGGATTCAAGATTCTAAAGTAAAGATATTTTTGAAAGGTGAAATACTAGATACTATGTATAAATTAAAAAAATCGCTATAATTTTTTATGTAAATTTCACAATGCCCTCCCCACAAAAACTCCTCACAAGTGCACAAATTTATCGCGATGGTAAGTTGCTTCTTGGTTCGTGCTGTTGATGAGTTTATGTCGGAGTTGGTGGAGTTGCCTAGTGGTACTGTTGATGAGGGGGAGTCTTTGGAGGAGTGTTTGCAGCGGGAGGTGAAGGAGGAGACTGGTTTGGTGGTTTCCAAAACTGTGTCTTTGGTGGATTTTTTTGATTATGTGTCAGGGTCTGGGAAACTGGCTCGGCAGTTCAATTATGTTGTGGAAGTTGTGCCGGGTGAGGTGGTTTTGAATCCATTGGAACATCAGTCATTTAAATGGATAGATCCGAATACCGAATTGGATGACTCTGGAATGTCCTCAGAAGTAAAAAAAGCGTGCGCACGTGGATTGAATGATGCTAAACTTTTTTCCTTCTCTTGCCCCAATCACGCTCTAACCTTACAATCAACCTATATTTATCCTTTCTCAATGAATAAAAAGTCTTCCATCGACACCACTCACCCTCGTGACCCCAATAAAAAGCTTTCTGCCAAAGAGGAGGCTCGTTTGAAGAAGGTGCGGAAGATTGCTCAGCGGGCAAAGAAGCGGGTGGGGGAGGTTTTGCGGGATCGGGAGGTTTTGCATGGTTTGGGGGTGGAGGTGTTTTTGCCTGTTGAGCAGATTCAGGCTTTGATGCCGCGGCCTTTGATTAATCGGAAATTGGCTTTTGCTGAGTATCCTGAGGAGAAACGGAATCATGCTTTGGAACGGTCGATTTCTAAATTGGTTATGCGTAATTTCTTTTTTCCGGAGGTGTTTGCTGAATTGCGATATCAAATTGATTTTCAGCAGGTGGTGCAGAAGTATTTGCAAACGCATTATCCCAATCAAAGCCCTTTACCCAATAATCAGGTTTACTTCAAAGGCAGTTTGGCAGGCGTGCCAGACGAAGTTTATATTGTCCATCTGGCAGAAACTTTGGATAATGAACTCTTTATTGCCGATATCGTGACACAAAATCCTTTAGGCCAACCCAATCAATCCGGCGATTTTGAAGGCTTGGGCCATGGCGTTTTCATGGAATTTTTGCAAAGGCTGGAGGACTATGCGGCGTCCAATCACTATCAACAAATCGGCCTGGTTGCCGCTTCTCGATGGCAAAAAGAGATGTTTGAAAGAAGGGGATTTGTGTTTGAGGAGGATACACCCTTTGGCCAATATGCCTTGATGACCGATCAAGGTTTTCCGATGAATAAGCGGGTGAAGGAAAAGGTTGCATAGAGTTTTACTTTCCCTGGGTATTGCATTGTAGTCTTTTCTTCTTCAGGAAAAAATATTTGCTATTTTACCCTCATTCTATACATCAATTCTGCCATTTCAGCGCGAGTAATCTTGTGGTTAGGGTTTGTCCAGTTTGGAAGAATGAGTTGTTTTTCTTTGGCTGCGTCAAAATAGGGGTCGTACCAGTTTTGGGAGTTGCTGATTGCGGAGACTTGGCCGGGGTAATTGGTTTCGAGCGCTATTTTTAGTGCTTCTGCAGAGGAAATATTGTTGTTTGGTTGAAAGCTTCCGTCATTGTAGCCCTTGATGATTTTTTTGTATTTAGCAAGTAACACGTATTGATTAGCCCAGTGTGTGGTACTTACATCTGTGAAGCCAATAGTAGAACTTGGGGCGGTTTGATTTGGAAAGGCGCTGCCAATTAATATTTTGGTGAATTCTGCTCTATTGATTAGATTATTTGGTTTGAAACTGCCATCGCTATAGCCGCTCACAATATTGTTGTCTTTGAGATATTTGATTGCTAGGTAGTGTTCAGTGCTGGAATTCACATCGCTAAAAATGTTGCCAGAAACCGGTTCAACTACAGTTGTTGAAGAGAAGCCGCACTTGACCATGGTGTTATATTGGACACTACTATTCTTCCAACCATCAATACAAATTACACTACCATCGGTGTCAGCACCGGCAGAACAATCTACACCTCCATGTCCAGAACAGGCTCCGGAAGCAGCGAAAAGGTTTGCAGCAAAAAAGAAGCTGAAGTAGATGCTTAGCAGTGGGAGAAAGAGTTTTTTCATATTTTGTTTTTATTTTGGACGTCACAATATTAGCAAAGAAAATCTTAAAATAAAACACTTGGTCATCAAAACAGATGAATTTGTATATTTCCAGTGCATTTTGGGCGTAAAGAGATTTGTCCTTTAATTTAGGTTATGCGGTCGGTTTTTAACTCCCAGAAAATTTTTTACGGTTTTTTTATGATTCTAGGGTATAGTTGATTTTGATTTTATGATGCTTTAGTGAAGGAATTATTAAAACAACATTTTGGTTATCGGGAATTTCGGCCTTTGCAGTTGGAGATTATTCAGGAAGTGCTGAGCGGGCGGGATGCTTTGGTGATTATGCCCACCGGTGGTGGGAAATCGCTTTGTTATCAGCTGCCGGCTTTGGCTTTGGACGGGGTTTGTTTGGTTGTTTCGCCACTGATTGCTTTGATGAAAGATCAAGTGGATGCTTTGAATGCCAATGGCGTGGAGGCGGTTTTTATTAATAGTTCGCTTGCCGCGGAGGAGATACGGCAGCGGCAAATTGCGTGTTTGCAGGGTCGGGTGAAATTACTTTACCTGGCGCCGGAGCGTTTGGCGGTTGCGGATTTTCGAGAATTTTTAGGCAAATTGAAAATTTCGATGATTGCTGTGGATGAGGCGCATTGTATTTCTGAATGGGGACATGATTTTCGGCCGGAGTATCGGAATTTGGCTTCTTTACGGGCAGATTTTGCCAAGGTGCCTTTGATCGCCCTCACGGCCACGGCTACCGAGCGGGTTAAAAAAGATATTTTGGGGCAGTTAAAGATAGGTGAAGAACAGACTTTTATCGGTGGCTTTAATCGGCCGAATTTGACTTATGCCATTGAACCAAAACAGGGAGTGTTTGAGCGTTTGCAAAGTTTGCTGCAAAAGGTGGGTGATAATTCAGTAATTATTTACTGTTCTTCGCGCAAGACTACGGAGGATTTGACGGATAAACTGCGTGATGCCAAATGGTCGGCCAGGGCTTATCATGCCGGAATGACGCCGGAGCAGCGCACTGCCATTCAGGAAAAATTTATCAAAGATGAAATCAAAATTATCGTAGCGACCATCGCTTTTGGCATGGGTATTGATAAGCCGGATGTGCGCTTGATTGTGCATTATGATTTGCCAAAAAGTTTGGAAGGCTATTATCAGGAAACCGGTAGAGCGGGGCGAGATGGTTTGCCTAGCGAATGTGTCTTGTTTTATTCCTACGGTGACAAAATGAAACAGGATTATTTTATTCAACAAATCAATGGGGAAAAGGAGCGGGTTTTGGCTGAACAGAAATTGGAACAGGTGATTCAGTTTTGCGAGTTGCGCAAGTGTCGGCGGGCTTATTTGCTGGAATATTTTGGTGAAAGGGAGGTGGCGAAAAATTGCGCGGGCTGCGATGTTTGCCTTTCTCCGGCGGAAGAAGTGGACGCTACAGAAGTGGCAACAATGATTCTCTCCGCGGTGGTGCGAACCGGCGAGCGCTTTGGGATGAATTATATTATCGATATTTTGCTGGGCAAAAAGTTGAAGAAAATTTTGGAGCTGGGGCATGAGCGTTTGAGTGTCTTTGGCGTGGCGAGTAAATTTTCCAAAGAAGAATTGCGGGATTATTTTAATTCACTGGTGGCTGGGGATTATTTGGAGAAAAATAGTGGTGAATATCCTACTTTTAAGCTGGGATTTGCCGGAAAGTCGGCGCTGAAATATCAACAGAAAATATTGTTACCCAAACCGAAAGTGGTGCGGAGTGTGGTGAAAAAGAAAGCCGGTGGCGGAAATTATGACGAAAGCTTGTTTGAAAGATTGCGCAAACTCCGCAGGGAAATAGCTCAGGAAAGGAATGTGGCCGCGTTCATCATTTTTGGTGATGTGAGTTTGCGCGATATGGCAGCCAAAAAGCCGATAGACTTACAATCCTTTGCTGAAATTTCCGGAGTGGGGGCGCAAAAGTTGGAGCGCTTTGGTGAGCGGTTTACCGCGGAGATCAGGGGGTATTTGGCGGGTGGAGTGAGATAGGTTGGAGTCAGCTTGATGTGGGGTTTTAGATGTAGAAGACGTTTCTCCTATTCACTGAGCAGTTTCAGGCTAGCCTTTGGTGGTAGATTCTGTCTGGCTTTGGCCGCGTTTTGCTGAAAATTACGGGCGAGTTTGATGAGCCGTAACTGTAATTCGGTATCTTTGATCTTGCCTATCAGGCTCATTGCTTGGGCTTGTGTACGCGCATAGCCGGCATGTTCGATACCTGCAAAAATCCGGCCTAGTTTGCTTTCTGTGTCACTCACTACCGCCAAAATACTATCCGCTTGTGCTGGCACAATTTGCTTGAGCATGTAATGCAAAATACCTTGCTCCTCTTCCTCAATCATTTTGGTTTTTTCCAATTTAGGGATGTCGCCAATTACCGCTTCCGCCCAGTCGTGGGTGATGCCGGTCCAGAGTA
>CAZJJZ010000029.1:0-14134 GCA_964546505.1 uncultured Candidatus Peribacteria bacterium
ATCAGCTTCATCAGCAACAACACGTTGCTGAAGCAGCAGTCCTCCTTCAGCACTGCCTCGCAAGCTGGGAGCATCATCCCAGTTTACAGCGAGGTGGACATGGCCGCAGCGACCACGACCGCGAACGGTACGTTCAACGTCTGGCAGCTGGGCCAGGGCGCATCCGCGACCACCCTGGAGGTGAAGTGTCTGGACCTCTACGGTGGGGGCAACAACCCTGCTTGTAGAGTCCAGAACGGAGCCTCCCTGCAGCTCCTCACGGCGCTGCAGTCTCTGTTCGCCTGTTGGCGGACGGGAAGTGGGACGTGCGAGACGGTCCCCGCTGACCTGTTCCAGCCGCTCGCTACGGTCACGTCAGCGAACGGCTACGACCCCCCCGCCTTCAGCGGTGCGGTCTACCTGGTGGTAGAGGTTCCCAGCCTCTGCCGCTAACATCTCAAAACCCGCCCGTGCCGCCTCGCGGCACGGGCTCTCAGAAAGGAAGGTGCGATAACACCGAAACCGAGTATCCCAGTTCACACTCATAGTGAGGGCGGGGATCAAGCGATAGGCCAAGGATGGCCGACCCCCGGCGCGCAAGCGTCCGGGGGCTTTCGTATTTTGTAATGATTATTGCGAAAACTGCTTATAGAAATTGACAAAGTATTATTTAATTGCATTAATTTGACAAAAGTTAACACAAATGATAAATTGTCATCTTGTCAAATTTGAGAACTTGCGTTGTTTGTAACTACAAATCAACTTGGTTCATTTCCAAAAAATTTGCACAAGCTCATTGACAACCTGTTTGAAGGTCTCAGGACAGTAAAATGGTTTTTACAAAACCAAAAGCCAACTTACTGTCCTGAGGAAATAACTCCAATGGCAGTCCTCACCCGCCCGCTTGACGGGCACAGCCCTCGCGGGCAAGGAGATTCTATGAACCAGTTCAGCATCATCGTGGTCATCATCCTCACTCTGTTCGTGTGGGGTTGCAACAGCGACTCCACAGTGCCAACGCTCGAGTCCGCCCCCTACACCCCCGCCACCGGCGGAAACGCCGGGACCGGGGGGCGCTACAGCACTGGCGGCAACTCCACTGGTGGTACGACCTCCACGGGAGGTGCCGCCACTGACCCGGAGAACCGCCCCGGCAAGCCGCCGGGTACGCAGTCCTACGGCTTCGGCTCCCGATCACCTTCAAACAGGACAGGCGCGCCGCCGCTCGCGCGGCGCGCCCTTTCCTTACATCAAAAAATTTAACTCCTCCAAATAAGTATTTAAAGCCTCTTTCCAACTGCGCATATTGGGCAGCTTGGAATTTTTCAACACTGAATATTGCGGCCTGACCACTGTTGCGGGGAAGTCCGCCAAAGAGCAGGCCGAAACCAAATTTTCCTTACCATATTTGCTCAAAATCGTTTTTGCCAAATGAAAAATCGAGGTTTCTCCTTCATTGGTAATATGATAATTCCCAGCATCGAATTCATTAGACTCCAGTAACCACTTCACTTGTCTGGCCAAATCCTTTGCATAAGTTACAGTTACCAACTGATCTTCGGCAGCTTTAATTGCTTTACCTTCTTTGGCCAAATTCAAAAATTTGTGCACTAAATTTACTTTACCCAAACCGAACAAATAACTTGTTCTGATATTAAAATATTTTCCCTCTGGCAATTCCAAAGTATCATCCTCCAACTGCATTTCATCCTCCAACAATTCCTCTCCCAAAGCCTTACTCATGCCATAAACATTCAATGGCTTTCTTGTATCATCCTCCGCGTATCCCGCCGCTTTTTTACCATCAAAAACATAATCCGTGCTAAAATTCACCAGAGTCACGCCAAATTCCCTACAAGCCTTGGCCAACATACCCACCGAATAACCATTCACCAATTTCGCCATCTCCGCTTCACTTTCCGCTTTGTTCACATCAGTATAGGCAATCGCATTAATCACCACATCCGGCTGAATTTTCAAAATCGCCGCCAAAATATCCTCCTTTTTCGCAAAGTCAAATTCTGCACTTCTGCTCAATCCAATTACATCACGATCATGCAAAGCACTGATCAGTTCTCTACCCAACATGCCATCTTTTCCCAGTACCAAATAACGGCTTTTGGAGTTAATCAATTAGGTTTATAGTAAAAATATAAAAATTCTATTAAATTGCTTAATTTAATCATCTGTACCTCCTCTTTATTTCTTTCTTTTACTTCAGCTTCGCCATTTGCCAAGGTTTTTTCCGAAATCAATATCCGAACAGGCAAGCCAATCAAATCGGCATCACGCAATTTTTTACCTGCGCTTTCATCCCTATCGTCAAATAATACTTGATAGCCAGCGTGCTGAATTTTCTCATAATATTTCATAGCTTCCGCCAAAATTGCAGTATCCTTGCCCAGATATGTTAAATGTACGTCAAAGGGGGCAACTTCTTTTGGCCAAATAATGCCTTTTTCATCATGTGAAGCTTCCACAATTGTACCCATTAACCTTGTAGTTCCAATACCATAACAGCCCATCAGAATTTTCTTCCTTTTTCCATCACGATCAGTAAACTCCATACCAAAATCTTCTGTGAACTTACTACCCAGTTTAAAAATATTACCTGCCTCCACGCCTTTTGCTTCTTTGAAATTCTTCAACTCCTCCGAGCTGGCTTTTTCCATAACTTCACTATTAAAAGCCTCTCCAGTAGCTGCATTGATATAAATTTTATCCTCACCGGCATCAGTTAAAACCTGAAATTCATGAGAATACTTATCACTAAATGACCCGCCAGAGGCCTTTACCACATAAGCGTTTAGTCCGCAGCGAGTAAATATTTTCAAATACGCCTGCTTCACCACTTCATAAAAATTATCTAAATCTTCTTCAGTTTCATGAAAACTGTACAAATCCTTCATGCCAAATTCTCTTCCACGCAAAATCCCTGATTTGGCACGTGCTTCATTCCTAAACTTGGTTTGAATTTGATATACCGCCATCGGAAAATCACGATAGGAAAGCAAAAATTGCTTAATTAGGGGAGTGACCATTTCTTCATGGCTCATGCCCAAAAAATACTTTTTTTCTCCGTGACCTTCAGTCTTAAATAAGGTTTCATCACAAGTAACATCTCTGCCTGTTGTCTGCCAGTACTCTACAGGATGCAAAGCTGGCATCAAAATTTCCTGGCAACCAATCGCATTCAACTCATGACGAATGATATTGTTGATTTTCTGCATCACTCTCATCCCAAGTGGTAAGAAATTATATATTCCCGCTGCTACCTGGTCGATGAAACCAGCTTGAATCAATAATTTGCCATTAACACTTTCCTGATCAGTAACAGGATTTTGCTTGGCTCTACCCACTAAAAATGAATATCGCATAAAAAAAGCTAATTTGTTATGCCTGAATCTTAGTTATTTGACAAAACTAATGCAAACAAATCAGCTTTACCGATTTACAAAGTCCTCATCTTCTTTTCAATTTTATAAGGTCGCAAAATATCGCCAACTTCAATTTTGACATTTCCTCCGTGTATTTTGATTCCACATTCATTGCCCTCTTTGATTTCATTTAGACTGTCTTGATTTTTCTGCAATGAAACGATTTGTGTCTCGCCCACTAACTCGTTATTTCTGAAAACTCTTAACTTGGTTTTATTTTGCACCACTCCAGAACTGATATAGCAACCAATAATCATTTCTTTTTTCTTGGAGAAGAAAATCATCTTGGCTTCCATTTCACCTAGTTCTTTCTCAATCATTTCAGGCTCCAATAAACCGGTAAGAATTTTCTTCACATCATCAATCAGTTTATAAATAATTTCATATTGGGCGATTTCCACATTTTCTCTTTCTGCTAAAGCATTTACCTGCGCCGGTACTTTGACATGAAAGCCGAGTACCAAACCGCCACTGGCCGCTGCCATCATCACATCAGATTCAGCAACATCCCCAACACCAGATAAAATGACCTTTACACCAACACTTTCATGCTTAATATCTCCCAGCATTTGCTTGATTGCTTCCAAACTACCCGTTGTGTCAGCTTTCAATACCAGTTTCAATTGCTTTAGCTGGCCAGAGGTAATCGCTGACATAATTTCTCCCAGACCTCTTTCTCTCTGCTGAGCCTGGCGCATATTTTTGATCGAGATTGATTTGCTCCTGGCAATTCGCTCATCTGGCACCACTTGTAAAATATCACCAGCCATGGGCTGTTCGGCCAAGCCAGCAATCAAGACGGGTGTGGAAGGAGCAGCTATTCTAATATTTTTGCCACGATGATCTTTCATGACTTTGATTCTGCCCCAGGTTTCTCCCACCACCACATTGTCCATGATTTTGAGAGTACCGGTATTGACTATTACTGTAGCCACCGGTCCCATACTTTTATCCAAATTGGTTTCTATTACTGTGCCTATAGCCGCTCGGCCAAAATTTGCCTTCAAATTTTCCATTTCTGCTACCAGTAATATCATTTCCAAAAGCTGAGGAATACCTTGTTTGGTCAGAGCGGAAACTGGAACCATAATTGTTGTTCCGCCCCAATCTTCAGGAGTCAGATCATAGGCGGCTAATTCACCTTTAACACGATCAGGATCAGCACCAGGCTTATCAATTTTGTTGATGGCGACTATGATTGGCACATCAGCGTCTTTGGCATGCTGAATGGCCTCGACTGTTTGTGGTTTGATTCCCTCATCAGCAGCCACAACCAAAATGGCAATATCGGTAACTTTGGCTCCACGGGCGCGCATCGCGGTAAAAGCTTCATGGCCCGGCGTGTCTATGAAAGTGATTTTTTTCTGATTTTTCTCTACCTGATAAGCTCCAATATGCTGAGTAATTCCACCAGATTCTGTTGAAACCACATTTGCTTCTCGAATGGCATCCAGTAACGAAGTTTTTCCATGATCAACATGCCCCATTACCACAACAATAGCCGGTCTTTCTTGTAAATCAGTATCATCTTGTTCAGCCATGAGAGATGCCAAATCTCCTTTGAACAAATCTTCTGCAGAACCAAATGTCTGTTTCTTTTTGATCTTAACATTCAAATCCACCGCAATAATCGCAGCAGTGTCATAATCAATTTGTTGATTGATGTTAGCCAAAATACCGTTCTTCATCAATTCACCAATGATTTTTGCTGCACCCAATCCTGATTTCTCGGCAAATTCCTTAACTGAAATCACATCCGGTATCTCAACAATTCTATTTGGATCATATTTCAAAGTTTGGCTCACAGTAGGCTGAGCACGTTTAATCTGTTGTTTGGCGGCATCTTTACCAGCAGTCTTTTTTCTTTGTGAGTGAACAATCTCTCTTTCTCTTTCCTCTGCAATCAATTCATCGTAAATTTCTGCTGTATCTTTAGGTCCATTGGCTTCATCCAAACCGAGCAACTCATCAGAGACCGTAGTATCTACTTTTTGATGCGGTGTTTTCTTGGTTTCTTTTTCTATCGAAGCAGGTTTGAAAGTATCAAAAGACTTGGATTTTTCTTGATTTTTGGGGTCTTCCTTGCGTTGTTTAGTTTTTTGTACTTGCTGTAATGGTTTTTTAAACTTATCAAAAACTTTTTTCTTATCGAAACCAGCAGAGTGAGGTTTCTCACTTTTTTTCTCTTCCACCTTTTCTTCTATCAGATATTCTACCGGCTTGGAATTGCCGAAAATTGCAGCACGATCTGGCTTTTTGGGTTCTTCTTTGACGGTTTTAACAGCTTCGACTTTGGACTTAACTTCTGATTTAGACTTACTATCAGGCTTTTTGGGCGCTTTTTCTTTTTTCTCCTTTTTTGCTTGCTTTTCCTTCTTGGCTGATCTCTCATCGATATCAGACATAAAAAAAGCAACAATTTTTTTTGCCAAACTGCCGTCAATTGATCGGGCTGTGGGATTTAGTTCCTGACCTAATTGTTTGGCTGCAGCATGAATTTCTCTAACAGAGACATTGCATTGCTGAGCGATTTCAATAAGCGAAACTTCTGCAGTTTTAACCAAACTGGTACAATAATGAAATAAAGCGCCTGCATTTTATCTCTTTAACTAGAGAAAAGAAAAAAAAAATGGTACAATGTAGTGATTAACTTTTTTTTATGGAAAACTCACCCGAACAAGCACAGGAAAAATATGTCGATCAAGCGGCAGAATTAATGCTTGAAAAAGCACGTTTTGAACTCGAAACCAAGAACATGTATCAGGCCTTAATCAACAGTCCAGAAATGCGCAGTTATCAAAACGTCTTAAGAGATCTCAAGAACAGCAAAACATTTCCCGCAACGCAGCAATTAGAGGTGAAAGGACAAAAGGTGATGATTAAAATGGAAAATTGGGGTGATCACTTTCAAGTTTCTGCCTATTTTCCGGAAACTCCTGAGCAAACATTTGATTTTCCAGCTTGGTTAAAAAAACTCAATCAAAATGAAACCATTTAACTTTTGCAAATATTCTCCCGGCGACGTGGGGGCGGGTGCTCCCGAATCTGCTAAATCAACTGCAGAACAACAAGAGTTGGATAGAATTTTGACCGAAAAATTAGATCAAGCAGTTAAAGATCAAGCACTTGCTGCAGCAAAACAAAAAGCAGATCAGCAAGCAGCAAAAGAGAAGCAATTTCCGCCATTGCCCAAAGAATATAAAGGGATGCAAGTAGATCCTCAAAGCGTTAAGGTTGAATCTGGCAAACAAACTGCTGAATTTAATTTTGGCCAAGAAAAAAACTTGAACATCAAAGGGAAAATTGAATTTCCGGAAACCGGCGATCTGAGTAAGCCAACCAAAATTATTTTAGACTTCAAAGATCCCAATACATCTGCCGAAGAGCGCAAACGAGCTTTGGAAAATTTGGAAAAACAAAAGCAACAATTGGGCAATGTAGTGGTGGTGACAATTGAAATCCCTGATAAAGACAGCTCAGGAAAGCCGGTTCAACTCGATGCTGAAAAGTTGAATCTCTGTTCAGACATTCTTGCTGATGTAGAAAAATATCAGCAGGAAAGTGGCGTGAAGTTTAAGGCGAGGCCAGAAGAAGTATTGGCATTGATTGATCATAAAGGTCCTCAATCTGGAGAAATTCGTAAAATGCTGCAGAAACAAGCGGAAAAAGTTAAGGCGAATAATTCGGAGCGTGATATCCGTCCAGTACAACAAATTGACCTGGAAAAGTTGGTTTCCGGAAACTGGGAAACCACAACTCTCAACGGAGAATCTTCTGGTGCTGATACAGGCACTGCTCCCAGTGTGGAAACGGATGGAGGCGCGGCAACGGGAACAGACAGTGGAGTTGGCGTGGGCAATGCTACCGGTGGAGGTGCTGCAGTGGAAAGCGGGGGAAATGGTGGAAATGCGTCGGGTGGTGGCGGTTCAGAAAATACGGGAAGTGGCTCTGGTACAGATTCTTCCAGCCCAGAGGCGACTCCTCAATCAACTCCGGAAAACCGCGAAACCACAAAATCAAACTCCGACTGGCCATTCAATAATTCAGAAAAATACGAAAAATATGCTGACAGTCCGATATCAGGTGCAACCGGCTTATTCGGCGATTCTATCTTCGAAGGAGTTGCCGGTTTGGGTAAATTAAATCTTCCAGACGGAAAATCTGTTTTTGCAGAGCGCGGCAAAAGTACTCAATGGTTGCTGACGGAAATTAACAGACGTAAACCGGAAGTGCAGAAATTGGAGAACGCTATTATTTTGATCAGTACCAATGACATTGGAGGTGCCGATTCTGCAGAAACCATTATCAATCGCTTGATCGAGATTTACTCCACTCTTCTCGACATCAATCCAAAGCTCAAAATTTATGCTTGTACCATACCTCCTTTTGCAGGATACGCTAGCGGTAATTATCGCAGTGATTTCTCCGGAGTGAATGGAAAAAGAGAGCTGCTAAATAAGTTTATCGAAAACTTGCCGGCAACCCCCAGTGAGAACAGCGGTCTGGATTTGAATAAAATAACAAATCTCAAAAAACTGCAAGATCACTCCAGTCAATTTACAACCATTCCGTTACATAAAAAACTTAGTGAAGGTGGCATATCAGCGGATGATGACGCTAACAAACTAGGTCTTCAGAGTTTTGATCATTTGCATCCAGATTCCCGAGAACTTGGCAAATTCATCAATGCCTTTGTTGTCAATAAACAGGGTGGGGGAGAGAGAACTCAGTCAATACCAGAAGTTTCCAGAACTGAGAAAGCTGATCAAGGTGCCGCCGCGCCTGCACGGCAAGTACCTGCAGACAAGGCAGCTACACAGGAAGTTCAGGCTGATTCAGCAGTTGTTGGTAAATTGAGATTGCCTGGTGGGAAAGAAATAGACTTACATCAAGATACGGTTGATGCGGAAAAATTAGCCAAACCTTATGCTGGAGAAAAAAGTATCGCAGTATCAAATGCAGAAATGCATGAATTAGCCGAACTGGCCAGTTTTCTACAACGTAAATGGAAATCTGAAGGGGTTCCTATTAATACTCAACGTGTGATTACTTGGCGTGGGCGGGAATGGGTGGCAAAAACCGCTCAACATGAAGTGCAGGAAGCGACTGGTAAGCGCGCCGCTCCTGGTAGATTATTTTATGCGGTTGAATTTAGAAAAATAACAAAAGGCGACCAGTTAGTTTGAAGGCATGAATAAAAAAGCCCCGGTTAATACCGGGGCTCATGCTTATTCCTTTTTAGTTTTTTTCTTAGCGGGCTTCTGTTCTTCTTCCTCCACTTTCTCTACATCATCTTCTTTTTTAGCCTTTCTAGCTTTTTTTTCTGCTTTTTCTTCTTCCTTAGCCGCTGGAATTTCCGCTTCCAAGTTTAAAGTTAATCCAACTCTGTGTTCTTCTGGTTCAATAGCGATCACTTTCGCTTCTACCTTTTCTCCGACTTTAAAGACTTCGTTTGGATCTTTAACATCTGTGCCAAGTTCACTAACGTGAATCAATCCATTAATATCATCAGATAATTTCACAAAAGCGCCGAAAGGAGTTACTCTATTGATTTCTCCTTGAACAATTGTGCCAAGTTGATATTTTTTGGCAACCTCCAACCATGGATCTTCAGTCAATCTCTTCATAGAAAGTGAGATTTTATCTCCTTCCAATCCAATAACCATAACTTTTACTTCTTCACCTAAGCGACCGTAGTCTGATGGATTCTTAACATGACCCCAGGCTATTTCAGAAATATGTACCAAGCCTTCCAAACCGTTGAAGGCGACAAAAATACCAAATTTAACAACACCACTGATTTTTCCAGTCACCACGCTGCCAACTGCTAGACCAGATAAGGCAGATTGTCTTTGTTCTTCCATCGCAGCCTTTTCAGATAGAATTAATTTGCCGTTTTCCTTGTCTATGTTAATGATTTTCACTCTAAACTTTTTGCCGACTAATTCTTGCAATCTGTTCAAAATTTGATTGCTATCTGCACCGTTTACACGAGGATAATGCATGGGAGCGAGCTGAGAAACTGGAATAAATCCCTTAATACCATCAATATCCAACAATAGGCCTCCTTTATTGGCTTCATTGGCAGTTACATCAATCACTTCTGCTTTTTCAAATGCGTTACTGAAGAACTTCCAGGTTTTTTCTTGGCTGGCTTTTCTTAATGACATGACTATATAGCCTTCATCATTCTCATTATCAATTACATAGGCGGAAATTTTATCGCCTACTTGCAATTTACTGATCGTGTCCATACTGTCTTTAGCTTCTTTTCCTGCTATCAAACCAGTAGCAATACCTCCAATATCCACCAAGATTTTATTCTTGTAGATAGCAATTACTTCTCCTTCTACCAATTCACCTGGACTTGGTAGTTTGAAATCGGGAATTAAGCTTAAGAAATCTCCACTTTTTGCGGCATGTGCCATAACAATTTTGCACTATAAGGTTAATGATATTGCGCGCTTCTCTGGCCTTATTGTGCTTTACACCAGAAAAGTTTGCTTGCTAAATTTACTTATTCACTTAAGATAAGTCAAGTAATTTATCAGTAAGTAAGCCCACAAATTCACCAAAAGTCAGTAATATTTTATGAAAAATCATTCTTCACGTTGCTATCGCTTTGTGCTGCGGCAAACTCTGCTGGAAAAAGCTCAAACTGATACTCAATGGCAATTGACACGCGATTCAGAGGAGCAGATCTTTTTTCAGTTACAAAATGTTTTACGAGTCAAAGTAGGGGATAGATTGGATTTGCTTAATCCTGTGGTGCGTTCAGGAAAAAGCGAGAATCAAATTCAGCACTGGGAAGTCATCAACCAAGAAAAGAAAGCAATAAACCTGCGATTTATCTCGCAGGAACATTTTTTGGAAAGTGGAAACCAATATGGCTTAGCTGTAGCATTGCCCAAAAACAATGATAAACTTGCTCTCATTATCCAAAAGGCGGTGGAACTAAACGCAGCCAAAATAATTCTATGGCAGGGAGATTTCAGTAATTACAGTCACCAGCTGAACCATCGACGACTGCAGGAAATTATTATCGAAGCGGTGGAACAATCAGAAAATCCCTTCTTGCCAGAACTGATCACTTTTTCTTCCTTGGAGAGTTACTGGCAACACTTTCCTGAAAATAATTATGTTGCCCTGGAACGGTCTTCCAGTGCTCAAAATCTGATGTTTGTATCGCCAGCTCCTAACTCGCAAATTGTCATCGGTCCGGAAGGCGGTTTTTCACCCAAAGAAAAACAACTGTTGCAAAGACAAGAGTTGACAAATATCAACCTAGGCAGCTCCATCCTACGTATGGAAACTGCCTGTATCTTGGCATGCGGAGTTTTCCATCTAAAAAACTCTATTTCTTCTTCCTGACCACAATTTGGTCTTTTACCTTGGCAATCTGTAAATTGTTCCCTGATTCAAACTTTCCAGCAAGCATACCTTCGGTGATTTGATCTTCCACCAATTCCTGCAATTTGCGTCTGACTGGCCTGGCCCCATATTCAGGATCGAAACTCACTTCGGCCAATTTGTCTAATGCTTCTTCTGTATACTCAATTGTCAATAGTTTGTCTTTTAGTCTGTCCTCCAACTTGCCGATATGTAGCTTCACAATCTCCTTGATATTCTGATGTGTTAAAGCCCTAAATACGCAAATCTTATCTACCCTGTTAATAAATTCTGGACGGAAATTTTTCTTCAACTCATCCAAAATTTCAGTTTTCAAAACTTCATAATCTTTTTCGGCTTTGCTTAAAGCGTCCGTTTTGAGGCTGAAGCCAATTGGAGCAGCCTTTTCTGTGAGCCTTTTGGCGCCAATATTGGTTGTCATCACCACAATGGTATTTTTGAAGTCGACAGATCGACCTTTACTATCTGTTAATACGCCGTCTTCCAAGATTTGTAACAATAAATTAAAGACATCAGGATGGGCTTTTTCAATTTCATCAAAAAGTACTACCGAATATGGCTTCCTCCTGACCGCTTCTGTTAATTGTCCTCCTTCTTCATAACCGACGTAACCTGCCGTTGCTCCCACTAAACGGGATGTATTGTGTCTCTCCATGAATTCACTCATGTCTAATTTGATCAAAGCGTCCTTATCGTTGAACACTTCTCTGGCCAAGGTTCTGACTAATTCAGTCTTTCCAACACCGGTTGGACCCATCAAAATAAAAGAACCAATGGGGCGGTTGTAGTCGCCGATACCAACTCTAGACCTTCTGATCGCTTTAGCAACTGCTTCCACTGCCTCGTCTTGACCAACTACACTTTTTCTAAGTGTATCAGCAAGGTTAACTAATCTTGCAACTTCGTCCTTAACCAACTTGGTTACCTCAATGCCAGTAGCTGTGGACACTACCTTGGCAATATCATCAGCCTCTACCTTTTCTCTTTTTTCTCTTGGTACTTTGATATTTCTGGCTTCTTCTATTTCCTTCAAAAATTTCAGTTCCTTGTCGCGCAGTTCAGCTGCCAACTCGTAGTCTTGGTTGGAAACGGCCTCACTTTTGGCTTTGATAACTTGCTCCAATTCCGCTTGTAATTTTCGACTTAAGTCATTGGTGGTGCGAGTTTTTATTCTTTTCAAAGAAGCGGCTTCATCCAGCAAGTCAATCGCTTTATCTGGCAAGAAACGATCATTAATATATCTGCTTGAGAGTTTTACAGAAGCTTCCAAGGCCTCGTCAGAAATGATTAAATTGTGATGCTCTTCAAATCCTTCTCTAATTCCTGTCAAAATTTTCAAAGCATCTTCTTTAGTTGGTTCTTTTACCATGACAGGCTGAAATCTCCTTTCAAAAGCAGCATCTGCTTCTATTTGTTTCCTGTACTCATTCAAGGTAGTGGCACCAATAATCTGGACTTTACCTCTGGAAAGTGCAGGCTTTAGGATATTGGATGCATCAAGACTGCCCTCTGCGCTGCCGGCTCCGATTACTGTATGTAGCTCGTCAATAAACAAGATCACATTTTTGACTGTAGCCGCTTCATCGATGATTTGTTTGATTCTCTCTTCGAATTCACCACGATATTTTGTACCAGCCACTACTGAAGACATCTCCAGTGATAAAATTCTTTTATCCATCAAATTGTCTGGCACCTGTTCTTTCACTATTGCTTGTGCCAAGCCGTCTGCGATGGAAGTCTTGCCCACACCTGGTTCGCCTATGAAAACAGGGTTATTTTTAGTTTTGCGGCAGAGAATACTGATTGCTCTCTCGATTTCTTGTGCGCGGCCGATTACCGGTTGTAATTTGCCCTGCTTGCACTCCTGGGTTAAGTCAGTAGTGAAATAGTCCAGAGCTGGTGTCTTGGAACCGGTCTTCTTATCGGCTTTTTTGTAAGCTGGCTGGGTTTTGTCTGCGGCAGCGTCCATATTATTCATTAAAGCACCCTGCAAACCAGACAAAAAGAACTCTATCGGATTCATTTGTACCGCGGAAGTAGCGCTGTTATTCTGGGCGGCAACAGTTTGTGAGCTTTCAAAAGTGCTGCTTAATATCTTCTGGGTTGACCCTCATGTCTTCCATAATGATGGTTGCAGCTGTTTCATCCTGACTCACCAAGGCAAAGAGTAAGTGCTCTGTTCCAATATAATTATGATTATAAAGATGAGCGCAACGTACAGCATCCTCGATAACTTTTTTGGCTTTGGCAGATAGTACTCCCCAGCCTTTTTGAGGTGAACCGGTAACCGGGTTAATTTTTGAGACATTTTTAATCACCATGGCGACATTTTCCGCATTTAGTCCGAAATTCGCCAATATCACTCCACCCAGAGAATGTGTCTGGCTTAGAACGCCTTGTAAGATGTGTTCAGTACCGACATAATTTCTCTTCGCTTCTTTGGCTTTTTCTTGAGCATAAACCAAAGCTTGTTTCGCTTCCTTGGTAAACTTTTCAAAATTTGGTTCTACATTCATAATTTATTGCTAATGTAATTGAATTGCCAATCGTGCCATAACTTCATTTAATTCTAGCATAAAGCATCTTAAGAAATAAGGATTTTAGCTGCTTTTAACTTTACTTATAGTTAAACTTATAGTTAAGTTGTGACACTGGAAATTAGCACTCTCTATTATAGAGCGCTAAGGATCAATTGTCAAAGCATTTACTATCTGCTGAACTGTAAATATTCAACTGCTTTGGGGGTCACTATTCTGCCGCGCGGCGTTCTTTCTAGCAGACCTAATTGAATCAAAAACGGCTCATAAACCTCCTCAATCGTCGCCAAATCTTCGTTGAGCGAGGCCGCTAAAGTGCTCAAACCAACCGGTCCGCCACGGTGTTTTTGCCATATTGCCTCTAACAGCTGTCTATCGCTTCGATCCAAACCTAGTTGATCTATACCAAGGGCGTGTAAAGTCTGATCTACAATTTTCATATCTATACGTTCTTGCGCGCTTACTTCAGCAAAATCTCGAGCTCTTTTTAACAGTCTATTCGCTATACGAGGAGTTTTGCGTGCGGAGAGTGCCAATTTTTTAGCTTCATTTTCCGCGATTTCTACTTTTAAAATCTGTGCCGATCGGCTGATAATTTGCTGAATTTCGGTGTCTTGATAGTAGTTCAATTTGAAAATTGCCCCAAAACGATCTCTCAGAGGCGAAGAAAGCATGCTCATCTTGGTCGTAGCTCCAATTAAAGTAAAATGAGGAATTTTTAAGCGCATGGACTTGGCAGATGGTCCTTTGCCGATTACGATGTCAATTCCA
>CAZJJZ010000030.1:0-3801 GCA_964546505.1 uncultured Candidatus Peribacteria bacterium
ACCTCCTGGCTGTGTAAGTAATCCCACATCCTTTCCCACTTAAGTTGTATTAGGGACCTTAGTCGACGGTCTGGGCTGTTCCCCTCACGACGTAGGCACTTAGCTGTCTACGTCCGACTCCTGTGGAACTGACACATGGTATTCGAAGTTTATCTAGATTTGGTAGACTTATTTCGCCCCCTAGTCTAAACAGAGCTCTACCCCCACATGCTTTTTACACAAGGCTAGTCCTAAAACTATATCAGGGAGAACCAGCTATCTCCGGGTTCGATTGGAATTTCTCCCCTACTCACAGGTCATCGCCAGGTCTTGCAACACCCGTGCGTTCGGCCCTCCATCCACCTCTCGGTGGACTTCAGCCTGCCCATAAGTAGATCACCCGGTTTCGGGTCTAGTGCACGACACTTATCGCCCTATTAAGGCTCGCTTTCACTATGGCTCCGGGTATAACTCCCTTAACCTAATGCGCCGTACAGCTAACTCGATGGTCCGTTCTCCAATAAGTACGCGGTCACCCTTGCGGGCTCCCACTCTTTGTAAGCATAAAATTTCAGGTTCTATTTCATCCCCCTGCCCGGGGTACTTTTCACCTTTCCCTCGCGGTACTTGTTCACTATCGATCACCAAACCTATTTAGCCTTGGAAAGTGGTCTTCCCAGGTTCAAACCGGATTACACGTGTCCGATTCTACTCAGGTACCAGCGCAATTCAGTAAACTAATTTCGGTTACGGGACTCTCACCCTCTTTGGTCGTCCGTTCCAGGCTCATTCACCTATTAGAATACTAAGTTGTTAAAATCGGCAGATTTTAAATGCTGGCCCTACAACACCCTCTACGCAACGCCCGCCGGCTTACACGTAAAAGGTTTGGGCTGTTCCCGGTTCGCTCGCCACTACTACGGGAATCTCTATTGATTTCTTCTCCATGGGTACTAAGATGTTTCAGTTCTCCATGTTTCCATCCGCAAAGCGGATTATCAGACATTACTCTGATAGGGTTTCCCCATTCGGAAATCTCCGGGTCAAAGCTTGTTAGCAGCTCACCGAAGCTTATCGCAGCTTACCGCGTCCTTCATCGGAGTTTGGTGTCAAGGCATCCATTTTATGCTCTTATGAGTAACTTTATATATTTTTCAATTGTTTAACTAGCAATAAATAAAGATAATTTATTGCCGTCTCCATAAAATTACAGATCGTTTTCTTTAATCTTCATCCTAGTTTTTAAAGTGCTCTTTCAAGCGCCGGATGATCTTTAACAACCATCCTTATTTCCGAAAGCATGCCGATTATATGAATTGGCATATGGAAAGTCAAGAAAAAACTTTACTTTTTTTCACTAAATTAGAAAAATCGCTTAAAAAAGCCAAAAACTTCCCCAAAAGTTCCCAAGGCATACATCAAACTACCCAACCAAACTACCATACCCATAATAATTACACCGGTATAAGTACCTCCTGGACCCAACTTTTGTTCCAACCAATCAATCTTACCAGTGAAATCAACTATTTGTTTACGATATTTAATAGCTACAATCATGGCAACGGCACCAATCATGAAGACCAAGAATTTATCCATTTTTATTTTTCTTTTTAAGCTATAGAATTATAGCACTTTTTTGACTTTCATTCCAGATGTCCAGACCTTTGTCTCTTTACATACATATACCCTTTTGCAAAACTATTTGCACTTACTGCAATTTTCCCACCTTCGCCAATAAACTAAAATGGATAGCAGAATATGTGACAGCAGTGGTGAGCGAAATAGAACAAAAAGCCCAAGATTTCCCGAATTGCCAGATTCGTACAATTTACTTTGGAGGTGGAACACCAAGTTTAATCGATACTATATATATAGAAAAAATCCTAACAGCTATCCAAAAGTCATTTAAAATCAGTAACTTTGCTCAAATTTCCATAGAACTGGAAGCCAATCCGGAAACCATTACCTTAGAAAAAGTTCGCGACTATCAACAACTCGGTATCGGACGATTGTCCTTGGGCGTGCAAACTTTAGATTCACGCAGCTTGTTCAAAGTAGCTCGATCACATAATCGTGAACAAGCACTAGCTGCTATGGATACTCTACGAACAGCCGGTTTTGGTAATTTTGGCGTAGACTTGATTATGGGCATGCCCTACCAAAACTTGGAAAGTTTTACTACTGACGTCAAAACCATTTTGGATTTTTCTCCCAGCCATCTTTCGACTTATTTTTTATCTTATGATACCAAAAAGATCGATACCTTTATTGCCGATGCACCATTAGAAGAAGAGCAAATCGCCATGTATTGGCGTTTTCAGGAAATCAGCGCCGCAGCTGGTTTCGAACATTATGAAGTAAGTAATTATGCGCGCCCGGGTTTTGCTTCTTTACACAATCAAGCCTACTGGAATCAGCAGGAGTATTTGGGTTTAGGGCTGGGCGCACACAGTTTTTTCAACAACACAGTCTGGGAAAATTCAGTCAATTTTGAAGATTACCTGAAAAATCCAGGACAGCAAATCGATCCGAAAATCTTGGATACAGATGAACTGCGCATGGACTATATCATGCTGAAATTAAGACAAAAAAAGGGTGTCAATTTGGCGGAATTTGCTGCAAAATTTGGTGAAGATAGCCGGCAAAAACTGTTATTAAACCTCAGAAAGGTAAATCCTGTGCACTATTTGTTTAATGATACTGAAGTTAGTTTAACCAACTCTGGCTTTTTATTTGTCGATTCTATACAGAAAACTTTAGTTTAAGGTCCTGTCTACTGCTGATCTTGGTAAATCAGTTGGCGAAGTGCTTTCATAGCTCCGCCCATCCATGCCAATCAAGGTAAAAGGAATTTTCCTTCTACGGTGATCAAAAAACTCAATTCTTCCAGATCCATCATAATTGACCTTGAGTAACATGCAGATCTGATATCTGGTCGCTGCCTTAATATCTGCAAGAGAAGGTTGATCAAGTGCAATATTGGGGCCATGAGTATGGGCAACTCCAAATGTGGGATAGCCTAAAGCGCGAATTTTTGGTTCTGCTTCACGGCTGGTCTTGGCACCGATTTCAAAAGTTGAAGTATTTGGTTGATCACCTGTTCCTAGCGCTAATAACTTTTTTATCGACAGGTTCGTGCCTACTTTTGTACCCAGAATCGCCGCTCCATATTCATGCATCCCATCTCTCATTTGTTGATCTCCCAGCTCCAGAATATCCCGCATCTTTACTGTCACATGATTAATTTTTTGGTTATTCATAGATTTAAGATTATGTAATTTTGCGAAATTGACACCCTGTTTCTGCCTTCTTTAGCTGCCAAATTTTCAAAGAACCAATCTCAGCTTTAAAAAAGCCCCAATCTGGGGCTATTGAAATTTCAGCAGAGGACGGAAAGTTCAGTTTTTCTGGTAGAGGGAGAGTCTGTTTAGAGTTTCTTTTCTTCATGGCTTTTACTCAAGTTTCAATTAGATATTCTAGCCATTTATTATTATTTGTAAATAATTTCTGTTACTCACCCCGATAAGCCGCTTCCAAAGTCGCTAAATCAAACTTTTTCATTTTCAAAAAAGCCTGAGTAACACGTTCAATCTGCTCTCTACTGCCTTTGTTCATCATTTCGGCCATTTGGACAGGAACTATTTGCCAGGAAACACCATATTTATCCTTGAGCCAACCACACATTTCCGCTTCTGGAACAGCAGAAAGAGCTTGCCAAAAATAATCAATCTCGGTCTGATCCTGGCAATTTACCAATAAGGAAATTGCTTCATTAAAGGCAAAAGTATGTTCTTTCAGAGCACTATCCATTGCTACATAACG
>CAZJJZ010000030.1:3818-9964 GCA_964546505.1 uncultured Candidatus Peribacteria bacterium
CCAGCCAAACTAAAGGAGGCATGTTTGATTGTACCTGGCACATCTGACCCTTCACCCTCCTGATAAACCATTTTGAATAGCACTTCAGAGGAAAGTCCCGGCCATTTTTGCTGAAAGATCTTGGTATAGAAATCCATGGCTTCTTGAGCTTTTCCTGCAACCTCTCCCACAAAGAGTAAAGCGGGTGTAATTTTCTGCTGTATTGTTGTAGATTGATGGCTAATTTGCCAGGACAAACCAAATTTATCCTCAAGCCAACCGTATTTTTCACTGAATGGATATTTATCTAAAGCCATAAACACCTTGCCGCCTGGCAACAAGGCATCCCAGTATTTCTGTACCTCTTCCACGGACTCACAAGCGACCATCAATGAAATCGATGGATTAAACTCAAAGCTGGGTCCACCATCAATCATCATGAAATTCTGATTACAAAGCTGTAAAACTAACATCAAGGCATCGCCAGTGGGAGTGTTATTGATGGTAACGCTAGATAAAATTGCTGAATTGGGAAAAATACTTGTATACAGTTTCGCGGCCTCCAAAGCCTCTTTATCAAACCAAAGATGTGGCACAATTTTTTGCATGGCAAGTAATGTTAAGCGCTAATGCTACACTATATCAAATGCCCACAGAAATACCAAATATTAACGTAAATTCCTGACTTTTTGTTTCAGTTGAATTGGAAAATCTGGGAGCCCGCCACGGCCGGTTTGATCAAATATGCGAGTGATGTTTTCTTCTCTTTGGAGATAGGACTGACCTGAATTCGCTGGTGAAAGTCGAATCTCCTCAACGTAAATTGATTGATGCTGCCAAGGATTGACTAAAGCATGCAAATAACCTGAGGGGATTTCTAGAGTCTCTCCCGCAGACAGCTTGAGTAATCGAAGCATCTCCACCTCCTCCATGATTTCCTGCTGACTCAAGCCCACCATGTCTTTTTGTCCTATCATAACTACAATATCTGAATGCGCCTTCCAAATTTCTCGATGGCCCGGCAAATCCTGTAGCCCATGAAATTGTAAACTAAGCATTTGTAGGTCTGAAGAGGGGTTTACACGTATAATTTTTTTATCAAAAATCTCCGCGGTATGCGGATCAACACCCTCTTGATACAACCACCAAGCGCCCCAAGGTCGATTTTCATCAGCGGCGATTACAGACACATCCTGAAAACTTTGCAAAAGTTGCTGTACAAACTGATCTTGAATCATGGTAAAGCGTTTATCGGGCTGGAGGCATTTGTGAAGGTCTATGTTGAGGACGTGTCGATTTGGTGATGTTACCAACCATTTCCGAAGTAGCCGAAACAATTGCACCAATCTGTTGTCCTCCTACTTGATTGACCTGTTTGAATTCTGCTGCTCCAACTTTCATCACTGCTCTTAAGTATTGCTGATATTCATCTAGCAAAGCTGGCTTTCTTTTTAAACTAGCAATCAAGGCTTTTTTTTGTTTTGGTTCTGCAGCTTTTAAATCTTCCAACAATTTCAGCAATTCCGGAGAAGCCTTAGACAAATCCAATGAGAGCACGCTAACTGGCTCAGGCTGCCTACCGGAAACTTGATTCGATAAAGCTTTTTCAAAAGGTGTTTGAGCAGCAACCACGTTCACAGTCGGAGCATCTGGCGTGATGCTGAAGCTACCGTCTTCGAAAACTGATTGTAGATTTTTTGTCGTCATCATAGCTATTTTAGCGCATTTGCTCTTGCTTAAGCAAGAATATCTATTAATATGCTGTCTCCTTATTATTATTTGCCATGAACAGACCAAAAGATCCACTTGAACAAGCAGTGTACGTCAATCAAATCGCCTTTGCTCCACTGGAAAAGCAAATCAAAGCTGCACTGGGAGAACAAAACTATGAGCAAGCAATTACTAACTCGCTGAATGAGATTAGCCAGGTGATTCAAAGTTTAATCCACCTGCGAGAAGTACTTAGTAATATTGCTCATAGTTCAGCTGATCAGGTGTTGGTCAAAACATTTAATCAAGAAGCGCCACTACTCAAAATTGCCCAATTAACGAAACGTTTTCAGGAACTTTTGAATCTCTTAAGAATTATCTTAACCGATGTTCAACCAATTAATCAGCTCCAAACAGCAAATCCTGAAACCACTGAAATCCTTAACCAAACCATACTCCGGGTCCATCGATTGATCAGTAATTTCAGTCAACATAAGCCAGTTAATCAGCCTAAACTTCCCCTAGCCAGCTTTGATGAAAACTCGGCTTTACGTAGATATTTACAGACCTTTATTGATCATCCTGAACAATTAATTTCCCGAGGAGTAAATCAAAAATTAACTGAAATTTACAATAAATTGACTGAATTGTATGGAGAAATAACCACCGCAACCAGCCTGGGAATTGAAGTAAGTATGGCCATCGCCCTTGATAAAACCCATAATCTAAAATTACGCATGGAGGCCTTCAAAGACTTAGTAGATTTGGTGGCAGAAGGCGTTCTTGATGAATCATCTACTGATATTCAGGAAAATTTTGAGGGAATTTTAATAGATTTCAAAGGAACTTTAGCTACCACCTTTGTTGAAACCCTCTATTTACACGGTCAAAATATCGTTTTTCTGTTACAACAAGTAAATCCAGCAACTCTTCGTAAATTATTAAAATCTCTGCAAATTGACGAAGTGAATTTGGCAGATGCTTTAGTGGACAATCAACAAAAACGCCAAAAATTAAGTCCAGTAATCCAATTAATCAGCAAAATCCTAGGTCCTGATCATGCATCTGAACATCAACTAATCAAGGAAAGACAAAATTTAACTGCAAAACAGCAAAGGATTCAGGGACAAATCGTTGATGTTGCCACAACCATCAAAACGAAAAGTAAAATTGATGATGATCAAAATCTTTAGTCAGAGTTGCGTTCTTTTTGGGCGTATGCAATAGCATATCGAGCAATTTCTGCGGCAACGTTTACGCCAGTGATTTCTGCCAAACCGGTAAAACCGGGATTAGCATTAACTTCCATAATTACTGGGCCTCTTTTGGAACGCAAAATATCTACACCAGCAATCTCTAACCCCATGATTTTGGTTGCCTTCACTGCAATTTCTTTTTCTTCTTTGGTTAGTCTCACCTTGCTCGATGTACCACCCAAATGCAGATTTGACCTAAACTCATCTCCCACAGAAGTTCTCTGCATTGCTGCCACCACCTTATCCCCCACCACAAATGCACGATAATCACTTCCCTGAGCCTCAGCGACATATTCTTGAATCAAGATAATATTAGATCCAGCACTTTTCCAAATGATATCCAAAGCTGAATAAAGTGACCTCATACTCTCCAAAATCACCACACCCGAGCCATATGAACCAAAAGGAGTTTTTAGAATAATGGGACAGCCACCAAGTCTTTCAATAGCCGCATCCAAATGCTCCAACTTCCTCACGACAATTGTGGCAGGGACGGGAATACCCTTACTGGATAGCATTTGCATGGTACGCAGTTTGTTTTTTGCATTCATCACTGGCAAATAGCGGTTGATTACATCAATCCCCATTAATTCGAATTGCTTGATGACAGAAACTTCCAAATCGACATTGTTATTCTTGGCAACTCTGGTAAGCAACACATCACAGCCTTTGATCGGCTTATTATTATACAAAATCTCGGATGTTTTTTTGTGAAAATATAATTGGCAATTTTCTGCTTTATACACTTTGGCCATTGCTCCCGCCTTTTTTATTTCTTCTACTATCCTGGATACCTCCTTTACAGAAGTTTTGGATGCAGATCCGGCAAATTTATTTAAGCCATTAAAATCCAAAACGCCCACCTTTACCTTTTTCATAATTTAGTGTGGTTATTTGCGACAAAATTATACGCTTTCAAGTACTGTTTGCAATTAAAAATTTGGTTTCTTCAATGTCAAGATTTGCTTATTTACAAGGCCAAAATGCTTCATCAAGTTTTCGCTCACCCCAACCTGACCCGAACCGATCCTGGAACGTTCAACCGCAACTACATTAAAAACCCCCAGTTTTCTAGTGCCGGCAAACAGCTCTATTTGTTCATTTTTTTTGATCTTCAATCTCCTTCTTTGACTTGCATCCATTTCCACTTCCTTAACTGATAAGTTGGTCGCTATTCTTATTTCCAATTTCAACTCTTCTATATCATTATCCAACTTGGAAATCTTGGTCCAATCCTGTTTCTCAAAATTCTTTAAAATTTGTGCCAATATCAAAGTCAGCTGAAAAAAGTAATTAATCCTTAAATCTCTACTAATCTCAATTTGCAAAATATGTAAATTGGAACCGAAATATTCCGGCTTGCGTAAAATTTTCAACTGATTGGCGCCAGTGAAACCGTCATCCAAATGAATTTTGGTTTTTATTCCTTGTTTCAACAGAGCCTGCGAAAGTGCGTTTTGGAACCAGCCTGCCACTTCCAAATTTGCTGATTTACCCATGCCACTACCAATATCAATACCTCGATTGAGACGATCTTTCATACCATGTATACTCAGGATTAATACCGGTCGATTCAAAACACCTAGTGTAGTGTATTCATTCAAAATAGCGGTTAAAATACTGGTATATTCTTTTTTCGCAGCTTTTTGTATCTGTGTGTTCAAAACTCCATCGACAGTCTTTTGCGCTGTAGCACGTCGATTTAGGTCACAGTAATTTCTAGAGTGTAGTGCCAATATTGTTGGGCTTTTTAGCAAATAGCCAATGTAATGAGCCATTGGAGCTGTCATGATCTCTGCTGATTTACTAAAACCCTTACTGTTAAATCCATGCAAAGCCTCGAGGATAACAGGAGAACGCTTTTTTCTGTAATGATATGCTATAAATCGTTCTGGAGAGTATTGATAACGGAACTTCGTGATATGCCTTTTAAAATAAAGACTTCTAATGCTCCTGGGACGCCTCCACAAACAAAACGCTAACTTGCTTTGCCAAATTATATTCAAAGAAATAAGTTAATTTTGATAATTTTCTCTGAAAACTGAACCGATGTAAAGTCTAATTAGCCTCACACAAAAAAAACTGAAGCAAAGCAACTCAGTTACAAATTTATAAATTCAAAACTTATACAGATACCAGTTTTCTTACTGGTGGGCATGGGAGGACTTGAACCTCCGACCTCGTCATTATCAGTGACGCGCTCTAACCACCTGAGCTACACGCCCTCACCTGAATTTTGAAAATATCCGAATAATCAATTTTCTTCCAGTCTGTACCAAATAACTCAAATTATTCTTTCTGCTAGGCGACAAAAAAATTATGATCGAGCCGTATGTAAAATACGGTGAGAGAATAAATTTTGCGGGCAACAACGAAGAAAGTAAAACTAAATTATTTGGTGGACTCTAGGAGATTCGAACTCCTGACCTCCTCGGTGCAAACGAGGCGCTCTACCAGCTGAGCTAAGAGCCCATCTAACTGATTTTCAAAAAGCGAAAGGATTATAAATATCTAACGGAAAAAAGCAAACTTATTTTCATATTTCTACTTTTTTCAGGATAAAATTAAGTATATTTGAACAAACTGGAAAATTTCTATAAAGAAACAAATAAAAAGCGCCTTTTAAGCGCTTTTATTCATAACATCCAAAGTGTAGTAGAGAAGAAGTTTATTCTTGTAAACAAGAATTCGACCATTGCCAATCTTGAGGATTGGCCAGTCTCCTTAGAAAGGAGGTAATCCATCCGCAGGTTCTCCTACGGATACCTTGTTACGACTTAGTCCCAATCAATTGTATTACCTTAGGTCCCCGCCGTGAGGCTAAGGGAACTTCGGGCACTCCAATCTTTCATGACTTGACGGGCGGTGAGTACAAGACCCGGGAACATATTCACCGCAACGTGCTGATTTGCGGTTACTAGCGATTCCAGCTTCATGAGGGCGAATTTCAGCCCTCAATCCGAACTAAGACAAGCTTTGAGGATTTGCTCCACGTTACCGTTTGGCTTCCTACTGTACTTGCCATTGTAGCACCTGTGTAGCCCAAGGCATAAGGGCCATGCTGATTTGACGTCATCCATACCTTCCTCCGACTTAGAATCGGCAGTCTCCTAAGACATATATAACTTAGGACATGGGTTGCGCTCGTTTACGGACTTAACCGAACACCTCAAGGCACGAGCTGACGACAACCATGCAGCA
>CAZJJZ010000031.1:0-5341 GCA_964546505.1 uncultured Candidatus Peribacteria bacterium
CTCCTCTTCCTCAATCATTTTGGTTTTTTTTTTTTTTTGGATGTCGCCAATTACCGCTTCCGCCCAGTCGTGGGTGATGCCGGTCCAGAGTAAAGTGTCCAATTCCATTTCAGTAACCGCCAATTCTTCTCGTACACTATGGATGAGTAGGCTAGTGAGCATCATGTGCTTGAGGTTATTTACATCCGGTCCCAGCAATTTTTCCCACTCGCTTAATTTCATGGAAGCGGGCATAAAAGGACTCCAGCGTGGCGAACGGTACAGTTTTTGTCCCGCCGGTGTAGCCTTAAATTGATGATAAACTTTAATTTGTTCTTTCATGGGATAAAAATGATGCGATTCGAAGGATCTAATATTTTGCCTATTAAGTCAAATTTCCTGGCCTTGATTAATTGACATTTTTGCTGTGGAAAGCTAGATTGCTCGAGATTTAAGCCTTTTTGATGCGGAAGTATTGGAGTATTTTTACAAATTGGTGGCGAATAGTGAAGTTAACTTGGGATAAATGCGCTTGGTATTTGGCAGGATTTTTTGTTTACACTGTGCTGATAGCGATGATGCCTTTTTTGAATGCTTGGCTGAATTCTGCTTTGATTGATGCTTTGGTCGACGCGGTGGAATTGGGTGAAATGACTATTTTGATCTGGTTCATTTTGCTAGCTGTGTTTTTTGTTTATTTAATTGGATTGATGCTAAGTACTTTGGATTTGTATTTGTCCAAAATGCTTTATTTTTCCATAGACTGGGTATTGACTGAAAAGATTAATCTAAAAAAATTGGAATTAGATGTGGCGTTTTATGAAGATCCAGAAAATAATAATTTGGTGCAAAGAATTTTGGAGGAATTTACTTGGCGGGTCAAAAATCTGACAGATAGACAGTTTTATCTTTTTCAAAATTTTTTTGAGGTGATGTTGGCGATCTTTATTTTGGGAAGTCAGATTTGGTGGCTAGTGCCAATTTTAATTATTACTAATATTCCGATATTTTTGGTGGAGGCAAAATACGGAAATAACGTGTGGCACATTGCTCAATCGGTAGGGGAAAGTAAACGCTTTTATAACAGTTATCTGACCAATTTCTCTAATGTTGCCCGGATTATTGAAAGTAAGCTGTTTGCTTTGGGAGATTACTTTTTGAAGAAAATGCATCAGATCATTGAGGTGTTTATTGGAGAAAATAAACAAATTTTGATGCGTAGAATGAGATGGTCTTTGTTGGCTGTGATGATTTCTGAGGCTACCAGTTTATTGGCTTTATATTTGTTTGTGATGATGGTGATTAATGGTGAGATTACCGTGGGATTTTTGGTTTTGCTTTTGGCATCTTCATCACGAATGAAGGATTCTTTGATTTCCTTATTTAGAAATTTGGCCAGACAGAATGAAGATAATTTATATGTGAATGACTTTTTCCAATTTATTGATTCCCAGCCGGTTATCAAAAACTCCAAGAAGGCTTTGCCTCTTAAATTAAAGGCTGCTCCGGAAATTGTTTTTGAAAATGTTTCCTTTTCTTATCCAAACACAGAGAAAGAAATATTGAGTAATTTGAATTTTAGGATCAAATCAGGGGAAAAATTGGCATTGGTAGGTGTGAATGGTGCCGGGAAGACGACTTTAATTAAATTGCTATGTAGATTTTATGACCCTACAAAAGGTCGTATTTTGGTGAATGGAGTGGATTTGAAAGATGTGGATTTGGGCGAATGGTACGCTACTTTGGGGGTGCTTTTTCAGGAGTACGCGCATCATAGTTTGGCGGTGGAAGAAGCTGTTGCGGTTGGAGATGTGCATAGAAAATTTTCTCCTCGCAAGGTGCGGGAAGCGGCTTTGCACAGTGATGCGGAAAGTTTTATTAAAAAATGGAAAAGGGGTTATCAACAAATGCTCGGCAAAGAATTTAAAGATGGGATTGAGCCTTCCATAGGACAATGGCAAAAATTGGCAATTGCGCGCGTGATGTATCGAAATCCCTGGATTTATATTTTGGATGAACCAACTGCTTCTATTGATGCCGAAGCGGAAATGAGAATTTTTGAAAAATTGGAGGCGGTGGACGATACTCATACCGTAATTTTGATTTCACATCGTTTTTCCACAGTACGAAAAGCTGACAAAATCGGCGTAATTGAAGATGGCAATTTGGTGGAATTTGGCAGCCATGCTGAATTATTGGCTGCAGGAAAGACATATTCCAGATTATTTAAAATGCAAGCCAAGGGTTATGAATAAAATTGCAATTATTGGAGGTGGGGCTGCGGGGATGATGGCGGCTTTGGTGGCGAAGGAGCGGCTTGGGGGAGCGGCTGAGGTGGTTTTATTGGAACGTAACGCTAAGCTGGGAGTGAAGGTGGCGATTTCTGGTGGAGGGCGTTGTAATGTGACAACTGGCAAAACTAAGTTGAAAGAAATTTTGGAAAATTATCCGCGGGGAGCGGAGTTTTTGCGCTATGCCATGAAACAATTCGATTCTGTAATGATGCGGGAATTTTTGCATTCGCGAGGACTTAAAACTAAAGTTGAGGAGGATGGAAGGGTTTTTCCGATCAGTGATGTGGGGCAGGATGTGGTGGATTTGTTGGCTGCGGAAATGCGACGAGCCGGTGTCGAAATTCGTCTTAATACTGCGGTGAAATCTCTGGAGCTGGGCAAGGGTTTGGCAAAAAAAATGGTTGTTTTTTATGCTGACGAAAAGAAGGAGTTGTTTGATCAGGTGGTACTGGCATGTGGCGGAAATGCTTTCGCTCAGACTGGTTCCACTGGTGACGGTTATGCCTGGGCTAAGGCAATGGGTCATCATATTACTCAGTTGGGTCCCTCCTTGATGGCTTTTGTATTGGCTGGTGGATCTACCAATTTAGCAGGTCTTTCTTTGGCAAAAGTAGGTTTGAAAATGGGCGATGCTTGCAAAGTGGGGCCAGTTGTCTTTACCCATCAGGGTATTTCCGGTCCGGCTTTATTTGTGATTTCTGCTCATACAGCCTGGCAAAAGTTCGATTCGACTAGTCAAAACATTCTCTACTTGGATTTGTTTCCTGAGCTGAATTTGGAGCAATTGGACGCTCAGTTGCGCCAAGCAATGGAGCAGGATGGAGCAAAAAAGTTGATAAATATTTTGGATTATTTTTTGGCTAAATCTTTGGCTGGGGCAATTTTGCGCAGCGCCGCTGTGGATGGTGAAAAAAAGGCCGCGGAAATAGGTAAAAAGGAGCGTTTGGCGGTGGTAAAAATGCTGAAAGCCTGGCCCAGGCAGGTGGTGGGCAGAGCCCAGGGCGAAGAATTCGTGACGGCCGGTGGAGTTGATACTACGGAAGTCAATGAACAAACAATGGAATCCAAGATATGTCCGGGATTGTTTTTGGCCGGAGAGATTTTGAATGTCGATGGTTTTACAGGAGGATTTAATTTGCAAGCCAGTTGGGCGACGGGGCATTTGGCGGGTTTAAATGTAGGTAATTAATTTAGCATATTCAAAGACTGACAAAGTGGGGAGTTGGTTGTTTGTGTGCCTGGAAGTTGATAAGATTAATTATCTTAACTATTTTCATATGCCTATATTAATAATAGTGGTGATAGTACTGGTGGCGTGGTTGGTACGCAGCTATCTTTCCAGTAAGGCGGAGAGAATTGATTATCAAGTGTTGGAGAAAAGTGAAAATTATGAGATTCGTAAATATCGACCTTTTATTGCCATGCAGGTGGAAGTTGATGAAGTTGGTGATAGAGCTCTGAATGAAGGATTTAAGATTTTAGCGCGTTATATTTTTGGCGCTAATGTGAGCAAAGCCAGTTTGGCAATGACTGCGCCGGTTTTGGTGGAGGGTAAAAGTGAAAAAATAGCGATGACTGCTCCGGTATTGCAAAGTTCATTGGCTGGCAAGACCACGGTTACCTTTACAGCTCCCCGTAACTATTCGATAGAAACCTTACCAATTCCTTTGGATTCACGTATTCGTTTCCGTACGATTTCTTCCAAAATTTTTGCGGTTTATCGTTTTACTTGGTATTACAATGCCAGGAGAATAGCCAAGAAAAAGCAGCATTTTTTGGAGATGTTGAAACGGGATGAGGTGGAAATTTTGGGTGAGCCGATTTTTGCCGCTTATAATGGTCCGGGAACAATGCCTTTTCTGATGCGTAATGAAATTTTGGTAGAGGTTGCGTGGGATTGAGTTTTGAATTATATTCCACTTTGCGCAATTCCTGCAGGATGGTCCTGTTGGGGAAAGCTGTTCTTTCAAAAAACAACGTGTGGAGGTAACTAATGGTAAAAAAACTGTTAAACAAACCCTACTTGAGTAGGTCTGACTATTTGCAGTACTCACAGTTCATGGCTCAAGTGATGCAACATATTCTGATGGGTATGCAGCCACCGGCTAGCTACAATCAGTTATTTGCAAAAATCAAACCAAACTTGAGGTTGTGTATACTGCAATATTGGCATCTGGATGAGCAGTTTCGAGAGAAATCGCCTCATCTTGTATGTCAATTGAATTCTTGCGGTGAATGTTATCTGCATGAGATGACCAGGCTGTATTTGATTTTCTATACCCGTCAAACGTTTCAGCATCTGAAGCAATTGATGGAATATGGAATGATCAAATTGGATCAACTGCCTGAAGAGGCTTACTTCAGTAGCAATTTATCTAAACTTAACTCGAAAATAGATCAGCAGAAAAGGCTGATTGATCAAGGGTTGGGTACGCCAGATGTTTGGGCGGAGTTGATGCAATCGGTGATTAAAATTTTGCAGATGGGGAAAATTCCCACTCCGCATTATGATAATTACTTTGCCAAGATGTCTGATCAGGAACTATCAAGTTTCTTGATTTGGCTGTTGAGGCAAAAAAAGAAGGCAACAACTGTTTTGCAGAAGGAAAGGGTTACAGCAATTCTGCTGTATCTGTATTTCTTTTGCAATACGCCTGAGCGCTTTTACTGGCTGCATTTCTTTTGGCTGCTGTAAGGCCTTAGTAGTCTACTAGTTTTCCTCATATATCTCATTATCATTGCCCCCCAGGCAAATTATATCTGATTCCAAAAAAACATGGTTTTCCTCGCGGAAAAACCTGGGGTGGATTGTTTGTATGTTTGCGTTGTTTTCGTCTGAATGTGCTTAAAGTTAGCCGCGATCTTGTGTGAACTGGATCGAAGCTTGCCACTGTTAGGACGCGCCCACAACGAAGTACTGTCGGTTTCACCGACTTGTGCGGCGCCTGGAACTTTTGTCCGGGCGTTTTTCTTGTACTTAGAATTTGCTTACTTTATGTTCAATGCCGTTGAGGAAAACGCGCATGGCTGGAGCTAGTTGAACTCGTAATTCGCCTTCTTCGGTTTCC
>CAZJJZ010000031.1:5356-9900 GCA_964546505.1 uncultured Candidatus Peribacteria bacterium
GGTTTCCACTTTCATTTCCGCGGCCTTGGCGGGCAATTTTAGTAATTCCTGACCTAGCTTTTCATTAAGCTGCGCGAGCTCTTCTTCTTTGCCGGAAAGTAATTGTTTGAGTTCCAGGTAGCTATTGTCGGACAGCAGCTCGCGCAGATAGTCGTCCTTGAAGTCTTTGACCTGTTTTTTCATATCTTTGAGAGCTTTTTCCATTTCCAAATATTGTTCATTTTCGATTTTTTCTTCCTGACGCAATTCTTTTTTGGCATCTTTGATGTCGTTTTTGATCTTCTTGATTTGCTGAATCAGTTGTTTGATTTTATCTTCGGTCATGTTTTTGGAAAGTTTATTAAGCCGCGTTATTGTCACTCTTTTTGAGCAGGGGGGCAAATGGGTTGACTTGAAAAAAGTCCCGAAAAGACATCTAATGTAGAAATTCAGGTGGTTTTGAGTTGGCAGTACGTTATTTTTGGTGTATTGATTGTAGTAAATTCTATTTTTGCTGTTATGGGCTATCAGGATTATATTTCGGCTTTAAAAGTCAAAGCGACAGAAGTCCGCATGGCTACTTTGAAATCTATAGCCAGCGGGGGAGGTTTTACTGGAAGTGCGCTTTCCGCTGTTGAGATTTTGGTGGCCTTGTATTATGGCCACAATGTACATGGACCAATTTTGAAAATTGATCCAGCTAAACCTGGTTGGGAGGGTCAGGATTATTTTGTCTTATCCAAGGCTAATGCAGCGCCGGCTTGGTATGCCATCTTGGCTGATTTGGGCTTTTTGGATCAGAATGAATTGAAGTATTACAGACAAGCCGGGGCTTTACTTTCCGCGCATCCAAAACCTCGAATCCCAGGTGTACCACTAGGTAGCGGCGGACCGGGCCAAGGCTTGGCTGCTGCTGTCGGACTGGCCATGTCACTAAAAATGGAAAGAGCGCGAAATAAAGTATTTTGTTTGATTGGTGATGCGGAAATGGCACATGGAAATTGTTGGGAGGCTTTGATTCAAGCATCTCATCTAAAATTAGGGAATTTGGTGGTGGTGGTTGATCGCAATAGTGTGCAAGTGGATGGTTTGGTTCGCAATCTCAATTTGATTGATCCAATTGCAGAAAAATTTGATATGCTCGGTTTTAGGACTTGCAATGTTTTGAGTGGAAATGATTTGGATCAATTGCTGGGTGCTTATGATAAAGCGCTTGTGGAAACCCGGATTCCTGTGGCGATTATTTGTAAAACTGTGAAAGCCAAGGGAGTGGATTTTGCCGAAAATAAAAGTTACTACCACGATAAACCGCTGAGTGAACAGGAATTGGCGGAAGCTCTCAAAAGTTTACAACGCCGTATTGAAAGCTTAGCCAAAACTATCCATGACTAGTGTTTTGCTATTGATAAATCTATTTTTGGCTGTTTGGCAGCATGAACCTTTTTTGGTGGAGGGGAATTCGATGTGGCCGACTCTGCAGAGCAATCAACTGATTTTCTTGAATAAAAGTTTTGCTGTCAGCGAGATTGCACGTGGTGATATTGTGGTGTTTAGTTTTGATAATCAGAAATATTTGGTTAAAAGAGTGGTGGGTTTGCCTGGGGAGCGTTTGAAATTAGCAAATTGGGAAGTGTCTGTGCGTGATGAAAATGGACAATATCAAGTTCTGGAAGAGCCTTATTTAAAAGGAAAAAAGTTTAATTACGGTGATGAGCGGTTTTTCATCATACCGCAAAACTCTTTTTTTCTACTAGGGGATAATCGTTTGGAAAGTAAAGATTCGCGTTATTTTCCTAACCCTTATATTGGGGTGGAAATGATTAAAGGAGTGGTGAGATAAAGTTTTTCATTCTTTGGTAATCTTGGAGGAGGCGAGGGGTTTGGATAGATTACAAATTTATGATATAATATCGAGATTTTATTATATCTAAATTGATGGCAACTACACCCCTGGAACAGCAAGCATTGCAAAAAAGGCAATTGGTAATACGAGGAGTTTTGGCTGAGGGTCTGCGTAGAAAGCGCATTGATCCCAATCAACTGTTTGTGATTTTTTCGCTCTTGGAAGATGCGGTGGATGTGCAGGAATTGTCCGCGCGTTTAAAAATGTTTGAAGATATTTTCCCCATTTTGAAGGAAGTAAATGGGCAGTTTGGTGTGGCCGCGCGTAATGATGTGGAAGAAAAAGTTGCCAAGGCGGTAGCCAAAATTGCCAAAACTGATCCGCTGAAGGCAGCAGAGATCAGTAAACAAGCACTTAAAAAAGATTTGGATTGGGACAAATTAGTCGCTCAATTTCCAGAATTAAAAAACTAAATTTATGGCACTCGAAAACAAAGACCAACAAATAGTCAGGCTAGAAGATCAGCAAAAACTGATTTTACGGGCTGATAAAAATACTAATAAAATTGTTTCGGCGTTGGCTAATACAGAATTACCGTTCAATCGCCTAACAGAATTTTTGGAGGAGAGTGTGGACAAAGGAAAGTTGATTGGAATTCTACAAAAGGCTTTCAGACAAGCTCAGGGAGCGGATTATGTGGGGCATAGTTTAGAAGAACAATTGCAAAACGATTTGGCCAAAAGTGATAGTTTTACCGAAAAGCAAAAAATCTTGGCGGAATTAACTGGTTTGGCAGAAGACAATCGCAAGAAAAGACTTAGATTGGAGTTGATTGCTAAGGTGCTGGCAAAAGTACTTATGGATCAGGAGATGGAAAAACTGAATCAGGAATTAATGGTGGCGGAGGTGGAAATAGCGGTATTGCTTGATAAAATCAAAAAAACTGATTTGCGGGAGGACAGTTTACAGCCAGCGGCAAGTGAACTGATCAACTCTTATATAGCGGCCAAGATTGCCCTGGATATCAAACGTAAGCAATTAAACGCATTATTGGAAAAAACCAACGCTGTGGAGGAAATGTCCAGTTCGGATGTCTTAAAACAAATTTCTACAAGTGTTCATAATGAGGTGGCTAATGCTTTACCTTTCGGTACGGTACAGGCGGTTTCAGCAGAAAACAGAGTTTTGCAGTTACCACCTGGTGTTAAGGATGCAGTTGAGGAGTCTGATTCAACTCAAAAATCTACAGAAGATAAAGATAATCCAGTGCAAGAGGAGTCGGAAGGTAGTCAAACAGAACCTGATCGCCGAGCAATTATTCTGGATCGGTCGGCAAAACCTGAAGATGAAATTCAAGGCCCTACAAAAAGAACTCGTGCTAATGCTAGAAGAAGGTTTACACCCAGAAATAAGTCTAATGATCAAGATAGGGATGATTCAACTCCTGTGAATGGACGTGATGGCGTTAAACAAGAGGGTGATGGTGGCACTAGAGTAAATGTTGATTATCGCAATACATCAGATACTCGTACTGATAACAGTAGAAGGGATAATAGACGCACTGATTATAGTAGAATAGACAATAGCCAGACTGATAACAGTAGAACGGATAATAGCAGAACAGATCAGAGCAGGCGCGGAAATTTCAATAAAAATAACTTCAATCCCAATATTACAGTTAATGTATCAGGCCATACTGCTTCTGAAGGTGGAAAAGCCACAGAGTCGCAGGTAAGTGAAGTTGAGGTTAAAACCAAAGAGGCACTCAAATTGCAATTGGAAGTTTTCAAACAGGAGTTGTTGGATGAGATGAAGCTTAAGTTAAAAAGCAAACTGAAGAAGATAAAGTCGGAGAAGATTGATTTGAGTGCTGTGCAGGAAAATTTCAAAACAGAAATTGCGCGAATGGAGAAAAGTTTGAATTTAAGAATAGATACGTTGTTGCAGAGAATCGATGAGTTAACAATTGTAGACACAAGAAGGCAGGTAGTAACTTTGGAGAGGAGTTTTAATCAGCGATTTGATGAGTTGTCCGAAAAGTTGACTGACTTTTTGAAGCAGCTAAGATTGCAAAACAGCGCAATAGATGACTTGCAGGGCAAGTTGGAAGAAGCTAATCAGAGAGCTAGAAAAGCAGCTAAGGAGGTTTCGGGTAGGATGACTGCTTTGGAAAATTCTTTGCAAACTAAACACGATGAATTGTTGAGAAAATTGGCCACGCAAGATAATGCAGAACTTAGACGTGAGTTGGCCGATATTAAGGCTGTTTTGGATGAAGTAAGAGCGCAAAAAGGTCAATTGAAAGCTGAGATTTTGACAGAAATGGCCAAAAATAAAGCTGATTTAGAGGCTGCTTTGAAGAAGGCATTGGCTAATGTAAATGAAGAAAATATTGCTGACATTACTCAAAAAATGGCAGCTTTGGAAAAGCGATTAGCGGAAAAAATGGCTGATTGTTGCGATCAGTTACAGTCGGTGATTAAGCGTTTGGAGGGGAAGATTGGGCAAATTTCTGATGATATCAAGGACTTTAGAGAGGATATGATTAGACGTTTGGATCAATTGAAAAATTTACTGGAGGATTTGGCTAGAAGAGGCGTGGGTCCAGGACGACCGGTAGGACCAGGACCGGACTCAGAACGAGGGCCGGGCTCAGGGCAAGTTGAACCAGGACCAGACTCACAACCAGGGCGAGTAGGACCAGGACCAGTTCGAGTTGACC
>CAZJJZ010000032.1:0-9099 GCA_964546505.1 uncultured Candidatus Peribacteria bacterium
ACCAGGAGGACCCGTCTGATCCGGCGAAGCTCCAGCAGGAGCAGTTCGACCTGAGCTTCGGCTACGAAGGCACGGAAACCGAGATCGACTTCCCGGAGAACGTCAATCCGGAAAAGTCCTCAGGAGTACTAGCCTTCGCCAGATACAAGGTTGTGTCTGGTGCCGTGAGGCTGCGTGAGATTTGCGGCAACGCAGACGCCACGCAGTGCGCGGAAAAGCCGATTGCTGACAACGGCTCGTCCAGCCAGATGAAGGCTGGATTCTCCTTCCTGATCGACATTCGCAAGAAGTCGGTCGGGGTGTTGGAGAAGCCGGTGGTCACCACCATCACGCCGCCGCAAGCGGGTGATCAAGGTGGAGGCTGCTCCCTGAGCAGCCAGGGAGGCAACAACCTCTCCGGCCTGCTGCTGATTGGCCTCGTGCTGATCGGCTTCGCCCGTCGCCGCAACTGAACATTCTCTCACCCCGCTTCTGGCGAAGCGGGGCATCTCCTCTAGCACTTGAGCGAAAGCTCGTGCTACTCACTTTCTAGACCACCACGTCCCCGGGTTTCGCGATTTCACATCGCGTCTCCCGGGGCTTTTCTTTGTCCAAAGCTTTGAGAAAACCTATCGAATATGCTATAATCTAAAGATATTTTTCTCTCCATGAAGCTCCGCAAAAACAAAATTTTCTTACTGCTCATTTTTGCGCCAGCAATCACCCTGCTGGCCACCATTTTTATTTACACTCAAAGTCTCCATATTTGGCAATTAAAATTAAGTAATTTTTTATATACTTCAAGACCGGCGAGCAAAGACATTGTGATAGTTGGCGTAGATAATGATACCCTAGCTAAAAGTAATTTAGGTCAATACGAAAACTGGAGTAGAGAGGTGTTTGCTAGAGCGATTAGTGGCATTTCGTTATATGGACCAAAAGCTATTGGCATAGATTTCTTCTTTCGTACCCAAAAAGAAGAGCTGTCAGACAAATCCCTCCGTGATTCCTTAATCTCCGCCCCAAACCCCGTCATCATCTACTTCTCCAACAGCCAATTCAACGAACAAAAAGGCTATTTTGTACAAAGCTCCGACGCGGATCCGGAAAAATACAGCCTGCCCTACAAATTCTTTTGGGACTCCGGCAATGTCACCGTTAGCGCCGCTCAAGGAACTCGTGATTTGGACAATATTGCCCGCCGCATGCCTGTTCTTTTATTCAATGAAACTGAAAATAAATTTATCGAAAATTTCCCAATCGCTATTGTCAGAGCCTTTTTAGGTGATCAGAAGCTTCCCGATCAACCCCAAATCAGCCCTGATCAATATCAATTACAATTAAGCTATCAGAGCAACATCAACATTCCTTTGGAAAAAGGCGAAATGCTGATCAATTATATTTCCAAAAACAATTCCAATGATAATGATGGCTTTCAATACGTTTCCTTCAAAGACGTTTACAATGGCTCTTTCGAAAAATACGGCAAAACCCCAGAAGAATTATTTAAGGACAAAATAGTTTTAATCGGTCCAACTGCCACATACTTCAAAGATATTGTTTCCACACCAGTTCATCAATATCCCAGAAACGGCATCCTCATCCACGCCAACGCCATCCAAACCATTCTCGAACAAAAATTCCTCCGTAACCTCACAACCACAGAACAATTCCTCCTCGCCCTCCTTTTCGCCACCGCCTCCACCCTGGTCTTCCTTTACAGCAAAATCCGCTGGTCCGTCCTTTACCTTTTCGCCACCGGGCTCGTTTATACTTTTCTAGCAAAAATCATCTTTCAATTTGGCCTCATCTTGGATCTCACTCATCCCTATGTTGTCCTCATTGTCGCTTTTATTTCTGTTTACATCTATCGCTACCTCGCGGAATTCAAAGAAAATCAGGCTACCAAAAAAGCATTAGCACACTTCACCTCGCCCTACATCGCCGAAATGGCTATCCAAAATATCGATCACATTCGCTACGGTATGGAGCGCCGCGTTGTCACCTGTCTCTTCACCGACGTCATCCATTCCAGCCAGCTTTTTGAAAAATACGGTGCGGCGCAAATCAACAAAGTCTTCATGGACAATCGCCAATTTGTTGGCGAGCATCTGTTAAAAAACCGATTCAATGCCACTATCAGTAAAATTGAAGGTGACGGCATTATGGGCTTTTTTAACGCGCCTGTGGATCAACCGGATCAAGCTATTCGCGCTTGTGAGGCCGCCTTACGCATGCGTCAGGAACTTCCTCTATTGTACAAAAAATGGCAGTCAGACCCCGACTTGCCAGCAGAATTCAAACAAAACCCCCTCGACTTCCGCATCGGTATCAACACGGGCGAAGTAACCGTCGGTAATAACGGTACTCCGGAAACCATCGTCTACACCCCCACCGGCGACGCTGTAGATGTGGCCTCTCGACTGGAAGGAGCTAATGATTTCTTTGGTACTCGCATACTACTTGGAGAAGCTACTAAACAATTATTAGGCGATCAATTTGTGCTGCGCGATTTGCATTTAGTGCGCGTAAAGGGCAAGACAGAACCTACGCATCTTTATGAGTTAATTGGCTTGAAAACTCAGGTTAAAGCAGAACATCTGGAACTGCTAGAAAAATTTTCCCTGGCCCTCCAAGCTTACATTTTCCGCGACTACCCAAAAGCCCGCGAGCTCTTCCAAAAAATCAAATCCACCTATCCAAACGACGGCCCCACCAATTTCTACCTCAACCTCGCCGAAAGCTTTTCAAAAAATCCACCCGCAGCGGACTGGGATGGAATTTTCAATTTGCCTAATAAATAAAACTAAGGAAGGTTTCCATAATCATAGCCCAATATCGTGTCCTCAGTAGCCAATGCTGGATCGTGAACAACAGGGATTTGTCTAATTTTTTCACCATTTTCATCTACTTCAAAAGGCTTGATATTAAGTTCCTGGCCACTTTGGTATTTAGAGCTTAAAACACCTTTTCCATTAATTACATCAGATTCAATCACAAATTCGCCATCTAAATAAGCCTCTACCACAAAAGGTTTAGGGTAAGATATTTGCACATACCAACTTCCCTTGCCGTCTGTAACAATAGATGAAAACCTTTTATTATAGTCAATTTTTTCTTGAGATTGTGTATTGCTGGTAGAATCCTTTAAGGCTACACCCTGCTCTTGATTTGCTGATCCGGCTTCCGCTTCTGTTAAACAAGAAGAGTTTAAAGCTCCTGTTGAAATTGCCACTGCTGTCAGCATGCCACGAAATCTTTTGGCCAGGCTTTTGCTTAAGTCGTTTTTTAGGCCAACTTTTGGAGCGCGTTTTGGCGCAGAATTAGCCGCTTCATGATGATTTAAGCTTTTCATATAGAGATTGATTAAAAGTACTATCTCTGCTACAATTGTAAAGGTATCACGTTTAACCCTATTTGGCAATCAAATTGCAGTTTTTTTAGACAAAATTCATGAGTAATAATCCAAGCTCCACACCAGGCAGCGGTTCCGATGAAAGTGTTACCCCCTCGCCGGTAGTGGTGGACATTCAATCGGGCGACGGCGGCGGCGACAATCCTGGCTCATCCGGTGATGGCAAACCAACTCCTTCCACACTTCCTCCCAAAGTAAAAATCGCGATTTTCTCAGCTGTAACAGCTCTCTCTGCTGCAAGTGGCGATCCCAACAGAACTTCTCCCCCACCTCAGGTTCAAAGAAAAACCGATAGTCAAATTCCAAGTGCGGGAAGCGGCGATGTGGCATTTGAAAATTGCTTGGATCCAGAGGCGGGTGTGTATTTTGAGGACAAAGATTCGCCCAAGGCCGTCGATACCACAAACATTGCCGAATTCTGCGCACCCAGCGTGCTGGAAAATCAACAGATTCAATTTGAGGGCAGGCCTACTGTTAGTGGACAGGAGTGTATGCCGGAAATTTCGTTGCAAGACTCCAAATCCAGTACGGTTTTACTGGTACGCGGAAAAATCGCCTATGACATCACGAATTCTTCCAGTATCGAACTCAAAGAAGGCAAGCTCTGTGTAGCCTTTCAAAACGACAAAGGCAGTCTAAAAATCAATCGCCAGCAAGGTGAAGTTGAGACTCTGATCACTACTAATGATGGCTCAATAGTAGCCGAATTTATTCCCCAAACCGACGATAAAAACCATCGCATCTTACGCGTTCGCGCGCTTAAAAATAAGGTTGTCATCAAGCAATCTGAACGCGCGTCGGAAATAGTTTTGAATCAAGATGACCAGGTCTATCTTCCTCTCTCCGCTACTGACGACAACTCTGATGTGGGCTGCAGTATCAGTTTGCAAAAAGGCAACAATGGTACAAATACATTTATTTTCACCGGTCTGGCCATAGCGGTTTACACGGTTGCCAGAAGTCGTAAAAACTCCAGCAATAGGCCGAGAAATGGGGCCTGATTAGACGGATTTTCTGATTGTCGTCTCATAACTCATGCCGTCCGTTTCGGTTACAAACAGCTGTAATTTGTCTTGCGCCATCATTTTAACCATCTCCGGATTATAACAAATCTTTCCCAGCACTTGCACATAAATAGCTTCAATTTCCGGCCTCTTTTTTTCCAAATCCAAATGCAAAATCATGGGCTTTTCGGGATGCTTTGACAAAAAATTTTTCTGCACAATGCCCATTAAATTGCAAATATGTTGATAGATAATTTCCGCTTGATCATGCCAGCTGATTTCCAAAGTACTTTGCCCAACCAGAGTATGCGCAAAGTGAAAATTAGAAACTCGAATCACCTGCTCTGCATGTTCTTCCAATTCCACTCCCATTGGATTGCCCTGGTACTCACGCAGTACCAAATTCTCATTTTGTGGCTTGGGGTGCTCAAAATTCTGCGCGCAATAGGACCAAACCGCCTGCTTATTCTCCAAAATTTCACAGTCCAAATTTTCCTGATCAATTACCTTGGCCGAATGAATATGTCCTGAATTTCCGGTATTATGCACGGTTCTATACAAACGAATTTTGCCTTCCGTCATCAACTCCGAATACTTCTCCTGCAGCCAAATCTCAGTCAACAAACAATTCTTCGCCGTCTCCAATTGTGCAGCGTTCAAATTACTACTATGCGCGCCGCAACCTCCATGTGCACAATCATGGTCAAAATGAGCCTGATATTCCAAGTGTAAATGCTGAATTTGGCTCCCCTCCAACATTTCCACGCCATGGGCCAAATCCCTACCAAAAACGAATTCCAATCTACGCCAAATTTCCTGTTTCAACTGAGGATTTACCACTAATAATTTTTTCAATTCCGCCGGCGAATCAAAATTTGGAAAATTGGGAAATAGAATCAGTCCCGCAAAAGGTAGCCAGCGAATGCCAAAGCGACTCAGTAATTGTCCTTTGGGTAAATGTAATGCAATAGAATTACGGCCATCAGCGCATTCCACCAAAATCCGATACTTTTTGGCTTGCGGATTTTCCGGATCAGGTCGTAGAAGTTCCAGCTGATATTGATTAAAAATTTTCTTTTCCGCTGCCAGTAGTTGATTCATTTGCAAAGCATATTTCTCAAATTGTCCAAGATTTTCAAAGCCCTCTCTTGGCTCGAAAGGAAATTCTTGTAAATGTTTTTCGGCAATTTTCCACACCTCTTCCAGATGATCTTCATCAAGCACACAGCTGGCAATTTTTGCTTTGGTGTCGTCCAAAACATTGGCGATCTCAGCTTGCGGTAAAGTTGAGATTTTTCTTCTGGCCGAGGCCAACTCGCTAATTACATCTGTTTCCGGTGCACGTAAAATTTTGCCCAATCGAGATTGCATGATGGTAAGTTTTTAGGAAGTCTCGAATCCTACACTTAAAAAAAATTTTTGCAAGCAAATTGCTGTGATCATAATTTACTTCCCAAAAACATTTTCCTAAGTTTCCTGACAAAGTAAAACCCCCTCTGGGGCGAGGGGGCTTATTTTTAGTTTTTGTTTTTCTTTAAAGCATAAACTACCCCCAACTTTCGGTTGGAATTGTACTGTCTGCAACTTGTATATGGAGGTTTGGTGAGATTCGCATTAAAAAGAAAATCACTGGTCAGAATATATAGATCTGTGAATTTTGTGTCAAAAATTTTTCAGACAATCACCTTGCCCCAACTCTGAAAGATGATTTCATCTTCAAATTTTATTTTTTACTGATTCCAAATCTCCGCAAAATACTGCTCAAAACTCTCTTTCATGTTAAAGCTTTCCACAATCAATCCAAATTTTTCTTTCAAAAAAATCAAAGCCGTTTTATGACCATAAATAAAAAAATTCATTCCACGACTATCTGCATCAGGTCTAAATTTTGGAATGCGCAATTGTTTGCCGGGTTCCAAATCATGACGAAATTTCTCCACCCCAAAAGTATAGATAACCTCTACTTGAATGCCTTTTTGAACTCTTTGTTCGATGTAGTCCGGTAAATTCTGATCGATAAATTGATATAACTGATAAGACATTAACGCTTTTGCTTCTTTGGACTCACTAATTATATCACTCAGCAAATCCTTAATCCCCTCCTCGCCAATCAAAAAATTTACTTTTGGTTTGGTATAAAAAAAAGAGCCCGATAGCAGATCTTGATCGAACTCTTTACTGAGGTTATTTACCTTACCGAGCAATTTCTTTTGCTCGAAGCGAAATTTTTCCAAGAACGTCAGCGGGTTAACCGCGGCATAAAACTGGATTCGACTTCGCCACACCTGACTAATCAAGCCGCGATTAATCAAGTTGTTAATCAGAGAATAAACCGTAGTGCGGTTAATTTCCAAGGCGCGGGCAATCTGGCTCGCTGGAGCTTCAGTCACTTTCAGCAAATAAGTATAGATTGCGCTTTCGCGGTAGTCTAATCCGATTTCCTCTAAGAAGTTTCTAAAGCTATTCACTTGATTGACCTACTAAATACAGCCCCTAAACTACAGCACTACTACTAAATGTGTCAACGATAGCGCCGCCACAAAGAAGAAACCAGTCAATTTGGAAAATGTTGTGTGGAATTAATGAACGAACACTATATATAGTAGCAAAGAGCGATTGAGTGCCCAAGCCATAGTATGGTTACAAATCAAGTCCGCGAACTTGTCAAGTCATCTTTTCATTCTTTATTCAGTGTTGTTACTGCGCTTTACTAATGAAGTCCAATACCTCCTGATGATGGTTTTCTACTTTGACATTACTCCAAATTTTGGCGATTTTTCCATCTGGAGAGATGAGGAAGGTTGTCCGCACTAAGCCCAGAAAGGATTTTCCAAACATCGACTTTTCTTTCAGCACGCCATACAATTCCACAACTTTTTTTTCGGTATCCGCCAAGAGAGGGAAAGGCAAATGATACTTACTGATAAATTTTTGATGAGATTTCAAATCGTCCATAGATACTCCATAAATTTCCGCATTCATTTTTGCATAATCTTTTACCCTATCGCGAAAATTACAAGCTTCTTTGGTGCAGCCTGGTGTATCGTCTTTGGGATAGAAATATAGAACCACCCATCTGCCCAATGCTTCTGAGAGGGAAAAACTATTTCCGGAAGTTGAAGAAAGTGTGAAGTTTGGAGCTTTATCACCAACATTAAGATTAGTCATTTGGTTTTGTTTAAAAAGATTTCATATTTTATCAGCCCTTCACTATACTTTACAAGCAATTAGCTATCAGTTTTATAAAACCTCTATGAACAAAAATTTAGTTTCCGTATTAGGAGTAACTTCTTTGGCATTATTGCTAAGTGCCTGTGGTGGTCCTGCCGAACCAGGCAAACACGCCGAACTGGCCAAATGTTTAACTGAAAAAGGTGTGGTAATGTATGGTGCCAGCTGGTGCCCTCACTGCCAAAATCAAAAGGTCATGTTTGGCGGCGATTGGCAATTCGTTACCTACCAAGAGTGCGATGCCAATTCACCTGGTGGTGATCGCCAAAAGTGTTTGGCTGCCGGTGTCACCTCTTACCCAACCTGGAAAGTTCCTGGTCAAGAACCTTTGATTGGTGAACAAAGTTTCTACACCCTCGCCAAGGCTTCAAACTGTTTGGATAAATTGCCTTCCGAAGATCAACCCGCTTCAGAACAGGCAAACAAATCTCCCGAAAGCGACCCTGCTCCACAAGCAGATTCGGCAGCAAAAAAACCCACAGTAACAGTAGAGGCCATCCCTCTGGATAATTCCACCACCACAACTAACACCTCAACAAATTAAATGAATATTATCGCCATCATTTTAGGATTAATTTTCGGTATAGCTCAAGTCAGTACACCAAATCAATCAGCACTGAGTAGTCCAGAAAATACCTCATTAGAGGCTCCAGCAGTGATTTCGGAACAGCAGAGTATAGCACAAAGCGCCGATATCGATCCTGTACAACTGGCACAATGTTTGCAAGACAAAGGTGTAATCATGTATGGAGCAAGTTGGTGTCCTCATTGTCAAAATCAAAAGCAGGCTTTTGGTGTCGCGGCCAATGATGTGCCTTACCAGGAATGCGACGCGAATACGCCAGGTGGCGATCAGCAGAAGTGTATTGCCGCCGGAGTAACTGGTTATCCTACATGGCAAATTCCTGGACAAGAGCCACTGGTTGGAGAACAGACTTTGTCACAGATTGCCGAGTTAGCCGGTTGCCAACAATAAGGTAGCATGAGCATAACTGCCGAAATAAAACAATTTGCCAAAACAGAGCTGGGGGTTGATTTGATCGGAATCACCTCAGCTCTTCCTGATTTGGAGGGGCAACAATATTTGCAAAAATTTATCGATGAAGGTCGTCAAGGTGAGATGACCTATTTGGAAAATGTAGAATTACGAGTTACTCCACAAAAAATTTTACCAGGAGCCAAATCAATCATCATTTTGGGAGTAAACTATTATCGACATCAAGAGCAAACGCCACCCGGCCACGGCCGGGTGGCTCGCTACGCCTATGGCCGTGACTACCATAAAGTGCTCAAAAAAATGCTCCGGCAATTGGCCAAAAAAATTCAGGAAATTTCCCCAAATGCACAAATCAAATTAGCTGTCGATTCGGTTCCGCTTTTGGAAAAATCCTATGCCCAAAAAGCCGGGCTAGGTTTCATCGGCATTGCGCGCTACCTGGAGGTCGTCTGGACGATGCTCAACGGGGAGGA
>CAZJJZ010000033.1:0-9058 GCA_964546505.1 uncultured Candidatus Peribacteria bacterium
CGCCAGTAAAGCTGCAGAACCTCCCACCACCCAATTCAAATTCGCCAGTTCCGCTTCAAGCAGTTTTGCTTTAAAGTTGCGTAGCGCTCCCTCATAGGACTTAATTCTTTCCAAGTTCTGCGGAGACATTTCTGTTTGTAAGTCTTGTTCAAGTTGGTTCATAGTGGGGAAATAGAATACATATTTCCAATTATCTATTGTTTGTATTTTAAATTAAAGAACAAGAGGGGTTTTTTGACAAATTGCAGTTGCGTACTCTGACTTAGTGTTTTTTGGTATATATTTTATCATATTTAAAGTTGATTTTTGGTGAATTTTGGCTGATATTGCACTAGATAAATTTAATTTTAATATTCATGAACAAGCCCAATTTAAACTTGCCCAATTTGGACAAAGCTGTTTCACAGAGAGCAAGCATTTCGTCTATTTTGCCTAAAGTAATAAACCTTAAGACTGGTTTTGCAGCTGCTGTTTTGGCTACTATGAATGGCTCGGCTTGTTCTTCTGTTACTTATATTGATGATCCTTATGCAGCGGGTGCAGCTGGGATCAATAGCTTTGCTGGTAATGCTGGTAATGCAGGATTGGATGCGGGCGGTTCAGCAGGCGCAGGTTTTGGAGGTGTAGGGGCTGTGGGAGGTGCTTATGGTGGTATGGCTGGAAGTGGAGGAGCAGAAATTGGTGGAACTGGTGGAGTGGAAACCGGCGGAACTGGTGGAGTGGAAACCGGCGGAACTGGTGGAATTAACAATGGTGGTACAGGTGGAGTGGTGACAGGTGGAACTGGTGGAATTAACAATGGTGGTACAGGTGGAGTGGTGACGGGCGGAACTGGTGGAATTAATAATGGTGGTACAGGTGGAGTGGAAACCGGCGGTACAGGTGGGACTGGCTCAGCTCCTTTTAATTGTGAAAATGTTGAAATTGTGGCGGTGCCTAGTGGTACTAATGTAATGAGGACTGCGTTTACAATTGCTGATGCTTCTGCTCCTGGTTTGGAACCGAGTTTATCTATTGTTTATCCGACGACAGGAAATTGGTTTTTTGAAGTAAAACAGTTCAATTCAGTGCGACCTCTGAAAAAAGCATTTGTATTTCAAGTTGTTAATGAATTAGATCATAAAGATCACACTGCCAATTTTTATATTCCCGGACATCAACAAGAATGTAGAATTTATGGATACGGTTATTTGAGTAGCTATGTGATCCCAATGTCTTTGACAAATTTTCAAGATGCCTATAACCAAATTGATTTTGCAAAATATATGCCCAAAACTACTGCTACGCAGTTGATCAATTTGGATACTATTAATGAAAGTAATGATCCGGGTTCCATGGTGGTGAATTTGCAGGGACCCAATTCGGCAATCTATATTCTTTGGCAAGGTCCAGTTTTATAATTATTAATTCATCAAGATATGAAATCATCAAAAGTTGTAATTTCTGTATTGGCAATAGCGCTGGTTGCTGTAACGAGTGTTTGGGTTTATCAAATGGGAACTGCTACCGACATGCAGGCCGCCATACTGACAAACACATTTAGCAATTTAACTGTTACAGGTGAATTTAGAGCTGATAATAATAGATGGGGAACTACTTCTGCTGCAGCCATTATCAGTGAAGTAGAAGGTTTGAAATCCTTGACCTGTCCAGCTGGTACATATTTAATGAATTTGACGTATACGACTGATACAGCTTCCAATAATATTATTTCAATTTCCGGTGGAAATTGTGCCAAATTATAGTCGGAAGTTGAATATCATGCTGGGTTCTTGACCTTGTATGAATTGTGTGTTATAATGTGTAGAAGTCTTAAAATATAACACACAAATAAATATGAAAACTTCAAATGCATTTCTTTCTTTGGCAGTTGCAGCTGTAGCTGTATTGTCTGGTTTTGTCGCTTTTAACGCGATTTACACTTCTGATGTTAAGGCTGATGTTTTGGCCGGAGCATCTTGTCCTGAAGTTTATGCAGATAGAGCTTATTCTGAAGGATCAAAAGTATTGTATAAAGGTGTGACTTACACATGTGCTGCAGGTTCTACTTGGATTTGTTCCAATTATCGTCCTGATGGAAACACTTGGACAGGTGCAAATGGAGGTGCGAGTGCTGCGTCTTGGGTAATGTATCATTGGTTACCAGGACAAGCTTGTAGCAGTAATCCTGTATCGACAGGAACCGTGCAAGGTGATTTGACAGTAACTGGTGATGTGAAAGCTGATAATAATACCTGGGGTGCTACTTCTCCAGCAGTGATTACTAGTGAGGTAGAGGGTTTGAAGACTTTGACTTGTCCAGCAGGAACCTACTTGATGAATTTGGTTTATACAACTTCAACTGCTACTAATGACATTGTTAGCATTGAAGGTGGACATTGCGCGAAATTATAATTTGCTATTGCAAAGGAGCCTCCAGAAATGGGGGCTTTTTTTTGTGAGTACAAAATGTTACATTGCACGCGAATTTTTATTTCGAATTGATATGTCACGAATTTATTTAAAGTCTGGTAGGGAGAGATCGGTATTCTATCAACATCCCTGGATTTTTTCCGGTGGAATTGCCAAGGTGGAAAAAGTAAAAGATGGAGCAATTGCCGAAATCTATAGTGCCAATGGTGAGTTTTTGGCTGAAGGATATTATAATTCAGCGTGTAGCATTGCTGTGCGCATCTTGAGTTTTGGTCAAAAATTGGCTGCAAATTGGTTGGAACAAAAAATTGTCGCCTCTATAAAGAGAAGAAACTTATTATCCGAGTATGTTTCCAAAAGGCTGGTTTTTGCTGAAAGCGATTTTTTACCGGGATTGGTAGTGGATTTATATCATGAGGAGAATGGGAACAAATACTTGGTCTATCAGATTTCTACTTTGGGTATGGACCAATTGAGAGCGAACATTGAGCAGGTTTTGCATCAACTTTATCCGGAGGCGGTTATCATAGAAAGAAGTGATCTGGCGGTACGCAAGCAAGAGGGTTTGACGGAATTGAGTCCAGAGGTGCGCAAGGGAGTTTTATCCGGACCAATTACCATTGTGGAAAATGGGGTGAAGTTGATTGTGGATTTATTAAATGGTCAAAAGACTGGTTTTTTTCTGGATCAGCGGGAAAATCGGGCGGTGGTGCAAAAATACGCTACCGGAAAAAAGGTCTTGAATTTATTCGCCTATACAGGTGGATTCTCTTTGCAAGCTGCTCTTGCCGGAGCAAAAACAGTGGTGTCTGTGGATATTTCAGAAAATGCGGGAAAAATCTGTGAAAGTAATTTTGCTGTCAATTTTCCAAGGTTTGACCATCAACTGGTGGTAAAGGATGCCTTTGAGTATTTGGAGGAGGCGATAGCTGATGGAGTAACATTTGATGTGGTGATAGTGGATCCTCCCGCTTTTGTTAAATCAAAGGATAAATTGGACCAAGCACTGAAAGCTTATGTTGGTTTAAATGCCCTGGCCCTCAAAGTACTTGCGGCTGACGGTCTGTTGATTTCTTCTTCCTGTTCTGGATACATTGATCATCAAACTTTTCGAGGAATGCTCTTTCAGTCCGCCATCAAAAGCGGATGTGATTTGCAAATCGTGGAACAAAAGACTCAACCTTTGGACCATCCAATACTGGTTACTTTCCCGGAGGGTGAGTATTTGAAATTTCTAGTAGCGAGAAAAATATCCCCATGAGTAAAAAGATTCTGATAGCAGGAGGAAGCGGCTTTATTGGTATTCATCTAGCAAAGTTTTTGTTGGAAAAAAATTTCCAGGTGGGGATAATAACACGTCATGCAGCCAAGGTTCGTCAACAAATGCCCTCGGATTTAGCCATTTTGGAATGGGATTATCAAAATCCTGAACAGATCAAAAAACAGGTGCAAAATTATCAAGTAGTAATAAATTTGAGTGGTGCCTCAGTGTTTTCTTTTTGGCAGTTTTGGCGTCGTAAAGAGATCATCCAAAGTCGTATACAAACTACCAAGGCTTTGGTGCAAACACTTTCTGAGCAGCAGTACTACGTGCAAATATCTGGTGCTCATATTTACACTCCTGGAATCAAGGGAAAGCGTTTGGAAACTGATGAAATCAAGCCAAATACAGGTTTGAATTTTCTGCAGCGATTGAGTTTGTTGTGGGAGGAAGCAGCGTTAACTGCCAAATCTAAAGTGCGGAAAATGGTGATTTTGCGTTTAGGGGTGGTGGTGGGAGAGGGAAGCCCGTTCAACAAGGCCTTAACAAAAATATTGAAGTTTCGTCTTTTCCCGGCGCCCAGTGGTGGTTTTGCGCCTATTCCCTGCATAGGCTTGGAGGATTTGCTGGTGGTTTTTGAGCAAGTGCTGGATCAAGAAGTGGAGGGGATAGTAAATTGTGTCAACGCCAAGGGACTGGACTTGGAGCAATATTTCCTTCATTTAGCCGCAAAAGCTGGTAAAAAATTGTGGGTGATCCACTTTCCCAGGATATTGGTGAAACTTTTGGGCGTGAAGTTGAGTAAATTGATCTTGGAAGAAATCGCTTTTGATAATGCTAAATTGCTGAAGATTTTAGGACGTCCAACCAAAGGAATTTAGGTTTTTTTGATGCTGCATGCTCCTCCTGGACAAGCCGGTTTTTGCACAGGTGCTGGCAGTAGTTTTTTGTTCAGCAAAAAATTGTAAATTTTGCACCCTACACAAATCCCAGCAGCGGACTCTAACCACATAAATAATAAGCAAGTCCCACAAATCAATAAATTAACCATGCCTTGATATTGCAATACGAATAGGGAAATCATCATGATGCTGGAGAGCGTTAGTCCAATTCCCCAGGCAAAGCGTTTTTGAATAGCGCCAACATATTCAGGCTTCTGCTTAAGGGTTACTAGTTTGCCAATCCAACCAAGATAACTGTATTGAGGGCCGAAGACTGTTTTTAAGAAAAAGTCGAACCAGAAAATCGGTACCAGGAAAGACAGATATGTTCTGTTTTCCAGAAAAAGTGCATTGAAAAAGGCGAAAAAGCCTAATGCATACATAATTCCTGCTGTCGCTCTGATACTTCTTTCGTTAACCACTCCATATTCGGCGGGTTCTCCGTGGATAATTAGATTGGGGATAATTTGACCGTAGTTTTTCATGATAGGTTACTGGTTATATTATGCTTGAATTAGTTTTAACAGAGTCTTGGAGTTAATACGTTTTTGTTGAATTAACTGTTCGATTAAACTGGCTTTAAAGGAGTCTAGTGACTTGATTGTGCTGGTACTGAGGTGGCTGATTTTTTCGCATTCGGCGTTGTTTTCCAGATATTCTTTTAGCTTGTTGATTTGTCCTTGAATTCTATTGAGTCGATTGATTAGTTGATGACAATTACTTTTCATATAGGGGGTGGGTTAATTTATTCCATTTTATTTCGATTTTAAAACTTTACAAGTAGACTTTTTTGATTGAATATGTTCGCGCCCAAGAGTAAAGTTATCAACTAACCTTAATTGCCATTTATGGAAAAGACGGCGGCTTTGAAAATCAGTAATCTGGAAAAAGTGTATGCTTCGGGTACCAAAGCCTTGAAGGGAGTGGATTTGGAGGTGAAGAAGGGAGATTTCTATGCTCTTTTGGGAGCTAATGGTGCGGGCAAAACCACTTTAATCGGTATTGTGACCGGTACAGTCAATAAAACTGCGGGCAAAGTTTGGGTGCAGAATTGGGATATTGATACTAAACATGATGAAGCAAAAAAATTGATTGGGGTGGTACCACAGGAATTTAATTTCAATATTTTTGAAAAAGTAATTGATATTTTGGTGCAACAGGCCGGTTTTTTTGGACTGAATAGAAAATTAGCTTTGGTTAGAGCGGAAGAGATTTTGAAAGCCCTGGAGTTATGGGAAAAGCGTAATCAAAAAGCAATGACATTGAGCGGAGGAATGAAGCGACGTTTGATGATTGCCAGAGCTTTGATTCATCACCCTCAGATTTTGATTTTAGATGAACCAACCGCAGGTGTTGATGTGGAGTTAAGGCGGGGGATGTGGGAATATCTGCGTAAACTGAATCAAAATGGAACCACTATTATTTTGACCACACATTATCTGGAAGAAGTGGAAGAGCTTTGTGAGCATGTTTCCATTATCAAAGATGGTTTGGTTTACAAAACAGATACAGTTCGCAATTTGATCAAATCTCTTGATACAAAAACCTATCTGGTCAGTGTTAATACTTTGAAAGGTCTGGACTTATCAGAAACTAAAGTCAGAGTTATTAATGATAATACTGTCGAAATTGATGTTGATATTGATAGTAATTTGCAACGGGTGATTGAACAGCTGGTGGAGATGGGGTTGGAGATTGAGGACATTAAGCCAAAAGGCAACCGATTGGAACAATTATTCTTGAATATTCTAAAAAGCTAATTATGAATGGTTATATTTTGACTGTATATGGTACTTTGGTGCGCCGAGAGGTTGGCAGATTTATGCGCATCTGGACGCAAACATTGTTACCGCCGGTAATTACTCAAACTCTCTATTTTTTGATTTTTGGCACTCTGATCGGTTCGCAAATTGCTGATATTGGCGGAGTTTCTTATATGGCTTTTATTGTGCCAGGTCTAGTGATGATGGGAGTGATTAATAGTGCTTTTTCCAATGTGGTAAGTTCTTTTTTTGGAGCGAAATTCCAAAGAAATTTGGAAGAAATGTTGGTTTCTCCTATGCCACCTTGGGTCATGATTGCCGGTTTTGTGACTGGTGGAATTTTGCGTGGTTTATTGGTGGGAATAATTATTTTTCTGGTATCTGCCATCTTTACAGCTCCCACTGTACACAACTTGGGTATGATACTGATTTTTATCATCCTTACCTCTACGGTTTTTTCTTTGGGTGGTTTAATCAACGGTATTTTTGCTAAGAAATTTGATGATGTCGGATTTTTTACTACCTTTATTTTGACTCCACTGATGTATTTGGGGGGAGTTTTTTATTCAATCAAAGATTTGCCGATTTTTTGGCAGAATTTGTCCAAAATCAATCCAATACTTTATATGATTGATGGATTTAGATATGGATTCTATGGTTATTCTGATATCAATCCGTTGCTCAGTATGGCACTGTTGATTTTGATGACTGTGGTATTGATCTTGTTAGCTAATTATTTAATACGTAAAGGAGTGGGTTTAAAAAATTAAATTTATGATTGCGAGAATTGTTGCTAAGCACAAAAACAGCTTTTTATTAGTGAGAAATTACTTACTAATTGTTTTTACATTGTTTGTCAGCTATTTATTATCCAAAGCCGGTGCCGGACTGTTTAATCAACAGCATACTGGAACGCATGAACTGACTTTGTTTTTTGACTTGGTGGCCGTTCTGGTGCTGGGATTTATAGGATATGAATTAGCCAAAAAAACAGTTATTCCTTCTTTTGTACTAGCAATTTTTTATGGCTTAGTGACGAAGGATTTATTGGTCTTGATTACCGGAAACAGTGAGGCTTTAACGATTTTGACTACAATAGGTGCAACTTACATCCTGTTTGGTGGAGGTTTGGAAATGCCATTTAATCGGTTTAAATCATTACTGGGGCCAATACTTTCCATTGCTTTGTTTGGTACTATTTTTACCGCTTTTTTGTTTTCCAATTTTTTGGGTTGGGGAGCAGGATGGTTGGGGGTGTCTATTCCCACTGTGGGTTTGACTTTGTTGGGTATCGCCTTGGCTTCAACAGATCCGGCAGCGATTATTCCCTGCTTTAAATCTTTGTACTTCAAATTACCTCGAGTAAAGCATATTGCCATTAGTGAAAGTGCTCTGAATGATGTGGTTGGTGCCTTAGTAACTTCCATTTTTTTGAGTTTATTGGTGGCGAATTCTGGTGCTTCACAAGTTGCCGTTTCCAGTGTCACAGAGGCTTATACTTTGTTATTAAATTGGCAAAATTTGTGGCAAATTTTGGTAACAATTTTCTATTCTATCCTGGTGGGTTATTTGGGGTATTGGGTCTTGGAGCTATGGAGTCGCTGGAAAGAAGGTTCAGGATCTGGTGGAGAAGCTGATGCCGCTTTGTTTTTGGCGGTACCATTGATGTCATTTGCTGTAGCCAATTTGTTGGGAGGAAATGGATTTTTGGCTGTTTTTATTACTGGCTTGCTGTTTCATCTCGGTTATCATGTGGAACATGTGGAACACTTTTTCAACCATTCCGTAGAAGGATTTATGAAACCGATGATTTTTATGTTATTGGGAGCTTTGGTTGATTTACAGGTTTTGTGGAATTATGCAGGGATCGGGGTACTGGCTGCCCTCATCTTTATGTTTGTAGTTAGACCATTAGTGGTTTTCGTGTCTTTTACGCCTTTTTACTTCAGTCGGGATAATAAAATTTCTTGGCAAGAATTGTTGTTTTTATCGTTTGTGAGAGAAACTGGTGTGATTCCAGCAGTTTTATTGGTGGGATTTTCTGTGGCAAAAGTACCTGGCTCAGAAATGATTTTGGCAATCGGTATGTGGGTAATTTTGTTAACCTTGATTATCCAGCCGCCTTTGACGCCCTTGGTGGCTAAATTTTTGGGTATTGCCGCCAAAGTTCCGGATTTTCCGAGTACGGCTGTCAATGGAGCTACTGCAGTAATTTGTAGTAGAGGTAAATCATTTTTAAGAAGAATAGATTTTGTGACCAGTTGGTGTTTGAAGCATAAGGTAAAAAATGTTTTGCTGCTACATTGTCCGGAGGATCGGTTTTCCGAGCAGTTTGTTCAGCAGGTGGAAGATTTGGCAAAAAATAAGTTTAAAGATATTAATAAAAAATTAACCGAAGAAGGAGAGAAAGCTTTACACTTCTCGGTTTTGGGTAGGCCTGGTAAACTGGAAGACAATATCAAAGAATTAGTTGGAGACGATCAGGTGGCCATTGTATTTGTGGGGGTAAAAATGCTGGATTTCAGAGTGAGTGAGGTGAAAGAATTGGCCGTTCCCTTTTATTTTATGCCTTAGTGATTATGGAAATTTTCCCACTCAGGCTGTGACCGGAGTGGGAAAGTTGGGTGGAAAGTTGACCCGCGAAGCGGAGCTATTTACGACTAGAAGTGTTGACCTCGAGA
>CAZJJZ010000034.1:0-3613 GCA_964546505.1 uncultured Candidatus Peribacteria bacterium
GCTGTCGTATAGTGACGTCAGCATAGCAAAGCACCGCTTGCTGCCAAAGTGATTTTCGGAAAGTTGAATTGACTCAACCCAAGACTATCCTCTTTTAACAGACCAAATCTGTTTTTTGTGTAATTTACCCGGTATGGTAAAACCTGCCGCTTTTTTGTGTCCGCCACCGCCAAAACTTTTGGCGAGTTCTGCTAAATTGATATCGTTTTGGTTTGTCCGCAAAGAGCCGCGAATTTGGTTCTTATCTTCAGAAACCAGCAGGGTGAAAGGTGTGTTGGTTGCTGAAGAAAGATAATCCATCAGACCGCTTATTTCACTGGTGCAGCAACCATATTGTTGCAATAATTGCTGATCAATTACGCATTTGCCATGTTGGTCGGTAACTTCATAACTGCTCATTGCTGCTCCCCAGAGTTGAAGTTTGGCAAGGGAGAAACTGTGGAAAAGGTTTTTGCTGATCAATGTTAAGTCCGCTCCGGATGACAGCAAATATTCCGCGTTCAGGAAAACCCTGTCATTAGTGTTGGAGTGCATGAAGCTCCCGGTGTCATAATAAATCCCCGCCAGAAGCAAAGTGGCCATTGTGGGTGTGATCGAAGCTTGCCAGTAATCTCTCAATAAGGTTAAAAGCAATTCTGCTGTGGAACTAAATAAAATTTCTACCACATTCAGCTGGCCGAAGAGGGTATTGGTACGCTGATGGCGAAGATTGATTGCAAGAGCCGCAGCATCCTCAAACACAGCTTGTTCAGCACTGGAACAATCCACTGTAAACAGCAAATCATAATCAGCGAAATTGGGTGTGCATTGAAAACTCTGGGCGAGTGGCAATTGTTGGTAATTTTGGGGAATTCTGTCACTACAGATAGAAGTAACTTGTTTACCTAACTGTCTGAGGTATTGAGCTAATGCTAAATTTGCTCCAATTGTATCTGGGTCCGGTGAACGATGAGAAATGATGCCAATGTTTTGCGCTGCATTGATTTTGGCCTCAATTTGCGAGATTAGTTGAGAGTCAAGCAAGTGGTTGGGGTCCATCGGAAGGGGGTTGAGCTGGGGAAGTTGTGGCTGTCTGATCGGGAAAAGCAATATTGAACGCTAAAGGTGCTTCCTGAGGATTGGGATAGATTTGTGAGTGATCGTCGGCATAAAGAAAGATGGCTCGAACTGGACAGGCCTCAGCAGCCAAACGAGTATTCTGGTCGTCCGTACTGGGGCCAATTACCACAGCTTTGCCTTCTTCATCCAATTGGAAAACATTACCTGCCACGGCCACACAGGGGGCTGCTCCTATACACAAATTTCTGTCAACGTGAATGAACATAAAAATAACTATGGTTAATTAGATCAAGCTTAAAAGTTTTCAGTAATGATGTAAACCGATGCTGAAGTCATTTTATTGTGAAGGATGTTAATTTGTGTTATAATAGTGTGAAATATTGGCGGATTATCATTAAAAATTATGCATTTTGACCTTGCTGTGATGGTGGAACTTGGCAAAAAAATCGGTAATTGGAGAAAAATGGCGTTAGGTGCCCTTACTTTCATCCTGTCCGCAGGGGTATGGTCAATGGTACAGGCCGCTCCGCCACCTGGTCCCACTACTGTACCATATTTAATGACTTATACTGCACGATTGAGGAGTGCGGGTGGGGGAGCGGTTACAACACCTCAAACTGTGCGTTTCAGTTTATGGACCGATGCCGATTATGACGCAGGTGATAGCGATGGCCTGGGTGGAATTAATGTTTTGACACCTGGTTATGCCGGTTGGCAGGAGTCTCATACGGTCACTCCGAATATTGATGGTATTTATACCGTACAGCTTGGTTCACTGACTACTTTGCCAAATTTTGTAGCTACCACTCATTTGCATTTGCAAGTTGAAGTGAAACCGGCTGCCAGTCCAGCCACGGCATTTGAATTGTTGGATCCAGATGGTGATTGGACAAATGCTGTTGATCGTAAGCCCTTCAATTCTGCTCCCTATGCCATCAACTCAGACACAGTGGATAATCGTGATGTTGGTTATGGTCCGGGTCAGCTACCTTTCTTGGATGGTTTCGGAAAACTGGATTTTTCCAGCCTGCCTGGTGGCGTAAATCAAGAAAGCTGGACTGTAGACAATGACAATACTATTCAAACAGCTGGTACAGGAAAAATTGAATTAAAATTTGGTGGCACCTTAAACAAAGTGCTGTCTTATGATTTGGATAATTCTTATTTCGATTTTAATGACAATGTTAATATTCAGGGTACCTTAACTGTCGGAGGCGCGCCTATTGGTCCCGCTAACAAAACCATGGTTTATGAACCTTTGTTCGCGGATGCAGTGATCGATCAATCGGGCGGTGCGAATCGCGGAAAATTGGAAATCAAATTTGTGGATGATGATGGAGTTCCCGGTAATGCCAATTTCAATCATTATTTATTTACTACTCGTCAAAACAGTTTACAAAATCTGGATTTGATCTTGCGGGTAAAGGTTCCCGATGGTTTTGTGAATTGGCAGGTCAATCCTCTGGTGCTGACATACAAAACAGGCGATGGAAATATTGCGAATAACCGTATAGATGTAGTGGTGGAAGATACCAATGGCAATCCGGTGGTTTTATCTGGAGCGAGTGCTTTGGCTAATGCTAATTGGACTACTACCGCCATTGGATTTGGTGGTGCCCCCTCATTTGTACCAGGAGAGAGCTTTACCGTTAAGTTAAAACTCTCCGCTGCCGACATTGGTCAGGCCTTGGTGGGTAAACTAAAGTTTAACTACTTTGGTTCTTAATAATTTTATGATATAATATAATAGTAACCAAAATAAAAACTATGCATAAAAAATTCAAATTTGGCAAAATACTGACCAGTGCCGTACTGGGAAGTATGCTTTTAGCAAGCAATGCCAACGCGGCCATCTTGTTTCAAGATGATAATTTTCATGACATCGAATCGGAAGCCATTTTGATTGATGCCAACGGTACTGGTGCAACCAATACCACTATTCAGTTTGGTAATGACGCGATTTCAGCTGAAAACGGAAATATTACTTGGGATATCGTCAATAATCGTTTTAATATCTCAGCTCCATTGAATGTAACTGGTGGAGTTTCTGCATCTGGTGCCGTCACTTCTGATGGTGTGACTTCTACCGGAACAGTCAATTTTAGTTCTGCCAATCAGGTTAGAATTAGAGAAACTGTTACTGTTACCAATGGAGTAACTGCTTGTACCAATGCAGGAGAGTTAATCGTACAAACATCTTCCAATACATTGTTTATCTGTACCAATGCCGGTACTGATACATGGGTGGCGGTAGGTAACGGTTCAGATGCTACCACTTTGGATGGTTTGGATTCGACACAATTTTTGAGAAGCGATACTTCTGATACCTTTACTTCTGGTACTTTGGGCTTTGATGCCGGTACTACTGTAGATGTTAATGGTGTGGCTGATTTTGGAACTGCCAGCCAATTTATTATTAGAAACGGTGCCGCCACTCCTGGTACATGTACTGAAGGTGAATTGTTTTATAACTCGACCACAAATGTCTTGTTGACATGTACCGCAACCAATACTTGGACTACTGCTGGACCTGCTGATTTTGAAGCTATTTAGG
>CAZJJZ010000034.1:3633-8841 GCA_964546505.1 uncultured Candidatus Peribacteria bacterium
CGGATAAGATTTTAACTACTGCCAATGGTAACTTTTCGATTGCCGCTGGTACAGGTACTTTTGGTGTAACCGCCAATGGTGGTGTGAATTTAAACTCAACAGGTACTACAACAGTTAATGGCGGAGTGTTGAATTTTGCCGCTTCAGCAGGTGCATTTACACTTTCTGGTACCAATACTTCAACCATTTCCACTACCGGTCCTACTTCTGATCTGGCTTTCAGTGCGGGTAGAAATATTACTTTTGATGATTTACAGTTATCTGCAGCAATTAAATTGACCAATACTGCATCTGGTTTTGCGGCAACTTTGACTGGTGGAGGTATTGTCGACAATATCAATTCCTTCACTTCAACTACAGTGGGTGAAGGTGCTTCAAATGTTGGAACCAGTGGAACATTTACTAACTTCACACAAGCTACACCCGATGTTGAGGCTGCTTTGGCCGGTATTGATACTAAATTAGGAGTAGTTGCAGCAGACAATGAAGTTTTGTCCTGGGATGCGGAATACCCAAATGTAGTTGTTGATCAAACTGCAACTGGTAGAGGTAAATTGGAATCTTTGTACGATGTAACCAATGGTAATTATTATCAATGGACAACTCGTCAAGCGTCTACACAAAATGTTAATTTGAAATTCAGAACTCCTTTGCCTGCGGATTTCGTGGCTGGTGGCAATGTTAATTTACGTTACAAAACCGGTAATGCTGTAGTGGCGAACAATTCAGTAACCTTATCAATGAAAGACTCCGCTGGTACTTCTTGTGGTACTTCTGCAGCTTCAGCTTCAGTTGCTTGGGCTACATTGTCTCTTACTCCGGTAGGTTGTACTTTGACTCCTGGTTCAGTGGTGGAATTCGCCATTAATTTAATGGATGCAACTAATGCCGCTGGTACAAATGCACAAGTTGGTCGCTTGTCTTATAGCTATTAATTTTTGATCAGCTAGGGCGAAAAGGGGCTGTGGAATATGGATTTCTACGGTCCCTTTTTTAATGCTTTCGCTTGGCAAAAGCACGAGATTAATTTACAATCGATTTTGTCCAGTAACTTTTCAAGTTTACTGACGTTAAAATAAAAGGAATTAAAATTAAACTTATGCAGAAAATTTTTGCCAGTACGCTTTTAACTCTAAGTTTATTCGGAACTGTTACCGGAGTTTTTGCTAAGCAGTTTCCTGATGTTCCCAATACTCACTCAAATTATGTAGCGATTAATTTTTTGAGTGATCAGGATGTGTTGAAAGGCTATCCGGATGGGCAGTTTATGCCGGAAAAATTGGTCAATCGTGCGGAGGCATTAAAGATTATTTTTGCTGGAACAAAGGCAAAAATTGACCCTGGAATTGCTAAGGACAATTTGTTTAAGGATGTAAAATCGAATGATTGGTTTGCTGAATTCGTAGCTCACGCCAAATCTAAAGGTATTGTAGGTGGCAATCCTGATGGAACTTTTGCTCCAGGTAGAGATGTGTCCCGGGCAGAGTTTGTGAAAATGTTACTAATGACCGCAGGATTCAAAGAGGACTCCTGGAAAGGGCAAGAACATTTTGCTGATGTACCAAAAGACGCCTGGTTTAACCCTTATCTTAATTATGCCGGAAAAGCGGGTTTGATTGCCAAGGATGAAAACAATAATCTCAATCCTGCTAAAAATTTAAGTCGTGGTGAGGTGGCGGAAATTCTTTATTTGATTTTGGTAATCATGAATGGTAAAGACACGCAATTTTTGGTAGATCAGTCAGAAGCGCAAATGGCCCAAATTGAACTTTATGTGGCGAGCAGTGACGTCAAAAGCGCCAAAAGAGCTTCCGAATTGGCCGTGGATTTAACTCAACAAGCCTACCGGAATTTACCGGATAATAATGTAGTCTTAGGGGCTGCGAAAATCGCCAAAGGTTATGATGCTTTGGTGGATGCTTTTATCTATGCTTTAAAGAAGGATTATGTCAAAGCAACTGAATTGGCTAATTTGGTTATCACCAAGGCTGATGAGGCTTGGCAAGCAAATAATGAAACCCAACCAATTGCCAGGCATCTCAAAGATCGTGCTCGCGAAATTTTAGCGCAGATAGAAAAGACAAAATCTAATTAAAGTAGCGTCTCTGCAGGAATTAGCTAGTCACCTTGATGGTGCCATGACTAGGTATTGCTGAGTGGATAGAAAAACTCAGGATATTTTTTGCGTAAGAAAAAATACCACTTAAGAAAATGGAAGGAGTTAGATTGGTAGCGATACGGGGAATCGAACCCCGGTTTACAGGATGAAAACCTGCCGTCCTAACCACTAGACGATATCGCCATGTTGGCTAAAGCGACAGTATTATAGGTAAATTTTGGGTAAAGTCAAAAGTTTATTTTTGTAGGTAAATTAAATTTTCCGCTTTCACCATTTCTTTGATCAGAGGGTTATTTTGGATAGTGCTGGTGGACTGGGCTTGAATTATCGAGTTGATCAAATCCCGACCCTGTTCATTGAGTTGATTGCGTTGAATCTCATGCTGTTTGAGGGTGTAGCCTTTCTGGCTGTCTTGGCTACTATTCAACAAGAACACAATGCTGATCATCACTATGATAATCAATAAAACAAAAATTAACTGAAAAATACTTTTTTTTATTTCCACCGAAAAAGGTGTTCTGGTGGGAATGATGCGTCCTCGGCGTTTGATGATTTCTTCATTCATTGGAGTTTGGCAGAGGGTTTATTTCCACGTTGGCTATGCCGCTAGATAGCGGGGCGATTTCTGCGAAAGCTTTGCTGGACAAATCAATAATCGCTCCAGGTACATAGGGGCCACGATCATTGATGCGCACGGTGATGGATTTGCCATTAGCCAAATTGGTGACTTGTACTTTGCTGCCAAAAGGTAGTGTTTTATGAGCAGCGGTAAATTCATGATTGGAGAAGTTTTCACCATTGGCTGTGCTTTGTCCTTCAAAACGACCGGCATAATAGGTTGCACGTCCAAAGGTTTTTTGGAATTCGGCGTTTTGAATAGTTCTATAAACGATGAGAGCAAATTCACCTCTAGTTAGGGAATTGGCAGGGAGTAATTGATTATCACGTGTGGGGACAATCCAAGTACGAGATTTGGAGAGTTGGGCATAGGGGAAAAACCAATCTTGCGGATTGGTATCAGAATATGGTGATTCTTCCAAGTTATTGGCAGTCAATCCAGAATGCAATGTGATGATCTTTAATGCCTCGGCACGATTAATGGTTTGTTCAGGTCGAAACAGTCCATCAGGGTAACCTTGAATAGTACCATTAGTTAATGCATTGCAGACATAAGAAAAATACCATTCCGTGTTTTGCAGGTCGGGGAATTGGCATTGTCTTTTAGAGAAGGTGAATGTGTCTGGAGAGCTGTTTAAGGAGTGCAGTGGTTTTTCTACAAGCTGATATTGTTGGTGTCTCATGGCACCGACTAAAATTTTCAGAGCCTCTGCGCGATTGATGTGTTGATTCGGTCGGAACAGTCCGTCGGGGTAGCCATGGATTAATTGCTGTTCTTTGAGGTATTTGATTGCCAGGTAGTAAGGGTTACCTTTCCCTAGATCCGGGAAAAGTTGCTCAGGCAAAACTGTGGCATTGGGCGACGAGTATTCTTCCACCAGAGCAGTTTGTGCTATGGATTGGTTTTGAAACCCAGCCACCAACAGTATGGTCATTATCCCGATTGTAAGTCTGCTGTTAAGCAATGCTGATCAATTAGATGATGACTTCAGTAGTTAACTTGGGCTTAATGATAACATATCTACTGTTTCCTTCGCCAGCACTTTCAGTGGCGATGTCTTCGAATTTACCTTGTGCTAAATGTAAGTGAATCAAGCGACGAAAATAAGGAGACATAGGTGGCAAACTTTGTGATTGACCCGTTTTTCTGACCATTTCTACTTTTCGTTCAGCAAGATTAAGCATGTTTTGTTCCTGACGTCGACGATAATTATCGATATCCAAGTAAAGATCGATTTCACTTTCCGATTCTATTTCCGGATCTTGCCAGAGCAATAATTTGATCAAATGTTGCAGGGCAAAGATATTTTCGCCATGATGTCCGATTAATAAACTGGTATCGTTGGTTTCAATATTGACACGAAATTGCTCCTGTTTTTTTTCAATTTTGATGCGGTTTAATTGGCTGCCGATTTTTTGCAGCAATTCGTGAATGGTGTCTTGAATTTTGCTTTCTAGATTACTCATGTTCTGGTGATTAACTATGCTTTAATTTTGATAATTGGTGGATCTTGATGATCGTCATGATCATCATCTTGGTGGTCATTTGAGGATTCTGTAGACTTGGTTTCTTGCGCTGCCTTTTGAGCTAAACGTGCCTGTTGTTTGGCAGCGTACTCCTCTTTTTTACTTTTGTGACGATCTTGATCCGCCAATCTGATACTGGTGGATTGTTGATCAACCTGTTTATTCACAAATAACTGCTGGATAATGGCGTATAAAGTGTTGAATAGCCAGTAGAGGCCTACACCAGCGGGTGCTGAAGCGGTAAAAATGGCAATCATTACGGGCATGGTGTAAGTCATGGTTTTGGTTGCAACTTCCATTTCACTGCTGGACTTGTTGTTTGATTTGCTTTTCCCCATAGCCAGCTTGGTCTGCAAAAACTGTAGTCCACCAACTAAAAATGGCAAAACATATATATTGACCTGAGTTAATTCCAAAATACCTAAAAAGTTGGTATTGATGATGCTGGTGTCTAGATTCTGGAAAAAGGGATAAAGCAAAAATTCATGTTGATGTGAGATGCCGCCTTGTACAACACTATAAATGGCAATCAAAATGGGTAATTGGATCAGTAAGGGTAAACAACTGCCAAAAGGATTAACTTTCTCTTCTTTATATAGGGCCAAAGTTGCCATGGCGATTTTTTCTTGATCACCTTTGTGCTTTTCTTTGATTTCTTCCATTTTGGGCTGAATGCTTTGCAAGCGACGTTGTGATTTGAGAGCTTTTTGATTGGGAATTAGCAGGATGGTACGAAACAGTAGAGTGAGGAGAATAATTGCTAGGCCAAGGTCGTGGAAAGGTAAATAGGCCCCGAAAAAGATTAAGATGTTGTAAAATATAATAAGTGAACTCTACACAAGATTAATGCATATTTAAGAAAAAACAAGCAATACTAAAATATATGAAGATTCTAACTAGGCTTGCCGTAAATGTATTTGCTTTATATGTGGTGGAATATATTG
>CAZJJZ010000035.1:0-8578 GCA_964546505.1 uncultured Candidatus Peribacteria bacterium
GAGCAACGATTAGCTGATTTGAATATTTTTTACGCTTTTCTCAATAATGAAAGTGATTTGAATTCTCCACAAAAACGATCAACTTTCGTAGATCGATTTGAAACCTTTAAGGCCGAGCAGGGACAAGTACAAGCCGCTTTATCCTGGCAGGATATTGCCAACTCACAGCTGCAAGAAGAAGCCCCACTTGGTGATTTGCCTGCAGAAGATTTGCAGCCCGAAATTGTAGTCAATGAAGAACTGATTCAGCAAACGGTTGATGGTGTTGGTGCTGAAGTCGAAAATCAAGTTGATCCAAATTTGAATCAAGTTCCGGCACCTAGTACACCAAAACCTAAAACTCCGCGTGTCAAGCCCAAGCAATAAGTAATTTGAAACGTCAGTATATTTTGTGTAAACTGCACCAGGTAAAAAACAACCTGCCTTTTAAATTACTTTAAAGATGATCGAAGAAAAAAATAAAACAGGCTATAGTGCCGAGAATATTACTGTTTTGGAAGGACTGTCAGCAGTACGAAAAAGACCGGGAATGTATATCGGGACTACCGATTTAGCCGGTTTGCACCATTTGGTAAAAGAAGTGGTAGACAATGCGATTGATGAGGCTATGGGAGGACATTGTCATAACATTGAAGTGATAATCAACAGCGATGGTAGTATTTCTATTGAGGATGATGGACGTGGAATTCCCGTGGATATTCACCCGAAAACAGGCAAATCAGCTTTGGAAACAGTATTAACTATCTTACATGCCGGTGGTAAATTTGGTGATGGTGGTTATAAATTTTCAGGTGGTTTGCATGGAGTAGGTGTTTCGGTGGTTAATGCCCTCTCAACTTGGTTGAAAGCGGAGGTATATCGAGATGGGAAAGTATATCGCCAGGAATATCAGATTGGTGTGCCGCAAAGTGATCTTCAAATTATTGGTGAAACTACCAAAAAAAGTGGCACCAAAATTACCTTTCAGCCTGATCCTACGATTTTTGAAAGTGTAATATTTGATTTTGAGACGATTTTGGTGCGTTTGCGTCAGCAGGCTTATTTGACTAAAGGTGTTTCGATTAAATTATTTGATCAAAGAGATGGCAATGCTCATCAATTGTATTTTGAAGGGGGGATTAAGTCATATGTTCAGCATTTAAACCAAAACAAGGATTTAATTGGTGGCATTTTTTATTTAGAGAAAACAGTAGATGAGGGTTTGATTGAGATTGCTATGCAATATACGCAATCTTTTAATGATCAAGTGGTGACTTTTGCTAATACTATCAATACCGCTGAAGGTGGTATGCACTTGACCGGTTTCAGGTCTGCTCTTACAAGAACAATCAATAATTATGCTCGTGCTCATGCTCTGCTTAAGGAAAAAGAAGACAATTTAACCGCGGAGGATGTACGTGAAGGTTTAACTGCGGTGATTTCTGTCAAATTGGGCAATCCGCAATTTGAAGGACAAACCAAAAGCAAATTGGGTAATTCAGAAATGCGAACAGCGGTGGAAAATGTGTTTGCGGAGGCTTTTGCAGAATATTTGGAGGAAAATCCCAATGATGCCAAAGCGATGGTTTCCAAATGTTCTTTGGCCGCCCGTGCCAGACTTGCCGCCCGCGCCGCCCGCGATACGATTATCAGAAAGGGTGCTTTGGAAGGTATGACTTTGCCTGGAAAATTGGCAGATTGTTCTTCCAAAGATCCCAAACGTTCGGAATTGTTTTTGGTGGAGGGAGATTCTGCGGGTGGTTCAGCCAAACAAGGCCGCGATCGTGAGACACAGGCTATTTTGGCTTTAAAAGGTAAAATCATGAATGTGGAAAGAGCCAGAATGGATCGTATTTTAGCTCATTCAGAAATCAGAGATTTGATTATTGCGCTGGGTATAGGTGTTGGTGAAAGTATGGATATGTCCAGATTGCGCTATGACAAAATTATTATAATGACGGATGCCGATGTGGACGGTGAACATATTCGTACTTTGCTCTTAACGATGTTTTATCGACATTTACGTCCGGTTATTGAGGGAGGTCATTTGTATATCGCGCTTTCGCCACTGTATAAATTGGAACAAGGCAAGACCATTCGCTATGCTTACTCTGATACTCAAATGCTGGAGTTGAGAAATAGCTTTAGCAATCCAGAAAAAGTACATGCACAACGCTATAAAGGTTTGGGTGAAATGAATGCCGATCAATTATGGGAAACTACCATGAATCCAGAAACACGCTCCATGTACAAAATCACAATTGATGACGCGGAAGAGGCGGATCGTGTGTTTGATACCTTGATGGGTGAAGAAGTGGCTCCGCGCAAGAAATTTATTCAAGTACACGCGAAAGCAGTTAAGAATCTGGATATTTAAAGTTGACTTTAGGCGTTTTTCGCTTAAAATTCAGACACAATTATTATGTAATAGGCAAAGAAAGGAGGTAAGCATATGCCAATCAGAGTACTCAGAAATCCCAAAGAATCTACCGATAGATTGATCGCACGTTTTAATAAAAAAGTGCAATCAAGCCGTATTTTGCCTGAAGTTAAAGGTGATCGCTACCATGTTCGCAAACCAAAGAAAAGAAAAGTCCGAGCTGCAGCAATTATGAGAGAAATGCACAGAGCGAACCGAGAACGTCAAAAATTCTATTAAGATTTTTTCCAAAAGCCCTTGGGAAACCAGGGCTTTTTCAATACCCAGAATATGAATATTAGAGATATTAAACAAATCATTACAGAGCGTTTTAATCTGGAAACTGATCGACTGGCTGCAGAGGTGTTGCTCAGAGAGGTTTTGCAAATTGATCAGGTTGCTTTGTTTACCTCTTTAGATAGAGAACTTTCGCCTTCTGAGCAAAGTAACTTGTCAGAGCGTTTTGTCCAATTGGAGGAGGGCAAACCATTGGCTCAGATTTTGAGGAAAAAAGAATTTTATGGACGAGATTTTTTGGTTACTGAAGCTGTGTTAATTCCTCGCCCAGAATCAGAGCTGGTGGTGGATTTGGCTTTGGAGTGGCTGAAATCCTGGCCACAAGAGCGAGAATTACGTTTAGTTGATGTTGGCACTGGTTCCGGAAACATTTTGGCTAGTCTAGTTTTAGAAATTAAAAAAACTTGGCCGAATTTACGATTTTCCGCCACTGGGATTGATGTATCCGCCCCCGCTTTGCAAGTGGCGCAAGAAAATTTGGCGAAGTATGATTTGTCCGCTGTGAATTTGGTGACAAGTGATTTATTTACTAATGTGCAAAGTCAATTTGATCTGGTGCTTGCTAATTTACCCTATATTGGCAGGGAAAGATTTAATTTTGTGGCAGCCAATACTGAAAAATTTGAGCCGGCAGTAGCGCTTTTTGGTGGCGCCGATGGATTGGATTTATATCGACAAATGTTAGCTCAAATTGTTGAATGGCAGCCACATCCGTCTTTGGTGATTGGAGAATTTGGCTTTGGACAAAAAGCAGAAATGGAAAATATTTTGGCAAATGTGGCAGGTGAGTATACAATACTGGACGATTTAGCCGGAATTCCCAGAGTTTTCCAGATTAAAAAGTTTAAATAATATGGAGGAAAAATTACAAAATTTAGAAGACGAGTTTTTAAAAATTGAAGAGGATTTGGCGATACCGGAAAATATTGCCAATCAGGCTAAATATACAGCCTTGATGCGCAGACACAAAGAGTTGTCAAAAATAGTTGAGCTGTATCGGGCGATGAAAATTGCTAAAGCTCAGGAAAGTGATGCTGAGACTATTTTGAATACGGAGAATGATGAAGAACTACGGTCATATGCTAAGGATCAATTGAAAGAGGCCAAGGAGCATTTAAGTAGAATAGAAGAAGCTGTAAAAGTAGAATTGCTACCCAAAGATCCAAATGATTTTAAAAATGCTATTGTGGAAATTCGAGCAGGGGCAGGAGGGGAAGAAGCGGCTTTGTTTGGAGGTGAGTTAGGGCGAGCATATATGCGTTTTTTGGAAGATAAGGGCTATAAAATTGAATTGATTTCCAAGTCCGAAGCACAGGCCGGTGGGATTAAAGAACTGGTATTTAAGGTGAGTGGCGGTGAAATGCCATATGGCTTGATGAAATATGAATCCGGAGTACATCGCGTACAGCGAGTGCCAATTACGGAAAGTCAGGGAAGAGTACATACTTCCACTATTACAGTCGCGGTTTTGCCAGAAGCGGAAGAATTTGATGTGGTAATTAAAGATGCGGATTTAAAGATTGATGTTTATCGTTCCAGTGGTCCTGGTGGACAATCCGTAAATACAACTGATTCCGCCGTACGAATCACTCATTTACCAACCGGTTTGGTAGTGTCCATGCAAGACGAAAAGTCGCAGTTGAAAAATAAAGCCAGAGCAATGGAAGTTCTACGTACTCGTTTATTCGCCTTGGAGGAAGAAAAACGTCAAAAGGAATTGGGTGAAGCCAGACTTGCGCAAATTGGTTCAGGTGATCGTTCAGAAAAAATTAGAACTTACAATTTTCCTCAGGATAGAGTAACCGATCATCGTATCAAAAACAGTTGGAGCAACATTCCTGCCATCATGGAGGGGGAAATGCAGGACATTGTGGATAGTTTAACAATGGAGGATCAAGCCATGAAATTGGCTAAAGCTAGCGGTAATGCTCGGTGATTATCGTTCTCCAGTTAATTGTTTCCAGCTGTTTTCTAACTGTTGTTGAGCACCACTAAAATCGGGCAGTACTTTGCTGATATTCTCTTTTACTGCATTTAAATTGTTATTGATGTTGCTGATGGACTGCTGAAAAGTGTAGTAAAAATATCCCAGAAGTATAGCTGTGCCCAGTAATGGTAGGGCTATAAACAAGAATTTGGCTATCGAGTTGGCCAAAGCCCATCGATCACGATTTTTTTGTGAATGACACAGATAAGCCAGATATTGGTTTTGCTCTTGTAGTAATCTGACCAGTTCAGTTTGATCTGGCTGGCTATGATTGCTAGAAATTTGATCATTCATAAAGATAGGTCTAAAGTGTCAGTAAATCGATTATAAACTATTTTGGTAAAATGAAAATTATTGATTCACATTCTCATTTGCATAGCGCTAAAGACTTTCCAGATTATCTGGAGGTTTTACAGAGAGCCCGCACCGCCAATGTCTACAAGCAAATCATTATTGGCTGTGATTTAAGCGACTCTCAAGCTGCATTGGAAATGGCACAAAAATATGACGATTTAGAATATACAATTGGCGTACATCCTCATGAAGCGAAAGATTTAGATAGTGAATCGTTGGATAGGTTAGAGAACATGCTCAAGTTAACAGATCGATCCGAGGGGAAATTCAAGAGAGCAGTAGGAATTGGTGAAATCGGCTTGGACTATTTTAAGAATTTGTCTGGTAAACAGGAACAACAGGATGCTTTCAAAAGACAATTGGATTTGGCACGACGCTGGGATTTACCTGTGGTCTTGCACGTTAGAGAAGCGTTTGAAGATACGTTTAAAATTCTCGATGAGTTTCAACCTAGTCGAGCAGTGTTTCATTGTTTTGCTGGTGGAGTAGACGAAATGCTTTGGGCCAGGCAAAGAAATTATCTACTTTCTTTTGCCGGTATTGTGACTTATCCAAAAGCGGCAGCCTTGCACGCTGCCGCCCGTCAAGTAGACGCCGCTGGTTATTTAGTTGAAACAGATTGTCCTTATTTAAGTCCACAAGTTTTTCGAGGTCAGCGCAATGAACCGGCTTTTGTAGTGGAAACTGCTAAATATATTGCTGATTTAAGAGGTGAAGATTTGACACGTGTAGCTTTTGACACTACCACAAATGCATTGCAGTTGTTTGGACTGAATAGTTAAGCCAAGTTATTAGGTCTTACTCTTTCTTGATCGCGTGTACAAACTTTGGTGTCGACTTACTGCAGGATTTCCATAGCCTGTGCCAGTTCTTGTATGCAATATATTTCAGGAGATAGCTGTACTTGTTCACGGTTACCAAATGGTATGACGAATTTGCTAAACCCTATTTTTTGAGCTTCTTTGATTCTTTTCTCAATTTTACTAATTGGTCGTATCTCTCCGGTTAAACCAATTTCTCCCAAGAAAATTGTATTTTCTGGTAATGGTTTTTTGAGTTGTGAGGAAATAATGGCCATGGCAACCGCCAAGTCTGACGCTGTTTCTTCAATTTGCAAGCCTCCGATCACATTCAAATAAATATCCTGACTATTCAAATTAATTTTCAGAAACTTTTGAATTACCGCTGCTAGAAGTTGAGTTCTATTTACATCATAACCACTAACTGTTCTCTTGGGATAGCCAAAAATGGTGGTGTTAGTAAGTGCTTGGATTTCCAATAATATTGGTTTGCTACCTTCCAATGTGATCGTTGTGGCAGAACCGATGGCTTGTTTTCTACGTCCAGCCAAGAATAATCCAGCAGTGTTTTCAATTTCCTTCAGACCCTCCCCCTGCATTTCCATAATGGAGATTTCCTGTGTGGAGCCATAGCGATTTTTAAAACTACGTAACACCCTCAGGTTGGTACTTCTTTCTCCCTCCAACAACAAAACGGCATCTACCAAATGCTCTAATACTTTCGGTCCCGCTAAGTTGCCATCTTTAGTGACATGACCGATCAATAAAATAGTGCAGAGGTTTTGTTTAGCTATTTCCATTAATCTCTCCGTCACATAGCGAATTTGATTGATAGAGCCGCTCAATGAAGGAATTTCTTGTGAACTGATTACCTGTATGGAGTCTAAAATAACAAATTCCGGCTGTATTTGCTGAATCTGCAGTAAAATACTTTCTAAATCTGTTTCTGTCAGCAAATGAATGTTTTCAGCAGTAATTTTCAATCGTCTCGCCCTATCGGCAATTTGTTCTGGCGCCTCTTCTCCAGAGATATACAATAAATTTGTGGATTGTGCTGCAATGCTCTGACAAATTTGTAAGGTAAGAGTAGATTTCCCTATTCCCGGTTCGCCTCCCAATAATACCAAGCTACCTTTTTTAAAACCTCCACCAAGGACTTGATCCAAATCCTTGAAACCAGTATTTAGCCTTTGCTCAGAAGCGGTCACTTTAAATAAACTTTGTGGCTGAACACTGATTTTATTCAACTTTTGATAAGTCGCAAGCTTGGTCGTGAGGTTCTTTTTCTCCGTGATAATTTCTTCCTCAAAGCTATTCCAGGCATTACATTCAGAACATTTTCCCAGCCATTTGGAGCTTTGATACTGACAATTATTGCAGATAAACACTGTCTTAGTTTTCATGACGGGCAATGATTAATTGATATTGGAGAGCATAATTTTCAGCCATTTTGGCTGCAGAAAAAAGCTGTGCACGACTTGGTGCGTTTTCAGCTAAAGCACTTCTTTGAGCAGAATTTTGGATCAATGAAATTAGCTTTTGGGCTAATAAATCAGGATTTTTTGGTTCAACCAAGATACCATTTTCGCCATTCTCAATGATTTCAGGCACACCCCCGGCTTTGGTAGCGATAATCGCTTTACCCGCATGTAAAGCTTCAACAATCACCAAGCCAAATGCCTCTTGATGACTAGCTAAAACAAAAATCTCGGCTAATTGATAAATTTTTCCAAGATCGTTTCTATATCCGAGTAATCGTACTTTATCTGATAATTGATTTTGATTGATCATTTCAGTGATTTCCGCTTTCTGAGGTCCTTCTCCAGCAATGATCAAATACCAGTCCTGATGCTCTTTGCTGACCCTGGAAAATGCTTTCAACAAATCTAAATAACCTTTCCGGGGATGCAGAGTACCAACACTCAAAATGATCTTGGACATTTGTGGAAGATCTAAGTCTTGTTTTAAAATTTCAAGTTCCCTTGAACTAAGTGCCGTCTGTTGAGGTAGTCTGAGGCCATTATGAATCACCACTATACGCTCCTGAAATTGAGGGAATGCTTTTTTTAAAAGCTCCGCATTGTGATGTGAAATACAAACAATTTGTTCTGAATTTTGCACAGACCATTTTTGATAAATTGACTTGGGAAAGTTGAGTATAAAAGGATCATGTTGAGTATTCAGAACCGGAATGTGGAGGAATTTGGCAGCCAAGAGCGCATACTTGTTTGCCATCGGGTTCCAGGTATGAAGATGCAATAGATCTGGCTTAAACTTTTTTAAAGCTCGATAGGTTTGTAGAAAATTCTGCCATGAATGCTTGGACTTAGCTTTAACCCTCACCAATTTTGTATTTATCATTGCCGAAACGGCTTGGAAATATTCCTCATAAACCGGTAAATCACGCATAATCACCAGCTTCTCTAACAATGGTAATTCTCCAAGTAATGTTTGCATCTGAACTTCCGCTCCACCCAACATTTCAGCGTCTGTATAAAAAGCAATTTTTTTCATAATCCCAATATAACAAATAATGCTAAAAATTCCTTTAATTTTTTGGAAATCAGGTTGAAAAAGTGGCCATCTAGTGATAAATTCGTCGGGCAAAACTCAGGTGTGGGTTTGTAGCTCAGTTGGTAGAGCGGCTCCCTCTTAAGGAGATGGTCCCCGGTTCGAGCCCGGGCAGACCCACCAGAATCAAAGGAAACGGCGCATTGCGGCGTTATTTTTGGTTCGCTCGCA
>CAZJJZ010000036.1:0-4927 GCA_964546505.1 uncultured Candidatus Peribacteria bacterium
GGCTATTTACATCAGCCACCAGAGTTAAATTACTTTCAGCTTTTCTACTCAATCCAGATGGCGAATTTTATATCCGTGAGTTAACGCGGGAACTTGATGAACAGATTAATTCCATTCGACGTGAATTGGATAATTTAAAGGAAATCGGATTACTTAAATCCAAATCAAAAAATCGTAAAAAATTTTATACAGTGGATCAAAATTTTGTTCTTTACCATGAATTAAAAGCGATCATTAGCAAAGGTATGAGCAATCAGGACGAGATAACCAAAACGATTGCTGGATTTGGTGATGTGCAGATGCTGATTCTCACTGGCATTTTTGTTAATAAGAATAGCTTAATTGACTTGTTGATAGTCGGTAATATCGATAAAGAAAGACTGGAAAATTATTTGAATAATGAGATTGATACCTCACGACCAATTCGCTTCAGTGTAATGACTAAAGACGATTTTCTTTATCGTCAGAAATGCAAGGACAAATTTATCACTGACTTACTTAGTGAAGAAGGTAATCAGATTCCAATACGATTGATTTAATTCAAGCCAAAGATTGAGCTAATTTTCCCTTGCTTTTCTATTTTTTTATGTCTAATATCACGTAGCAAAAATTTAAAGATCATCCCATGACGCACTTATTAATTCAAGATTTGGAAAAGCAACAGGAGCACAAGAAAAATCCTCAAATCGTACCTGGAGCCACAGTTAAAGTTCATCAGATTATTAAAGAAGGTGAAAAAGAAAGAGTTCAAATATTTGAAGGCTTAGTTATCGCTTTAAACAGCGGTAGAGGTGCCAGTAAAACATTTACAGTCCGTAAAGTGGTGGAAGGAATTGGTGTCGAAAAGGTTTTCCCTCTTTTTTCACCATTTATTTCAAAAATAGAAATTGTTTCAGTTGGCAAAGTTCGTCGTGCTAAGTTATACTATATGCGTGGAGTAAGTGGTAAAGCTGCCAGACTAAAAGAAAGGCTTGGTGCCAAGAAAGAATTGATGGCTGAGATGGAATTGCCTGTGACCAAAACACCTAGTACGGAAGCAGCTCCAGAAGCTACTGTGGAGGCCGCTGCTACTCCGAATGAATAACCCCATCTAAGAATTGCAAATCAGTACGGTCAATAAGAAAAAGCAGAACAAAATAATTATTGCCGGTGTAGACGAAGTTGGTAGAGGTCCCTGGGCGGGGCCTCTTATTGCATGTGCCTATATAGAAGTCAAATCAACTGAGAACCTCAAAATCACAGATTCCAAAAAGTTGAATCAAGCGCAAAGAGAAGAAGCTTATGATGAGTTAATCAAGAACGGAGAATATGGATTGGGCATTGTTGAACCATCTGAAATTGATAGCTTGGGATTAGGTCGAGCCAATTTGTTGGCCTTTCAAAGAGCATTAGAAAATCTTAAAATCAAGCCTGATTTGGTTCTGATTGATGGTAATTACAAAATCAACTTGGATACGACTTTGCAAATTCCTTTTAAGTCAATTATTAAAGGTGATTCATTAGTCAAAGAAATTTCTTGCGCTTCAATAGTTGCGAAGGTTACGCGTGACCGACTGATGGATCAATTCCATCTGCAATATCCACATTATCATTTTGATAAACATAAAGGCTACGGAACCAGCGAGCACCGTAAAGCCATCAAAAAAAATGGCATATGCCAGATACATCGACTCAGTTTTAAGCCAGTACAGATGATTCTCAAGCCTAAAGCCCGTCAATTGAAATTAGCCTGATAAACTTTGCAACAATTTTTCCAGCTCAAAAAATTGATAGGTTTTTTGCAATTTTACTTTTTCTAAATTTTTTTTAATATGGCTTCTTTCCTCTAAAGCCGTTTTTATTTTTGCTTTTATTTCAGCTAAATCCAGCTTTGAATAATCCAAACAAAATTCTGACATGCCCAATTCCTCAGTCATGTTTCGCACCTTTTGACTATATGAAAAAGCCACAAATGGTGTTTTGGTGATTGTCGCAAAAATCAAAGCATGCAAACGCATACCAACCAGTAATTTGGCCTTGGCGATAATTTCCAGAGTTTTGGGTAAATCGCTATCAGTAATGTTAACTTCCAAATTTTTAGCTTTGAGATGAGCGAATCTCTCCAAGTCATTTTCCTGCAAAATTTGAAAAGGAATGGCAATAGTTTTCAAACCCAAATCCTGCCACAACCAATCCACCAATTCTCCAAGTAATTGATCAATATTCTTACCTGGCCAAGGCCTCAAAGATAACACAATATAATCTTCTTGATTGAAATAACTGGGAATTTCATAAGACAGGGCCAAGGCCGCATCAGAATTTACCAAAACTTTGTTAACTCCCATTTGATGCAACAAATGTTGGGAAGAAGTATCCCGCACTGACACTAATTGGGCTTTTTTAAAAATCCAAGCAGTCAGAAATTTGGCCCATTTTGTCTTTATCGGCCCCACGCTCTGCCCCAAAAAAACCAGCTTTTTACCCAACAAATAAGCTCCAAAAGCCTGCCAAAACCAAATCCAAATCGCACGCGGATTTTCGTCTGTAAACAGTCCACCTCCACCCAAAATAAACAAATCAGCCTGCCAAATTGCCCTTAAGGTACGCAAAATTTCTCCAGTCATTAGCGACTTCCAGCAGGAGCGCCAACCGGCAGGAATTGGTAAACACAATTTTACATTCTGTTCCATTTTTTGAGGTGATTTTTGCGCGCTAAGCATGGTGATTTGAGCACTGGGCCAAGCACTGTTGACCAGGCGAATCAGACCTCTACCAATAGCTTCATCTCCCAAATTCCCAATCCCATAATTACCACATAAGACAATTTTTTTTGATTTCATTGAATTTTCAGGCTTAAACAGGCTCGTTTATCTTACAATATCTCGGCACGATTAAAAAACTTTTTCTGTAATGAAATGAAGTTATCAAGATTTTAACAATTGATGCATTGAAATAAAACTAAGTATTGACAAAACGTCAAAAATAAGGTTCAATGCTTCCTTGCAGCTATTTTGGCAAGAACTGAACTTTGACAAATAGGCGTATCGATATGCACCAAAACTGGGGAAGGACACTTTCAGCATTGAGCAAACAAATCAGCCAATCAGGATAGCACTCGTTTATCTAGAAATGATCGAATCAACCATCCGTTAACTTCTTCAGTCTCGGTGCATATCGCACCAAAATTTCTAACTTTAGGCAAACGGAATGGTCCGTGAGCACGGGGTTGGAGGATTTCAAGAAAAATTGGCAAGTAGGGATGGTCCCGAAAGCCAAGACAGCCGCTATGGCGGCAGGAGAAGAAAACATGCGCCAGTATCTCACAATCGTTCTGGCGGCACTCGCCGCCATGGTGTTCATCGTCTCGGAGGCGAAGGCCGAGGAGGATACCTATGTGGTCCCGAACTTCGGCAGCTGCCTCGTCACGAGCGGCGCCAAGAAGGGCGGCGCCACGATCAACTTCGAGGCCACCTCCTCTCGCACCGGCACCACGCTGGTCGTGGAGGAGGGAAGCACGGTCACCGTCACGGTGGCCTGCAACCTCAGCGAGTACAAGGAGGTCAGCAGCGACGCTGCCTTCTGTAAGGGCGGCATGACCGTCCTCAAAGAGGGCTCCAAAGCCATCCCAATAACCGACTGCACCTACACGGTGCAAGGAGACCAGAAGGACGTGGTACTGAAGAGCGCCATGTTCAGGGGCGACTACACCATCACCCACAAGGTGATGGGGGCATCGCCGACTGCCAAAGACCTCGACGAGGTCGACGGCAAGGCCGGCAAGGCGGTGAAGGTCGCTGAGGAAGCCGACGGCAAGGCCGATGAGGCGGTGAAAATCGCCGAGGAAGCCGACGGCAAGGCGGAAGAGGCAGTTTCGGCGGTGCGCACCAAGCCGCTGTTCCTCTTCGGGGATTGGAGCTACCAGCTCAACTCCCCAGGGGAGTGGCGGAACCGCACCTCGGGACTCCGTGCGGGATTCGGTGGAAACATCCATCGTTTCTCGGAAAAAACCTCCCTCTTCCTGGAGGGGGTATTCGGAGTCGAGTTCGGCACCAAGAAGGTGCTGAACGTACCAAACCTTCAGCCCATCGGGGCGAAGGTGGAGTACACCGGCTACATGGTGAGTCCTGGCATCGGTATCAGCTTCAAGCCGGCCTTCTGGGTCGACTTGATCGCCGATGCCGGCATCGGGCTGTACGTCCAGCAGGACGGCAGCAAGGTGATGAGCCAAGACCTCAACGGGCAGGTCATCCTGTCCGCACCTAACTCACAATTCTCTCCCGCGTTCTGGGTGGGCGGCAAAGCCGCGTTCCTGATCGAGGGAAGCATTGGGATCGAGGTTGGCCTGGGCGTGCAGCAGTACGCCTGGTACAACAACACTCGGGCCGGAACGGTGTACAACCAGTCCGGCAACACGGCAGTGTTTGCGCCGCCGGTGCAGGGTAGCAACAACGACGGTTTCAACACCGTCATAAACAGCTACCTCGGCATCCGCGGCGAGTTCTGAACCCCTCCAACAGCCCCGACCTTTGATTGGTTTTGTCGGGTCAGGTCGGGGCTCCCACCTTCAAAGGGCGGAGACGCCCAAGGAAAGCTCACATGAAGAAAATCGTGTTGGGCGCCCTCATGGCGCTCGCCTCGCTGATGGTCGGTTGCGGTGGCCCGGACGAAACCCGGTGCCTCCCTTCAAACAACCCCGTCATCAAAAACGGGGAAAACTACGGTTGCCTGCCCATCGAAGGCTTCGGCCTCGGTGGCGGTAACGGCGGCAACAACCCGGACACCAACGTGCCGGGCGGGCGTTGCGAGGATGGCACCACCATCTTCCGTGACTGCCCCACTGGCAGCGGCGTGCAAAGCGCCGACTGCCTCGCCAACAACACCTGGTCTGACTGGGGTACCTGCTACGGCGGGCAAACCCCGGTCATTCCGGGAGGGTCCTGCGACCCGG
>CAZJJZ010000037.1:0-4453 GCA_964546505.1 uncultured Candidatus Peribacteria bacterium
GGTGGCCACACCCAGCAAAATCCCATTTTCCTTAAGCCAATTGATAAACGCAATTACTCCGGGAATTAAAGGCATCGTTTCCATCTGCTCCAGCAGATTGTGCAAGTATCCAGCTTTATGAGCCATACAATCATGCAAATCAAAATCCAATCCCGCTAACTTTTCACGGAAAATGGTTTTGGCGCTTTTTCCCAAATAGGTTGTCGCCATTTCCTCATGAGTCAAATGCCTACCAAACTCACGTAGAACCAAATCACAGGCACTAGCATGTAAATAATTACTTTCCGTGAGAGTACCATCCATATCAAATATGATCCCCTTGAGCATTGTTTTGATTTTAGTTTTTCGGTGTAATTATACGGCATTTGTTTGACAAAATAAAGATTTTTCCGTAAATATGTCAATTACCAAGTTTTTTTTTATGGTCAATTTTTGGCAACAATCAGCAAAAAAACTACTCGGCCTCTCACCTATGGATGGAGTGACTGACGCGCCTTTTAGGGCAATTTGCGCTCAATACGGTCAACCTGATCTACTGTTTACCGAATTTATTAATGTGGAAGGACTCAGTCATGGCGCCACCAAAGGCCTCCCTGCTTTTCTATATTCTGATTTGGAAAAACCAATTATCGCACAATTATATGGAGTAACTCCTGAAGCCTTTTATCAAGCCTGTTTTATCCCCATGGAATTGGGCTTTGATGGCATTGACATCAATATGGGCTGCCCGTCCAAAAGCGTTTCCAACCTAGGCGCAGGAGCGGGCTTAATCCGCACCCCCAAAAGAGCACAGGAAATTATCAAAGCCTGTCAGCAAGCAGTTCTGGATTGGCAAAATGGCCGTAAAATCACTGACACCAAATTAGATCAGGCAATTATCGATTGGACCTTGGCAGAGCAAAAAAAACTCTCCACAGCACGTCAAATAGCCATTCAGGCGCATCAACAAATACCCATTTCCGTCAAAACTCGTACCGGCTATGATCAACCCATCACTCTCAATTGGTTAGCTTATTTAATAGAAATGCAACCGGCCAATATTTCTTTACACGGTCGCACACTCAAGCAAATGTATACTGGAGCAGCCGACTGGTCTGAAATCGGCAAAGCCGCCGAACTGGTCAAAAAAAACGGCATCAGTTTTCTGGGCAATGGTGATATTTCCAGCTTTGCCGACGCTCAAGACAAAATCGCCACCTATCGCTTGGATGGCGTGCTCATCGGCCGCGCTGCACTGGGCAATCCCTGGTTGTTTCAAAACTCTACCGCTTCTCCGGCTGACAGAATTTCCATTGCTTTGGAACATCTTCAACTACATCAGACCACCTTTCCAACATTATTTGCGCCGGTAAAAAAACACCTTGGTTGGTATATCAGTGGATTTAACGGAGCCAAAGAACTGCGCGTCAAATTAATGCTGAGCAATACTTTTCCGGAAGCAGAAACACATCTTACAGCAGCTCAAGCTACAATTGCCAACCCCGCACTTTCCGCAGCCAATCAACAAAGTTTTGCGGACATGGCATAACGGACAATCTGGATTGATACACCAATCGAAAATCCTCAAACAAACCTGTAGCCTTAATCTCCTTCAACCCCATAGCCTCTTCAAATTCACAGACAAATTGCAGATCAACCTGCCAAGAACGCACATCATCACTGGCCGGATAGGGATTTTTGATTACTTTTGCCAAACCTTGTATAGCACTCTCGCCACCACTATGATATATTAGCACCAGATCGCCCACTTGCATTGATTTAATAAAGTTAACTGCCTGCGGGTTTCTAACTCCATTCCAAGGTGTAACCTGATCTCTTTTCAGATCTTTGATTGAATAGACATCAGGCTCGGTTTTAGCTAAAAAATAGCTGGACAAATCTCAGTAATTTAAGTACACCACTACCTTATCAAATCTAACGTTTCTAATCAAAAGTTTATGAAAACCTTATCAATCGCCATTATTGCTCACGTAGACCATGGCAAGACCACCCTAACCGACTTCCTTTTAAAACAGGGAGGTGCCTTTGAAAGTCATGAAAAAGTGGCTGAATTGGTAATGGATTCCAATCAACAGGAAAAAGAACGTGGCATCACTATTTTTGCCAAAAACTGTTCTGTCCGCTACAAGGACGTAAAAATTAATATCGTTGATACGCCTGGTCACGCCGACTTTAGCTCAGAAGTGGAGCGCGTCCTCAAAATGGTCGATTGTGTGATTTTGGTGGTAGACGCCAAAGAAGGCCCGATGCCTCAAACTAAATTTGTTTTAGCCAAAGCTCTCAATTTAGGCCTACGTCCAATTGTAGTTATCAACAAAATTGATAAACCCGATCAACGTGCTGACGAAGTAGTTAATATGGTGTTCGATTTATTCGTCAAATTGGGCGCCAATGATCAACAATTGGATTTTCCCATCATTTATGCCATTGCCAGAGAAGGTATCGCCAAGAAAAACATGGAAGATGAAGGAAAGGACTTAATGCCCTTATTTGATCAAATTTTGGAACATGTACCGCTATATAATGAAGCCAATGAGAATGAAACATTGCAGTTGCAGGTAGCCAACCTTGGTTATGATGATTATATTGGTCGCATTGCTATCGGTAGAATTTTTAAAGGCAAAATCAAACTTGGCCAAACCGTCGCCGTTTGTAAATTGGATGGCAGTGTCAAAAACGCCCGCATTACCAAATTATATATATATGAAGGAATACGCCAAAAAGAAGTCAACGAAGCAGTCGCAGGTGAAATAGTTGCCGTTGCCGGAATTGAAGATATCACTATTGGAGAAACTATTTCTGACAGCCAAAATCCACAAGCTTTGCCACCGCTACAAATTGACGAACCAACTTTATCAATGAACTTTTTGGTAAACAATTCGCCTTTTGCTGGTAAAGAAGGAAAATTTGTAACTACACGTCATATCAAAGACCGATTAGAAAAAGAATTACAAACCAATGTTGGTTTACGTGTGGAAACTTTAACTGATACTGATGGTTACAAAGTATCTGGTCGAGGTGAATTACACCTTTCAGTATTATTGGAATCCATGCGCCGCGAGGGTTATGAAGTTCAAGTTTCACAACCCGAAGTGATTTTGAAAAAAGATGGCGGACAACTGCTGGAACCATATGAACAATTAATCATTACCGTCCCGGAAGAGTTTTCCGGCACCGTGATCGAGAAACTCGGAAAAAGAAAAGGTGAAATGGTAGACATGCAAACCAATAACGGCGTCACCAGAATTGAATATTTAATTCCTACCCGTGGCATCTTGGGATTCCGCTCAGAATTTATCAAGGATACCAAAGGAGAAGGATTGATGGATCATAGTTTTGCCAAATATGATGAGCACAAAGGCCAAATTACCAAAAGAGTGAATGGTACTTTAATTTCCGGTGAACAAGGCAAATCAGTTGCTTTTGCACTCTGGAATTTACAAGAAAGAGGTCGCCTTTATATTGGACCCGGAGTGGATGTTTACGAAGGTATGATCATTGGCGAAAACAGCCGGTCTGAAGATTTGGTGGTAAACCCCAGCAAAGAAAAGAAACTAACCAACATGCGTACAACAGCTAGTGATGAAGCCATCAAATTAACTCCACCAATGACCATCACTTTGGAAAATGCCTTAGAAATTATTGCAGAGGATGAATTGGCAGAAATAACGCCAAAAAATATTCGTTTACGCAAGAAATTCCTCACAGAAAACGAAAGAAAACGTGCCAAAACAGCTTAAACTAGTCAAACTACTGCGGAACTCCGCCCCAGACACAACCTGTTGACAAATAAAGTTGTCTCCGCTTAAATAAAACCACTTTCAAGCAATTCATTAAATTTTATGTCTAATAAACACATCAATCATCAGCACGGTCTAACCACCATGAATGTCACCAGACCAAAGAGTACTCACCGTAAACGCGCCAACAAAGCCAAAGCTAAAGTCAGAAAAGCTCCCCTCTTGGCTGCGTTGATGGAAGCCCGCTACGGCAAAGCAGAAGTAATCAAAGTCAAAAAATCACCAACTTCCAAGAAAACGACTGCCAAGTTGAATAAATCTGAGCCTAAAGCCCCTAAAACCACCAAGAAAACTACAACCAAAAAGGCGACAGCTAAGAAAACAGCCAAATAATCAACTTTCGTGATTCAAAACCAAGCCCCCGTTCCGGGGGCTTTTTAAAAATACAAAAATATGTTAAAATAATGAAAAATAAATACTACTCATGAATGATTTGATTACCACTGATTTGTTTATCAAACTCTTTGGCGCCACTTTAGTTGGGGCGATTATCGGTTTGGAGAGAGAAAAAACCAAGCAACACAATCATAGTACCTCCACCAATCCTGTTGGTATCCGAACCGACATTCTCATCAGTCTGTTTGGAGCAGTCAGCATTCTACTGGGACAAAAAGTTCATATCAGTATTTTCATTATTGGTCTGGTATTGGTAT
>CAZJJZ010000038.1:0-2957 GCA_964546505.1 uncultured Candidatus Peribacteria bacterium
GGTTTTGTTGTGGGGCAAAATTGGGGGAGTTGATGGGGATTTTGCTATGCTTTGGTGGGGGAGGGGGATTTTGGGTTTTTACTTGGTTGTGAATTGTTTATTGTATATTTGATTTAATATAAATATATTTATGTTTGGCCATTGGTCACATCAAAAATATACCCTAAATTCATCTCCTGATGCCTGAACTCCCAGAGGTTGAAACCGTCGTACGTGCTTTGCAACAACAAATAATTGGTTTTAAGTTTTGGAAAGTAGAGATTTTGAATCCTGGTACTTGTTGGCCGAGTGCTGATTTTTTGCAGGAGAATTTGCCGGGTAGGGTGGTGGAGAAAGTACGTCGTTTTGGCAAATTCATCATTATCGAACTGACTGGGAAAATGGATCTCGTCGTGCATTTGCGGATGACTGGTATGTTGCTGTTTGATAAACAGCATCGTGAGAAAAAGTTTATTCGGGTGGCTTTTACTTTTTCCAATGCTAAAAAACTCTATTTCTCTGATGTGCGGAAATTTGGGAAAATTTGGTTGGTTAAACGTTCTGAAACCGCTCAAGTCACTGGTATTGCACGCTTGGGCATTGATCCTTTTGAAAGTCAGACATTCTCTCAAACACATTTGGAAAAAATTTTCGCCTCACAAAAAGGTAAATTAAAGGCTAAATTATTAGATCAATCTTTGATTACAGGTATTGGAAATATCTATGCCGATGAAATCTGTTTTGCGATCGGTAAACATCCTGAATTTCCACTACCCAAACTCAAAAAAAGTGATTTCTCCAAGCTCTATCAAGCAATAATCACATGTCTGCGCGAGGGGATTGCCAATGGTGGAACCACTATTGCGGATTTCGTGGGTACAAAAGGTGATTCTGGCAAACACCAGCTCTATCTACAGGTTTATGGCCGAAAAGGTGATCCATGTTATGTCTGCCAAACCAAAATTACTAAAACTCGTGTTGCTGGTCGTGGAACTTTTGTTTGTCTGAAGTGTCAAAAACTCTCGTGACACTCCTCTAATGGCTAAAACTAACTCAGTTTGACTTCAAAAAGGAACTACCTTTTTATGTGTAGTTCCTAATGGTGCTGAGAGTGGGAATCGAACCCACACTCCTTTTGGGGAACAGGATTTTAAGTCCTGCGCGTCTACCAATTCCGCCATCCCAGCTGAGCACATCAGACTAGTTAACCTTGAAGGAATTAATGATGTTGCCGACACTATTTACTACAGTCTCACTCTCTTGTAAAGATGTAGCGCCCAAAATTACATATCCCGCATTATTTTTTACCGCGAATTTTTGTATATAACGTAAAGTTTGATCATTTGGTTTCTCTTTAGCTTCAAATTTTACCAAATATGTTTCAATCTCCTGACCACCAACATTGATGTTTACAGTTTCTCTTGACGTTTCTTTGTAGTCAATTAAACCATATTTTTGCTTGTTTAACAGACTCAGTGCAAAATCAGTTGTGGGAGTACCGGCCGGAATATTGGTTTTGGTCACTGCGGTGGTGGCTGTGAAAATTTCGTTTTTGACATTATTACGAACCACTACCTGAGTTTCAAAAGGAATATCACTGGTAAAATCTGCTGGCTGAATAACTTCCCAATTTGCCGGAAAAGTTAAAAAGATATCACCATTATTGTATGCTTTTTGCTCTGTACTAGGTTGGCTATTGGAACTGCTGGTGGAACCTGAGGTTGAAGGTCCAAAACAAGCTGTCAAGCTCATAGCCATCAAAACCGCTGCGAAGTAAGTGCGTTTTTTCATGTTAGTTAGATAATTTGATCAATAAGTCCATATTTCAAAGCCTCATCTGCACTCATGAAATTATCTCTATCGGTGTCTTTTTCAATAGTGGAGAGTTTTTGACCTGTATGTTTGGCTAAAATTTCGTTCAGAGTGTTTTTGGTCTTGATGATGTGGTTGGCATGCAGAATGATATCAGAAGCTTGCCCCTTTGCTCCGCCAAGTGGTTGATGAATCATAACTTCAGCATTGGGTAGTGCAAACCTTTTTCCTTTAGCACCACCGGCCAACAAAACAGCGCCCATAGAAGCGCAAATACCTACACATACAGTGGAGACATCTGGTTTAATATGCTGCATAGTATCATAGATAGCTAACCCGGCAGTAACCATTCCACCTGGACTTTGTATATATATAGTGATGTCTTTTTTGGCATCCTCAGATTGGAGGAAAAGCAGTTGCGCTATAATATTATTAGCCACTGTATCGTCGATACCTGTTCCTAGCATAATAATTCTATCCTTTAAAAGTCGAGAATAGATATCGTAAGCTCTTTCCCCGGCATGTGTTTTTTCGATCACGGTTGGTATCAAAATTGAGTTTGAAATCTTATTTTGATACAAACTTTGCAAAATTGATTGATTTTGTTCGTCCTGCATATGATTTGTTTTATTGAATTTAAAGCCATTTAATCATATCATAGAATTAATTTAAAAAAAAGTTAAGATTTTTCTTGACTTTGGAAAACTGTTTATATATGATGCCGATGCTTTCGGAGAGGGAGCAAGGTTTTAGGCAACTACACGCCATGGCCAATCTTCCCCGGAAACATTTGGAACTTTAACATTCAGGGTGTAGTAGAGAAGAGTTTTAAATTTTGCAACTGTTCATACTCTGAACAGTAAGCACTACTCAAAAATTATTTTGAACTTTCTATATTTGGAGAGTTTGATCCTAGCTCAGGATTAACGCTGGCGGCGTGCCTAATACATGCAAGTCGAGCGCCCAGGACTCTGTATACTATCTAAAATAGTATGTAGGGTCCTGGGAGCGGCAGACGGGTGAGTAACACGTTGGTATCTCCCCTAAAGTCGGGCATAACCTTTAGAAATAAGGGCTAATACCGGATGGTCCCGAAAGGGTAAAGCAGCAATGCGCTTTAGGAAGTGCCTGCGGCCTATCAGCTAGTTGGTGAGGTAATGGCTCAC
>CAZJJZ010000039.1:0-2703 GCA_964546505.1 uncultured Candidatus Peribacteria bacterium
TAAATACGGTTTAGCTACTTCTTTTGCTAACAAAGCGGAGGCACTTCGTAAGCTAAACAAAGCAAACCCGGCTAAGCAAATGCTCGATAGCGCTTGGGCTTATGCAGAAAGCATTGGTGCATTGTCCATTCAAGTGGATATCCTTGAAAAGTACCACCTTGTATATTTAGATTTAAAAAAGCCCGATGAGGCATTAAGCTATTACAAACAATATCACCAATTGAGTGATAGTATACTCAATCAAGAAACTGAAATAGCGCTTTATAATGTGCAAAGGCAGTTTGACCTAGAAAAAAAAGATCAAGAGCTCTTCCAAAAGACCGTTCAAGTTAAAAACTACCAAGACAGACAGAAACTCTATATCGCCATTATTGGATCCATTTTACTGGTTATGGTCGTTTTGATTTTCTTCTCGGTAAGAATTCGGGGATTGAATAAGTCGCTGGCACTTCAAAAAAATCAACAAGCCGCTACCAATGAGATTTTGAAACGAGTGAATGAACAATTAGAAATTGCCAAAAATGAAGCAGAAAGTGCTAACAAAGCCAAATCGACATTCTTAAGCAATGTTAGCCACGAAATAAGAACGCCCTTGAACGCCATTATTGGCTTATTAGACCAAATGCATGAGCAGCTCAAGCAAAACAACCAGCATCAAGACATCCTCACGATTCAGCATGCTGCCAACAGTCTGCTACACATTATTAATGACTTATTAGACCTTAGCAAAATTGAAGCAGGAAAAATTTCATTTGAAAACAAAAACTTCCATCTCCCTACCCTGTTCCAAAAATTACAGAGTACTCTGATAACGCTTGCCGCTCCTAAACCTATAGAAATTCTCTCTGTAATTGACAAGGATATACCTACAAATATCATTGGAGATCAGTACAGGCTCAATCAAATTCTACTGAATTTAGGAAGCAATGCCATCAAATTCACTTCAACGGGTACCGTATCAGTACATGCTGACTTATTAAGTAAGACAACCCAAGCTGTTGAAATTAAGTTTGAAATTCGTGATACAGGAATTGGGATAGCTTCAGAAAACCAAGCCTATATATTTGAGCGTTTTATTCAAGTAGACAACCACAACTCCAGAAAATTTGGTGGAACAGGTTTAGGATTGGCCATATGCAAAAAGCTTGTAGAACTACAAGATGGCAGCATTGGACTAAAAAGTGCATTAGGAAAAGGCGCTACATTTTGGTTCACTTTAAGCTTCAAACTTGCAAGAGATGCTCACAACAATTTAGGTCCAGAAGCTTTGATGAGTCCTAAAGTTGCATTGGAGTCAAGAGAAATACTTGTTGTAGATGACAACTTACTCAATTTAAAACTAGCCGTTCAAATTTTAAAAAGGTTGGGTATTCATCCTACTACTGTAAGTAGCGGTCAAGAGGCCCTCAATCAACTTAAAAACCAAAACTTTGATGCTATTTTACTGGATATTCACATGCCTGAAATGAACGGCTTTGATACTTTTCAGAAGATTCGAGAACAAGGAATCACCACTCCTATCATTGCCCTTACCGCTGATACATTCGAAGATACCAGACTTGAAATTGAACGATTCGGTTTTGAAGCTATCTTATTAAAACCCTACAATTTAGTTGAGCTCCAAGATTTGATCCAAAATGTAATTAAATAAAAAAGCGAATGCCATTTGACATTCGCTTTTTTATTTATCGGCTTTAATTAAAGCCGGAAGCTGATACCGGCCATTACAGGGATAGCATCTGGGTTGCCTGCTACGTTCTGTCGGAATAGCTCTGTGATTCCGTAGCGAACAAATACATCCGTTTTACCGTAACCTGCTCTAGCCACTAAACTCATTTTCACTGGATTTGTATTCTGCGGTCCTCGGGTGCTCACGGTTCGATAAATATCGTTGCCCAGATCATAACGTTGGTTGGTTCTCAGATTACCAATTCTCAGACCAAATTCACCACCTACAGCCAAATTGAATGACTTGCTCTTACGGTATGGATTTGAAGAAAACTGTAACATGAGGGGCACATTAATCCAACTCATGTGCATGGTATTAAGGGTTAAATCAGGTGTTGCACCCAAAAAAGATACGGTATCTCGGCGAACACTTAACAGGCTATCGTCGCGTAATCGGTAATTGTTAAATTCAAAACCCAATCCATACATTAGGCGAAGCTTCTGAGCAATCAAGTTTTCAGAGCGGGCGAAAGTGAAGCCCCATCCTACTGATTTGCTCAAGCCATTTTCGGTGCGAAGGGCCAAATTACTACCGGTTAAACCGAGGTTGCCATTTTGCATAAACCCGTTAGATCCAATGTCTAATAAAAAGGCACTTTTGTCAATTTTACGCTTTTTTGGCTTAACTTCTTTGAGCTCTTTCTTTAACTCTTTCATCTCAGAACGAAAATCAGAGTCCTCTTCTTCGTCACTTTTTCCACCAACTTCCATATCAATATTGAACTCATTTTTGGAGTCAACCTTCTTAGAATCAACAAAGGTTGTATCCCACTTGCCATCTTGATATCTAATAATGAGTCGTTTTTTGGCAGCGTTTTCGGTGCTGGTGGTGTCTTGCGCTTGCCCTGTTGAAAAGAGCAAGCCAACGAGACTAAGGGTTAAAATGATCTTTTTCATGGTTGGTTTTTTATTTTTTGTTGGGTTAATTTTCATCTAAATTTTCTGGTTTACTCAATTGGATCGTCTGACCGATTT
>CAZJJZ010000040.1:0-816 GCA_964546505.1 uncultured Candidatus Peribacteria bacterium
TAGCCTTCTTTACGAAATTCTCCAATCAGTCGGTTGAAATAGTGGTGAATCCGCCGCCGGCTGGAGCGGCAGAATACGCTGGTGACTTGCAAAAATTCCTATCACGTTTCATACATCACACTCCCTTGAGCGAATTACTGCCACCCGCCGAAACTACCGGCAACATGCGATTCAATCGTCCGACTTTCTACGTCTTCCCTGCTGGAGATGGCGATTCTGCGCTCTTTGGGGTCGATGGATTTTTGGCGATGATTGATGGTGGATATCAACGACGCTCGCAAGTTTGGCCGTTCATTCGATATTTTGATGCGGTTGATGCTGTAAGCCTAATTATTTCTCTTGATCTTGGTCTGCGACCTATGTCTAATAGTGTTTTTTTATGTTTTACTGTTTGGGGCTTAAGCCTAATCCTTTAAATTTTAGCCAAATATTTTGTTTTCATTAGTCTCGTCATAATCTTTTTGTTTTGAAAAAAAGAACAAATAATTTTAAAACTATGAAAATTTTCAAGGTGATCTCAACTCGCGTGAACAATTCTGGCCTTTGGAGTGTATTGGAGCGACTAGCACTCGGCGGTCGTTCAATGCATCCGAAGGTTTTAGGGGTGTTGGGCAACTTCCCTGAGAAGGTGGCCGATCAACCGCGCCCCCTAATTGTAGACATGGAGGCGGAAAGCGGGGCGGTTCGACGTCATTTGACTGCCTTAGGAATTACTCCGGATCCTTACATTGTTCCAGTCGCAGCGGCAACAGGACCGTCCGCTCCTTTGGCCCCACTGATTCTAATGTAGAAATTCCACACTGGAAAGTTAGAATT
>CAZJJZ010000040.1:868-1318 GCA_964546505.1 uncultured Candidatus Peribacteria bacterium
GGCGCTTTTATACTCGGTAAATTTTCCATCTTACTGCTATTTTTATAGCTTATGCACATTTTTTATGAAAGGAAAAGAATTTATCGGGCACGAGAGTTTCGATAAATTTTGAAGTGTTGACATTTCATCGGAACATATCGAACTGAGGGGGGGGGGACTCTAAAAAGAAAAACAGCATGTGGATTTTATTGTTCTTCAATTTAAACAAAGAAAAAATAAAGTTTTGATCACTGAAGCCCAAATAGAAAGCTTTACAATAAAATTTTTTTAGTATGGCATCCTGGGGACCCGGAAGAAGCATTGGTACGCATTTTGTATCCGGGAGATGCTCCACAAGATCAGTTGATGGCTGCCCTTCAACGGTATCAAAAAACGGTGAATTGGGGTCGCCACTGGGAATGTAGCGCCGCGACTTTGGCCGGCAAATCGCAGACAGTGAAACGGCGTGTA
>CAZJJZ010000040.1:1387-1621 GCA_964546505.1 uncultured Candidatus Peribacteria bacterium
CAGTCCTGCTCTACCACAATCTAACATTTCGCCTGTAGCGATTCCAGACGTTGGTGATGGAGAAAATGAACAGGTTTATAATACTTTAATGATATTAACTGGTGAATAATGATGATGATAATAATTATCATTTAATTGGTAAATATTACAAAACCGTTTCTTTTTCTCTGTTACTCCCGGCTTTCATGCATGGGTGTAAACTTGAGAATTCTGGAGGGATTCGACCAGGTCCTT
>CAZJJZ010000041.1:0-705 GCA_964546505.1 uncultured Candidatus Peribacteria bacterium
ACACGACGCTCTTCCGATGATCGGAAGAGCGTCGTGTAGGGAAAGAGTGTAATTTTTTACTCTTCGAAAAGCTGCTTAAAGTGATAAGATAGTTACTGATAAGCATAAGTCTATAAATTGCTAACTATTTCAGTTGCTCCAACCCTTGCACAGCAGTAAGCTATACCTATTTGACAAAAAATGAAGCAGTTTTTTCTAATTTTTGCTTCCTGCTGCATCATTTTTCTTGTAAGCGCAGGTACTTATGATGACTGGCCTCAATATAAGACCGTTGATAACAATATGGTCACCATTGTCGAACTTATGGAATGGAAATGGACTGACATCGCAAAAGAATGTGCATTGTTGAAGGATTGGGGATATGGAGCCATTCAAATTTCGCCACCTCAAGAACATATTTTAGTCGGTGATCACCCATGGTGGATACGATACCAGCCGGTCAGCTATAAGCTGACGAGCCGAGGTGGAACAGAGGCAGAGTTTGCGCAAATGATTGCAACATGTAATAGCTATGGAGTACGGTAAGCGAACGAATCTGCTTGAGTCCAAGTAGGATTGAAGAAAATTTGAGAGCCCAAAGCTCCACTCGCTCGCCAGTGGGAAAGTCTACATTTAAAAGATAAAATATCCATTTTTCAATGCGGCTGCTAAGTGAACACCTGCCGATATCTAAAAAACTTGGACTCTGAAAATCACGATTCAGCT
>CAZJJZ010000041.1:726-1336 GCA_964546505.1 uncultured Candidatus Peribacteria bacterium
CTTGATTTCAGTCAGACAATAAGATTTCGAAGCCACAAAAGACTAAGCAATAATAAACTTTTTCAAGCATCATTGTCGACGCTGTTCTCAATCATATGACTGGAGACAATCAAGATGGAGTTGGTAGTGCTGGTTGCACCTTCCAAGGTCATCGTCATAATGAGCAGTTTCCTTGTGTCCCATATGGCATCCCTGATTTCAATGATCCGAAATGCCAGACATCTGATGGCAACATCCATGACTTTAACAATATATTTGAGGTCCGGGAATGCCAGCTAGAAGGATTATTGGATTTGGATCAAAGCCAGGATTACGTTCGAAGTAAGATAGCAGCCTATTTGAATCAGTTGATCGACTTTGGAGTCGCTGGTATTCGAATTGACGCCGCCAAACACATTTGGCCCGCAGACATCAAAGCAATTTTGGACAGTACCAAAACGCTGAATACCACCTGGTTCAAAGAAAATCAAAGATTTTGGGTCTCGCAGGAGGTGGAAGACCTGGGCAACGATGCGATTAGTGAGAATGAATACATTGGTAATGGGCGAGTAACTAATTTTCGCTACAGTCATTACGTATCAGGTAAAAAACCTAAAAACAACCAAAAGAT
>CAZJJZ010000041.1:1361-1571 GCA_964546505.1 uncultured Candidatus Peribacteria bacterium
GATAAAAGAAACAGAAAAAATATAAGCGAAAAGCAAAAAATTGAACTTAGAATTAATGAATCACCTTCAAGGATCCACTTTTCAGACCAAATTTTAAACCAAATTTAGAATAAGCTTTACCAAAATTTTGCTTTGAAATCAAAAAATACCTAAACGTTTTAAAAACTTATTAATCGAAGAATTTTCTTTTTGCAGATAATCTTAGGCTCA